>NZ_MKEQ01000001.1:0-638653 GCF_001875655.1 Enterobacter hormaechei ATCC 49162
TGCATCTCACCATACCGATGCAGGTTATGCTGCACAGTTTGCAGCCAGGGGGCAAATTGGTTTCTTTTGGCGCACTCGAGAGGCTCTCAGTTTCAATGCCTGGCGAAAAGTTTACGATGATGGTAATACCACCAAAGCCAGCGACGGAACTCTTAAGGCTGCTTCACCGGTTGCCCGTATTGTGAAAAGCCAGGAGGAATGTCAACGCACTGATATAGATGAACCAGGTTTTGTCTGGTGCGGGTGCGGTACGGCGAACGCCGAGGCTGAAGGGATCAAAATCTCTCGGCTGGAAGTTGGGGTATATATTCTTACCGGTTCGGATGGCCTGGCATCAGAAGGCTGGCAGCTGCTGCCGCCAATGGACCCTGGCGGTATGGGGGAACTGGGTGTTGTTGAAGCAGAGCAGACAGAAAGCGGTGGGCTGACGATTCGGCTTTTTAAGCGGAAATACATGCTGAGCGATGAAGGGGAGATCGTCAAAACAAAGGGGGCTCCTATGGATGTTCCGGCCAACAGCTGGATCGACGTACGCCTCGACATGCCTGGGGATAGCATCTGGAATAAGCGTCAGAAAGAATCGAGTGAAGCGGCCTTACAGGAGCCTGCTTCGTAAAATAAACCGCCGCCTGTCGTATGCAAGAACGGGCGGCGGGTGGTTGCTCAGTGTTCATGCCCGAGCAATCGCCGGGAATACTACCTGAGTAAAACTCAAATACCAACCTGACGAACGGTAGGTGATTCTGAAGTTAACCACATGTCAGATTCATCAAACATTTCTTCCAGCATTCGGTTCAGTTTTTCACGATCACTTTTGCTGGCGTTGCTGTTTAAGGCGTTCGCCTGCATCGGCTTAACCCTCACTTCGGCATCAGGGAAAATCTGGTGCACCCGCTTCGTTAGCTCAGCCAGAATAATCTCTCTGGCGCCAACCAAACCATCAACATTACGCTTGTCATAGACCAGCTCAACGAACATAAAGACCTCCGGAAACGACTGTATTTTTAAAGAGAATTTATACTGGTTATTTGTACAGTGTCAACGGTTAGGTATATAGCACTTCAGAAGAGAGCTATGGGGCATGGATGGGGCAAAAAAATTGTTTTTGAGGCGGCTTGGGGCATGAGTGGGACATTTTTACTCATATGAACTTTGGTGATTTTCATATGAAGTGAATTTTATGTAATTGATAATTCTAAAGAATACACATGCTCTTGGGCGTTCTTTAGTGATTTTTAAAATTGCCGCGTCACGCAGTTAACATGTCGGGCGTTATTAACTAACTTACTGATTTCAATAATACTCTGGCGCTGCTATGTATGCTTTGGGGCATCTGTGGGGCAAAATCCGCGAGCCTCTGATTCAGCATTGCGATCTGCTCACTACTGCTGTCTGCCATCCACGCACCGTATACGTTAAAGACCATCTGGGCGCTCGCATGGCCCATCTGACTGGCAATGAAGCTGGGGTTAGCGCCAGCTGACAGGGACCAGCATGCATACGTGTGACGCGACTGATATGCTTTCCTGTGCTTTATCCCTGCTCGCTTCATAGCCGCGTCCCATAAATCACCTATCGAGTCAACTTTGTAGATAATCCCCACCTGCTGACATCTTCTGACCAGCTGAGGGTTGAAAACAAATGTACACTCGTGGCTCTCAGTTCTGCCGTACTCGCGCAGCTGAACATCGATCTGATGCTTTTTTCCAAGCCTGGTCATTTCCGCCTGATTCCTCAGGACGCTGATCGCAGGCTGAATGAGGTGTATCACTCTGTTGGTACTGGCCTCAGTTTTCGGTAGAGTGAATTCACCCAGTTTTGTATAATTGCGCCTGATTGTTATTGTTCCAGCTTCAAGATCGATATCCTCCCAGGCCAGGGAGGTCAGCTCCCCATGACGGACCCCTGTGTATACTGCTAGTGACCACAGGTTTTTCGTCTGCTGATGCCGGCATGCATCAATCAGGCGAATAAATTCGTCACGAGTTAGCGGATCTGGCTCTGCCCTGGCTTTTTTAAGAGGCTTGATCCCGTCGAATGGGTTCGCCTCTAAGTAACCGTGATCTGTGGCAAACTGAAACATTCCGGCAATAGTTGTCATGTAATAATTTACGGTGACAACACTTCGTCCCTTTGCCGGGACCTTCCCCTTCATTGGCATCTGGGTGACCAGTCAGTAAATCTTCCTGATATACAGTAATTCCTCTTTCGTTACCGCCGACACCAGCCGATTACCCCGATCCTTGGCACCATATTCCTTGCGACTGACTCATAACGGTTGAGTGCGTTCGCGCAGATTTCCATTCTCTTCAGATCCAGCCACTTTTCGGCAAGCTCTGACACTGTAATTTCTTTCTTACCCACCCCAAAAGTCTTGAGGTTAGGGGAGTCCGGAAACTGTGACGCGTACTCAAATGTGCCTGTTCTGATGGCAAAACATACCGATGTCCGCAGTTCCCCGGCGATCTTCCTGTTCTTAGCGGTGTCAGGGACACCGAGGTTCTCCCCTGACACGCTTACCTTTGAAATTAAACCAGATGCGCAATGTGCCACCGTGGTTTTCGACGCCTGTTGGATATGTAACTTTATCCATTGATTCCTCCAGACGCCCAAGAGCGATATGAGATTACCTTTTTCATGGCCTCAGATCACCCCAGGCTGTTTGTTTTTCATTGAGGCCACCCCACGCATCGACCGCTTTACGGTTATACATGCCACTCGCTGGAAAGGTTTCGGATTTCCGTCAGGTGAAACATGCACATATTCCCGCCCAACCAGCCAGCATTCTTTTCTGGCCCGGAGGATGGTTCCGGGCTTGAGGCCCGGTAACCGCAATCAGAACCTTTTCACTAACCCAGTCATTCGGTACCAGGAAGAACAACGTCGCTCATAATCACCTCACATCACACTCAGACCACGGCAGCGGCACCACGCATTATTCAAATCGACCATTTCACCCATTGGCGGCCTCCTTGCTAAATCCGGCGTTGATAACGCTTTTGGCCTATTTCGCTGGCGGTGGCGGTAGGCCAGCTCTCCATCCTCACCAAATAACTGCTGTTCATCAGCTCATTCTGGAGAACGCTGTCATAATCGCGGGGCCAGAAATCTGTCGGCATATCGAACGCCATGCAGTAGAAGAAGGTGTCGATAGTTATTTTGGCCGCCTCCTTCTCGCTCCTTTCGGGCTGGCGATAACCGGCCTCCCATAATGCATCGACTATCGCTGACGGATCGCTCTTTGCTGCCTTGATCAGCGCCACCAATTCAAACAAGTTGGATTCACTCACTGGCGGCCTCCAGCTTTGTTTCTGCGCGGTGTACGCAGCGCAGGAAAGAAGAGGGCGTGACAATCTCCCGCAGCTCTGCAATCAGATAGCTGTCACGCGTGTGATGCATCTGCCGGTTATGCTCTTTCTCCTGATGGCGAAGCACAGATAAACGAGCGGTGATGATTCGCTTCTTTTGCCCAATGGTCCGGCGGGCATTCTCTGCCCGCTTGCGCCAAGCCTGATCGGCATCATGCTTTAACAGTTGGCCGTCGATTACGATAAGGCCTTCTTCGGCCAGCGCCAGCTGCTCGAGGCATTCCCCAATTGTGTTCAGGGAGTCGGTCTTGATCATTGCACGGTCCATCATTTCACCTCGCTGTCTGCGTTCGCCACGACGTTATTCCACCCGCCAAAACTATTAACCATCTCTCCCAGCCTTGAGAAACAGGCATTCATCCAGCGGATGCCCCTTGGGTTTAGAGCTGGCACAGTTCCCCAATCGACGAAGTCCGCATTGCTGCGATGCATATATTTGATCAGGTCCAGCATCCGGATGTAATGTGCACGGCGACGCTCCATACTCCATCCCTTATCAGCGAGGTACGAGTCGATGAATCCCTGTAATGCTGTCTGATTAAGCGAAATATCACCGTACTGGTGGCGATATACAGGGCGACGGTGCAGGCTGACCAAATGAAACAAGTAGGCATCACATACACATGTCAGAGCCTGCCGGTGGGCCAGCTCAATAGAGCCAGCCGGATTCCAGATATCATTATTCACTTCAGAAGCCCTCCGGCTTAATGATCTGAAATCGCCCCACTGATGGGTGCTCAAGAATTTGGTATGAATCTGTCGCTTCTTTCGGCCGTGGTGCTCGCTGGTTCCAGATGGCCGCAGCCATATCACGAGCTTGCGGAGCTAGACTCACACTGCAGCAATCGCAACGGACTACAAACATTGGCTCGCCTTCATAAAGCACAGAATCGAAATCTATTTCATCGTTGCCACAAAGTGGGCAAGGAAGCAGTTCCATTATTTGGCCTCCGGTGAATAAATCGCTTTGTCGTGGCTGTACTCGCCATTCCAAGTCTTTTTCATTGGCAGCTCACCTTTCATGTACAGCTGATACAGACGGTGACAGCCTTTCTCCAGCAGTACTGGCGTAAACTTCGTGAAAGCATCCTTGCCGTGCGGGGTGATCTGCGTCTGGTCTTCCGTCAGATATTTGTCGCGGGCATATGAGGCGACGCGCCAGCGCGGATCTTTCTCTGGGTCGCGTTGCTCGTTAAACACCCAGCCACGCTCGGACGCCCACCACATCATTTTGTTGATGTTGACGCCGTTCAGCGCCTTGCTGAATGCTGGGATCGTCATGCCTTTGGTGAAGTGCTTCTCCAGGCTTTCAACAGTGGCGCTGAGGGTCCTGGTTTCGAGTGCAGCGGCTTCGGCGCGTTCTTCGGCTTCAATTACCATCAAGGCAAGTTCTTTTCGGCTAAGTGTCAGCGGTGTTGCCGGCGTTGCAATAGAGGCGCGGCGGGTGAAATAAAACTCAGCCATATCGTCGTAGAATTCCCAGGACTGATCTGTCTCGAGAATTTTGGCGTGGTTAGCTGCACCGCGTTCAGTCCAAAGAGTCAGGGTGCGAGCTTTGCTTGAGATTTGCAGTCCGCTGAAAGAGTTGCGCAAAATTTCAACATCTCCGCCAGAAAGCTTGAAGTAATGTTTACCTTCAACGAACCGGGATTTGTTGCGGTTGAAGTTGTTGGTGATCATCTGCTCGGTTGCGCCATATCCTGCCGCCAGCTGTTCAGTGGTCACAACTCGCTGACCGCGATACTCGATGATCTGCAGGTCACGGGCCGCTACTGGTGCTAATTCTGCTTTCATTGCCATCTTCATTGCTCCTTAATGCAAAACGTGATTGGCTGGCATTGTTTTACCGGTGCGCAGCTGGGCAGCGAGATCTACAAAAATCTCGTCGAGAAACTCTGCGAACCACGAATGACCGACTTCTTTCAGGCGCTGATCGTTGGCGTAGTAGAACTGGTAAACCGCCAGATAGCGTTCCTCAGGCTTGTGCTCGATCAGTGCGCACTCCACATGCTTAATCAGCAGATTTTCAATAAGTTCCCGGGTTAAGCCGAAGGTAAACTCCTCGGTTTTAAACTGGTATTGCCCGTCACGGAGTCCCCAGCGGTTTTCGCAGCTGATGAGATAAAGAAGGGCGACCGTACCGCGCATGGACTGGACGACGGTTTGAGCCCACTCATGCTGCTCTTCTAAAGTAAGGGAGCCCTTGCCATAGCGGTTTTCGTCAAGCATCCAACCAGGAATCGTTACGTCGGATTGCTTCTGGATTTCCTTCAGGCGAGCAACAAGCTGCTTCACGTTATCTTTTTCAAAGTCAGTCATCTGTCTTTCTCCCGGTTATAGGTTTCATGGCTCATTACTTCCCAGTTCTTGCCGCCATCGCGGGATAGTAGCCGCCAGCGGTGATTTACCTTCAGGCTCAGATTCCCGGTGCCGATCATGCGGCAGGGGTGAATCCTCCTCGCTCTGAACTGGCTTAAAACGTGTGCTGCTTTGAGGTGAACCCACTCAGGAATTCGTATCGCTGTAAGAGCCATCAGATCCCTCCATTTCATGACCCTCCGTTTTCGGAGCCTCCACTTTTTGTTTTTTGACGAACTCGACCAGCTCAGAAATGAGCTCGTCGATTAACTCCTTCCCGCTATCCGTAAGGAATTCACCGCTGCCATTAACATCAACAGCGCTGCTGTAAATTCCCTTGATAGCTTTTACGCCTTCGACATTCCCGTACTCACTGATCGCAAGCCTTTCGAATTTTCTCAATAATCCATCGAGAAGAATCTCTGTTAACTCGACCGTGTTAATGCCGCCTTTATTGAGCTTAATAACAAGGCAGTTACTGCCTGTTTTACGCTGGTGGCGTAATAACGCTGCTTTTAAAATTCGGCGGCGATATGTCTCGATTAATTTATCCATTGCGGCGAGCCTCCTCCTCTAAGCTCATAACAATTTCCTCTTCTTTTTCGGTCCAATCATGAATTTCGCCAGCAATGTCATAAACAAGAGAGCAAATAGTTTTAAGTTGGAAATGGTCCAGTTTGTCGTGATATTCAAATAATGTTTGCGATAAACCAGCCAGTTGCTCGGCTTTGATGTTCACAACCTGAATGTCTTGCCTTTTTAATAAGCTCATAATTACCGACCATATGCTTTTTTAAGATAAAGACGAGCGATTACCTCGTAACCGCAGGCCGCATAAAGGCATGCTGTTCTATATGCCGATTTATCAATGATGAAAGTCATACGAAGCGCCTCACAGCCAAAGAAGCCACCACCCGACCGTGAATTTTGATTTCTTTCTGTTCATCGGTATTAAGGGTGAAAGTTTCGTAATGATGGTTATCAGAAATGATTTTTAATGAGCCATCAGCTAATGGCTCAATTCTCTTAATGAAAAGACATGGGCGACCAAAAGCATCCATTGTGTAAACATAAATGCCAGAGGTAAGCGCACGTCCACCGCAATCAACGAAAGCCACAACCTCACATGGTTCGATGGTCGGCTGCATTGAATCACCTTCCATCCGGCAGCTTTGTACGCGGTTGCCAAAGTCATTGATGTTGTCAGATCCGAACAGCATTTGAGGCGTTTTAACTGGCTGATTAACTGCGACGGAATTTTGCATTTTCATTTCCTAAGGGTGAGTTTGTCCCCACCAAGAAAGGTGTTAATTAAATAATGTTAATTAATTTTAAATTTTGTCGGCTTGCTTGCAGATGGTTTCTTGCAAGTCGTCTAATTTTTCATAAACGATAGTTAGTGTACCGATAGCCGACAATTCCGGAGGCATGCAATCCATAGCGTTAGATAAAGCCATTCTGCAATTGCCAATATCAGCAGACCATGAGTTAAGTTGATTGGACGTTATAATACTTGTTGGTTCTGTAAATTCACCGCACTGCTCGTTTCCTGAAATGAGCCACAGAACATCAGAATGAAGAATGTTAGCCAATTGGATTAACTGGTCAGCAAACGGAACAGTTTTTTCCGTTTCCCAGTTGTTAATGGTTTCGGTTGTTAAACCAAGATGATCAGCCAAAAAATCCTGAGAGAGTCGAAGCGAAGATCTTTGATTTAATATTCTTTTGCCGATGGTTTTGGCTACGGTGATTTGAGTATTCATTTCATTGGCTCCGTTGTTTGCCGATGAATGAACTTTATCTCAAAGATAAATTTTGGTAAATATCTTTTTGATAAATTATGATAAATTAATGGTTATGATATTGATATATATAGTAAATTATTTTGTGCAGGGCATAAAAAAACCAGCCGAAGCTGGTTTTTTATATGTATGAGTCTCACCCCAAACGGTTGTATGACATTTGCCATCTACCGACAACTAAGCCCTGAATGTGAAACTCGCTTTGATCAGTTTCAGATACAAACCATTTTTCGTAAGTTGAATTATCGCTGATGACTACCAGCTTGTCCTTAAGCAGCTGTAAGCGTTTGATATGAAAGTTGTCACCATAAACGAACGCATAAATCCCATCACCTATCAACCGGTTTACCGTAACGTCTATAACGACAAGATCCCCAGGGAAAATAGTCCCGAGCATGCTATCGCCGACAACCGTGCAGATTTTCAGGGAGGTAGGGCTACGCCCACCAAACATCCTTTTAGCCTCCTCTGGATCAAGTTCAATCGATTTAACTATTTCAGGATAGTCCATGTTCATCCTGCCACTTCCGCAACTGAACTCAGTGTCCAGCACCTCAATTCGGTATTGTTGCTGATTTTTTGTCAGTGGATTTATGAAAAAGTTAGGCTTGGTACCAGATGCATCAACATCTGCTCTCTTTGAATCCATCCAGCCATGGGGCAGGCCCATACTTGACTCAATTCTCCTAGCTATTATGTCACCAATGTTACGAGAGGCGTTAGAGCCAGATAACTGACTCAGTTGAGAAGGGGGTATACCAATTTTTTCAGCAATTTGTGCCTTGGTATAACCTTCCACGATGTACTCACCAATCAACCTGTTTAGGTTCTGACGTCGAATGTTTTTTATGTCCATGACCAAATACTCCCACTTTTTAGCAATATGATAAATACCCAATTTGATAAATTTATCTTGCCTCATAGTTATCGTAAAGATAAACTTTACCAAAATGATAAATTGAGGTGTGGGTATGGAAAACGAACTTCTTTCCTGGCGTCGTGCTTCCACTAAAGAAGAATGGCACGCTTTGGCAGTTAAGAGCGGTACATCAATAGGATATTTGAATCTTATTGCCTACGGATACAGAAATGCGTCACCAAAACTTGCAACTTCTATTGAAGCAGCAAGTAGAACTTTTGTGGGTAAAAAACCCCTCAAGCGAGAAATGCTTGTTTTCCCACATCCGGGCAATGAGGTGTGACATGTCACATCCAATCACTACCGAAAACCAAGTTAAGCCATTGGATATCGATTATCGCGATCCGCGCGGGGTGATTGTGCATGTCACCGGCTGGAATCGGGATAAGCAGCAGGTGTATTTCACCAGGCAGAATTATCCGCATGAATGCATGCAGCCTGTCTGGAAGTTTCAAAATTATTTCAGGAGGGTTGTGGAGTGAGCAATTTCTTACAGCTCGTTGATCGTCCAATAGCCTTTCAACGGTCCTTCGTTCGCCTTGGCGTGGGTATTACAGGTGCATTGCTATTGTCACAGATTGTCTATTGGCAGAACCGCATGGAAGGGAATTGGTTCTACAAAACCCAGACAGATCTCGAAGAAGAGACTGGATTAACGCGTTACGAACAAGAGGGAGCGCGTAAAAAGCTGGTTTCCTGTGGCGTACTGGAAGAAGCAAAACGTGGCATCCCAGCAAAATTATATTTCAGAGTAAACCAGGAGCGCTTGGAAGAACTTCTACTTGGCGAAAACCAGCATGCAGGTATGGGGAAAACCAACAAACAAGGATGCGGAATTTCCGCAAACAGTGATGCGGAAAACCAGCATGCAGGTATGGGGAAAACCAACGAGCAGTCATGTGGAAATTCCGCATCCATTCATACAGTAGATTACCAGGAGACTACACAGAAGATTAATACAGAGAATAAATATCTTGGTGCATCGGCTGAAGCCGACACACCGAAAGTGAAATCTTCAACTGATTATTCTCCTGCATTTGAAGAAGCCTGGCAGGCATACCCAAAGCGTAGCGGTGGAAATAACAAGCTAAGCGCATTCAAAGCCTGGAACGCACGTATTAAACAGGGCGTTAAACCAGAGACGATGCTGGAAGGGGTTAAGCGCTACGCAGCTTTCATGGCCTCTGAGGGAAAGATCGGTACTTCGTTCGTCAAGCAGGCGGCGACGTTCTTCGGGCCGGATAAACATTTCGATGAACCGTGGCTGGTAGACACCCAGGAAAACAAAGTCCCTACCCGACAAGACCAGTCCCGCTACGAGTGGTACGCAAAGTCTGATGACGGCTCTGCCGAAGTGTTTATCAATCAGTCAGCGATCGATCGCATGAACCGTGGCGGGTATCGCCCATGAAAATACTCCTCAAGCGTGTGCTGGTGGCCGGATATAACCACGGCGTTCTGTGCGAGGGATTTGTGAGATGGTTTTTTGTTAAATTCGATTTACGGAGTTTGTGAGTTATGAGCCCAGCTGAACTATCAGAAAAACTATGGGATAACGCTGAACGCGTCGCTAAGTTTCTCCTTCCGAAAGGACATCTGGAGGGGAAGGAGTGGTGTGCTGGCAATACGAACGGTGACTCAGGCAAAAGCCTCAAGGTCAATATCGGCGGTAAAAAATCATGGGCTGACTTTGCCAGCGGAGACAGTGGTGACCTGCTGGATCTCTGGGTGCTGGTGCGTAATTGCCAACTGCACGATGCAATGCGAGAGGCGAAAGAGTTCCTTGGCCTGAAAGATGACGATCACCACTTCGAAGCGAAGAAAAAAACGTTCTCTCGCCCGACGAAGAAGGGCGTTAAATCGGCCAGCAAATGCTACGACTATCTTGCTTCACGTGGCATTACCCGTGAAACGGCCGATCGTTTTAAGGTAACAGACGCGGTGGTCTGGTATCACGACGAAAGCCGCGAGGTACCAGCAGTGGCATTCCCGTACATCCGGAATGGTGAACTGCTACAGGTAAAACGTATTGGAACCGAAAGGCCAAACGGCAAAAAACTGATTATGGCTGAAGCTGATTGCGAACCATGTCTGTTTGGCTGGCAGGCTCTGGATAAAAACACCCGCCTGGTAGTTCTGTGCGAAGGTGAGATTGATTGCATGACCTTTACGCAGCTTGGCTATGATGCCCTGTCTGTTCCCTTTGGCGGTGGCAAAGGGGCCAAACAGCAGTGGATTGAATATGAATACCATAACCTCGATCGCTTCCAGGAAATTTGGCTGTGCCTGGACAACGACAATGTAGGCCGTGAAGCTGCAAAAGAAATCGCCAGACGTCTTGGGGAACATCGTTGCCGCATGGTTGAACTTCCCCACAAAGATATCAACGATTGCCTGATGAACGGCATGGACAGCGACTCCATTCTGGAATACATGGAGCGCGCCAAATTCTTCGATCCCGATGAGCTTTGCTCAGCAGGGGACTTGCTTCAGGAAACTATCGAGGCATTCGAACATCGGGATACCGGTCTGTTTACAAGCCCATGGGCTTCGCTGAACAACAACTTTAAGTTCCGTGCCGGTGAACTGACCCTCGTTAATGGCGTTAATGGGCATGGAAAAACAGAGCTCGTTGGACATATCGCGATTGATGCGATGAGTCAGGGCGTCAGGACGTGTATTGCTTCTCTGGAGCTTAAACCAGGCAAAATGCTTGCCCGACTCACGCGGCAAACCATCTGCACTTCCTCACCGAAACGTGAAGAAATCATTATGACCAACGAATGGTTTTCTGACCGCCTTTGGGTATTCAAACTTACCGGAACGGCCAAAGCAGACCGGCTTCTTGAGATTTTTGCCTATGCCCGGCGCCGCTATGGCATTGAGCTGTTCGTCATAGATAACCTGGCTAAATGTGGCTTAGACGAAGAAGACTACACAGGTCAGAAGGACTTCATCGATACGCTGTGCGACTTCAAGAACGAGCATAACTGTCACGTCCTGCTGGTTACCCACGCCAGAAAAACAAACGACTCCGCTCCAACCGGAAAGATGGACGTAAAAGGCACTGGCGCCTTAACCGACATGCCCGACAACGTTATGGCCGTCTGGCGCAACATTCCCCGTGAGCTGGCGCAGAGAAAAGCGGATCGTATGGGTTATGAGAGCCTCGACAAAGACGAACAGGCCGCGATCAATCTCCCCGCCTCAATGATTCGTTTGTTGAAGCAACGAGAAGGGGAAGGGTGGATCGGTGACATCGGAGCTAATTTCGACTCTCGCTCTCACCAGTTCCTGGAAGGCGAGAAAAAACCATTTAACTACCTGGTCGGTAAGCCGCAAAGCGAGCTTGATCTCGAGTGGGAAGCCAGCAACGTAACGAGGGTTTGAGATATGGAACTTGAAGCATCACTAAAACACTTTAGCCCTCAGGGTATGCACATCAGCGACGACGTGAAAGGAACCTCTCCGGATCGTCTCACCGGCACTGATGTTATGGCAGCGATTGGTACCACCAGCAGCCGTGCGCGCTTCGGTCTGGCTGCTTTCTTCGGCAAGTCCGGCATCAGCAAAACAGATGAACAGCTCGCAGTTCAGGCGCTGGCACGGTATGCAATTGAAAAGGCACCAAAAAATATTCGTAAGGTGGTGGGCGCGCAATTGGGGAGTTGTATGCTGGTGCTGGCGCAATTTGCCTTTGCTGATTACTCCCGTTCGGCGGCTACCAGCGTGACGTGTCACAGCTGTTGTGGTACCGGATTTATCTCCGGGCATGAAGATGTAATTAAACACCCTGGTATCTTCGACGCTGACGGTGCCGAAGTGGTGGCCCCGAAGATTAAAAATGAGCTGGTGAAAAGGGTTTGCGAAACCTGTGGAGGGAAAAAGGTAATCCTTGCGCGGTGCAGATGCGGCGGTAAAGGTGAAGTGCTGGATCGCAAAGCGACCAAAGAACGTGGCGCACCGGTTTTCAAAACGTGTGAACGTTGCTCTGGTAATGGCTTCTCTGCTATCTCCTCGGCGACGGTACACCGTGCCATTCTGAAGCGTCTCCCGGACCTCCATCAGTCCTCATGGTCACGCAACTGGAAACCCTTTTATGAAATGCTGGTGGACACGCTGCGCCAGGGGGAACGTCACGCGGCAGTAGAATTTGAGAAGGCAACAACTTATTAATGTGATCGGAACAAATGGCGACACTTTTTTGCACGTTAGTGTTGACTTTGCATAAAACTGTCCTGTATGCTTCTGATTATGGAGTATAACGCCTGTAGATAATTAACTTCGAAAAGCCCGCCACGTTGCGGGTTTTTTTATTTCAGGGTCAGAAGCACAGCGGTTGTGCGTTCGGCTTTTAACCAAATGGTCGAAGGTTCGAATCCTTCCTGTCCCGCCAATTCTGCATCTGTCTTAGTTTGGGAATTACGTCTGGCTTCCAACCAGAAGATGCGGGTTCGATCCCCGCCAGATGCTCCAAATTCGCCGGTCTAGTTCAGTGGCAGAACGGCAGCCTTGTAAGCTGCGCGTCAGAGGTTCGATTCCTTTGCCCGGCACCAGAACCCACTACCTGGGACCATTAGGCCAGAGAGCCGACATTGCCTTACCCTCATCTTCCTGGCTTGTCGCCGGGTTTTTTATTCAGGCCGCAGACAATCAATTCCAGATGCCCCGTAGCTATCGTGTCTGACGGCCTTTCCCACTACACGAACAGCACCCGCTAACTACGCGAGGTGAGAGCATGTATCGCATGGAAAAAATAACCACTGGTGCTGCCTATGGCGCTTCAGCCGGGAGCATCCTAAACGGCATGCTTAATGCCTACAGCCCCGAGCAGTGGAACGCTATCGGCGTGCTGGTGGGTATCATCATTGCCGTACTGACGTATCTGACGAATCTATATTTCAAGATCCGCGAAGACAACCGCCGCAGCAGGAGCCGAGATGAACCCGACACTCAGGAATAAACTGGTGGGTGCCATTGTTGGCGGATCCGGAGCAATCACCATTGCTGCAGTAATGCTGGGTAATGCGGATGGGCTGGAAGGACGGCGCTATTACGCTTATCAGGATGTTGTCGGCGTCTGGACTGTTTGCGACGGGCACACCGGTGCCGACGTTCGCCGCGGTCACCGCTACACCGACAAAGAGTGTGACAACCTGCTGAAGGCAGATCTGCGAAAGGTGGCAAACGCCATCGACCCGCTGATCAAGGTTCGCATCCCAGAGCCTACCCGCGCCGCGCTTTACTCCTTCACTTATAACGTTGGCTCTGGTGCTTTCGCCAGTTCCACGCTGCTGAAGAAGCTGAACTCCGGTGATGTGCCGGGGGCATGTAAAGAACTGCAGCGCTGGACGTATGCCGGTGGCAAGCAGTGGAAGGGGCTTATTACCCGACGCGAGATTGAGCGTGAAGTATGCGAATGGAGCCAAAAATGAGAGTGGCATTACTGGTAGCATTATTCATGCTTACGGCCTGTGATCGTGGCCCTGAGCCAGCAAAATCAACAATGGCTGTTTCCTCTCAACTGTCCTCTGACGCAGACCGCATTAAGGTGACCAAAATGTCAGAGTTCAGGGATACCCTGGCTTACGATAACTGGCGTGGCGTATACCTCATTCAGGATCAGCAAACCGGGAAGGAATACATCGGCATAAGCGGTATCGGCATTTCTGAAGTAGGTTCGCATACGCAACTGGTAGGCAAAGTTCAGCAATCCGTAAGGGATGAGCGATGAGCCGATTAACAGCAATCATCTGCGCTGTCGTTATCTGCCTGCTGGTTTCCATGGCCTGGGCGATTAACCACTACCGCGACAACGCCATCACCTACAAAGACCAGCGCGATAAGGCCACCAAGAATCTCAACCTGGCTAACGCCACCATAAAAGACATGCAGACCCGCCAGCGCGATGCAGCTGCGCTGGATGCCAAATATACGAAGGAATTGTCCGATGCGAAAAAAACCATTAACGATTTGCGTCGGGATGTCGATTCTGGCGCTAAACGGCTGCGCATCGCCGCAACCTGCCCTGGAGTGCCAAAAGCCACCTCCTCCACCGGCGTGGATGATGCAGGAGCCCCCGAACTTACTCCAGACGCTCGACGGAATTATTTCGATCACCGGGACGGAATCGCAACCGCTGACAAGATGATTCGCGGCATGCAGGACTACATCAAAGAGCAGTGTCTTAAGTGATTCGTCACCCAAATAACAGAGCCTGACTTCGGTCGGGCTTTTTTATGCCCGAATTTCACCGCGCACCGCAGCGCATTCAACCCACGTCGAACCATACCCTTTGAAATGAGCCTTTGAGGAAGTCAGTTAGTGCTGGCGAGCCTCGACGGGCTGATTTCCTATGCGGCAAAGGTTCATCTCAAAGAAAGGTACACGCCATGCAATTAGTTGAAATCAAGAAGCTCGACCTGGTCACCAACTCGGCAGTGATCGCCAGTGGTGTCATGAAGGATCACAAGCCAGTGATTCAGCTCATCAGGAAGTACAAAAGCGACCTCGAAGAGTTCGGAAGGGTGGAATTTGAAATGCGACCCTTTCAAACCGATGGAGGCATGCAGAAGCAGGAAATAGCACTGCTAAACGAACAGCAAACCACGCTGTTGATCACCTACATGCGAAACAATGAAGTTGTGCGTGAATTCAAAAAGCGCTTGGTATATGAATTCTTCACTATGCGCAGCGCGCTGGCGAAGAAGAAGATGGATCGCAACTCGGCGCGTCTGGAGTACAAGCCTATGACCGATGCCATCAAGCATGAGCGTGAGGCGCAGGGTAAGCAGATCGCCCCGCATCACTTCAGCAACGAAGCTGACCTGATTAACCGACTGGCGCTGGGCATGACGGCGGCCAAGTTCCGCGTGCATCACGAAATCGGGAAGAAAGAGCCGATCCGCGATTACCTGACGCCGGAACAAATTCACTGCATCACCGAGCTACAGCGCGCCAACACGGTATTCATCAGCATGGGGTGGGACTTCGAACAACGCAAAGAAGTGCTGCGCGGCATGTTCGAGCGTAATCACCGCCAGCCACTTATCGAAGAGCAGCACCGCTTGGCCGCATAACCACAAATCTGTGGTTTTTGAGAGCCGCTTTCACAACGGCTTTCCATTACAAAGCTCACCTGCTGGTGGGCTTGATAATGGTAAGTATTGTCTTCGGGCAGGCTTTGTAGATGTTAAGCGATTATTAAGAGGCAATCATGACTTTAGCTGAACGTGTAAAGAGAATTGAGAGCGAATTAAAAGATATTAAATCGCAACTCAATTCTGGTACCGATTCTAGGAAAACAGCAAAAGCAATGCCCTTATCCAGTCTTGCAAAAGAGGGAGGTATCCCTGGGGGGTTAGTTAAAAAATGTTAACTCAAATACTTGATTGGAAAAATCCATCGTAAGGGCGCCCATTTTAATTAGTTGCATTCCGAAAACGACTTGGAATTTTCTCCCGTTACTTACCAATGGCACTGAAGTCAATTCTGTTGAAAAAACTCTTTCGTCCTCAGTGAACGATATTACCGCATGCCGAACTGTAGTTTCTATTGTTGAGGTGGCTCCGCTCACAGTTGTTTTTTCCGCGATTGGGAGTTTTAAATTGTCAGCAAAGTCTGAATCCACATAGCAAAGATCTGCTCCGGTATCTATAAGTGCGTAGGCACCAGCCTTCAATCCATTTGGATTATAAACGTTTATATCTTTTGAGCTACTTGGCCATACTGTCAATGGAACTACGGGAATTGCATGCTCCGTGGGGGTATCTGATACCGATCCATCAATAGGGGAAATAAACTTGATTTTTACTTTGGTGATCATCCTTTTTCCTTCGAAGAGTTATTCAGCCATTCCTCCTCTTTGCGTGAATCAGTGTCCCACCACTGACGGGCTGAATGCTCACCTTAACCAGGGTTAAAGCAAAGCAACACCCTGATATTCAGACAGTAGCCGCCATCGTGCGGTTTTTTAATGCGCATCTCACGCGCACATCAAAGAAAGTCTTTCAGCTGTGAGCCTGGGCAGACCGTTAACTTTCGGCGGCATTGCCGTGCGACAGGCTCACATCTAAAAGGAAACCCGAATGAAACACTTATCGCTACAGCAGGCGATGCTTGGCCTACGTATCGTTCAGACCGACCATGGCATGATCATCAAAAGCCCCGCTGGCTCTGCTGAGTACGACCTCAAAGGCCGCCGTACAAAAGTGAGTGGTTACCCTGAATATTTTCCCGGCCAGCTGCGCGTGAAGGATATGCGCACCAAAACACGCGGACGTGTGGAAATGTCCGGCGGTGAGCTAACAGCCTATGGTGAGGACGGTTCGGTCAGAATGCGCGTGGGGCGAATTAACCCTCCAGCAGAACAAAAGCTGGTGGACGAAATCTTGAAAAGTTTACCTGACACCTCTGCCTTCAGAGACCTTCTGGACGAAACCTACAATTACGGCCAGCTGGGTACAGTAACTATCAATACCGCTAACTTTATTCACAACTACCTGGGTGAGTCTGACCCTAGATTAATGAGCGGTCCGGATTCCGATGAATCAGCAAAAGCCGCCTGGAGTATAAAAGGCCACACTGATGACGCTGGCGTCGTTCACGTAGCTGGAATGGGTGTTGCTGTTGAAGATGGTCAACAGCAGGTTGAGTTTAAAGCGGATCGGTTTGCAGTTATTGGCGCGGCACTGAGCACAATCAAAAGCGCACTCCATGCCGCTGAAGTAAAGACCCGCCTCTCTGACGATATGCGCGAAGCTGTCATTGATGCCATACGCGAAAGCGATGTGTTCAAGGCGCTGCAGGCGTCACAGGATGCTCAGGCTTCGGCACTTGTCACCACGCAGCAGGCTATTGAACAAGCCGCAAGCGATGCTATCCGCAACGCGCTGAAGCCAGGTGGTCTGCTGTATCGTCCCTGAGGATTCAGTGTATGGCATCAAACTCCCCCTGGCATAACCTCTACAACACGAAGCGATGGTACCGCCTGCGCCATCACCAGCTGCAACAGCAGCCGTTGTGCGAGTTTCACCTCAAGCGTAATCAGATCGTTTCGGCGGCTGTAGTGGACCACGTTAAGCCGCATAAAGGCGATGAAACTCTCTTTCACGATCCAGAAAATTTACAAAGTTTATGCAAACGCTGCCACGACTCCGTGAAGCAACGCATGGAGAACGGCGGAACGGTGACCGAGTTCGATGAAGAGGGTCGGGTTATCTGGTAACAGGAGCATGCAATGCAGGACCTGAAGATTGAATATCGTGATGGCAGGCTGACTGAGTTGAGCATTGATGGTGTGAAGTTCAATGGTGTCACCGCTATCAGCTTCACCCACGAAGTTGGCGAGACGCTACCTACCGTCAGCCTGTCGATCCCGATCGGTGTCGGCGACTCACTGGTGCCGCCCGGCATGTCCCGCGAAAACCTGCGGATCATCGAAAAATGAGATTCATTCTCGTTTGAAAGGCGCGATGACAGGGGGGGGAGGGGTAAAACTCTGACGCCTGGCAGACAAAGACCGCGCTCTCCCATTTCATTTTAAAAACGTCCAGAAAAAAAGGAAAAAAGCGATGGCACAGCGAGGCAGAAAGTCTCTGGCTGCGACGTCTGCTGTCTCGCTGCCGGCACTGGCTGAAAGCAGGCTACAGCCGTCCATTCATCTGAGCGATCCGGAAATAAACGTCTGGGTCCGGTTGGTCAATGACAACCCCGCCAGCTCATTTACCGAAACGCACCGCGACATGCTGGAAATGTACTGCCGCCATGTTGTGCAGGCTCGGTTGCTCACCACCCAGATTGAAGAATTCGAACTGGAGTGGTTGTCCCGAGAAGATGGGCTGAAGCGTTACGACAAACTGCTCACGATGCGCGAGCGTGAAGTGCGCTCTGCGTCCTCACTGGCGACGCGGCTGCGGATCACCCGGCAGGCGACTGCCGATCCCAAAACGGTAGGTCGTGCCAACAACAATCTGCCACGGGAGAGAAAACCCTGGGAAATTGAATAAGGCTCTTCGATGGCTAAAAAAACTCTGACAAGAGCCGAGAGGAATATCCTCTGGTGCGAAAGAAATATCGTTATCCCTGAAGGTAAGTTTGTTGGCCAGCCCCTGAAAATGGCTGAGTTCATGAAAGACGACTTCAGGGCTATCTTTGACAACAAGCATGGCACTCGCCGCGCCATCATCAGCCGCGGGCGCAAGAACGCCAAGACCGTTGAAACCGCCATGCTGATGCTGCTCTATCTGGTGGGGCCAGAAGCGGCGCCGAACTCGCAGCTGTATTCTGCCGCACGTTCGCGTGACCAGGCGGCCATTCTGTTTAACCTGGCCTCCAAGATGTGCCGGATGAACCCGGTGCTGATGCAGTATGTGGCGATCAAGGATTCAGCAAAAGAAATTCACTGCCCTGAACTGGGTTCTTATTATCGCGCACTGAGCGCCGAAGCCACCACGGCCTACGGTTTCTCGCCGCGATTTGTCGCCCACGATGAGCTGGGGCAGGTTCGCGGGCCGCGCGACCCGCTTTATGAAGCGCTGGAAACCGCGACCGCTGCTCAGGATAACCCTATCTCGGTAATCATCAGTACCCAGGCACCCGATGCGAGCGACCTGCTCAGCCTGCTGATTGATGATGGCCTGACCGGGGCCGATCCGCGAACGGTGGTCAGGCTCCAGACCGCGCCGGAAGATATCGACCCTTTCTCTGTTGAAGCCATCAGGCTGGCAAACCCCGCCTTTGATGTATTCATGAACCAGAAAGAAGTGCTGGATATGGCCGCCAGCGCAAAACGCCTGCCGTCGCGCCAGGCAGAGTTTGAGAACCTTGTACTAAACCGCAGGGTTGAGGCGAAAAGCCCGTTCGTGAGCCAGACCGTGTGGCACATGAATAAAGAGGAACCCGGCGAACTGGCGGGCGCTACCGTCTGGGGCGGCCTGGACCTTTCCAGCGTGTCGGACCTCACCGCGCTGATTCTCAACACAACCCATGGCGATGTGCACTGTAAATTCTGGCTACCTGAGGAAGGGCTGGCTGACAAGGCGCGTAACGATCGCGTGCCTTATGACATCTGGGCGAGGCAGGGCTGGCTGAACACGACACCGGGAAAAGCCATTGAGTATGCCTTTATCGCCAGGGAGCTGCGGCGCGTTTTTGATATCTGTAACGTCAGGGTGCTGGCTTTCGACCGCTATAACATGCGTTTCCTTCGCCCTCATCTCATCGATGCCGGATTCACTGAAGCCGAACTTGAGCGGTTTGTGGAGTTCGGCCAGGGCTTTGTCTCTATGTCTCCCGCACTCAGGGAGCTTGAGGCCAGACTGCTCGGTGCGCAGCTGAAGCACGGCAACCATCCGATCCTCGAAATGTGCGCCAAAAACGCCACGGTAATCACCGACCCAGCCGGTAACCGCAAATTTGTTAAAGGCAAGTCCAGTGGCCGTATCGACGGCATGGTAGCACTGGCAATGTCCATCGGGGCACAGTCCAGTGACGATGTAGAGGACCCGGGAGATGTTAACGATTTTATCTATAACTTTTTGAGCGTGTAAAAATGGCAGATACCGATTACAGCATTGACCTGCGAACGCGATCGCCATTCTGGGCGCGCATGGCCTCTATTCTGACCGGTGGTCGTCTGGTCTCACCGGATAACGGCTCGCAGATGGCGGGCACATCGGCTCACGGCACAGTCGGGGAATCGGTGGTGAGCGATGAGCGCAACATGTCGATCAGCACCGTATGGGCCTGTATCAGGCTCATCTCCACCGTCACAGCCTCTTTACCACTGGACGTTTTTGAAACCATCGACGATCAGCGTAAGAAGGTCGATAACACCAACCCACTGGCGAAGCTGCTCCGCTTCCGGCCCAACAACTTCATGACCGCGCTGGAGTTTCGCGAGGCGATGACAATGCAGCTCTGCGCCTACGGCAACGCCTACGCGCACCTGGAGCGAAACAGCGTCGGCGATGTCATCAGCATGCTGCCACTGCTGAGCGCCAATATGGATGTCCGGCTCGATGGCAGGAATGTCATCTACCGTTACCGGCGCGACAGTGAGTATGTGGACTTTAAGCCTAAAGAAATATTCCACCTGAAGGGCTTCGGCTTTAACGGGCTGGTCGGCTTGTCGCCGCTGGCGTTCAGCGCCAAATCTGCTGGCGTGGCGATCGCTATGGAAGATAACCAGCGGGAGTTTTTCGCCAACGGCGCGAAGTCGCCGCAAATCCTGATGACTGACGGCAAGGTACTGACTAAAGAGCAGCGCGGGCAGTTGGAGGAAAACTTTAAGGAGATTGCCGGCGGCCCGGTGAGAAAACGCCTCTGGATCCTGGAGAGCGGATTTACCACCCAGCCTATTGGCATCTCACCGCAGGACGCGCAGATGCTTGAGGCCCGCAAGTTTCAGGTGGCAGAACTGGCGCGCTTTTACGGTGTTCCTCCGCATCTGGTGGGTGATGTTGAAAAAACAACATCATGGGGCAGCGGCATTGAACAGCAGAATCTGGGCTTCCTGCAGTACACCCTTAAACCCTATCTCGATCGCTGGGAATACAGCATCGAACGCTGGCTGGTGAAAGAATCCGATCAGGGCAGGCTGCACGCCGAGCACAACCTCGACGGCCTGCTTCGCGGTGATTCAGCGAGCCGCGCCGCATTCATGCAAACGATGGTCAATACCGGCATCCGGACCGTTAACGAGGTGCGGCGACTGGATAACCTTCCGCCATTGCCTGGCGGTGATGTAGCGACGCGCCAGTCGCAGAACGTACCTATTACCGATCTCGGAACAAACAAAGAGCCCCGCACTGACGGGGCTTAATTTTTATGGGGGCCATGATGCCTGATATTCACAAGACGCTGGCGTTCGACCAGACCGAAATCAAGTTTACCGGCGACGGCAGCAAGGGAACGTTTGAAGGTTACGCCTCGGTATTCAACAACACCGACTCGGATGGCGACATCATTTTACCCGGCGCGTTCGCTGGCGTGGTCGCTAACCAGAGCCGCAAGGTGGCGATGTTCTTTAACCATCAGACGCGCGCCATCCCGGTTGGGAAGTGGGATGCCATGCACGAAGACGAGAAGGGGCTGTTTGTGCGCGGGCAGCTCACTCCGGGGCTAAGTCTGGCTGAAGACCTGAAAGCAGCCATGCAGCATGGCACTGTCGAAGGGATGTCGGTCGGGTTTTCTGTCGGCCCGGATGATTACAGCGTCGGTACCACCGGCCTCATTTTCAAAAACATCTCTTATCTCCGGGAAATCAGCGTCTGCACGTTCCCGGCCAACGAGCTGGCGGGCGTTACCGCCATGAAAAGTATCGACGGCATTAAATCCATTCGTGACGCGGAGGCCTGGCTGAGGGATTCAGTCGGCCTTACGCGCGCAGAAGCGCAGGCGTTTATCGCCCGCGTGAAGTCCGCAGGCCGGAGTGAGTCCGGTAGCGGCGACATTGACGCGCTGGCGCAGCGCATAACTTCCTTTGCCGCTAACCTGCGGAACGCTTAACGGAGCAACACATGACTGAATTATCTGTACTGGAAAAAGCGATCGAGAGTTCACAGAAAGAAGTGAAGCAGCTCATCGAAGAACAGCGTAAGTCCATCAACGAAAATGGCGAGATCAACAAAAAGCTCCAGGAGGACCTTACTAAAGCTCAGGATGAGTTGAAAACGAACGGTAATCGTTTGTTTGAACTCGAGCAGAAGCTGGCGGGTAACGCCCCTGAGCAGACCACGAAAAAGTCTTTCTCCGAACGTGTATCAGAAGATCTGATCAAAAACTGGAACGGTGACCGTGCCAAAGCGAAAGTAACCAGCTTTGATAAGGCTTTGGGCTCTGGCGCGGCCTCTGCTGGTGCGCTGGTGCAGCCGCAGCAGGTGCCGGGCATTCTGACGCCGGGCCTGCGTCGACTGACTGTCCGTGACCTGCTGGCGCAGGGGCGCATCACCAGTAACGCCCTGGAATACGTTCGTGAAAACATCTTCACGAATGCCGCAGCGCCGGTGGCCGAAGGCGCACTGAAGCCGGAAAGTAACATCACCTTCACCAAAGAAACGGCGAACGTGAAAACCATCGCGCACTGGATGCAGGTGTCCCGCCAGATCATGGATGATGCGCCGGCGCTTCAGTCCTATATCAACTCCCGCATGATGTACGGCCTGGCCTTGGTGGAAGAAAACCAGATGCTGAACGGCGATGGTACCGGCGATAACCTGCTGGGCCTGAATGCCGTGGGCACCGACTATGAGACGGCACTGAACGCGGATGGCGACAACGGCGCGGATATCCTCGCCCACGCTATTTACCAGGTGTCGCTGAGCGAGTTCGAAGCGGACGGCATCATTCTGAACCCGCGCGACTGGCACCGCATTGCGCTGCTGAAGGATGCCAACGGCAACTATATCCTTGGTGGCCCGCAGGCGTTCGCCTCGAAAGTGCTGTGGGGGCTGCCGGTGGTTTCCACTACGGCGCAGGCAGCTGGCTCGTTCACCGTTGGTGCATTCGGGCTGGCCTCGCAGGTCTGGGATCGCATGGACGCAACCATCGAGATCAGCAACCAGGATCGCGATAACTTCGTTAAAAACATGCTGACCATTCTTTGCGAAGAACGCCTGGCTTTGGCCCATTACCGTCCGGCGGCGATCGTTACCGGCAGCATGACCGTTTCTTCTGGCGCATAACACGAGGGCGCGGTCAGCAATGGCCGCGTTTACCGCATGAAAATTAAAGCTCTCCGTATGTTCTCGCACTACCACCTCGGCACCGTTTCACAGGGCGAAACCCGCGTCGTGAAAAAGGAGATTGGCGAGTCGCTGGTGAAACTGCATCTGGCCGAAGAGGTTGAGCCTGAAAAGGCAGAATCGCAAGATCCCGAAAAAACGAAAACCGGGGGTAAAGGTGGAAATAAGCGCGGAGCAGATGGCGCAGATAAAGGCGCATCTCAGGGTTGATAGCGACGCAGAAGATACGCTTATCGGCGCATACGCATCGGCCGCCGTCGATTATGTTGAGCATTTCTGCGATGGCGCGCTGGTAGAGGTGCTGACGCCACTGGCAGAAGAGAAAGAGCCTCCCCGTGAGGTTCTTTTTACTTCCGGCATCTGGGCGGCAATGCTTTTGCTGATTGGCCACTGGTATGCGAACCGCGAAGCCGCGTCGCAGAATCTGGCGGAAACGCCGCTGGGCGTCGAGGCGTTGCTGATACAGCACCGGCGGTGGCACTGATGGCCTGCTCCGGATGCGCCACCCGGCGAGAATGGCTTAAAAAGTGGATGAAAGTCGCCTATGAACGAGCAACAGGTAAACCAGCTGCTGACAGCAATGGCAGCCCAGACAGCAGCGATGAACCGACTGGCGGAGTCAAACGAGGCTCTGACGGCAGTGATCTACCAGTCAATGGTAGTGGAAGAGAGTGATGCTGAACTTCCACAGCATACTTACCTCAGCGGCAAGCCCAGGGGGTGATCATGCAGGCGGGGAAACTCAATAAACGAATCACGCTTCAGAAGCCTGTTAAAACGCAGAGTCCGGTTACCGGCGCGGTGGTTAATGGATGGGCTGACCAGGCCGAACTCTGGGCTAACGTTACCGATCTGTCTGCGCGGGATTTTGTGGCCGCGCAGGCGGGACAGAGCGAGGTAACCACTCGGATCACTATCCGCTGGCGTGATGATGTCACGGATAAGCACCGCATTCTTTACCGTGGCCGCGTTTACGATATTCAGGGCGTGCTGGAAGACGATAAAAGCGGACGGGAATATCTGACGCTGCCATGCTCGCGGGGGGTTAACGATGGCTGACGGCGTAGATTTCAGCATCATCGGTGTTGAGGCATTGCTGGGGAAACTATCCTCCGTCAGTGACGATCTGCGCCGTCGCGGCGGACGGGCTGCACTCAGGCGCGCTGGTAACGTGATTGTCGAAAAAGCGAAAGCTAACGCCGCCAGGATTGATGACCCGTTAACAGGCCGCAGCATTGCTGCCAACGTAGCGATGCGCTGGAACGGCCGCCTCTTCAAAACCACCGGCAATCTGGGGTTTCGGATCGGCGTTCTTCACGGTGCTGTCCTGAAGAAGCATCCCGATCTCGGTGAGAACGCGCCGACGCCGCACTGGCGACTGATTGAGTTCGGTACCGAGAATGTTCGGGCGCAGCCGTTTATGCGCCCGGCGGCTGAAAGCAGTGTTGGGGAGGTGGTAAACGTATTCGCCACTGAATACGAAAAGGCTATTGACCGCGCCATCAAGCGCGCGGCGAAAAAAGGAGTGCCTCCATGATTGCGCCGATCTTTAGCGTCTGCGCCGCCAGCCCGCCGGTTGTCGCGCTGCTGGGCGGCGACACGCTGCGCCTCTATCCGTTCGGCCAGCAGGATGACAACGTGGTCTATCCCTACGTGGTGTGGCAGAACGTGACCGGCTCTCCGGAGAACTACCTGAACCAGCGCCCCGACGCAGACTCCTTCACCCTGCAGGTTGATGCGTATGCCGACACCGTGGACGAGGTGATCGCTGTTGCCGCCGCGCTACGCGACGCTATCGAGCCACACGCGTATATCACGCGCTGGGGCGGGCAGGAAAAAGACCCCGAAACCAGACGCTACCGCTATTCGTTCGACGTGGACTGGATAGTGAAGCGATAACCCTCTCACCGGCCCTGAGCCGGTTTTTTTATGACCGGAGATAACCCATGTCTGTATTAACTCAAGGCACGCAGCTCTATTTGCTCGCCAATGGCGCAGTGAGTGAAGTGGAATGTATTACAGCGTTTTCACCAGGCAGTAACCCTGCTGACCAGATTGAGGATACCTGCCTCTCTGAAAAGAACGATCGCACTTACAAACGCGGGCTTCGTACCCCGGGCGCAGCATCCCTTACGCTGAATGCTGATCCTAAAAATGCCAGCCATATCATGCTCTACAACCTGTCGATTTCCGATGATGAAGCCGATCAGGATCTGACCTTTGCAATTGGCTGGTCTGATGGTGAAGCCGCACCGACGGCAGCCGCCAGCGGTACGAGCGGGGCGGTAGACGGACTGGCGTTGCCTGACAGCCGCACCTGGTTTGTTTTCAAAGGCTACGTCAGCGACTTCCCGTTTGATTTTGCAGCCAATACGGTTGTTTCCACTTCTGCCTCTATCCAGCGTTCCGGCTCTGCCGTCTGGGTACCAAAAGCGAGCGCCTAAGCATGAAACTGACACTGGATTCACTGAAGCAGGCCGGAGCTTTCACCGGCCGCCCGGTAGAGAAGGAAATCACCTGGAAACAGGGCGAGCAGGAACTCAAGGCAACCGTCTTTATTCGTCCCATGGGTTACCACTCGGCAATGACCGACGTTATGGCGGCAAATGGCCGGGTGGATGGCGTCGCCGGGCGTATTGCTGCCTCCATCTGCGACGAAGCCGGGCACCCGGTATTTTCCCCGGCGGACATTACCGGCGAAGCTGATCCGGAGCGCGGCGCGCTGGATGGCCAGCTGACTATCGCTCTGCTGCTGGCTATCCAGGAGGTTAACGATCTGGGAAAGAGTACCAGCTCAGCGCCGAAGACGAGTTCTGGTGCGAGCTCGTCCTCAACGGCATCGGCGGAAGAACAATCGCCGAAGCGCGGGAAGCGATCAGCTTCAAAGAGTCGCAGCTCTGGGCGAAATACCGGGAACGATACGGTAGCCTGAACCCGATGATGCGGACGGAGTGGGGCGCTGCGCTGATCTCGTCCGTTCTGGCGAACGTCAACAAAGGCAAGGATGCCCCGGCATTTCGTATCAGTGATTTTGCTCCACACATACCCGAAACTCCTGTTTCTCTGGAAGATGCAATGAAGGCTTGGAGCTAAGCAGGTTAATATTTGTGATACATTTAGATCTTCATAGATGGAGATCTCGCAATGAAAAATTTTGGTTGGCTTCTTTCGTTAATTGGTGTGTTACTTGGTATATATGCCCTATTAATGGATGTGACTGTCCCTGCTGGAGATGGCACAAATGTTGTTAATTTCGGGCTGCTTTCTCTACGGCAGAATCTTGTAATAATCGCAGGTTTTTTGTTCTTAGGTGGCCTGATAGTCTCAGCATTGAGAAGGAAAAGGCCTGTGCCTGTAGTAGATTACACAGAGCTAGATCGCATCGATGCAGAATATTTCGTTATCCATGCTGATAGTGGTGACCGTCTTGATATTTTAGCCATTGATAGGGTAACACTCATGCTTTTAGGGAAATATAGCAAGAGTAGTGTTTCAGATATCATGCTGATGAATAGACCTCTGATTGACAAATGGTTAAGTTCTTTGCCTTTTGAACTGCAAAAGGATTTTAGGAGACAGCTAGAGGATAGGCTAAAACAAAATAGCTAAATGAGCCCCGCTTAGCGGGGTTTTTTTTGGAGAAAAAATGGCTAGTAAATCTCTTGGCACCCTCACGATAGATCTAATAGCCAAGGTGGGCGGTTTTGTTGCAGGAATGGAGAAGGCCGAGCGCTCATCAGGGAAATGGCGCAAGCAAATAGAGAGCGACGCTAAAGCTGTCGGTTCTGCTATTTCGTCAGTAGGTGTCGCTGCGGCAGGTGCGGCGGTAGCGGCAAGCGCTGCTGGCATTGCTTTGCTAAAATCCACTTCTGATCAAATCACTGAAACTGATCGCTGGGCCAAATCTCTGCGCGTATCGACTCAAGAGCTCCTTGCGTGGCAGTTTGCTGCAGAAAAAGCCGGGGTATCTGGCGACCAGATGGCTGATATTTTCAAAGATATTGGCGATAAAATTGGTGATGCTGTACTTAATAAATCAGGTGAGGCTGTTGATGCATTAAATGCGTTGGGTTTATCAGCAGATAAGTTATCAAAAACCACCCCAGATAAACAGCTTTTGGCTATTGGTGAGGCTTTAAGTAAAGTCTCTACTAACGCCGGGAAGATAACTATTCTTGAAAGTCTTGGTAATGACTTATCAAAACTACTCCCGCTTTTTGATAATAATAATGAAAAATTAAAATCATTCATTCAGCAAGCTAAAGATTATGGCGTTGCTCCTGACGCCAAGTCCATTAATGACTTGTTGAAAGTCAACGAGCTTTTTCAAGATATAGATGCTCAAGTTAAAGGGCTGAAAATTGAAATCGCTAGTGGACTCGCAAAAGTAGACTTGTCTCAATTGAATAGGTCACTCAGCGATGTAAAAAACATCTTAACCGATCCTTCGGTTTTGCAAGGGCTGGCTTCTCTTGTGAGCCAGATAGCTGGGCTGGCGGGATGGATGGCAAAGGCGGCATCTGAGGCTGGTAAGCTTGCAGTGGCATCGGGAAATAGAATGGCTGCCTTAGGCGGCAATGTCGATATGTCAAATATCGATCAGATAAATGAACGTATTGAATATCTTCAGCGAAACCTTTCAGGGCGGAACGGATTCTATTCGCAAGGCGAGTCTTTCTTTGGCTGGCTAACTGGCGGGGATGACAGCGTAAAAACCTTGAGCGAAGAGCTAAAGGGATTAATTGATCAGCGTGAAAAGCTGTCGAAACAAAAAAATGCTGTGAATCTCCCGCCCACGACTCAAGCCACCACAGCGCCAGCCGGTTCATTTGCGCTTGGAGTCAATGAGGTAAACGGCAAGCCAACGGTTGACGCCGGAGCTAAAAAGCTTGAGGGCGCTTTCAAAGCTACAGAGCAAAGCTACCTTCGCCAGATAGCCCTGATCGACACAACGGGCAAAAAAACAGCTGAGGTTACAGAGCAGCAGAAGCTGCAATTTGATATCGCCGACGGGAAGCTGGAGGGCCTTAACGCGACGCAGCGCCAGCGCCTCGAGCAGCTGGCCACAGAAGTGGATCGGCTTAATGCTGTTAAAAAGGCCAACGAGGATAACCTCAAGGTCGCTGAATACGTGGCGAATCTGCAGCGCGAGAATGCCAACAGCGCTGCCACCCTCAATGCCGATATCGTTGGTGCTGGCATGGGTGACAAAACGCGGGATCGTATGCGCGAACGACTGGCCGTCGAGCGGGAATTTAACGAAAAGCGCGCTGATCTGCAGCTTCGTTACCTGACTGGTGAAATCAGGAACCAGGGCGAGTACGACCGCTATACTGGTGAGCTCGAAAAAGCCCAGGCTGAGCGCCTCGGCAACTACGAATCCTACTACCAGCAGATAGACCAGCTCGATGCCGACTGGGTAACCGGTGCGCGCGACGGCCTGGCTAACTGGGTTGATGACGCCACGAACTACTCTTCTCAGGCTGCCAGCGCAATGCAGAGCGCGATGTCCGGCATTACCAGCAATATCGTCGATATGCTCAACGATAACGAGGCCTCCTGGAATGACTGGAGCGTCAGCGTGCTGAAGTCTATCCAGACTGTACTGGTTAATATGGCAATAGCCAACGCTGTCAGCAGCATCGGCTCGCTATTTAGCTTTGGCGCAACAGCGGGCGGCAGCACGCCTTCAGGTTCCTATGCCAGCGCGGCGGCGGGGGTGAAGCTAAATGCCAAAGGCGGAGTGTACGAATCCGCCGATCTGAGCAAGTTCAGCAACAGCATCGTCAACAGTCCAACCATGTTCGCGTTCGCTAAAGGCGCTGGTCTGATGGGTGAAGCCGGGCCGGAGGCGATCATGCCGCTGACGCGTGCCGCCGACGGCTCCTTGGGTGTCCGGGCACTGGATTCCGGTCAGGGGCAGGGTGGAGGCTTGTCAGTCAGCATCGGTGATATCAATTTCAACTCCCAGACGCAGCAGCCGGCAAGTCAGGGCATTGCCAGCGCCGCTGGCCGCCAGTTGACGGATGCGATCCTGCGCACGGTCAACGATGAAGTCAGCCGCCCCGGCACACCTCTCTGGCGGGCAATCAAAGGAGTTTAACCTTGGCCGTAGAAACCTTTACCTGGTGCCCGCGTGTTGGCGCACAAAGTGACACGAGTTTCCGGACTCGTAAGGCACAGTTCGGGGACGGATATGCCCAGGTGTCCGGCGATGGTATCAACCCCAGAACACCGCAATGGAACGTCAGCTTTACCGGAAAGGAGACCTATATCCTGGAGATAAAAGCTTTTCTTGAGCGGCACGCGGGCTGGAAGTCTTTTCAGTGGAAGCCGCCTCTCGAGTCCACAGGCCTTTACCGATCTGAGTCCATCAATATTATTACCCACGGTGCCGGTCTCTACACCCTCAGCACCACTTTCACACAGGCATTTCATCCATGAGCATTTCATCAGACGTACAGAAGCTGGAGCCCGGCGAGAAGGTCAGGCTGCTGGAGGTGGACGGCTCGGCGTTCGGCGCGGGCATCCTGCGCTTTCACAACGAGACGATCGCACACACCGAGGCCGAACTTGCCGCAGCAGGAGGGGACGAGAATCTTCTCGACCCGAAATCGCTCTGGTGGCAGGGAGTGGAGTACAGCGCCTGGCCTTTCCAGCTGGAAGGACTGTCCTTCAGCAGCGACGGCCAGAGCGCCAGGCCAAAGCTGACCGTGGCAAATATAAAGGGGACCATCGGCGCGCTGTGTCGCCGGTTCCAGGGCATGGCCCGGGCGAAGGTCACTATCCATGAAACCTTTGCCCACTACCTGGATGCCCGCAATTTTTCGCAGGGTAATCCGGATGCCGACCCGCTGGAGGAGCGTAAGCAGGTCTTTTATGTGGATCGTAAATCCGGCGGCGATGACGAAACGGTGGAGTTTGAGCTGTCCAGCCCCGCCGACCTGCGCGGACAGCAGATCCCGACGCGCCAGATCCAGCCGCTGTGCACATGGTGCATGCGGGGCTGGTACAAAACCGGTAACGGCTGCACCTATGCCGGACAAAACGGCTGGTTCGATAAAGACGGTAATCAGGTGGATGACCCCGCGCTGGACGTCTGTTCCGGCCTGCTTTCGACCGGCTGCAAACCGCGCTTCGGTGAAAACGAGGAGCTGGATTTTGGGGGGATGCCGGGCGCCTCCCTTCTGAGGAGTTAACCATGCGCAGTAAAACTATCAGCGCCATTCTGGCGCACGCTGAATCAGCTTTCCCCTCAGAGTGCTGCGGGCTGGTTATCCAGAAGGGTCGGGTAGAAAAATACATCCCCTGCGAGAACCGCGCCGCCACCCCCGGTCAGCAGTTCGAGATCGCCCCCGAGGATTACGCCGCAGCGGAGGACCATGGCACGGTGGTGGCCGTGGTTCACAGCCACCCCGGCGACGGAGCAACCACACAGCCCAGCGAGCTCGACATGCTGATGTGTGATGCCACCGAAGTGCCCTGGGTGATCGCGTCATGGCCTGAGGGTGATATCCGCACCATTATGCCCCGCGGCGATCGTCCGCTGACCGGTCGCCAGTTCGTGCTGGGGCACGCCGACTGCTGGACGCTGTTGATGGATTACTTCCGCACAGAGCATGGCATCACGCTGCCCAATTACAGCGTGGAGCGCCACTGGTGGGAGCAGGGCGAGAACCTGTATATGGATAACTGGTACGACTGTGGTTTCCGGGAGTTCAGCGGGCAGCCGCACCCGGGCGATGTGGTCATCATGCAGGTCCAGTCGCCTGTGGCAAACCATGCAGGTGTGCTGCTCGAGGGCAACATGCTTTTGCACCACATGTACGGACAGCTGAGCCAGCGGGTGCCGTACGGGGGCTATTACCTTGACCGTACCATCAAAATTGTCCGGCATCAGGAGTTGATGTAATGCAGAACTGCACCGTGATTAAACTGAGCGGCTCAATGGCGCAGCGCTTCGGGCGAACCCATTACCGCGTGCTCGATACGTCGAAAGAGGTTTTCCGGGCGCTCTCCGCGACCATTGACGGCTTTGAAGGCTGGATGCGCCAGGCGCGGGCGCTGGGCCTTGATTTCGTTATCTTCCGCAACCGTCGCAACATCGGGGAGGACGAGTTCGGGATGTGCAGCGCCGGAAACGAGCTGCGCATCATTCCTGTCATTCGCGGCAGCAAGCGTGCGGGCGTGTTCCAGATCGTGGCCGCTGCCGCCATCGCTGCCTTTGCCTGGTGGAACCCGATCGGCTGGTCTGCCGCCACGCAGGGTGCGCTGTATGCCGCTGCCGGGTCTATGGCCGTCGGCGGCGTGGTTCAGATGCTTTCTCCGCAGGTGGCCGGGCTGCGCTCGCGGGAGGATCCGGACAATAAACCCTCCTACGCATTCGGCGGTCCGGTGAACACTACTGCCGCCGGGAACCCGGTGCCGCTGCTGTATGGGCAGCGCGAGATCGGTGGGGCCATCATTTCGGCGGGCATCTACACCGAAGACCAGCAGTAATCCTCTTTTCATCCCGGGCCGCCTTATGGCGGCTTTTTTATGGGCGAAATATGACCACGAAAATAAAAGGCCGCAAAAGTGGCAGCAAAAAGGGGCACACTCCGGTTGAGTCTCCGGACAGCGCCCAGTCGATAGCCCGCGCCAAGATGCTGATCGCCCTGGGCGAAGGAGAGTTTGCCGGCGGGCTGACCGGCCAGACAATCTTTTTTGGGGACGGAACCTCTTATACGCCGCTGCAGAACGCCGACGGTTCGGAAAACTTTCCCGGCGTGGTCTGGGAGTTCCGATCCGGCGTGCAGGACCAGTCTTACATTCAGGGCTTTCCCGGCGTCGAGAACGAATTGACTGTTGGCTACGAGCTGAAGTTCGCCGTTCCGTATATCCGCTCTATTTCGAACACACAGTTGTCAGCGGTACGTGTCCGCGTAGGCTGGGCGACCCTGCTCTGGCAGAAGGATAACGGCGACAAGGTTGGTACCCGTGTGGAATACGCCATCGATCTGTCTGTTGATGGCGGCGCATATGAGACGGTGATTAACGGTGTCGTGGACGACAAGGCGACGACTCTCTACGAGCGAAGCCATCGCATAAACCTGCCGAAGGCCACCACCGGCTGGCAGCTGCGCGTGCGCCGCGTCTCTCCGGACGCCACGAGCATCAACGTCGTCGATACGATGAAAGTGCAGGCGGTTACCGAGATCATCGATGCCAAGCTTCGCTACCCTCATACTGCTCTGCTTTACGTTGAATTTGATGCCCGGCAGTTTCCGAATGGCATCCCACAGGTGGTGTGCAGCCCGAAGGGGCGGATAATCCGGGTACCGGATACTTATGATCCGGAGACCCGCACCTACAGCGGGACCTGGACGGGCACGTTTAAATGGGCCTGGACCGATAACCCGGCCTGGATTTTCTACGATATCGTCCTGAGCGAGCGCTTTGGCCTCGGCCAGCGCATTGGCTCTGAACAGCTTGACCGCTGGGAGCTGTACCGCATCGCGCAATATTGCGATCAGCTGATCCCTGATGGCCGAGGCGGCATGGAGCCACGCCACCGCTGTAACGTGTACATCCAGGACCGGGCGGACGCATGGACTGTGCTGCGCGATCTGGCGGCACGGTTCCGGGGTATGACTTACTGGGGCGACAACCGCATGTATGTCCTGGCGGATATGCCGGACGACACCTCTCATATCTACAACCATGCCAACGTGGTCAACGGCAAGTTTACATTCTCCGACCCCAGCGAGACGACGCGCTACACCACGGCGCTGGTTAACTGGTCCGATCCCAAAAATCACTACAAAGACACGCCTGAACCTGTTTACGACAACGATCTGGCAATGCGCTACGACTACCGCCAGATTGAGCTGACGGCTATTGGTTGCGATCGCCAGTCAGAAGCAAACCGTCACGGACGCTGGATCCTGCTGACGAACGGAGCGGGCGAGGTGGTGACGTTCGACACCGGCCTGGACGTGCCCCCGGTAGGTAAGGTTATTGGTGTGGCCGCGAATGAGCTGGCCGGGCGTATTATCGGTGGGCGCATCAGTGCAGTGAACGGGCGCACCGTTAAGCTTGACCGTGCAGCCGACGTCAAACCAGGCGATCGCCTGTTCGTCAACCTGCCGTCCGGATCTGCGCAGGCGCGCACCGTCCAGGCTGTTAATGGTGAAATGGTTACCGTCACCACCCCCTGGAGTGAGACGCCGGAAGCGGAAAGCAACTGGGCAGTCGAGGCTGACGATCTGTATATGGCGCTGTTTCGCGTAACGGGCGTCACCGACAACAACGACGGCACCTATGCGGTCACCGGCACAACGTACAACCCCGATCTCTACTTCGCTGTGGATCATGGTGCCCGCCTCGATGAGCGCCCGATCAGCGTCATTCCACCGGGTGTGCAGGCACCCCCGGATAATGTCTCAATCGACAGTTACTCGCAGGTCAGCCAGGGGATTGCTGTCACCACGATGCGCGTGGCGTGGGATTCCGTTTCCGGTGCGATAGCTTATGAGGCTGAGTGGCGAAAAGATTCCGGCAACTGGGTCAGTGTGCCGCGCACCTCAACTCAGGGCTTTGAGGTGCCGGGGATTTACGCTGGCCGCTACCTGGTGCGCGTGCGCGCCGTTAATGCGATGGACGCATCCAGCGTCTGGAGCTTCTCGGATGAGGTGGCGCTAACCGGCAAAGTGGGCAATCCGCCGAAACCGGTAGGCTTCATCGCTTCTGATAATGTGGTTTTCGGTATCGAGCTGAGCTGGGGATTCCCGGCGAACACCGACGACACGCTGAAGACGGAAATTCAGTACAGCCTGACCGGGACGGAAGACGATGCCATGCTGCTGGCAGACGTACCCTATCCGCAGCGCAAGTATCAGCAGATGGGCCTTAAGGCAGGGCAAATTTTCTGGTACCGCGCGCAGCTGGTGGACCGCAGCGGAAACGAATCAGGGTATACAGAGTTTGTGCGCGGGCAGGCCAGCATCGATGTATCCGATATCACCGATGCCATTCTTGAGGACATGAAAGGTTCCGATACGTTCAAAGACCTGATCGAGAGCGCGGTGGAGAGCAGTGAAAAGTTCGCAGAACTGGCTGATGCAATCAAAGAGAATGCAAACGGTCTTGCAGCGGCGGTTGGATCGAATAAGCAGACAGCAGAAGCAATCATCGGCAACGCGCTTGCTATTGCTGATGTTGTCGTGCGGCAGACAGCCCAGCAGGGCGCTAACTCTGCGACCTTCGAACAGCTCCGGGAGGTGATCGCCACTGAGACGGAGGCACGCGTCACGGATGTTACTCGTCTAGAAGCGAAAACTGCCCAGAATGAAGCGGGTATTACTGATGTTCGCCAGGCGTTAGCAACGGAAACTGAAGCTCGCGCCTCTGCGGTAAGTCAATTGACGGCTGCCACTCAGGTCGCATCTGACAAAGCTGATTCAGCAGCTGCTGTAGGTGCTCAGAATACAGCATCAATCACTGACCTTAGCCAGGTTGTCACGGACCTCGATTCCTCAATGGCATCACGCCTGGAAGAGCTGGGTGCACAAACTGATAAGGCCAGCGGCGGTATTCAGAGTAACTCCATCGCGCTAATAACGAGTACGCTGGCGCAGGTTGATCAGCAGGTGAGACTCAGCGCGCAGTACGGTGACAGTAAGGCCAGCATCGATCGTATTGATAATGTTATGGCAAGCGACAGGGAGGCAACAGCGCGTTCGCTGCTGAGTTTGCAGACTGACGTGAACGGCAACAAGGCAGAAATCAACAGCCTGAACCAGACGTTTTCCAATTATCAGCAGGCCACGGCCACGCAGATAAACGGCATTACGGCGACCATCAACGGGCACACTTCAGCGATCACTACCAACGCGCAGACCATTGCGAACGTCAATGGCGACCTGAAGGCGATGTACAGCATCAAGGTCGGGTTATCCAGCAATGGTCAGCTTTACGCGGCAGGGATGGGGATCGGCGTGGAGAATACGCCGTCCGGCATGCAGTCGCAGGTTATCTTCCTGGCTGACCGCTTCGGCGTAACGCACCAGGCCGGAGCGACCGTTACGCTTCCTTTCGTTATCCAGAATGGGCAGACCATAATTCGGGACACGGTTATTGGAGACGGGACGATTGGAAACGCCAAGATCGGCAGCTATATCCAATCTTCAACCTGGGACGGTACCGGGAACGTTGGCTGGCACATCAACAAATCTGGCTACGCGACGTTTAACAACGTGACCGTTCGCGGCTCGATTTACGCCACAAACGGTAATTTTTCTTTCAATGGCTCCGGCAATACAACGGTGATTAATGGTAATGGCGTAACCATTAATATTCCGGGTGGCGGCCGCATCGTACTGGGGACGTGGACATAAAATGCCGACAGGACTACTGATAGAACTAAATGACGGCGGAAAGCGCATGGAGATAACTGCGGGCCTGCGATGCCCGTCGTTTGGGGCCAACTTTGACAGTGGCTACCAGAAAGCCAAGTACGCTGATATTGCCGGTTATGTTTCCGGGGCGCAGGTGCTGTTTATCCCGCACGCGACAGCTTACCTTGATTCAGGGCTGCTTCATAAAATGAACTCGGTCACCATATCCGGCGGCCGCGTGACGCAGAATTCCACGATGAAGGATGTGAGCATCAGTGAGCGTGAGAGTACGTACACGTTCCCCGGAAGCATCTGGCAGATATTTCCTCCTGGTCAGCGTAAAGGAGAAGGCCTGCTTATTGATGACAGTACTGACTTCCTGGCGATTACCAATGCCACGCAGTCAGGGCAGTGTATCTGGAAGGGTACCGTCAATGTTCCCACTGGCGGCTGGGCAGTTCCCACGATAGCGGGGTACGACAAGTCCAAATATATCGTCTTTGGGCGCTGCAATAGCGGTAACACAGTCGATTTCGATGGCAACACGGTCAGGTTCTTCAGCCCTCCATCCACCAACGATGACGCTCCGACAACCGGCACGATAGATATTGTCATATTCGCCAGTGGTGTGGCGCCGCAGCCGGGCACGGGGCTAAACATCCTCAATGCAGCCGGGGCTTGCACGTTTTCGACTACAAAGCGGCCTTTCGTTTACCTCAATCAACTCTGGACGCCTTCGAAAAATGCCGTGAGCATCGGCAGCGGCTATGTTCCGCTGGGCAGATTCGGGCTGATGGCCCATGAAGTAAATGGCATGTATGTGTATCGAATGTTTGGAATAAAAATACAGAACGGCAGTGCTTCAGTTCAGGGTGGGAAATATCTTGGGCGCGAGCGGTATGCAATTTTTGGTAATGACACGGTAACGCCACTGAACCTTCCCGTTCTACCCGATATGTACGTCTGAATAAACTGTCTTTTTAATCAACCTCGCTCCGGCGGGGTTTTTTTATTGCCTGGAGAAAACATGATTTATACCACTGGCACTATCGCCATCAGCGGAAACACCCTTACAGGTACCGGCACAAACTTCACTGCTGCTGGTTCTCTTATTCGTAACGGCTGTACCGTTATTGCAATGACCAGCCCTGTGCAGGTATTTCAGATTACCACCATCGGCAGCGCAACAAGTCTCACCGTAACGCCAGCGGCTAACCCAGCAGTTCCCGCCGGAACCCGATTTGCCATTCTTCTGAGTGACAGTCTGAGCGTGGATGGTCTGGCGCAGGATATCGCTGAAACCTTCACGATGTACCAGCGCTACATGAGTGGGTTCGCTGATGTAATGAACGGGACGTCTGATGTCACCATCACTATCAACGGCACTGCCGTCACCGTGCCGGGTCAAAAATCTCTGGCGAAGAAAGGGGCTAACAGCGACATTACCAGCCTTTCAGGGCTGAAAACAGCTCTCAGCATTGAGCAGGGCGGGACCGGGGCAAAGAATGCCGCTGATGCTCGCACAAACCTCGGTTTGGGAAGTAGCGCAACGAAAGAGGCTCAATCCTCCACAATTGACACCACAGTCGGGGTTACGTTGATTAACGGTGCATGGGGTCTTGGCACTGGAGGTGTAAACTCAATTTCCTGGGGAGATATTGCAAGGCAAGGTAGATCCTCATTCGTTTCCAGTCAGACCGACGCTCCAGCTCAAAATACATTATTTTTTGGAATAAATGCATCTCACCATACCGATGCAGGTTATGCTGCACAGTTTGCAGCCAGGGGGCAAATTGGTTTCTTTTGGCGCACTCGAGAGGCTCTCAGTTTCAATGCCTGGCGAAAAGTTTACGATGATGGTAATACCACCAAAGCCAGCGACGGAACTCTTAAGGCTGCTTCACCGGTTGCCCGTATTGTGAAAAGCCAGGAGGAATGTCAACGCACTGATATAGATGAACCAGGTTTTGTCTGGTGCGGGTGCGGTACGGCGAACGCCGAGGCTGAAGGGATCAAAATCTCTCGGCTGGAAGTTGGGGTATATATTCTTACCGGTTCGGATGGCCTGGCATCAGAAGGCTGGCAGCTGCTGCCGCCAATGGACCCTGGCGGTATGGGGGAACTGGGTGTTGTTGAAGCAGAGCAGACAGAAAGCGGTGGGCTGACGATTCGGCTTTTTAAGCGGAAATACATGCTGAGCGATGAAGGGGAGATCGTCAAAACAAAGGGGGCTCCTATGGATGTTCCGGCCAACAGCTGGATCGACGTACGCCTCGACATGCCTGGGGATAGCATCTGGAATAAGCGTCAGAAAGAATCGAGTGAAGCGGCCTTACAGGAGCCTGCTTCGTAAAATAAACCGCCGCCTGTCGTATGCAAGAACGGGCGGCGGGTGGTTGCTCAGTGTTCATGCCCGAGCAATCGCCGGGAATACTACCTGAGTAAAACTCAAATACCAACCTGACGAACGGTAGGTGATTCTGAAGTTAACCACATGTCAGATTCATCAAACATTTCTTCCAGCATTCGGTTCAGTTTTTCACGATCACTTTTGCTGGCGTTGCTGTTTAAGGCGTTCGCCTGCATCGGCTTAACCCTCACTTCGGCATCAGGGAAAATCTGGTGCACCCGCTTCGTTAGCTCAGCCAGAATAATCTCTCTGGCGCCAACCAAACCATCAACATTACGCTTGTCATAGACCAGCTCAACGAACATAAAGACCTCCGGAAACGACTGTATTTTTAAAGAGAATTTATACTGGTTATTTGTACAGTGTCAACGGTTAGGTATATAGCACTTCAGAAGAGAGCTATGGGGCATGGATGGGGCAAAAAAATTGTTTTTGAGGCGGCTTGGGGCATGAGTGGGACATTTTTACTCATATGAACTTTGGTGATTTTCATATGAAGTGAATTTTATGTAATTGATAATTCTAAAGAATACACATGCTCTTGGGCGTTCTTTAGTGATTTTTAAAATTGCCGCGTCACGCAGTTAAAGTGCCGGGCATACGCTTCCAGGCTGGTAATACCCAGGCGCACCCATTTCGGGTGCGACCACTGGGGCAGGCCCACGTACATCATAGCGCGCTGAGGATCTCATCCGTGCTGCGCACGCGCCCAATACGCGGGAAGATATGGGTCATGCTGCCCTGATGCTGATCCGTAGAGGCTGCGCTGCACGCATCTTCGGCGATCACCAGGTTAAAGCCCAGCTCCCAGGCGTTACGGGCAGTGGATTCCACACCGATGTTGGTGGAGATCCCGCACAGAATGATGGTGTCGATCCCGCGACGGCGCAGCTGTAGCTCCAGGTCGGTGCCATAGAATGCCCCCCACTGGCGTTTCGTGACTTCTATATCGCTGTCGCGTTTACCGAGCGAGACAGGATATGTCCACCAGTTGTCCGGCAGCGCCTGCGCCGGGGCCTGGGCATCAACCGGCTGTTTTAATGCTTCGGCGAAATCAGCGGACCAGCCGACGCGCACCATAACAACAGGCGAACCGCTGGCGCGGCATTTTTCCGCCAGACGCGCCGCGCGGCTGACCACATCGTCAGCGGTGTGTGGACCACCGGCAAAAGGCAGGATGCCTTCCTGTAAATCAATGACCACAAGGGCGGTTTTGGTGGCATCTAATTTCAACATTGTCACTCCAGTCAAATGAATCGCTTACGCTACACCTTACGACGTGATGGCCTGTTATCGGGCGGATAATTTTGTTAATTTTTGTGAGAATAGGCAATAAGAGTACAGCAAACGCGCGTCAGGCCGTGCTTCGCTCTTATCGTGCGGCAGAATTTCCAGTATAATAGCCGCCTTTTTTCATCCAGTTGTAACATACAGAAAGCTGCGACATCGTAGCCTGCGAGACAGGCGACAATCAGCCTGCGGCTAATTAAGGGATATCTCATGCGTACAGAATATTGCGGGCAGCTGCGTCAGTCCCACGTCGGGCAGCAGGTCACCCTGTGTGGTTGGGTCAATCGTCGTCGCGATCTTGGTAGCCTTATCTTTATTGATATGCGTGACCGCGAAGGTATCGTTCAGGTGTTCTTCGATCCGGATCGCGCTGATGCGTTGAAGCTGGCTTCTGAGCTGCGTAATGAGTTCTGCATTCAGGTGACGGGCACCGTGCGTGCGCGTGACGAGAAAAACATCAACGCTGAGATGGCGACCGGCGCTATCGAAGTGCTGGCGTCCGATCTGACGATCATCAACCGCGCGGAAGCGTTGCCGCTGGATTCCAACCACGTCAATACCGAAGAAGCGCGTCTGAAATACCGCTACCTGGATCTGCGTCGCCCGGAGATGGCCCAGCGTCTGAAAACCCGTGCGAAAATCACCAGCCTGGTGCGTCGCTTTATGGATGACCACGGTTTCCTGGATATCGAAACCCCGATGCTGACCAAAGCCACGCCGGAAGGCGCGCGCGATTACCTGGTGCCATCCCGCGTCCATAAAGGCAAATTCTATGCGCTGCCGCAGTCACCACAGCTGTTCAAACAGCTGCTGATGATGTCCGGCTTCGACCGCTACTATCAGATCGTGAAATGCTTCCGCGACGAAGACCTGCGCGCTGACCGTCAGCCAGAATTTACCCAGATCGATGTGGAAACCTCCTTCATGACTGCCGAGCAGGTGCGTGAGGTGATGGAAGCCCTGGTGCGTAGCCTGTGGAACGACGTGAAAGGCGTTGAGCTGGGCGATTTCCCGATCATGACCTTCGCCGAAGCGGAACGTCGCTACGGCTCCGACAAACCAGACCTGCGTAACCCGATGGAGCTGGTGGACGTGGCAGATCTGGTGAAAGCCGTTGAGTTCGCGGTCTTTGCTGGCCCGGCTAACGATCCGAAAGGCCGCGTGGCTGCCCTGCGCGTTCCGGGCGGCGCTGCCCTGAGCCGTAAGCAGATTGACGACTACGGCAACTTCATCAAGATCTACGGCGCGAAAGGTCTGGCCTATATTAAAGTGACCGAGCGTGCAAAAGGTCTGGAAGGCATCACCAGCCCGGTGGCGAAATTCCTGAATGCGGACATCGTGGAAGCGATCCTTGAGCGCACCGGCGCGCAGGACGGCGACATGATCTTCTTCGGCGCAGACAATAAGAAAGTCGTTGCGGATGCGATGGGCGCGCTGCGTCTGAAGCTCGGCAAAGACCTGAACCTGACCGACGAAAGCAAATGGGCGCCACTGTGGGTTATCGACTTCCCAATGTTTGAAGACGACGGTGAAGGCGGCCTGACCGCGATGCACCACCCGTTCACCTCGCCAAAAGACATGACGGCGGCAGAGCTGAAAGCGGCGCCGGAAGAGGCGGTGGCAAACGCCTACGATATGGTCATCAACGGCTACGAAGTGGGCGGTGGTTCCGTGCGTATTCACAGCGGTGAAATGCAGCAGACCGTGTTCGGCATTCTGGGCATTAATGAGCAGGAGCAGCGCGAGAAGTTTGGCTTCCTGCTGGACGCTCTGAAATACGGTACGCCTCCGCACGCGGGTCTGGCCTTCGGTCTTGACCGTCTGACCATGCTGCTGACCGGCACCGACAACATCCGTGATGTTATCGCCTTCCCGAAAACCACCGCAGCGGCGTGTCTGATGACCGAAGCGCCAAGCTTTGCCAACCCGGCCGCGCTGGCCGAGCTGGGCATTGAGGTGGTGAAGAAGGAAGAGAAAAACTGATATGGCATATAAGCGTCCCGTTTCTGTCCTGGTGGTCATTTATGCAGAAGACACGAAGCGGGTGCTGATGTTGCAGCGGCGCGACGATCCGGATTTCTGGCAGTCGGTTACCGGCAGCCTGGAAGAGGGGGAGACCGCGCCGCAGGCCGCCGCGCGTGAAGTAAAGGAAGAGGTCGCCATTGATGTTGCTCGCGAGCAACTGACCCTGAAGGACTGTCAGCGCACGGTGGAGTTTGAAATTTTTAGCCATTTACGTCATCGCTATGCACCGGGAATTGAGCGCAATACGGAATCGTGGTTCTGCCTTGCGCTTCCCCATGAGCGGGAGATCGTGTTCACTGAACATCTGACCTACCGCTGGGTGAATGCGGCGGATGCCGCCGCACTGACCAAGTCATGGAGCAACCGGCAGGCGATTGAAGAATTTGTAATTAACGCTGCCTGAGAAGGCGCGATTTTTGGAGAACTTTTTATGGCAGGTCATAGTAAGTGGGCCAACACCAAACACCGCAAAGCGGCACAGGATGCCAAGCGCGGTAAAATCTTTACCAAAATCATTCGTGAGCTGGTGACAGCGGCGCGTCTGGGCGGCGGCGATCCGGCCTCTAACCCACGTCTGCGCGCAGCGGTGGATAAAGCCCTGTCCAACAACATGACGCGTGACACCCTGAACCGTGCAATCGCACGTGGCGTGGGCGGCGATGAAGACGCGAACATGGAAACCATCATTTATGAAGGTTACGGCCCTGGCGGTACGGCGGTAATGGTTGAGTGTCTGTCCGACAACCGTAACCGTACCGTTGCCGAAGTGCGCCACGCGTTCACCAAAACCGGTGGCAACCTGGGCACTGACGGTTCCGTTGCTTACCTGTTCAGCAAAAAAGGCGTCATCTCCTTCGAGAAAGGTGATGAGGACGCGATCATGGAAGCGGCGCTGGAAGCCGGTGCGGAAGACGTGGTGACCTACGACGACGGCGCTATTGATGTCTACACCGCATGGGAAGAGATGGGTGCCGTGCGCGATGCGCTGGAAGCGGCTGGCCTGAAGGCGGATAACGCTGAAGTCTCCATGATCCCGTCCACCAAAGCGGACATGGATGCGGAAACCGCACCGAAACTGCTGCGTCTGATCGACATGCTCGAAGATTGCGACGACGTGCAGGAAGTGTACCACAACGGTGAAATCTCTGATGAGGTTGCAGCGACTCTCTGATGAGGGCCTGTGAACCGTTAACGGGAGACGCGTGATGTCGATTATCCTCGGGATTGACCCCGGCTCGCGCGTCACCGGCTATGGCGTTATCCGTCAGGTGGGACGCCAGCTAACCTACCTCGGCAGCGGGTGTATTCGTACCAAAGTGGACGATCTGCCCTCGCGCCTGAAGCTCATTTATGCGGGCGTGTCGGAGATCATCACCCAGTTTCAGCCGGACTATTTCGCCATTGAGCAGGTCTTTATGGCGAAGAACGCGGACTCAGCGTTGAAGCTCGGTCAGGCGCGCGGCGTGGCGATTGTTGCCGCCGTGAACCAGGATCTGCCGGTGTTTGAGTATGCGGCCCGTCAGGTTAAGCAGACGGTGGTGGGCATTGGTAGCGCGGAGAAAAGCCAGGTGCAGCACATGGTGCGTACCCTGCTGAAGCTTCCCGCGAACCCGCAGGCGGACGCCGCCGATGCGCTGGCGATTGCGATTACCCACTGTCACGTCAGCCAGAACGCGATGCAAATGAGCGAGTCGCGGCTTAATCTGGCGCGAGGCAGGTTACGATAATGACAAATCAGGCTGGATGTTTATCCAGCCTTTTTTTATTATGTCGGCAGATAATTTCTTCCAGAACGCAGGAGCGTCACGTGATAGGCAGACTCAGAGGCATCATCATTGAAAAACAACCCCCGTTAGTGCTGCTGGAAGTGGGTGGCGTGGGCTATGAAGTCCATATGCCGATGACCTGCTTCTACGAACTGCCGGAGGCGGGCAAAGAGGCGGTTGTCTTTACCCAGTTTGTGGTGCGTGAAGACGCTCAGTTGCTGTACGGATTCAATAACAAACAGGAACGCACGCTGTTCCGCGAGCTGATCAAAACCAACGGCGTCGGGCCAAAGCTGGCGCTGGCGATTTTGTCCGGCATGTCCGCTCCGCAGTTTGTGAATGCCGTTGAGCGCGAAGATCCGGCTGCGTTAATTAAACTCCCGGGCATCGGGAAGAAAACGGCGGAGCGTTTGATTGTCGAGATGAAGGACCGCTTTAAAGGTCTGCATGGCGATCTGTTCACTCCGGCGGCCGACCTGGTGCTGACTTCCCCGGGCGCGCCTGCATCGGATGATGATGCCGAGCAGGAAGCGGTTGCCGCGCTGGTGGCGCTGGGCTATAAACCTCAGGAGGCCAGCCGGATGGTGAGCAAGATTGCTAAACCGGATGCCAGCAGTGAAACCCTGATTCGTGAAGCGCTGCGCGCTGCATTGTGAGGTAAAGGATGATTGAAGCAGACCGCCTGGTATCGGCAGGCACCATTCAGCCAGATGACGTGGTGGATCGCGCGATCCGTCCAAAACTGCTGGATGAGTACATCGGCCAGCCGCAGGTTCGTTCTCAGATGGAGATTTTCATCCAGGCGGCAAAGCTGCGCGGCGATGCGCTCGATCACCTGCTGATTTTTGGTCCGCCGGGGTTAGGTAAAACCACCCTGGCGAATATCGTCGCCAACGAAATGGGCGTTAACCTGCGCACCACCTCTGGCCCGGTGCTGGAGAAGGCCGGGGATCTGGCGGCGATGTTGACTAACCTTGAGCCGCACGACGTGCTGTTTATCGATGAAATCCACCGCCTGTCGCCGGTGGTGGAAGAGGTGCTCTATCCGGCGATGGAAGATTACCAGCTGGATATCATGATCGGCGAAGGCCCGGCGGCGCGCTCCATCAAAATCGATCTGCCGCCGTTTACCCTGATTGGCGCCACGACGCGCGCCGGATCGTTAACCTCCCCGCTGCGCGATCGTTTTGGTATCGTGCAGCGTCTGGAGTTTTATCAGGTGCCGGATCTTCAGCATATCGTGGGTCGCAGCGCGCGCTACATGGGGCTGGATATGAGCGAAGAGGGGGCGTTTGAAGTGGCGAAGCGCTCCCGTGGTACGCCACGTATTGCCAACCGTCTGCTGCGCCGGGTGCGTGACTTTGCCGAGGTGAAGCACGATGGCACCATTTCGGCTGACATTGCCGCCCAGGCGCTGGATATGCTGAACGTGGATGCCGAAGGCTTTGACTATATGGACCGTAAGCTGCTGCTGGCGGTGCTGGATAAGTTCTTTGGCGGGCCGGTAGGGCTGGATAACCTGGCGGCGGCGATTGGTGAAGAGCGTGAGACTATTGAGGACGTGCTGGAGCCGTATCTGATCCAGCAGGGCTTCTTACAGCGTACCCCGCGTGGTCGTATGGCGACGGTGCGGGCGTGGAATCATTTCGGCATTACGCCGCCCGCGATGCCGTAATGCATTGTTCCCTCTCCCCGTGGGCTGAGGGATCCCCAGTAATTTTTAAGCTGAAGCAATAAAGCGACTTTCAGAATGAACGATGGCTTGCAGCGACGTCCTGGTCCGGCTGTAAATAGCCGAAGCGTTTCCGTAAGGCCGGGGCGAGGCGCAGGGATGCGCCGAGAGGGCGTGGCCTGCATGGATGCAGGCTCATGCCCGACCCGATAGCCTGAAGGAATAAGCTGAGGGCACCGCGAAGCGGCGATTTACCGCCGGGAGCCCGGGTCGCCAGGGCGGTGGCGATTGAGCCGCCCTGGCACGTTCACCGGTCATATGCTTACAGAGTAGCAAGGAACATAACGTGAAAGGAATGACCACTACCGCCGTATGTGCCCCTCACCCTAACCCTCTCCCCAAAGGGGCGAGGGGATGGTTCACTGCTCGCATTAATTTGTGGGGATCCCTCAGCCCCGTGGGAGAGGGCTGGGGTGAGGGCATCAGCGCCCTCAATGTTAATTCGCGGTCTTTTTCATCATACTGAAAATAAACAACACCGCCGCGCACAAGACCACCGACGGCCCCGCTGGCGTGTCATAAAACGCCGAGAAGGTTAACCCGCCCGTCACCGCAATCATTCCGATAATCACCGCGATACCGGCCATTTGTTCCGGCGTACGGGCAAAACGACGCGCCGTAGCGGCAGGGATAATCAACAGCGACGTGATGATCAGCGCGCCAACAAACTTCATCGCCACGCCGATGGTTAACGCCGTCACCAGCATCAACAGCAGCTTCACGCGCTGAAGCTTCACGCCGTCGACAAAGGCCAGATCCGGGCTGACGGTCATTGCCAGCAAGTTTCGCCATTGCCACAGCAGGATCCCGAGCACCACCGCCACGCCAATGGCAATGGAAATCAGATCTTCGGGCGTGACGGCCAGCAGATCGCCGAACAGATAGGCCATCAGGTCCACGCGGATATTTGACATCAGGCTAACAACGACCAGACCCAGCGACAGAGCGCTGTGCGCCATAATGCCGAGCAGGGTATCAATCGCGAGGTGAGGGCGTTTTTCCAGCCAGACCAGACCGGCGGCCAGCAGCAGCGTGACGACAATCACCGCATAAAACGGGTTCACGTCCAGCAACAAACCAAATGCGACACCCAACAATGAAGCATGGGCCAGCGTATCGCCGAAATAGGACATTCTGCGCCACACGACAAACGAGCCGAGTGGACCCGCGGCGCAGGCAAGCATAATCCCGGCCAGCCAGCCGGGCAGTAACAGTTCAATCATGAGTGTCCGTTTCCCCGACGCAGGACAATTCGTCCCTGTAAATCATGGCGGTGATTGTGATTATGGCGATAGATACCCAGCTGTTCGGCGCCGCGATGGCCAAACATGGAGATAAATTCCGGGTGCATTGACACCACTTCCGGCGTGCCGGAACAGCAAATGTGATGGTTCAGGCACAGCACTTCGTCGGTTTTCGCCATCACCAGATGCAGGTCATGGGATACCATCAGCACCGCGCAGTTAAGCTCCCGACGGAGCTGGTCGATCAGATCGTACAGCGCAACCTGGCCGTTGACGTCGACACCCTGCGTCGGCTCGTCCAGCACCAGAAGCTGAGGGCTGCTGAGCAGGGCGCGGGCAAGCAATACGCGCTGGGTTTCACCGCCCGACAGTTTTTGCAAAGGCGCATCAACAAGATGACCCGCCTGAACGCGTTTCAGCGCCGGGAGGATATCCGCTTTACGCGTACCGGGGCGCAAGCGCAGGAAGCGGCTCACCGTCAGGGGCAGGGTGGCATCGAGGTGTAATTTTTGCGGCACATAGCCGATACGCAATTTGTCTTCGCGGACGATAACGCCTGCGTCAGGGGCGACCAGGCCTAATACGACGCGCACCAGCGTCGATTTGCCTGCACCGTTAGGGCCGAGCAACGTGAGTATTTTGCCGGGCTTCAGATTCAGCGACACGTCAGAAAGGACGCGGCGTTGACCGAATGAGACCGAAACATTTTCAAGAGAAACTAAAGTCGTCATGTCAATTTAAGCTTGCAGAAGTCATCGAATGTTATAATATCACATTCCACGCACTCATTACGATGATTAGTCGCATTATGTTACAGAAAAATACGCTTCTTTTCGCAGCTTTATCCGCTGCACTTTGGGGTACAACCGCACAAGATGTTAACGCCGCCGTTGTCGCTTCGCTTAAACCACTTGGATTTATCGCCTCTGCCATCGCGGATGGGGTAACAGAGACCCAGGTTCTGCTGCCTGACGGGGCTTCCGAGCATGATTATTCCCTGCGACCGTCTGATGTAAAACGCTTACAGAACGCGGACTTAGTCGTCTGGATTGGTCCTGAGATGGAAGCATTCATGCAAAAGTCAGCCAGACAGCTTCCCGAAGAGAAACAGGTGACCATTGCCGGGCTGTCCGGCGTGAAACCGTTGCTCATGAAAGGGGCTGAGGACGAGGGTGACGAACACGACCACGAACATGCTCACGATGAAAAAGGTGACGACCATCACCATCACGGCGAGTACAACATGCATCTCTGGCTCTCCCCAGAGATAGCGCGGCTTACAGCGGTTGCAATCCACGACAAATTAGTGGAACTTATGCCGCAAAGTCGAATCAAACTCGACGCCAACCTGAAGGATTTTGAGGCTCAATTAGCCGCAACCGACAAACAGGTGGGTAACGAGCTCGCACCGCTTAAAGGAAAAGGGTACTTCGTTTTTCATGATGCCTACGGCTATTACGAAAAACATTACGGTCTGACCCCGCTGGGGCATTTTACCGTCAACCCTGAAATTCAGCCTGGTGCGCAGCGTTTACATGAAATCAGAACACAGTTGGTTGAGCAAAAAGCGACATGCGTTTTTGCTGAGCCACAGTTCAGGCCAGCGGTCGTAGAAGCCGTGGCCAGGGGAACATCCGTGCGCATGGGAACCCTTGACCCGCTAGGTACGAATATCCAGTTGAGCAAAGCGAGCTATTCGCAGTTCCTCAGCCAACTGGCGAATCAGTATGCGAGCTGCCTGAAAGGAGATTAACGAGGAAGTGAATACGTGCAACAGATAGCCCGCTCTGTCGCCCTGGCATTTAACAATCTGCCTCGACCCCACCGCGTTATGCTGGGGTCGCTTACAGTTCTCACATTAGCGGTCGCCGTCTGGCGGCCCTATGTTTACCACCCGAGTTCTGCCCCTATCATCAAAACTATCGAACTGGAAAAGAGCGAGATCCGCTCTCTGCTGCCTGAGGCCAGCGAGCCTATCGATCAGGCCGCTCAGGAAGATGAAGCTATTCCCCAGGATGAACTGGATGACAAGATCCAGAATGAAGCTGGCATTCATGAATATGTCGTTTCCACTGGCGATACGCTGAGCAGCGTCCTGAACCAGTACGGTATCGACATGGGCAACATCAGCCAGCTTGCCGCATCCGACAAAGAGCTGCGTAACCTGAAAATTGGTCAGCAACTTTCCTGGACCTTAACCCCTGACGGCGATCTGCAACGTCTGACCTGGGAGATGTCCCGTCGCGAAACCCGCACCTACGATCGCACTGCAAACGGTTTCAAAATGACCAGTGAAATGCAGCAGGGCGACTGGGTTAACAGCGTCATGAAGGGGACCGTAGGCGGCAGCTTTGTTTCCAGCGCACGCGATGCTGGCCTGACCAGCGCTGAAATCAGTTCGGTGATCAAAGCCATGCAGTGGCAGATGGATTTCCGCAAACTGAAAAAAGGCGATCAATTCTCTGTCCTGATGTCCCGCGAAATGCTGGACGGCAAACGCGAACAGAGCCAGCTGGTGGGCGTTCGTCTGCGTTCCGACGGCAAAGACTACTACGCCATTCGCGCGGAAGACGGTAAGTTCTATGACCGCAGCGGTACGGGTCTGGCAAAAGGCTTCCTGCGCTTCCCAACGGCTAAACAGTTCCGTGTCTCCTCCAACTTCAACCCGCGTCGTCTGAACCCGGTAACGGGTCGCGTAGCGCCGCACCGTGGCGTTGACTTCGCCATGCCGCAGGGTACGCCAGTGCTGGCGGTAGGGGATGGTGAAGTGGTCATGGCGAAACGCAGCGGTGCTGCGGGCTATTACGTTGCTATTCGTCACGGTCGTACCTACACCACCCGCTACATGCACCTGCGTAAACTGCTGGTCAAACCAGGCCAGAAAGTGAAACGCGGTGACCGCATCGCGTTGTCCGGTAATACTGGCCGTTCAACAGGCCCGCACCTGCACTATGAAGTGTGGATCAACCAGCAGGCGGTTAACCCGCTGACGGCGAAACTGCCGCGCACGGAAGGGCTGACCGGGAAAGATCGCAAAGATTACCTGGCGCAGGTGAAAGAGGTGATGCCGCAACTGCGCTTCGACTAAGCTCACCTGATTTAAAAAGCCGGCGTCAGTGTGCGCCGGCTTTTTCTTTTGTACGCGGACGGCTGCCTCGCTACACTATCTGAATATATTTTTGCGTCACCAGACCCTGGAAACCGCATGGAAACCAAAAAAAACAATATTGAGTACATTCCCGAGTTTGAAAAATCCTTTCGTCACCCGCGTAACTGGGGCGCCTGGCTTGGCGTATACGCGTTTGCTGGCATGGCGTTGCTACCTGCCTCCCTCCGCGATCCGGTGCTCGGTACCGTGGGGCGTATTGCAGGCCGCGTAGGTAAAAGCGCACGACGCCGTGCGCAAATAAATCTGTTGTACTGTTTCCCGGATAAAAGCGACGCCGAACGCGAAGCGATTATTGATGACATGTACACCACCGCGCCGCAGGCCATGGCGATGATGGCGGAACTGGCGCTGAAGGGGCCGGAGAAGATCGTCGAACGCGTTGACTGGAAAGGGCTGGAGATCATCGACGAGATGCGTCGTAATGATGAAAAGGTGATTTTCCTGGTGCCGCACGGGTGGGGGGTCGATATTCCGGCAATGTTAATGGCCTCGCAGGGCCAGAAAATGGCGGCGATGTTCCATAATCAGGGAAACAAAATCTACGATTTCGTCTGGAATACCGTGCGCCGTCGCTTTGGTGGACGTTTGCACGCCCGAAACGATGGCATCAAGCCTTTCATTCAGTCGGTACGTCAGGGGTACTGGGGCTACTATCTGCCCGATCAGGATCACGGCCCTGAACACAGCGAGTTTGTCGATTTCTTCGCGACCTATAAAGCGACATTACCCGCGATTGGTCGCCTGATGAAAGTCTGCCGCGCCCGCGTGATCCCGCTGTTCCCGGTTTATGACGGTAAAACGCATCGCCTGAGCATTGAGGTCCGTCCGCCGATGGACGATCTGCTGACCGCAGACGATCACACCATTGCGCGCCGTATGAATGAAGAGGTGGAAGTGCTGGTGGGGCCACATAAGGAGCAGTATACGTGGATCCTGAAGCTGCTCAAAACACGTAAACCGGGCGAAACGGAGCCGTACAAGCGTAAAGAGCTTTTCCCGAAGAAATAGAAAACCTTCATCCCTCTCCCCTGAGGGGAGAGGGGATCGGATCTTACTCTACGGTCAATACGCGGGTGGTGTTGGTTGAGCCGATGGTGCTCATCACGTCACCCTGCGTCACGATAACGATATCACCGGACACCAGATAACCTTTGTCGCGCAGCAGGTTCACGGCATCGTGCGCAGCGGCCACGCCGTCATTGGTGCTGTCGAAGTATACTGGCGTCACGCCGCGATACAGCGCCGTCAGGTTCAGCGTACGCTCGTGACGGGACATGGCGAAGATCGGCAGACCGGAGCTGATGCGGGACGTCATAAGCGCGGTACGGCCAGACTCGGTCATGGTGATGATTGCCGTGACCCCTTTCAGGTGGTTGGCTGCGTACATCGCAGACATCGCAATCGCTTCTTCCACATTGTCGAACTGAATATCCAGGCGGTGCTTGGAGACGTTAATGCTTGGGATCTTCTCCGCCCCCAGGCAGACGCGCGCCATGGCGGCCACGGTTTCCGCCGGATACTGACCCGCTGCGGTTTCTGCTGACAGCATCACCGCGTCAGTACCATCCAGCACGGCGTTTGCCACGTCCATGACTTCCGCACGGGTTGGCATTGGGTTGGTGATCATGGATTCCATCATCTGGGTAGCGGTGATCACCGCCCGGTTCAACTGACGGGCACGACGGATCAGCGCTTTCTGGATACCGACCAGTTCAGGGTCGCCAATTTCCACGCCCAGGTCCCCACGGGCAACCATCACCACGTCAGACGCCAGGATCACGTCGTCCATCGCGTCCTGATCGCAGACCGCTTCAGCGCGTTCAACTTTCGCAACGATTTTCGCATCGCAGCCTGCATCGCGCGCCAGGCGGCGAGCATAGTTCAGATCTTCGCCGCAGCGCGGGAAGGAGACGGCCAGATAATCCACGCCGATCTGCGCTGCGGTCACAATATCCGCTTTGTCTTTTTCGGTCAGCGCTTCAGCAGACAGGCCACCGCCGAGTTTGTTGATACCTTTATTGTTGGAGAGCGGGCCGCCGACGGTCACTTCGGTGAACACCTTCATACCCTGAACTTCCAGCACTTTCAGCTGTACGCGTCCATCGTCCAGCAGCAGGATGTCGCCAGGCACAACGTCAGCAGGCAGACCTTTATAGTCGATACCCACTTTCTCTTTATCGCCTTCACCTTTGCTCAGGTTGGCATCCAGCAGGAATTTGTCGCCGATGTTGAGGAAGACTTTGCCTTCTTTAAAGGTCGATACGCGGATTTTTGGACCTTGCAGGTCACCGAGGATAGCAACGTGGCGGCCCAGTTTAGCTGCGATTTCACGCACTTTATCGGCACGTAATTTATGGTCTTCTGGCGTACCGTGAGAGAAGTTCATACGCACCACGTTGGCACCCGCGGCGATAATCTTTTCGAGGTTATTATCGCGGTCGGTGGCCGGGCCTAAGGTGGTGACGATTTTGGTTCTGCGAAGCCTTCTGGACATGTAATACTCCGTTGACTGAAACAACTTTGGTGTTGCGTGAACATAGAATCGGCCTTCATCTATCGCAAGGCAGTAGCGAGAGGACCGAATGCCGTAAAACGTACATCGTAGTTATTAGGGAACATCGCTCTTTATAAGCAATTCTTTATCAAAACGCGATTCTTTCAGGGCTTCCTTGACCCGCTTCAAGTTATCCCGGAATTTTGCGCCCCGGCGTAAGGTAAAACCGGTCGCCAGCACGTCGATGACCGTCAGCTGCGCCAGGCGCGAGACCATCGGCATGTACATGTCGGTGTCCTCCGGTACGTCCAGGGTAATGGCCAGCGTCGCTTCCCGGGCCAGCGGCGTGCCTGCCGTCGTCAGGGCGATGACCATCGCATCGTTATCACGCGCGAGCTGCGCCAGCTCCACCTGGCTCTTGGTACGGCCCGTATGGGAGATGAGTACCACGACATCATCTTCGCTACAATTCATACAGCTCATGCGTTGCAGCACAATGTCATCGGAGTAGATCACCGGCACGTTGAAGCGAAAAAACTTATTCATGGCGTCATGCGCCACGGCAGCGGATGAGCCAAGGCCAAAGAAGGCAATCCGTTTGGCCTGCGTGAGCAGATCGACCGCGCGATTCACTGAACTCATGTCCAGAGACTGGCGAACATGGTCCAGCGTAGCCATTGCCGATTCAAATATTTTCGCGGTGTAAGCATCAACGCTGTCGTCTTCATCGACATTGCGATTAACATACGGGGTGCCGTTTGCCAGACTTTGTGCCAGATGCAGTTTAAAATCAGGAAAGCCGCGCGTGTCCAGACTACGACAAAATCGATTGACCGTCGGTTCGCTGACGCCCGATTCCTGTGCCAGAGCGGCGATGCTTGAATGAATCGCCTGCGCGGGCGCGGCGAGAATAACTTCAGCCACTTTGCGCTCGGATTTGCTAAGGTGTTCCAGTTGAAACTGGATTTTTTCCAGCATGTTCATTGTTAACAAGACGCTCATGAGGGCATAAACGATTTCATAAAGAGATGAAACCTTGATTCGATTTAGCCGATATTACTCCCGGGGCTCCCGAAAGGGTAATCGTCGACAAGAAATGTTGTTGTTTTTTTTCATTACTTGATCGACGTCGGGTTTTGCTCTGACGCAGTTGCGCAAAGAATCGACGTTTGTTGCGTCATCAGACGGGCGTAATGGCCCGGGCAACGAAAAATCACCGTATCGCACGTGACGTTAAGCGCTAATGGTTTCAGGAAACACGTAAAAGCAGTACAGTGCATTGTAATAAAATTACAACGATACCTGGCAGAGTACCAGGCGATCTAACTGAGGAGAATGACATGGCGGTAACGCAAACAGCCCAGGCATGTGACCTGGTCATTTTCGGCGCGAAAGGCGATCTTGCACGCCGAAAATTGCTGCCTTCCCTGTATCAGCTGGAGAAAGCGGGCCAGATCCATCCCGATACCCGAATTCTTGGGGTAGGGCGCGCCGACTGGGATAAGGAGGCTTATACCAACGTCGTGCGCGAGGCGCTCGAAACGTTCATGAAAGAGAAAATCGATGAGAGCCTTTGGGATAAGCTGAGCGGGCGTCTCGATTTCTGCAACCTCGACGTCAACGATGTAGGCGCCTTTACCCGTCTGGGTGAAATGCTCGACCAGGAAAATCGCGTCACCATCAACTATTTCGCGATGCCGCCAAGCACCTTCGGCGCCATCTGCAAAGGTCTGGGCGAAGCGAAGCTGAACGCCAAACCGGCGCGCGTGGTGATGGAGAAACCGCTGGGTACGTCGCTGGCAACCTCGCGTGAAATCAACGACCAGGTGGGCGAGTTCTTTGAGGAGTGCCAGGTTTACCGTATTGACCACTATCTGGGCAAAGAGACGGTCCTGAACCTGCTGGCGCTGCGTTTTGCCAACTCCCTGTTTGTGAACAACTGGGACAACCGTACTATCGACCACGTGGAAATTACCGTGGCGGAAGAGGTGGGCATCGAAGGCCGTTGGGGTTACTTCGACCAGGCTGGCCAGATGCGTGACATGATCCAGAACCACCTACTGCAAATTCTGTGCATGATTGCCATGTCGCCACCGTCGGATCTGACCGCCGACAGCATTCGTGATGCCAAAGTGAAAGTGCTGAAATCACTGCGCCGTATCGACCGCTCCAACGTGCGTGAGAAAACCGTGCGCGGCCAGTACACCGCTGGTTTTGCCCAGGGGAAAAAAGTCCCTGGCTATCTGGAAGAAGAGGGCGCGAACAAATCCAGTAACACAGAGACGTTTGTGGCGATCCGCGTGGATATCGACGACTGGCGCTGGGCCGGTGTGCCGTTCTACCTGCGTACCGGTAAACGTCTGCCAGCAAAATGCTCCGAAGTGGTGGTCTACTTCAAAAACCCGGAACTGAACCTGTTTAAAGAATCCTGGCAGGAACTGCCGCAGAACAAGCTGACCATCCGTCTGCAACCGGACGAGGGTGTGGATATTCAGATCCTGAACAAAGTGCCAGGTCTTGATCACAAGCACAACCTGCAAACCACCAAGCTGGACCTGAGCTATTCAGAAACCTTCAACCAGACGCATCTGGCCGATGCTTACGAGCGTCTGCTGCTGGAAACCATGCGCGGTATCCAGGCGCTGTTCGTCCGCCGCGATGAAGTGGAAGAGGCATGGAAGTGGGTCGACTCCATCACCGAAGCGTGGGCTGCTGACCAGGATGCGCCAAAACCGTATCAGGCGGGAACATGGGGACCGGTCGCCTCCGTTGCGATGATCACCCGCGATGGCCGCTCCTGGAATGAGTTTGAGTAAATCTCTTCTCTAGCCCAAAGGTGTTATTTTACCGGTAACATGATCTAACACAGCAAGTGGCATAATTTTTAATCTTTTAAGCTCCGCGTGGATTCACCCGCGGAGCTTTTTTTATTACACTCCCCTTAGATATTTTGCCCCTGTGCTCCGGATACCAGGCGTTTCAGCGTTGTTACCAATCGTCAGAAACTGTGTAATCTCCCGAGCCTGGACAGATAAATTAGAGGAGCTTTTATGAATCCGACATTGTTACGCGTAACACAGCGCATCGCTGAACGCTCGAAAGAGACCCGTGCTGCTTACCTTGCCCGCATCGAACAGGCGAAGAGTGAAACTGTCCACCGCTCACAGCTGGCCTGCGGGAATCTGGCCCACGGCTTTGCGGCCTGCCAGCCTGGTGATAAAGACGCGCTGAAAAGCATGCTGCGTAACAATATCGCCATCATTACCTCCTATAACGACATGCTCTCTGCCCATCAGCCTTATGAGGTCTACCCGTCTATCATCCGCAATGCGTTGCACAGCGTAAACGCGGTAGGTCAGGTCGCAGGCGGCGTGCCTGCCATGTGTGACGGCGTAACCCAGGGCCAGGACGGTATGGAACTGTCGCTGTTGAGCCGCGAAGTGATCGCCATGTCGGCGGCGGTTGGCCTGTCGCACAATATGTTTGATGGCGCACTCTATCTGGGCGTGTGCGACAAAATCGTCCCGGGGCTGGTGATGGCCGCGCTGTCGTTTGGTCATCTGCCGGCGATTTTTGTGCCGTCAGGCCCAATGGCAAGCGGGTTGCCAAACAAAGAAAAAGTGCGTATCCGCCAGCTTTACGCTGAAGGGAAAGCGGATCGTCAGGCGCTGCTGGAAGCGGAGGCCGCGTCCTACCATGCGCCGGGCACCTGTACATTCTACGGTACGGCCAACACCAACCAGATGGTGGTAGAGTTTATGGGGATGCAGCTGCCTGGCTCATCGTTCATCCAGCCTGATGCGCCACTGCGTAAAGCGCTGACCGAAGCCGCGGCCCGGCAGGTGACGCGCCTGACCGGTAACGGCAACGAGTGGATGCCTATGGGCAAAATGGTGGATGAAAAAGTCATCGTCAACGGCATTGTCGCCCTGCTGGCGACCGGCGGTTCAACCAACCACACCATGCACCTGGTCGCGATGGCGCGCGCGGCGGGCATTCTGATCAACTGGGATGACTTCTCTGATATCTCCTCTGTGGTGCCGCTGATGGCGCGTCTGTACCCGAACGGTCCGGCGGACATCAACCACTTCCAGGCCGCGGGCGGCGTGCCGGTGCTGATGCGCGAGCTGCTGAAAGGCGGCCTGCTGCATGAGGATGTCAACACGGTGGCGGGCTTTGGCCTGCATCGCTATACCCTTGAGCCATGGCTGAACAACGGTGAGCTGGACTGGCGCGAAGGGGCGAGCGATTCGCTCGATCCGCAGGTCATCGCTACCTTCGAACAGCCGTTCTCTCCTCACGGCGGCACTAAAGTGCTGAGCGGTAACCTTGGGCGTGCAGTCATGAAAACCTCTGCCGTGCCGGAAGAGAATCAGGTTATCGAAGCCCCGGCGGTGGTGTTTGAAAGCCAGCACGACGTTTTACCTGCCTTTGACGCGGGCCTGCTTGATAAAGACTGCGTAGTCGTGGTGCGTCATCAGGGACCAAAAGCGAACGGAATGCCAGAATTACATAAACTTATGCCGCCGCTTGGTGTATTATTGGACCGCCGTTTCAAAATTGCGCTGGTGACCGATGGACGCCTCTCGGGTGCATCCGGTAAAGTGCCTTCAGCGATTCATGTCACACCGGAAGCCTACGACGGCGGCCTGCTGGCGAAAGTCCGTGACGGTGACATGATCCGCGTTAACGGTCAGACAGGCGAGTTAACCCTGCTGGTGGATGAAGCTGAGCTGGCGGCGCGTCAGCCCCATATTCCTGACCTGAGCGCATCGCGCGTGGGTACCGGACGCGAAATGTTTGGTGCGTTGCGTGAAAAACTCTCCGGTGCGGAGCAGGGCGCAACCTGTATTACGTTTTAAGACGACTTGATTTTAACGATCTGGCGAGAGAAAACTCTGATGAAAAACTGGAAAACAAGTGCAGAAGCAATCCTGACCACTGGCCCTGTCGTGCCGGTGATTGTGGTAAACAAACTGGAGCACGCTGTCCCAATGGCGAAGGCGCTGGTGGCGGGTGGCGTTCGTGTTCTGGAAGTGACCCTGCGTACTGCCTGTGCGATGGACGCGATCCGCGCTATCGCCAAAGAAGTGCCGGACGCGATCATCGGTGCAGGTACGGTTCTGAATGCGCAGCAGCTGGCAGAAGTGACCGAAGCGGGCGCGCAGTTTGCCATCAGCCCGGGGCTGACTGAGCCCCTGCTGAAAGCCGCAACCGAAGGTTCGATTCCGCTGATCCCAGGTATCAGCACCGTTTCTGAACTGATGCTGGGCATGGACTACGGCCTGAAAGAGTTCAAATTCTTCCCGGCTGAAGCGAACGGCGGCACTAAAGCGTTGCAGGCGATTGCGGGTCCATTCTCCCAGGTGCGTTTCTGCCCAACGGGCGGCATCTCTCCGGCCAACTACCGTGACTACCTGGCGCTGAAAAGCGTACTGTGCATCGGCGGCTCCTGGCTGGTTCCTGCGGATGCGCTGGAAGCGGGCGACTGGGATCGCATCACTAAACTGGCTCGCGAAGCGGTAGAAGGCGCGAAACAGTAAGCGATTCACAGTGAGAAAAACGGGCCATTTGGTCTGATGCTGGTCACTCTATGTGACCAGCAACTCTACGTTATTTTTCTTCCCCCGATACGGTGTTCCTGCCAAAGCTACCATACAATTTATTTGCTCCGCAAAAATTCTTTTCCCGGTTCGCAAGGCTCTTATTACTCATCATAATTGAATTATCTACGCCCTCTATATATTGAATTAATCAGTTATAAATTTATTTGTGGTGAAGTTATTTAATGCATTTTTTATTTATTTCATGAATGATATTGTTTTAGCGAATTAATTTAAGGTGAACTTGGGTGTTTTAATGGCTGGGCGATGGGTGTATTGTTTTTAATAAACATTTTGTTTGTTAAAGGAATATCTTACGATGAGAGGGAAATCCGAGGCGGCTCAGCGGCAGGATACATTAAATCGGTATTTATTGTATTTTCCACGTAGCAAAAATGTTATTTCTGATGTTCATTCTTTTACAGGAAAAGAGATATTAAACGAGCCTTATCGCTATACCATTCGTTTTACCAGTCCGGATCAAAACATCGCCGTTGATACCGTACTCAATCAGAGGGTTGAGTTTATTCTGCGTGCACCCAATCTGGAAGCCTCATGGCATGGGCACACCTCCTGGCTGCCGGTGCGCCAGATTAATGGCACGATCACCCAATTTTCCCGCCTGATGTCTTCTGGTGACGAAGCACTGTATGAATGCGTGCTCGAGCATGAGCTGGCGCTGCTGGATCAAAACTATCGTTCAGCGGTGTACATGAATATGGCTGTCCCGGAACTCGTTACAAAGCTGATGAAGGACAGTGGTCACTTTGAAGGCTACAACATCGATTTTGACCAACTGAGCCACAGCTACCCGCGCCGGGAAATGATTGTTCAGTGGAAAGAAACCGATTTGCGGTTCATCCGTCGGCTACTGGCAGAGATAGGGATCTGGTTCCGTTTTGAGAATCACAACAAAGTGAAAACGGAAACCGTCGTTATTTTTGGGGATTCTGCTCGTCGTTATAACTTCAGTGACAAACAAATGCCTTATGTCCGGCATTCAGGTATGACCAGTTATAACGAATACATTACCGATCTTGAGGAACAGCACGGCCTGATCCCAAAAAAGGTGTTGGTTCGCACCTACAACTACCGTGACCCGCAATCTCCGCAGACGGAAAGAGCAATTCAGACGAGCAATATTCCCGTCGGTATAACGTCAGGCCATCACTACCACTATGCCGATCACTATCTTACTGGCGGGGATTTTCACGGCGAAGAGGCGGAAACCGCCGCATTTTACGCCCGGCTCCGTTATGAACGCCTGTTGACCGGACAGCGTGTTCTTGGTGCGACAACCAGCGATCCCGAGCTTCAGCCAGGCATTATGTTTTATCCCGCAGGGCCTGTACCTGACGGGTTTAAGTCCGGGTTTGTGATAACTGCGATGACTATCCGCGGCAGCCGTGCTGAACACTATCGCGCCGTACTTTCGGGGATCCCCTGTCTCCACGGCTATAGCTTCCGTCCTGAATACTTATCCCGGCCTGTGATAGCCGGAACGGTGCCCGCCAGAGTGATGGCTATCGGGAGAGATAAAACCTATGCCGGACTTGATGCGGTTGGGCGCTACCGGGTTAAGTTCGATTTTGACCTGGATGAAAAACGGGTCGGATTCGAAAGCGCCCTGGTACGCCTCGGTAGATTGTACGCCGGTGACACTTTTGGTATTCACTTTCCGCTGTTGGAGGGGACTGAAGTTGCCGTTGGTTTTGAAGGCGGCGACCCGGACAGACCCTTTATCGCGCATGTCATGCACGACGGCAGCCACCCGGATTTAGTCACAAACCGTAACGATACCCGAAACGTGATCCGCACAGCCGCGTTGAACAAGATCCGTCTCGAAGACCGTCGCGGGCAGGAGCACATCAAAATCTCTACGGAGTACGGCAAAGGTCAAGTGAGTGTGGGCCACCTGGTTGATGCTGAAGGCAAAAAGCGCGGGGAAGGCGTGGAGGCTCGCACCGACGACTGGATGGCGCTGCGTGCTGCCAAAGGCGTGATGATCACCACGGAGGCCCAGCCCCGCGCGGGGGGTAAGCAACTGGATATGACAGCGGCTATTGCACAACTTGAAAAGGCTTTGTCGCTGGCGATGACCCTGCAACAAAGTGCGCTTACGGCAGGCGCGAGTAATGTCGAAACCGATCGGCAAAATGCGCTCAACCAGACGCTGAGTCATCTCGCGGAGCCCGGTATTGTGGCATATGGCAAAAGTGGAATTGCGCACGTTACGCCGGACAGCCTGCAATTGTCAGCCGGGAAAGACCTGATTGCCACAGCGGGCGGGAATGCCAGCGTGAATATGGTGAAAAAATTCTCGCTGGCCGTAGGGGAAAAACTGTCGCTGTTTGCCCGCAAACTCGGCATCCAGATGATTGCGGGTGCCGGGGATATTACGACGCAGGCGCAGCGGGGCGAAATGCACATGCTGTCGCAGCAGGATTTCACGCTGACGAGCACCGACGGGAAAATGAACGGCAGTGCCAGAAAGGGAATGCAGTTTGTCTGCGGGGGCGGCGGGATCCGTATCAGCCCGACCGGACTGGTCACCATTTTCTCGCCGACGGGCATTGAACTCAAAGCGCCGAGCCTGAAATACGACGGTGCGGAAAGTGTCTCGGTACCGACGCCATCCTTTGAGAAAGGCGCCTTTAAACTTCGCTACAAACTGCACGCTGGTGATGATCCGGAGCAAATTCTGGCAAACAAAAAATTCAGGCTGACCAGTACATCCGGTCAGGTGGTGGAAGGCGTAACGGACAGCGCCGGTCATTCGCCGCTGCTCGATGCTGACGACCTCGACAGCTATAAAATGGAGATAATGGAATGACGGAGGCGAAGACAAAACCCTACGCCCCTCGGGTGGTATCCGAAGGTGATATTCCGGTACACAAAACCCTGGGCGAAGTCGCCCAGACGCGTAACGTGGCGGTGCCGCGCCCGATGCCTGGCATTGTGATCCTCGTCCATGGCGTGAACGATGTGGGTGAAGCCTACCAGAATCAGGAGAAGGGAATACTGGTCGGGTTAGGTAAGCGACTTAACAGGCAGGATTTTTACGCCCACGAATGGAAAGACTACAGAATTATCACTCCCGGGCGTTCCCCTATTATCCCGTTTTACTGGGGGTATAAACCGGTTACGCATGATGACTACCGGGCGGACCAGAAGCGCTACCGGGAAGAGGTCGGGAAGCTGAGTGACAAAGCACATCTGCCCTATGATGCGTACCAGGAAGATAACGAGACGAATAAAAAGGCGCTGGGTAATGACGGGAAAGGGCCGTTCCAGTACCAAAACGATAACTTTAAGAACGCACTTGATACGAATTTTGCCAAGGGTGGCGGGACGTTTGCCAACGCGACGACGACGATCCCGGATATGCTGGGCCCCGGCGCCGGTGGCTTCGGCGTTGCCGCTGCGGGATTTGCCTCGCTGCACTTCAATGATGGCGATTTTACCCATCCCATTTATGAAAACCCGCACCGAATTTATCAGTTTTTTGCCGCTCAACGGCTGGCGGATTTGATTATTCAGATTCGTCAGCCGTTAGTGACTCAAAACGATGTTATCAATATCGTCGCTCACAGTCAGGGCACGATTATTACTATGCTGGCAAATATGCTGGTGAAACAGGCCGGATACGATCCGGCAAACTGTGTCATTCTTAATCACTCACCGTATTCTCTTGAGTCGCGTGTGGCTGAAAATATTCAGCCGGGTTATCAACAGACCGACGACGCCAGACAGCAGACATTTAAAAATTTCTGTCGCCTGATGCATACGCAATGGAAAGGTGGCGGGAAAATGGCAGAGCGCGAATTACTGGCTCTGGAGGCCTCCTGTACCCTGCGCAAACCTTCCGATAATCCGCTGCGAACGGATGACAGATATTGCCGAAGCAACGACGGCAAAGTGTATAACTACTTTTGCCCGAACGATGGCGTCGTGTCGCTGGAGAATGTGCAGGGGTTTGGCTGGCGGGGCATTCCTCAGAATATCGCCAGTGATATACCTAATCTGTTTCAGCGCGTGTTTTACCAGCATGGTGAAGTAGGAAACATCCCTGACGCTAAACCCTTTGAGCTACCACCGCGAAATGAGGGGGATGCAAAATATGCCTTTTTAACGAACGCCAGTTACAGCGCTCGCGATGTGGTAATAAACGGTGAGGAGTTACCGGAACCTTTTATTTTCAAACTCCAGGGGGAGGATAATCATCCGGATAACGATCCTAAAACCAGTGATAAACCATATACCTATTATGTCGATCCGGACAGCCCGGACGCCTACATTTCCTATTCCGCCAAAGCCAGCGCCATTAAGCGCACAGTAACGACAACCTTTGCTGTGAACCGCTATCAAAATATTGGCTGGCAGCCTGGTCACGTTTTGTCTGCTTCAGAGCTTAAAGAAGAGAGTTTTGAACGCAAGCATGAGGTTATTTATGGTGAGGTGTCAGGTTCGCGTGATTTTCAGTTAGTTACCCTTACCTGGAAGAAAACACCGGAAGAACTGCAAGCGGAATGGCAGAAAATCGACCCGGTAGGCTACAGCCAGCACTCCTCTATTGTGATGAGCGAATTTGTACCGTCGCACGCAATGGCTTTTGATCTGGCTATTGGCCAGTGCAAATCATTCGATTATCAGGCGGGAAAATTTTGGGAAGGGTTGTTACATCGTGCGGACTGGCGCGATCCGCAGAACGGTAATCAATTTGCGAAAGATTATTACAAAACGGGGCGCCTTAATGAGCAATTTACAAAAAACTACATGAACAAACCTGACGAGGTTTTACCGACAGGAGAATTTGGCGTAAAGAACCAGTTTAACATTTCTACGACGGTTAAACCGTCTCGCGATCTGGCTATTGGAAATCAGGAAATAGCAAACCTGCAATGGGCTATGCCGAAACCCAAGAGTGAGAGTCAACTGGCTTAAGGATTGAGCATGAAAATATTATGTATGGCTCTGTCAGCAGCATTAGCTGTGGTGGCGACTGGATGCCAGGCGAAAGAACCGCCAACGCAGGTAATCTACCGATTTGATGATCATCGTTATCTCGAACTGAAGGGCTGGGGTTGCGAAGGTGAACTCTGGTTTAGCGATACTAAGCAAGGTATCCATTCTCAAATTGCCAGTCAGTTTTATCGAATCTTCACCAAAAGATTCGTGCATCCTTCAAAGCACTATCTTGCTATTCCATGGTGGGGAAATGTTACTGGTGGTTTTTCAGTATCAAAAGACTATGGGAAAACGTGGGAAAGAGGGGGGGCATCTATGTCACCTGGGAGCAATGAACCTGATGGAAGTAATGCTCCTTATTATGATGATGTCATATCTTTCACCGTCGTCAACGATCAGGGCTTTTTACTAACCAAACACCGGCTGTATATGTCGTCAAAACCGTTTGAAGACCCGCGGATTCTGCCCGGTGGGCCGGGTATTGCCTATATCGTGGATGACGGAATGGGGAATAAAGTCAGCGGGAAGCTGGAACCGCGTTCCCCTGGCTGGGCCTGGGGAATGGTCTACATGACTAAGCAAGGACTTGAGGGCAGCACGCAGCAACTTAAGACAAACTGGCAAAATTTACCCGACAGTGTACCCGAAGTGAAGGGGTACACCGGCTGGGATCATATGCGCTGTGATATGGATGCGGGGCGATAACTGATGAAAGGATTATATACCGTTCTCGCAGCTACGTCCGTTGTGCTGGCGACCGGATGCCAGGCGAAAGAACCGCCAACGCAGGTGGTGTACCGGTTTGATGATCATCGTTATCTCGAACTGAAAGGCTGGGATTGCGAAGGGGAACTATGGTACACAGATACTCGGCGGGGTATTCATACCAGACCCGTCAGTCAATTTTATCGAATTTTCACCAAAAAATTTGTTCATCCTTCTGAACAGTATATTGCCATACCCACCTGGGACGACCCAGGAACAATCATTTCAAAAGATTATGGTAAAACATGGTCTCCACAGTTTTTTTCGGTAGGCTCTAATGAGCCCGATGGTACTAACCAACCATCCTATGAGGATATTATTTCTTTCACCGTCGTCAACGATCAGGGCTTTTTACTAACCAAACACCGGCTGTATATGTCGTCAAAACCGTTTGAAGACCCGCGGATTCTGCCCGGTGGGCCGGGTATTGCCTATACCGTGGATGACGGAATGGGGAATAAAGTCAGCGGGAAGCTGGAACCGCGTTCCCCTGGCTGGGCCTGGGGAATGGTCTACATGACTAAGCAAGGACTTGAGGGCAGCACGCAGCAACTTAAGACAAACTGGCAAGATTTACCCGACAGCGTACCCGACGTGAAGGGCTACACCGGCTGGGATCATATGCGTTGTGATATGGATGTGGGAAAATAGGGAGATAAAGCGATGAAAGGCGTCATTCGATTAAACGATCCGTTGATAAGCGGAGGAAAAGTCACTAAGGCCTCTGGTGCAGACTTTATGGGTCAGCCCGTGGCCTTAAAAGATGATCTGGTGCAGTGCCCGCTCCATAAAGGGACATTCCCAATCAACGAATGTCACCCAAACTGGACAATGCATGGCCGTGGGGTTGTGGTAGAGGGCTGTCGCGCGGCGTGTGGATGCGAAATCAAAAGTACCTTATCTGTGGCAGGAGCTTCGTAATGAGCGCGTGGTGGTTATATAAAAAACAGCCAGACACAGATACTACAGTACCTGTCGCCATGATTGTTTTCCTCTATGTGATAGTCGTCGCAACGGGCCTCGCGATCCGGGCTCTCACCTGGCCTGAACAAGAACACGTAACGGCTATCTTTTTTGTACCTTCAGTTATTCTGCCCATCTGTCTGGTGTCGTTTTTAGTATTTATTGGTTTTATATTTCATGATGCCAACATTCATTATGCTGAAACCCGAAAATTCATAGCAAAAGAGCAAGAGATTAATTTAAAGGCGTATGCGCGGAAAAATATGGCTATTGCAGCATGGTCTTCAATCACTCCCCTGGAGCAACCCGCACTGAATATGTTGAAGCTGGAAGGCGAATTTCCGCTGGCACCGAAAACACCAGTTAAAATTCAGCTGGAAGATCGCTTCGATCAGACCAGGAGTGAACAGATGTTTTACCGCTTGCTGGCCCCGATGGCAGAAAAATTGAAGGGTAATAACTATCGTATTTTTGAAGCTGTTGTTTGGGTTCGCGGAGGGAGTGAGTCCGTCATTGATGAACTGAGGCGCACTCTGGAGCGGTTGGGTGTTGAAACTGCCAGCACGTGTAAAATTGAGTCCAGCATGGAATGCCCTGACTACGCGATCGTTAGCCAATGGATGAACTTATCAGATTACAGAGCCGAGAACCGGTTGATTATTATCGTTGATCTACATGAAGAAAGCGGCGAATCAAAGAGTATGGAAAATGCGTGTGCGTTCCTGCTGACCAGCCATTATGTCCAGGAGGAGGGCAAAAAACCGGTATATCTTTATCAGCCTATGTCTGACGTGACCGATGTAGAGGAAAAGATGGCGATTTATCTGATGGCAGGTTCGGTGCTTACGCCGAAAAATCTCTGGTATACCGGGCTGTCCCGTATTGAAAAATATCCATTAATGCAGGCACTGGACGAAAAAGCACTCTCTATGGAACGGCTGGATATAGATGCCTCTCTGGGTGCAAAGAGTGCCGGGTATCGGTGGCTGGCACTGGCATTTGCAGCGGATGCGGTAAAATATGCCCAAGGGGAGCAACTCGTAGCTTATTCTGACAAAAACAAATTTTGTATTACTGCGCTTTCCTCCAGGAAGACCGCTATTCCGAAAAAGCTTGTCTGGTGCAACTGGAATCATCCCCTTTATCCTGCGGGGATGGCGGCTTTATTCAGCGTATTATCCCTCATTGCCTATCGTATCAGTTTCCCGGCGCAAAATGATCCGCCGGCAATCTGGGCGCTGATGGCGAGTATATTTATTCCCTTCGTAATTTTTATTGGCATGGGTATTTTTATTTTCATATCGAAAACTAATGCAGCCTATGAGGATATGGAATTCTAATGGGAGCGATGGAATGATAAAAAGTTAATAATGCAATGCGGCTGGTCACCAAGGTGACCAGCCTTTAGTTATTTATCCTGTCACGTTCACCGCTTTGGCCGCTTTTTTCGCTCTCGCGACGGCGTCGCCCACGTTATCCCCGGTGGCTAATGCCACGCCCAGACGGCGGCTTCCGTCGATCTCCGGTTTGCCGAACAGTCGGACCTGCAAACCTGCACCAACCGCACCTTCGACGTTATCGAAGGTGACATTCTGGCTGGTCAGCTGCGGCAGGATCACCGCCGAGGCTGCCGGGCCGTATTGACGGATACCGCCAACCGGCAGGCCGAGGAAAGCACGTACGTGCAGCGCGAACTCGGAGAGATCCTGTGAAATCAGCGTAACCATCCCGGTATCGTGCGGGCGAGGGGAGACTTCACTGAAAATCACTTCGTCGCCGCAAACAAACAATTCCACACCGAACAGGCCGTAGCCGCCCAGCGCCAGCACCGTCTTGCGGGCGATCTCCTGCGCGCGTGCCAGCGCCAGCGCGCTCATCTGCTGCGGCTGCCAGGATTCGCGATAATCGCCGTCTTCCTGTCGATGCCCAATCGGGTCGCAGAAATGAACGCCGTCCACGGCGCTGACGGTGAGCAGGGTAATTTCAAAATCAAACTTCACCACGCCTTCCACGATGACGCGCCCGGCACCGGCACGGCCGCCCTGCTGGGCATAGTCCCAGGCCTTGTCCAGCGTGCTGCTGTCGCGGATAAAGCTCTGCCCTTTGCCGGAGGAGCTCATTACCGGCTTAATGATGCACGGGTAGCCAATCTCTTCTACGGCCTGAAGAAACGCGGCTTTATCCCCGGCAAAACGGTAGCTGGAGGTCGGGAGCTGTAATTCTTCTGCCGCCAGGCGACGAATGCCTTCCCGGTTCATGGTCAGTTTTGCCGCTGTGGCGCAGGGCACCACGCGCTGGCCTTCCTGTTCAAGGGCAACCAGCATCTCAGTCGCAATGGCTTCAATTTCAGGTACCACGAAATCCGGTTTTTCGTCAGCAATTAACGTGCACAGGGCGTTACCGTCAAGCATATCGATGACGTACGCGCGGTGCGCGACATGCATGGCAGGCGCATCCTTATAACGGTCAACCGCAATCACCTCGACACCCAAACGCTGACACTCAATGGCCACTTCTTTACCCAGTTCACCCGATCCCAACAGCATGACGCGCGTCGCGGCAGGACGTAGCGCAGTTCCTAAACGAGTCATAAAAATCCCCCTGAAAAAGATGCGGGCAGTATAAACGAAAACGTTTGCGTCTGTCTTGTATGGGAACAGCGACAGTAGGGGTGAAATTTGCGCTTCTTTAGTACTGACAGACATTTCCTGACACCCGCTCGCTTAGGCTGTGAAGGTTACGCACTGTTACGTGAGGAAAAATATGTCAGGCTGGATGAATCAACTGCAATCCCTGTTGGGACAAAAAGGCTCGTCGTCCGGCGAGCAGGGTCTAAGCAAGCTGCTGGTGCCGGGGGCGCTCGGCGGGCTGGCCGGTTTGCTGGTGGCCAATAAATCATCGCGGAAACTGCTTACCAAATACGGTACCGGCGCGCTGCTGGCGGGCGGAGGGGCTATTGCAGGCTCCGTCTTGTGGAACAAATACAAAGACAAGGTGCGCAACGCGCATCAGGATGAACCGCAGTATGGGCAGCAGGTGTCACCGTTGGATTTACGCACCGAACGCCTGATCCTTGCTCTGGTCTTTGCGGCCAAAAGCGACGGACATATCGATGCCAGTGAACGTGCCGCAATTGAACAGCAGATGCGGGAAGCGGGCGTTGAGGAGCAGGGCAGGGCGCTGGTGGCGCAGGCCATCGAACAGCCGCTCGATCCGCAGCGTCTGGCGCAAAGCGTGAAAAACGAAGAAGAGGCACTTGAACTTTATTTTCTGAGCTGTGCCGCCATCGATATCGATCACTTTATGGAGCGTAGCTACCTGAACGCCCTGGGCGATGCGCTGAAGATCCCACAGGACGTTCGCGAGGGAATTGAGCAGGATATTCAGCAGCAGAAACAGACCCTCGCGGGCTAGAAGGCCATGTTTCGCTTGCATCATACGCGTGTTTTGCCAACCTTATAGGATGTAAAACGAAAAAGTAAGAATGCCATGCCTCCAAAAGCCCGACGTACTCCTTATGCGATCACCACGCATGGCGATACGCGTATCGATAACTACTACTGGCTGCGGGACGATTCTCGTTCCCGGCCAGAAGTACTCGACTATCTGCACGAGGAAAACGACTATGGCCGTCAGGTCATGGCCAGCCAGCAGGCGCTTCAGGATCAACTTCTGAATGAAATGGTGCAGCGTATCCCCCAGCGTGATGTCTCTGCCCCATGGTGCAAAAACGGTTATCGCTATCGCCATATTTATGAGCCGGGAAACGAATATCCCATCTACCAGCGCCAGTCTGTGCTGAGCGCCGAGTGGGATGAATGGGAGATCCTGCTGGATGCCAACAAACGTGCGGCTCACAGTGAGTTTTATACGCTGGGCGGCATGTCCATTTCCCCCGATAACGCCATTATGGCGCTGGCTGAGGATTACCTCTCCCGCCGCCAGTACGGTTTGCGTTTCCGTAACCTGGAAACGGGGAACTGGTATCCCGAAATGCTGGATAATGTCTCCCCCGATTTCGTCTGGGGTAACGATTCAGAAACGGTCTATTACGTTAAAAAGCATGCGTCTACGCTGCTGCCTTATCAGGTCTGGCGCCATACGGTCGGGACCGATTCCGCCGACGATGAACTGGTTTATGAGGAAAAAGACGAGACGTTCTACGTCAGCCTGCATAAAACGTCATCTCGCCACTACGTGATCATTTTCCTCGCCAGTGCCACCACCTCCGAAGTACTGCTGCTGGATGCCGAGCTGCCGGATGCCCAGCCGCTGTGCTTCCTGCCGCGGCGCAAAGATCATGAGTACAGCCTGGATCACTTCCAGCACAGCTTTTATCTGCGTTCGAACCGCGAGGGCAAAAACTTTGGCCTCTATAAAACCAAAGTGCGCGATGAACGTAAGTGGGAAGTATTAATTCCCGCGCGCGATCAGGTGATGCTGGAGGGGTTCACCCTGTTTACCGACTGGCTGGTGGTGGAAGAGCGGCAGCGCGGGCTGACCAGTATCCGCCAAATCAACCGCAAAACCCGCGAAGTGGTGGGCATTGCGTTCGATGACCCGGCTTACGTGACGTGGATCGGCTTTAATCCGGAACCGGAATCGTCCCGGCTGCGGTACGGCTATTCGTCGATGACCACCCCGGATACGTTGTTTGAACTGGATATGGACACCGGGCAGCGTCAGGTGATTAAACAGGCGGAGGTCCGGGGGTTTGAGTCGGAAAATTATCGCAGTGAGCACCTGTGGGTGACCGCACGCGACGGCGTCGAAGTCCCTGTGTCGCTCGTCTATCACAAGGCGCACTTCAATAAAGGCAAAAACCCCATCCTCGTCTATGGCTATGGCTCCTATGGATCCAGCATGGACGCCGATTTCAGCAGCAGCAGGCTGAGCCTGCTCGACCGCGGTTTTGTGTATGCGATTGCCCATATTCGCGGCGGCGGCGAGCTGGGTCAGCACTGGTATGAAGAAGGAAAATTCCTCAAAAAGAAAAATACCTTCAATGATTACCTTGATGTCTGCGACGCGCTGATCGCGCAGGGTTATGGCGATCCGCAGCGCTGCTTTGGCATGGGGGGCAGCGCCGGAGGTATGCTCATGGGCGCCGTGATCAACCAGCGGCCTGAACTGTTTAAAGGCGTAATCGCCCAGGTGCCGTTTGTGGACGTGGTAACGACCATGCTGGATGAGTCCATTCCGCTGACCACCGGCGAGTTTGAGGAGTGGGGGAACCCGCAGGATGAGACCTATTACCGCTACATGAAAGAGTACAGCCCGTACGATAACGTCGAGGCAAAAGCCTATCCGCATATGCTGGTGACCACCGGCCTGCACGATTCCCAGGTGCAGTACTGGGAGCCTGCGAAATGGGTGGCGAAACTGCGTGAGCTGAAAACTGACGATAATCTGCTGCTGCTCTGTACCGATATGGACTCGGGGCACGGGGGGAAATCAGGGCGATTTAAATCCTATGAAGGGGTGGCGCTGGAGTACGCCTTTTTGATTGGCCTGGCGCAGGATACGCTGCCAGGCCAGGCGGGAACTCAGGCTTCGCCTAAATAATGCTTCAGCGTCAGGCGCAGTTCCGGGCTCATTCTGTCGAGGTTGTTATAAAGCCAGCGCAGGTAGCCCGGATCTTTATCCGCCACTTCCGATACCGGTTTCCCGCGATATTTACCGAACGTGAAGGTGGTCAGTAGCGCGGGGCGCCCGGTAATGGTTGCCATATCGTCTGGCGTCCAGCCGGAAGTTTTCACGATATCAATCAGGAGCGCCGCGGTGATGTAGCAGTCATAGAGGGCGCGGTGATGATGCAGCCCTTCCGGCGTCCGTACGCTAAGTTTGCGCGACTTATACAGCGCCATATTGCTGTATTTGATCCCCGGCCACAGACGGCGCGCCAGCTTCATGGTGCAAATCCATTCGCCGGGCATCTCTGGCAGCACGCGGCGGTCAAAGCTGGCGTTATGGGCCACATACCACTGACTGCCGTGGTAGAGAGGGATGATCTCTTCAATCCACGGCTTGTCCGCCACCATCGACTCCGTAATGCGATGTATGGCCATCGCCTGCGCACTGATGGGGCGATCCGGGCGCACCAGGTGGCTCATTGGGTTGACTATTTTTCCGTCAATCACGTCGACAGAAGCGACTTCCACAATTCCACCCTGCAAATCGCAAGTTTCGGTATCGATAACGCGCAGCATTGATCGCTCCTGATCCTAAAATGCCTAGCCTAATGGAATGATATCGCCTTGCCAACCCTGTCGGCCTAAAGAACCGGTTAACAGCAGCTCTCCCTTATCGGCACGCACGATCAGCTGACCTTTTTCATCCCATAATGCGCTACCGCTGCGCGCGTTCGCCATTAACACCGCGATGGCGTATTTGTGCGCGAAGCGTTGCAGCGAACCGATGGATTGCCGCCAGCGGTGCTCGCCCACCGCCAGGCTGCTGGTGAACAGCGTTGCCTCCGGGTCCAGTTCCGGGGCGTCTGTCTGGTTATCCACGATGGTGAGCCGTTTATCGCCAGGGATGACGCCCGCCCCGTTACCCTGCGGATAACGCCGGATGGTTGACAGACTGGGCGCGAAAAGCGCGAGTCCTTTCTGACGCAGGTCGTGTTGCTGGAGCGTAATACCGGCAATCACCGTGATGAAACGTGTCTGCGCGGCGTGAAGGAGGGGAGCAAGCTGCAAATCGTCAGGGGGGGGGGGTAAGGTTGTTCCGCCGGGACCGGTAAGCGAAAGTTCCGGAAAGACGATTAAATCACACCCATGCCAGGCAGCTTCGGCAATGAAGTGCAGGTGGTGTTTTACGTGCTCATCAACACAGCTGTGCCGCGGAGCATACTGGGCCGCGGCAATATTCCATCGGGACATCGTGACTTCCTTATACACTGAGTCGCTGGGATTTTAAGATTACACCTAAATTTATCAGGGTTTTCTTATCCTGCCACATAACGCGTAAGGAAGTGTAACGAGACGTTAAGCTTATTTAACTTTAGGTTCGTACGGCAGGCGCGAGAGATTGACGGAGGCGAGGCGATGCGCAATCAGACGTTCGCGAAACCAGTCACGCAGATGCGCGGGTTGTTCACGCTCTACCACTTCAGCCACGACGGGCATATTGTAACGCTCTTTGAATGCGACCCCTGCGGCGGCGAGATCGACATTCACTTTGTCCATCTCGTCCTGAGGAAGGGCGGCCAGGTTAACGTTCATTTCCTTCTCCTTTTTCTGCGGCGGCAACGTTACCGCGATTGTGCAACGATGACAAGGGAGCAAAGGATGTTCCTCGACTCGTTAATTATACAGAGTTATTCTTTAGCATTCAGGCATAACGAAAAGGAATGATTGTGATGCATTTTACCCCTTCCCGTATCGCGTGCGCGCTGGTCTTTCTGCTCTCTTCGGCCATCACGCCCGCAGTTCTGGCCCATGCGCATCTTAAGCAGCAATCCCCGCAGGAAAATACCGTCGCGGTGGCACCCGAGGTCATTACCCTGAACTTCTCGGAAGGCATTGAGCCAGCTTTTAGCGGCGTTGTTGTGACGAATGCGCAGCAGCAGAAGATCAAAACCGGCGCGGTGAAGCGTGACGAGAAGGATAATGCAAAGCTGATTGTTCCCCTTGAGAAACCGTTGACGACCGGCACCTATACGGTGGACTGGCATGTGGTCTCCGTGGACGGCCACAAAACCAAAGGCAGCTATCACTTTAGCGTGAAATAGTATGCTGGCCCTGAGCTACGTCGCGTTACGCTTTATCCATTTTGCGGCGCTGATCCTGCTTTTCGGCAATGCGCTTTACAGCGTCTGGTTTGCGCCGTCTTCGTTGCAGCGCCTCATGACGCAGCGTTTCCAGCGGCAGCAGAACATCGCGGCCCTGGTCAGCCTGATGGCGGCCCTGCTGATGTTCGGCCTGCAAAGTGGGTTAATGGGCAACGGCTGGGGTGATGTCATTCGCCCGGCGGTCTGGCACAGCGTGCTGGGAACGCAATTCGGTGGCGTCTGGTTGTGGCAAATGGTGCTGGCCGCTGTGACGGCGGGCGCAGCATGGCTTACCCCGCAAAAAGGCTCACGGCTGTTACTGCTCGCGATGGGGCAACTGGTGCTGCTGGCGGGCGTGGGACATGCCGCGATGAACGGTGGCGCGACGGGCGCGTTGCATCGTCTGAACCATGCGCTTCACCTGCTCTGCGCCGCGACCTGGGTGGGCGGTTTACTGCCGCTGCTGTATTGCATGCAACTGGCGAAAGGCCGCTGGCAGCCAGCCGCAATCTTTACCATGATGCGCTTCTCCCGGGTGGGGCATTACGCCGTGGCGGGCGTACTGCTGACCGGGATAATCAATACGCTCTTTATTGTTGGCATAAACGTGCCGTGGCAGGCGCCTTATGTCCAGCTGTTGTTGTTCAAATGTGCTCTGGTGATGATGATGGTGGCAATTGCGCTGGCGAATCGGTATTTTCTTGTGCCACGCTTTCGCCCTGAGACCGGGCGGGAACAACAGATTTTTATCAGGATGACACAGGCAGAAGTGGTGCTGGGCGCGCTGGTACTGGCGGCCGTCAGCCTGTTCGCGACCTGGGAACCCTTCTGACAAGGTTAAATAGACATATGAAAAAGACACTGCTTTCTCTTTTACTTCTCACCTGTGCCAGCAGTGCGCTGGCCGCGCCGCAGGTTATCACCGTCAGCCGGTTTGAAGTGGGCAAGGACAACTGGGCATTTAATCGTGAAGAGGTCATGCTCACCTGCCGTCCCGGTCACGCGCTGTATGTCATCAATCCCAGTACGCTCGTGCAGTATCCGTTAAATGGCGTGGCGGAGCAGCAGGTCGCCAGCGGGAAAAGTAACGGACAGCCCGTCAGCGTGATCCAGGTCGACGATCCGGCAAACCCCGGGCAGAAGAAGAGTCTGGCACCGTTTATTGCGCGCGCTGAAAAGCTCTGTTAGCGGTCAGGTTTCCAGTAAAAAAAAACCGCAGGTGCTTGTAAAAGCTCTGCGGTTTTTCACATTTAGTGATGTTCTGACGCTTTTTTTCAGGCCACTTTTACTGTGGACTGGAAAACCTGACGTCGTCATCTATTCTTAAAGGGCAAGGCGATTGAGCCTGCATTAATGCCAACTTTTAGCGCACGGCTCTCTCCCAAGAGCCATTTCCCTGGACCGAATACAGGAATCGTATTCGGTCTCTTTTTATCTGCATGAAAATAAACGATAAATTCCGGTTTTCGTCTCAGCAGGAGGTTCACTTCCTGTGCGCCTGCTTCAAACATACCACAACCCGGCAGGCGTAAGTCCAGTCCTTTTTGGCTGTTTTGTTAAATTTTTGTTTGTTTTTTGCCTTGGACGACTGTCGACTCAATCCGCGCATGTACGGAAGCTGCAATATCATCAAGTAACGCAAAGCGGCGACGGTATTCGGCGCGCTTTTTACTGGCAATCTCCTCCAGCGCTTTACGCTCAATCTGGAGCGGCAACTGCCAGCAGAAGGGGGAAAGTTTCTTTCCGTTCAGGCCTTCCCAGAACTCGTCGTAGCTGGCGTGGAAATGACGGCCTTTGCTCAGACGGTAGCGCAGCGCGCGGAAAACATGTCCCTCATCGCTGACGGCAAAAATAGCACTGATGTTCGAGCGTGACGCAAGCTGGAAGATCACCTCCATCAGTACGCGTTTCGGGAACAGACCATGGCAGGCACGGGTGGCCTGTTTAATCACCTCCCGAGAAACATGACGACGCGGACCCTGAAGGCCGCCGATCACCAGCACCGTACGGCCGTTAGTGCGTGCGACACAGAACGTCAGGCTGGCCAGCAGCGTATTGTCATTGTCATGCAGCCAAAGCGTGCTTTCGCCTTCGCGTTCGGCCTTACCTGCGGACGAGGCGTGGACGGTATAAATTTCGCCGTTTTTTGCCTCGAACCGGATAACTGGCAACGCCTGTGGGCTGGTCAGCGCGTGGGCGAGTGCAGTGTTTTTCAGACTATCAATCCAGTGATAGTGGCTGACGATAGCATCGGCCCGGTCGTGAGAGGTCAGGCCGCGCATCAGATACTGACGGTGAGTTTTGCTCGGCAACGTGATTTGAGAGGCCAGCAGCCTGTCGAAATCATCGCGTCCGGATAGCGCCTCCAGCATGCGATGGGTGGAGGACCAGAATAAGAGCGAGCGCAGAAGAAACTTTAAACGGTAATCACGTTTGTGCCAGATAGGGCCAGGAACGCGTTTCCCGCTCACCAGTTCAGAAATAATATTTGTGCGATGCGGATAATAAACATCGTTTTGCAGGTGTATGTTTGACACGTAAAAATCCCTCTATTTATTCCGCTCTATCTTAAGGGCCAGGGAATAAGGGATTAATAGCGCAGCGATCTTTATTTCCGGCTGGTTGATGGTTTGTTTGGATTCGCGATATCTCACGCCCGCTTATGACATTTTCTGTGGCAGCTATACTTCTTACAGGAGGCGTTATGTATCAGAAAATTGAGGGAGACCACTGGCGCCATGTCTGGGTTGTCAGCGATATTCATGGTTGCTATCAGTGGCTTATGGATGAGCTGAAAAAGCGGCATTTTAATCCTGACAGAGATCTGCTGATCTCGGTGGGGGATATTATCGACCGCGGGCCGGACAGCGTAAAATGTTTAGAGCTGATGCAGGAAAAGTGGTTTTATGCGGTACGCGGTAATCACGAACAAATGGCATTAGATGCGCTTGAAAATAATGATTTTAGTCTCTGGTCGATTAATGGCGGTATGTGGTTTACCGGCCTTAATGCGGCTAAACAAAAACAGGCGAAGGGTTTACTCGACGCGTGTCGGGCCTTACCGCACATCATTGAAATAACCTGCAAGAATGGTCTGAACGTGGTGGCTCATGCGGATTATCCCTCCGCTGAATATGCCTGGCATAAGCCGGTAGATGCCCGGCGCGTGTTGTGGGATCGCGATCGCTTAATGGGCTTTATGGTGGGTAAAGGGCAGGGCATAAGTGGTGCGGATCACTTCTGGTTCGGACATACCCCCGTGGACAAGCGATATGATTTCAACAATCTGCACTACATCGATACGGGGGCGGTGTTCGGAGGCTTTCTGACGCTGGTGCAGCTTCAGTAATAAATAACCCGCCTTCGGGCGGGTTCTCTTTGGGTCAGGCAAGACGCAAGACCCAGGCATCGGTTTTACTGTCGTAATGCTCACGGTACAGAACGGAATGTTCCCCATCAAGGATCGCCGGAACGCTGGTATCGGCATCCCAGGCGTCCAGCTGCATGCACAAATCCGGATCGGATTTGCAGGGAATACTTAACGTTCGTTCGCCTTGTGCTTCGCCGCGCAATTCAGCGTCGTCGATTTCAAAAGCGCCAATGCGTACGCTGGTTTTCGTCATAATGCTCTCCGGTTTGTTGCCCAAAATCTGGTATGACCAGTGCAGTCACCCATTTTTGATCCTAGACAAGGAGAGCGAAATCGCCAGTAAAAAAATGCGTTTTTTTCAGGCAGTGCGGTTGTTACCGGTAAACAGGCGACCATCGCGTACCAGTTCGCGCGGATAGCTGTTTTTTAGCCGCGAGCCGACTTTTTTTGCCAGCCCCAGCGGAAAGCCCTGATACGTCACGATCACTTCATCCTGCGCCGGGCTGTTCTCCGGGTAAACGTCACGACCGCGATACCACTCTTCCGCTTCCTGATGCGTCAGGGCGAAGGTGTTCTCATCACCTGCCAGCGCAATGACCGCTTCGTGCTGCCAGCGATAGCCCTTGTTGTGGATCTCCGCCAGGCGAATACCGAGGCGGGAGAAACGCACTTTACCTATCAGCGGTTCGATAGTGGTCGGGAACAACCACAGCTCTTTGTCACGCATCCAGAGGCGCAGGCTCTCATCCCAGTGCAGGCCCACTTTGCTCGCAGCCGCTTGCACCTGTGCCGCTTCACGGCCTTTGACCGGCGCGAACGGGAAGTTGCCGACCTTAAACGCAGGCGCAGGCAGGGGATCGACGGCACGGGTTTTACGCAGACGCGCAACAAAGAAGCCCTCGCAATCGTAAATCTGTGGGAAGACGTGCAGGAAGCCTTCAGGCGTGGCCGCATGACTGGCCGAGTCGAAGAGGGTGTCCAGCGGCAGAAACTCGACGGCATCCGCATAGCGTTGCTTCAGCCACAGGCAGACATCCTCGTTTTCATCGCGATTAAGCGTACAGGTGGAATAAACCAGCGTCCCGCCTGGGCGCAGGGCATGGAACGCACTGTCGATCAGTTCACGTTGCGTGGCGGCGATCTCCAGGTTGCTTGCAACAGACCAGTTTTTTAATGCATCAGGATCTTTGCGCACTACGCCTTCGCCGGAACAGGGCGCGTCGAGCAGGATGGCATCAAAGGCTTCCGGCAGGGCAGCCCCAAACACGCGACCGTCGAAGTGCGTCAAGGCGACGTTGTGGATCCCGCAGCGGCTGATATTGGCATGCAGAACTTTGACGCGGCTGGCAGAAAATTCGTTAGCGAGGATCGCGCCGCGGTTATTCATCCGGGCAGCAATCTGCGTGGTTTTGGAGCCAGGCGCCGCCGCCACGTCCATGACCCGCTCAGGCTGGTTATCATCGGCAAACAGCGCGGCAACCGGCAGCATGGAGCTGGCTTCCTGAATATAAAACAGCCCGCTCAGGTGCTCGGCGGTGCTGCCGAGCGGCAAGCTCTCTTCGTCATCCCGCTCGATCCAGAACCCTTCTTCACACCACGGCACCGGCGTCAGTTGCCAGCCGTAGGGGGAGACGAGATCCAGAAACGCCCCGACGCTGATTTTTAGCGTATTGACGCGAATACTGCGGCGCAAAGGGCGCTGGCAGGCGGCGACAAAATCGTCGAAAGAGAGATGAGCAGGAAGCGCCTCGCGCATCTGTGCGAGGAATTGTTCAGGAAGAAATACGGAGTTTTGAGCCACGGGCACACCACAGGGAAACATTCAGGTGCGCAGTGTAACATAAAGGCTCCGGCGCGTTGACACCGGAGCCTGCGAGATTAACGTGGCAGCGCCGTTCCCCATTCGCGCCACTCTTTCGGTTCACTTTCCAGCAGCAGGAAATGTTTTCCTGCCTGCGCCTTAGGTGCCAGAGGCGTACCCGGAGGCGTCGCAAAGGCTATGCCGCCGCGAATGAACTGGTTGAAGGTCCCCGTTTTGACCACGCCACCGGTCAGGCCGAAGTCCAGCGAGTAGCCTGAAGCCAGCCAGAACACCGAGTTGTTGCGAACCAGATGCTGATAACGCTGGCTGATGCGCAGGCCGACCATCACGCGATCGGAAAGATTACCCAGCGTCAGGCTCGTGACCGTCCCCACTTCAATGCCGCGGAACAGCACCGGCGTGCCGATGCCCAGCGAACCGGCTTCCGGCACTTCAACCACAATGCTCAGACCGTCCAGATAACGGGAGTCGGTGATGGTTGCCTCCTGCAACTCAAATTCGCGACGTGCGTTGCCGCGACCCGGTTCAACGTTAATGTACGGCTGAAGAATGGTGTCGAGGTGCTCAACCCCTGCGGCAGAAATTTGCGGCGTAACCACCGAGAAGCGCGAGCCTGCCCGGGCAAAGGTCTGCACATATTCCGGATAAAGCACGGCGGTAGCCTGGACTTCATTGCGCGCGGTGATCAGCGTCAGCTTCTGGACCTGCCCGATATCAATGCCGAGATAGCGGATGGGCATGCCTTCCGCCAGTTTACCGGCGTCAAAAGTGTGTAGGGTAATCTGACCCCCGACGGCGCGCGCCGCGGTTTCAGACGGGAAGAGGATCCGCTTGTCACCTTTACGCATGTTGCCGCCCGCGCCGCTCAGGTTATCAAAGCTGATCGCACCGCGCAGGGCACGGGAGAGGGGAGAGGCCTGTACGGTCAGCCCGTTGCCGTTAAGCTGCACTTTCGCGCCGCCTTCAGCCCAGAACACGCTGTTTGGCGTGAGCAGCTTGCGGTATTCCGGTTTGATATGCAGCTCGATATCAAACGCGTCCGCACGGGGACGAACGGTGATCACTTCCCCGACCTCAAACTTACGATAAAGCACGACGGAGCCTGCCTGGACATCCGGCAGCGTTTCAGCGCTTAAGGTCAGCGTGGTGGTCGGCAGGTCGCCCAGGCTGTTTTCAATGGCCTTGTCCAGATTGGCGAACAGCGGATAGCTCTCGCGCAGCGCACCTTTGCTGCCCGGCAGAATGCGGATCCCGCCGTTAACCCATTCGCTGGCGCTGGCGCCGAGGAACTCAACCCCGTCCAGACCCACCTTCACGTCGACCCGGCTGTTAACCACAAATTTACTGTCGCCGTGGACCAGGTTGCTGTACTGCGGATCGATGGCGGCGGAGAAGGAGACCCCTTTTTCCGACAGCTTACGTTCGAGAACCTGGCCCACCTGCACACCGTGCAGGATCAGCGGTTGCCCGGCTTCGATACCATAGCTTTCCGGCGCATTCAGCGTCACCGTCAACACACCTGGTTTTTGCAGCAGGGCTTTATCCGCTGGTGCGATAACGAAGTTTTTATTCGGCGCACCTTCACCGGGGATCAGTTCAAAGGTACTGCCCGTCAGCAGAGAACTGATGCTGACGTCGCTGAGGGAGAGCTTCGGATTACGCAGTTCAATGCGCGTTTTTTCCCGCAGGAGATCCACCACGCTCGGATCCACCGTCATTTCGCCGGTAACGGAGCCGCCCGCATTGAGGGTTAGTTTTGTCAGCTGACCGACCTCTAATCCCTGATACATCAGCGGGGTCGAACCGGCTTTCAGGCCTTTGGCATCCGGCAGGGTCAATTTGACGATGACTCCGCGCTGGCTGTGCGCAAGGTCAGCGTACAGGCCAAAGGTATCTTCTGCCTCGGCAGGGCTGGAGTCAGCAGGTGAGTCGAAGGCGATAGCGCCATTCACCAGCGCCGCCAGGCTCTCAAGCTTCACTTTCGCGCCGCTTAAGCTCAGGTCGGCATCGACGCCGGAGACGTTCCAGAAGCGGCTGCCTTTTTTCACCAGGCTGGTAAAACGCCGTTCGATGAGTACATCAATGGTCACGCCATCTTTGTTCGGGTTAATGGCGTAATCGTAAACGCGGCCCACCGGAATTTTGCGGAAATAGACCAGAGAACCACTGTTCAACGAGCCGAGATCCGGCGCGCGGAGGTGGATCATCAAATCGCCGTTATTCAGCCGGTATTTCGGCTGGGTATCCAGCGCAACAAAGTGATCCTGTGGCTCACCTTTCCCGGGCATCATGCCGATATAGTTACCGCCGACAAGCGCATCCAGCCCGGAAACGCCAGCCAGGGAGGCTTTAGGCGTGACCAGCCAGAACTGCGTTTCGGCGCGCAGGGCATCCTGCATGTCAGACTTAATGCTCGCCCGGACCTGGATTTTGTTCAGCCCTTTGCCGAGGGAAATATCCTGCACGGTGCCCACTTCCACCCCCTGAAAGCGAACGGGGGTGCGTCCGGCGACAATGCCGTCCGCAGACTGGAAATCAATCGTGATGGTACTTCCGCGATCTTCATAGGTCGTCCAGATAAGCCAGCCTGCGATCATCAGCGCGATGACAGGCAGCAACCAGAATGGCGAAATGCGGCGTTTTGTTTTAATTCTCGCTTCAGTCGGCGAAGCGGGCGTTTCCTGACTCATGTGCGTCCCAAAGTAAGCGGCTGTCCAGCCATTCCACTGCAAGAATAGTCAATATCACCGCAGAGCCGAAATAAAAAGCTGCGGGTCCCATGGTAAAAGCAAGTAACTGATCGCGATTGATGAGCGACATCATCAGCGAAATCACGAACAGATCCAACATCGACCAGCGACCAATCCAGGTCACGAATCGCAGAAGCAGGATGCGGGTGCGTAATCCTTGTTCGCATTTAAAGTGAATGCTGATAAGCAGCGTAAACATCACCACCACTTTGGTAAAGGGCACCAGAATACTGGCGATGAAAACGATGGCGGCGACCCCCACGTTACTGTGCGCCAGAGAGATAATCCCTGAAAGGATAGTATCTTCCTGACGGGCGCCGTTCACATAAATCACGGAGATCGGCAGCATATTGGCCGGGAACAAAAAGACCAGAGAGGCAATAAGCGCCGCCCAGCATTTTTGCAGGCTGTTGTTGCGCCGCAATCTTAACGGAATGTGGCAGCGCGGGCACCTCCCGCGTTTATCCGGGAAACCGGTGTAATGACACCCCAGGCAGACGCGCAGGTTTTCATCAGGTCGGGTCGCGGGGCGCTGAGGGTAAAATCGCTCCCAAAGCTGTTCAACATTCAGATGAATCAGGGTCAAAATACTCAGCAGGACCAGCGAAATAAACGCGAAAAGGCCAATGCCAGGCTGTAAAAAAGCATAGTCCTGCACCTTGATGGAGGCCACACCCACGCCGACCAGATAGATGTCCAGCATGACCCACTCTTTGAGCTTTTCCAGCATCAGCAGGACCGGGCGCAGGTTCATCCCCAGGATGTTGCCAAACCACAGGTAGGCAATTGCCGCGACCAGTACCAGTGGGGCGCCGACGACGCAGAACAGCACCATGGCGGCCGTAAGCGGATCGCCCTCGCGCGTCATCTGCCAGATCCCCTGCAACACGTTAGCGTCAATACGCACGCCAAGGAGGTAGAGCTTTAACAGCGGCTCGGTCCAGGCGAAGGGCATCAGCAGCAGCATGGTGACCGCCATGGCCGCCAGCCGCGTCAATGACCAGTCCCGACCATCGCGAATTTTGGCATCGCAGCGAGGACAAAAAGCGCTTTGGTGCGATTTCATCTTCGGCAACATAAAAAGCGTATCGCACTGCGGACAACGCTGATAATGTGCACGAGGCAGAGCCTGGCTTACCGTACGGACAACGATCTTTCGTGTCGGCGTAATTTGGGGTGTTTTTAGGGCCATCAGTCGCACACAGATAAGTATTGTTGAAAGTTATAATAACTCATGAACGGATTCATCTTGAGCATGAGCGCATTTAATGCTTATTTTAATAGGCTATGCGGTAAATATGTAAGTTAACTAAGTGATTGAATAATGAACAAAACAGAATTCTACGCGGATCTGAATCGCGATTTTAAGGCATTAATGGCGGGGGAAACCAGTTTCTTAGCCACTTTGGCAAATACCAGTGCGTTACTGTTCGAACGCCTTTCTGACGTGAACTGGGCGGGCTTTTATCTGCTCGAAGGTGACACGCTGGTGCTGGGGCCTTTCCAGGGGAAACTCGCCTGCGTGCGTATCCCGGTAGGTCGCGGCGTGTGCGGTACCGCAGTGGCGACCCGGCAGGTTCAGCGTGTCGAGGACGTTCATGCGTTTGACGGCCACATTGCCTGCGATGCCAGCAGCAATTCTGAAATCGTACTGCCGCTGGTGGTTAAAAATCAGATTATTGGCGTTCTGGATATCGACAGCACGGTCTTCAGTCGCTTTACTGCCGAGGATGAGCAGGGGTTGCGCGCGCTGGCGGCAAACCTGGAAAATGTTCTGGCAGAGACCGATTATCATAAATTCTTTGCGAGCGTCGCAGGATAATCAACGGATAACGTAGCATTTACTGATAGCGTCATTATAATGTCGCCTGTTCATGCCTGCGCTTGTTGGCAACGTCCGTTGTAATCAGGAAATTTCATGGAAAATCAACCTAAGTTGAATAGCAGTAAAGAAGTTATCGCATTTCTGGCCGAGCGTTTCCCGCAGTGCTTCAGCGCTGAAGGTGAAGCGCGTCCTCTGAAAGTCGGTATCTTTCAGGATTTGGTCGCGCGCGTTGAGGGGGAGATGAACCTCAGCAAAACGCAGCTTCGTTCTGCCTTACGCCTTTATACCTCGAGCTGGCGTTACCTGTACGGTATCAAGCCGGGTGCGACCCGTGTCGACCTCGATGGCAACCCGTGCGGTGAGCTGGACGAGCAGCACGTAGAACATGCGCGTAAGCAGCTTGAAGAAGCCAAAGCTCGCGTGCAGGCACAGCGTGCGGAACAGCAGGCGAAAAAACGCGAAGCCGCAGCGGCTAACGGTCAGGAAGACGCCCCTCGTCGCGAGCGTAAACCGCGCCCGGCACCGCGTCGTGCTGAAAATAACGATCGCAAACCGCGTGCTGACAAACCAGCAGCTAAAGCCCCACGTGCGCCGCGCGAAGAGCCGCGCCACACCCCGGTTTCTGACATCAACGCGCTCAGCGTGGGTCAGTCTCTGAAGGTTAAAGCGGGTAACAACGCGATGGACGCCACCGTACTGGAAATCACCAAAGATGGCGTTCGTGTACAGCTGACTTCTGGTATGTCAATGATTGTACGCGCAGAACACTTGTTGTTCTGAAACGGAGGCCGAGCCTGGCATGAACACTTTTTTTAAGCTCACCGCGCTGGCTGGCCTGTTTGCTATAACAGGCCACGCTTTCGCTGTGGACGATATTACGCGTGTAGATCAAATTCCGGTTCTCAAGGAAGAGACTCAGCACGCGACGGTGAGTGAGCGCGTGACGTCGCGCTTTACTCGTTCGCACTATCGTCAGTTCGATCTCGATCAGGCCTTTTCGGCCAAAATCTTTGACCGTTATCTGAACTTGCTGGATTACAGCCATAACGTACTGCTGGCCAGCGATGTCGAACAGTTCGCTAAACGCAAATCCGACGTGGGTGATGAGCTGCGCTCCGGAAAGCTGGATCTGTTCTACGATCTGTACAATTTATCGCAAAAGCGCCGTTTTGAACGTTATCAATACGCGCTGAAGGTGCTGGAACGTCCGATGGACTTCACCGGCAACGACACCTTTAATCTGGACCGCAGCAAATCGCCATGGCCGAAAGACGAGGCTGAACTGAATGCGCTGTGGGACGGAAAAGTCAAATATGACGAACTGAGCCTCAAGCTCACGGGCAAAGACGAAAAAGAGATTCGTGAGACGTTAAACCGTCGCTACAAATTCGCTATTCGTCGTCTGGCGCAGACCAACAGTGAAGATGTTTTCTCACTGGCGATGACCGCGTTTGCGCATGAAATTGATCCGCACACCAATTATCTCTCTCCACGCAACACCGAACAGTTCAATACCGAAATGAGCCTGTCTCTGGAAGGCATTGGTGCGGTGCTTCAGATGGACGATGACTACACCGTGATCAACTCCATGGTGGCCGGTGGCCCTGCGTCGAAAAGCAAAGCGATCAGCGTAGGCGACCGTATTGTCGGTGTCGGTCAAACCGGAAAGAGCATGGTGGACGTGATTGGCTGGCGTCTTGATGACGTTGTTGCGCTGATCAAAGGGCCGAAGGGCAGCAAAGTTCGCCTGGAGATCCTGCCAGCCGGTAAGGGGACCAAAACCCGTATCGTTACTCTGACCCGTGAGCGTATCCGTCTGGAAGATCGCGCGGTGAAAATGTCGGTGAAAACCGTGGGTAAAGAGAAGGTTGGCGTTCTGGATATCCCAGGCTTCTACGTTGGCCTGACCGACGATGTGAAAGTGCAGCTCCAGAAGCTTGAGAAGCAGAATGTCAGCAGCGTGATCATTGACCTGCGCAGCAACGGCGGCGGGGCATTGACCGAGGCCGTCTCGCTTTCCGGGCTGTTTATCCCGTCTGGCCCGGTGGTACAGGTGCGTGATAACAACGGTAAAGTGCGTGAAGATGCCGATACCGATGGCGTGGTTTACTATAAAGGTCCGCTGGTGGTGCTGGTCGATCGCTTCAGTGCCTCTGCATCGGAAATCTTCGCTGCTGCCATGCAGGATTATGGCCGTGCGTTAATCGTCGGCGAACCGACGTTTGGCAAGGGCACCGTGCAGCAGTACCGCTCTCTGAACCGTATTTACGACCAGATGCTGCGCCCTGAATGGCCAGCGCTGGGTTCAGTACAGTACACCATTCAGAAGTTTTACCGCGTCAACGGCGGCAGTACCCAGCGCAAAGGCGTTACGCCGGATATCCTGATGCCGACAGGTACTGAAGAGACGGAAACGGGCGAGAAGTTTGAAGATAACGCGCTGCCGTGGGATAGCATTGATGCCGCGACATTCGTGAAATCGGGTGATATGAAACAGTTCGGACCGGAACTGCTGAAAAATCACAACGATCGCATCGGGAAGGATCCGGAATTCCAGTACATCATGAAGGACATCGCACGTTTCAACGCGCTTAAAGCGAAACGGAACATTGTCTCTCTGAACTACGCCCAGCGTGAAAAAGAGAACAATGAAGATGACGCAACACGTCTGGCGCGTATCAACGATCGCTTCAAACGTGAAGGCAAGCCTCTGCTCAAAAAACTGGACGATCTGCCGAAGGATTACCAGGAGCCCGATCCGTATCTGGACGAGACGGTGCATATCGCGCTTGATCTCGCGAAGCTGGAGAAAGAGAAGCCAGCCGTGCAACCTGCTCCGGCAAAATAATCCCCCAACAGGCACAAGAAATTGTGCCTGTTTCTTTTTGTTCCTCATCCTTCCGTCAGACAGATTTCCAATTGTGTAAAGTTGTGTCTTTCTGGTGACTTACGCCGTCTGGATGCTTGAAAATAGCCGCAATACCCATACGATGTGGGTAATCGCATAGTGCGTTTTGTTAAACTGAGGTTAAAAGAATATTATGATGCGAATCGCGCTCTTCCTGCTCACCAACCTGGCGGTCATGGTGGTATTCGGGCTGGTGCTAAGCCTGACGGGAATTCAGTCGAGCAGCGTTCAGGGTCTGTTGATTATGGCGCTGCTGTTTGGTTTCGGTGGCTCTTTCATTTCACTGCTGATGTCAAAGTGGATGGCACTGAAATCCGTTGGCGGTGAAGTTATTGAGCAACCGCGTAACGATATGGAACAGTGGCTGATGAGCACCGTTGCTCAGCAGTCAAAACAGGCGGGCATTGCCATGCCGCAGGTAGCCATCTACCACGCGCCGGATATCAACGCATTTGCTACCGGTGCGCGTCGTGACGCGTCCCTGGTGGCCGTCAGTACCGGTCTGCTGCAAAACATGAGCCGTGACGAAGCGGAAGCGGTTATTGCTCACGAGATCAGCCACATCGCCAACGGCGATATGGTCACCATGACCCTGATCCAGGGTGTGGTGAACACCTTCGTTATCTTTATTTCCCGTATTCTGGCGCAAATTGCTGCCGGGTTTATGGGAGGCAACCGCGATGAGGGTGAAGAGAGCAACGGCAACCCGCTGATCTATTTTGCTGTTTCGATGGTGCTGGAGCTGGTGTTTGGTATCCTGGCAAGCATCATTACCATGTGGTTCTCCCGTCACCGTGAGTTCCACGCGGATGCCGGTTCAGCGAAGCTGGTGGGCCGTGAGAAGATGATTGCCGCGCTGCAACGTCTGAAAACCAGCTACGAGCCGCAGGAAGCGAACAGCATGATGGCCTTCTGCATCAACGGTAAATCAAAATCGCTGAGCGAACTGTTCATGTCTCACCCGCCGCTGGATAAACGTATTGAAGCGCTGCGTAGCGGCGAATACCTGAAGTAACGTAATCGGGTAGAAAAAAACCGGGCAGGAGAGCTTCTCCGCCCGGTTTTTTTATGCCTGCGCCTTTGGCTGGGTGACACGAAGGCCGCTGATGATCGCCGCGAGTGTCGCCAGTGTCCCAGCGGTAACCAGCGCAACGTGTGTCGCATTCTGCCCGGCAAGGTTAAACATCAACGCCACCATCGCGGCCCCGGTGCTTTGCCCTAACAATCTTGCCGTACCCAGCATCCCGCTGGCGCCACCGCTGCGATGACGTGGGGCCGAGGTGATGATCGTATGGTTATTGGGAGACTGGAACAGTCCAAAACCGGCCCCGCAGAGGATCATGCGCCAGATAATATCCAGATCTCCCGGTGAGGAGGGCAGGAGCGCCAGCGCAAACAGTCCCACCGCCATGACGACCAGCCCAATCGCCCCCAGCAGTCCGGCATGAACTCGCTCAATAAGGTAACCCGCCAGCGGAGCCATCACCATGGTTGCCAGAGGCCAGGGGGTGAGCAGCAAGCCTGTTTCCACTTCCGAACGACCAAGCACGCTCTGTAAAAAGAACGGCAGCGCAACCAGCGCCAGCATCTGGGCGCAGAACGAACAAATGGAGGTACAAATGGAGAGCGAAAACAGCGGAATACGCAGTAAATCGACAGGTAATAATGGCACAGGCAGGGCCAACTGACGCCACACGAAGAAAAAGCCGATGGTGAGCATGGCAACGATTTCTGCGGCGATCAGCGTCAGAGACTGCCCCTGAGCAAAGCCGCTGAGCGCGGTAATCAGCAGGCCGAACGTCAGCGCGTTCATCACCGCGCTGGGCAGATCAAAACGCGGCATAGCGCTTTTCGGGCCATTTTCCGGCAAATAGCGCAGGGCGAAGAAGATCGCCACAACGCCCAGCGGCACGTTAATGGCAAACAGCAACTGCCACGAGGCAACGGACAGAATGGCGGCGGCAATCGTCGGCCCGGCGGCAGACGACACGGCAACAATAAAGGAGTTAATGCCCATGCCGCGCCCAAGATGGCGATGAGGATAGATGAGTCGTATCAGGGCCGTATTCACGCTCATCAGCGCCGCGCCGCCAAAGCCCTGTGCGATACGCGCAAGCGTAAGGGTGTGCAGAGAATCGGAAAGAGCACAGAAGAGCGAGGTGAGGGTAAAGACCACCAGCCCGCACTGGTAAACCCGGCGATAACCAAACATATCGCCCAGGAATGAGAGTGACAAAAGGGAAATCACAATCGCTATCTGATACGCATTAACAATCCAGATGGAGCTTGCGGGAGAAGCATTAAGGTCTTTGGCAATGGTAGGAAGCGCCACGTTGGCAATCGCACCGTCAAGGACAGCCATCGAAATACCGATGACAATAGTGGCAATTGCCCCATACCGCTGCGGTAAGGGCAGGCCATCAGAAACGTTTTTTTGCATGGGAAAAGAATGACTCAACGTGAAATTATTTTCAGGGTAACTATTTTAGCATCGTTATTTCGGTTTTATGTCGCAGATTTGTAACGAAGTAAAGCCAGACAGATTGCAGCACGCATCACACGAATTTATAATAAAAACCGGTTCTGATTTTTATAAAACACTCTCCATGAGGTGATAAATGGCAATCGCAGATTTGGATAAGCAGCCAGATTCTGTTTCTTCCGTGCTGAAGGTGTTTGGCATCTTGCAGGCGCTCGGAGAAGAGCGTGAAATTGGTATTACAGAGTTGTCGCAGCGTGTGATGATGTCGAAAAGCACCGTTTATCGCTTTTTGCAGACGATGAAATCATTGGGTTATGTCGCGCAGGAAGGAGAATCAGAAAAATATTCTCTGACCCTGAAACTGTTTGAACTGGGTGCCCGCGCCTTGCAAAACGTGGATCTGATCCGCAGCGCTGACATTCAGATGCGCGAACTTTCGCGGCTGACGAAAGAGACCATTCACCTTGGCGCACTGGATGAAGACAGCATTGTTTACATCCACAAAATTGACTCCATGTACAACCTGCGCATGTATTCACGCATCGGTCGTCGTAACCCGCTGTACAGCACCGCAATTGGTAAAGTGCTGCTGGCCTGGCGCGATCGCGAAGAGGTGAAGCAAATCCTTGACGGTGTGGAATATAAACGCAGCACCGACCGCACGATTACGAGTACGGATGAACTGCTGAGCGTGCTGGATCAGGTGCGTGAGCAGGGTTATGGGGAAGATAACGAAGAGCAGGAAGAGGGGCTGCGTTGCATCGGTGTGCCGGTATTTGACCGCTTCGGCGTTGTCATTGCGGGCCTGAGCATTTCGTTCCCAACGCTGCGTTTCTCCGAAGAGCGTCTTCATGAATATGTGGCGATTCTGCATACCGCAGCGCGCAAAATTTCAGAGCAGATGGGCTATAACGACTATCCGTTCTGATCGACGACCCAACAAAAACGCCGCAACAGTGCGGCGTTTTTGTAAGCAAAATTCAGCGCTGATTAGCCGTTATCAACCACAACAGATGATTTTCGCAGCACAGGACAGTTGGTTAACCCGATGACCCCGCTGTCTGAATGGATGTACTGTGCCGTGCTTACCCCCTGGGCGGTGAGATATTTACACTGGATACCCAGACCCGCGGCATTTTCTTTGCTCCCCATAAGTACGCCATACCCACTTAATAACAGGCCGATCCACACAATGGCCAGTACAATTACCGTACGAATAAGTAAACGCATCGTTGCCTCTTTTTTCTTTGTTGTCATGGAGTAAGCGTAACGGGTTTACGCAGTGAAACAAGTGCACGATTCCGAAAAGAGTCTGTTGAAGGTACAGTTAGCCCCTGTTTAAGATAACCGTGATAACCTGGCTGCATCAGGTCATAAGACGGAGTGTGGAGTGAAAAAAATACGCTGGGTAATTCTGATTATCGTGTTGATAGCATGCGTGGTGCTGTGGACGCAGACTATCAATGTGATGTGCGATCAGGATGTACAGTTCTTTAGCGGCATTTGTTCAATCAATAAATTTATCCCCTGGTAGAGGCCATTTTTACGCTGAGTGATGTCCTTACGTGGCGGCAGTGGTAAAATGGCGGTTTTTACTGAGGTGGTGAAATGGGTGAGTTACTGAATTCGGGGCTGCTGAGCATTGCATCCCTGGTCATGTCTTTGGTGGTGCTGGTCGTTGGGCTGGTGCTGTGGTTCTTTGTTAACCGCGCCAGCTCCCGCACCAACGAGCAGGTTGAGCTGCTGGAAGCATTGCTCGATCAGCAGAAACGGCAGAATGCGTTGCTGCGTCGTTTGTGTGAAGCCAACGAGCCGGAAGCGAAAGAGGTAGCGAAGGACGCCGTTGCTCAACAAGACGAGGAAGACTTCATTCGCCTGGTAGCCGAACGATAGTCTGCCCGGAGCGGGGAGGTGGCCTGACGTACGGCGTAAATCCCCTCCCTGATCAAATGTGCCCCTCAACATCTCTGCATGTAATTAAGCAGCCGTTAACTATTGTTTCAGCATACTGAAAATTGGCGAATATTTATCCTTATTCAACAATTACGGTTTCGTTGAATAAAGAGTGTGCTTTATCTTTCCTGAAGTGTTTTATTTTTATCGAAACGTTTTGCTTGCCTTCTTTTGAGGCAGAGTCATAAAAATTTCATTATTTTGGTGCAGAATAACGCTTATTAAATGGTGGATTTTAATACAGTTAGCAAAATGGAATTAACATCGTATATTCCCTGTCACACATTGGTGCGTTGCAATGTTTTCAGCATAACTTTTCACAAAATGTTCTAACTCAGTCATTACTTTTAAGAAAAACAGGGATTGGGATGGACGCTTTGAAATGATTGAGCTATGTTTAAAAAGTCTTTGATTACAGGGCGCGTCATTGCACCCTGCGGGCAGTCAGGTCAGGTGGTGCTTCATTCGACAATTCGCATAACTGTGCAGATTGTTAGAAGTAAAGCCTGAATTTGTGCGGCGGATCGAGACACGTTTAAAAATGGCTTGCCATATTAAACGTTGTGTGTGATAACACGTTTTGGGTCAAACGAGGTACAGTTCTGTTTATGTGTGGCATTTTCAGTAAAGAAGTCCTGAGTAAACACGTTGTCGTTGAATACCGCTTCTCTGCCGAACCTTATATTAGTGCCTCAAGCAGTAATGTCTCAGTTTTATCTAAGTCAAAGCCTGCGGGCTAAGAAAACACTCTAAGGAATTTTGCAAATGGCAAAGATTAAAGGTCAAGTTAAGTGGTTCAACGAGTCTAAAGGTTTTGGTTTCATTACTCCTGCTGACGGCAGCAAAGACGTGTTCGTACACTTCTCTGCAATCCAGGGTAACGGCTTCAAAACTCTGGCTGAAGGCCAGAACGTTGAGTTCGAAATTCAGGATGGCCAGAAAGGCCCAGCTGCGGTTAACGTAACTGCTATCTGATCGAATCACTGCTGACTGAAGCGCCCGGCGCTTCGATCTCAGACATAAGCCTCGCCGATGCGGGGCTTTTTTATTCGCTTATTTTTCAAAATATTACGTAATCCTCCTCTGTTATTATCTTGTTGCAAAGCCGCGAGGTTATTAGCATTGTTTTCCCGCCTGATTAGCCGTTTTTCCCGTTAAATCAGGGCGTTGATCAACAGCCCTGGGGTTAAGGTGAAAAAAAATACAATAACGACCAACGGAAACTTTACTCCGGCACGTTTTGCACTGCTGTGTCTCGCCATCTTTTGTAGCCTTGCATTTCTGCTGGGCCGCGTGGCGTGGCTACAAATTATCAAACCGGATAATCTGGTAAAGCAGGAGGATATGCGTTCTCTGCGCGAAGTGGCGATAGACGCCCCGCGTGGGATGATTGTAGACCGTGAAGGGCGTCCCCTTGCGGTAAGCGTCCCTGTCCAGGCCGTCTGGGCCGATCCTAAAACAGTGCTGGAAAAAGGAGGGGTCGGTTTTGACTCGCGCTGGCAGGCTCTGGCAAATGCCTTACACCTTTCTCTGAGCACGCTCGCATCACGAATCAACAGCAACCCGCACGGGCGATTTATTTACCTTGCCCGTCAGGTTGATCCCTCCCAGGCAAAGTGGATCGATAAGCTGCGTCTTCCCGGCATCAATCTCCGCGATGAGTCCCGCCGTTTTTATCCTGCCGGACATGTGGCGGCTAACCTGATTGGCTTCACGAATATTGATGGTCAGGGCATTGAGGGCGTCGAGAAAAGCTTCAACACGCAGCTTACCGGCAAGGCAGGCGTGCGGCTGGTCAGGAAAGATCGCTACGGACACGTGGTTGAAAACCTCACGGAGGTGGCTCCCGTACCTGCACATAATATCCAGCTTAGTATCGATGAACGCCTGCAAACCATCACCGAAGACGCGCTGGATAACGCCGTGGCGTGGAACAAAGCCGAATCTGGTGCGTCGGTACTGATTAATATCCAGACGGGCGAAATACTGGCGATGGCGAGCTTCCCCGACTTCAACCCCAACAACCGGGAAGGGGCAACGCTGGATGATTTTCGCAATCGTGCGATCAGCGACACCTTTGAACCAGGCTCTACCGTTAAGCCTCTGGTGTTAATGACGGCGCTACAGCAGGGGCTGGTTCAGCCTGACAGCGTGATAGACACGCATCCCTACACCATTGATGGTCATCGTATTCGTGATGTGGGTTACTACCCCGAGCTGACGATGACCGGGATTTTGCAAAAATCCAGCGACACAGGCGTATCCCGTCTTTCGCTGGCGATGCCCGTGCAACGGTTACTGGATACCTATAAAAACTTTGGTTTTGGCGAGAGTACCGGGCTTGGTTTAACGGGAGAAAGCGCAGGTTTACTGCCGCAGCGAAAATTCTGGAGTCAGTTAGACCGGGCGACCTTTGCCTTTGGTTATGGCCTGATGGTCACCCCTCTCCAGTTGGCGCATGTGTATGCCACCATCGGCAGTTATGGTATTGAACGGCCTCTGTCCATCACCCGTATCGATCCGCCGGTGATTGGCAAGCGGGTGATGTCCGAGGAAATTGTTCACGAGGTGGAACACATGATGGAGAGCGTCGCGTTACCCGGCGGTGGGGGGATCAAAGCGGCGGTGCGTAACTATCGCGTGGCGATAAAAACCGGGACGGCCAAAAAAATCGATGAGCATGGGCAGTATGTGGATAAATACGTCGCCTATACCGCAGGCGTTGCGCCTGCCAGCGATCCCCGATTTGCGCTGGTGGTGGTGATTAACGATCCGCAAAACGGCGCCTATTACGGCGGGGCCGTTTCCGCACCCGTATTCAGCGAAATTATGGGCAACGTTCTGCGCCTGGAAAACGTGAAGCCAGACGGGCTGCCGGCAGATTCTGACCATCTGATCGTGATGCGCCACCCAGCCGTTTATAACCCTGGCGAATAGCGGTACACTTCGCCTTTCGGTTTACGCCCTGGAGTTGTCATGTCTTTCAGTTGTCCCCTTTGCCACGCGCCGCTGACGCGCGCGGAGAAAACGTTTATCTGTCCACAGGGACATCAGTTTGACCGGGCGAAAGAAGGCTATGTGAATCTTCTGCCTGTACAGCACAAGCGTTCCCGGGATCCGGGTGACAGCGCAGAGATGATGCAGGCGCGCCGGGCGTTTCTTGATGCCGGGCACTATCAACCGCTCAGGGATGCGGTTGTCGCCTTACTCCGTGGATCTCTGACAGAAGGCGCATCCGCTATGCTGGATATCGGCTGCGGTGAAGGCTATTACACTGCCACGTTTGCTGACGTGGCGGCTGAGAAGGGCGCTGAAACTTACGGGCTGGACGTCTCGAAGGTGGCTATCCGTGCGGCAGCCAAACGCTACTCAGCGGTAACGTTCTGCGTGGCCTCCAGCCACCGCCTGCCGTTTGAGGAGGCGAGTATGGACGCCGTGGTGCGTATCTATGCGCCGTGCAAGGCAGAGGAGCTGGCGCGCGTCGTTAAGCCCGGCGGGTGGGTTATCACCGTCACGCCCGGGCCACGTCACCTGCTGGAGCTGAAAGGGCTGATCTATGATGAAGTCCACCTGCATGCGCCTCACTCTGAACAACTGGCGGGCTTTGCGTTAAAGCAGGCGCAGTCGGTGGCGTATGACATGACGTTACAAGGAAGCGAAGCGGTGGCGTTACTGCAAATGACGCCCTTTGCATGGAGGGCAAAACCAGAGGTGTGGGAAACGCTGGCAGCACAGACTGAATTTTGCTGCCAGACGGATTTCAGCATCCATTGCTGGCAGCGCGAAGGTTAACCCGCGAAGTGTGCCCAAAGGATTTGGGCACCAATCCCGATCAGTACGATACCGCCCAGTATTTCGGCACGTTTACCCAACAGCGGGCCAATGAAGCGACCCACCATCATCCCCAGCGTTGACATGATCAGCGTGGCGCAGCCAATCGCCAGCGCGGTGGCGATAATATTGACCTGCAAAAACGCCAGACCAACACCCACGGCCATTGCGTCCAGGCTGGTTGCGATGGCGGTTGTCACCAGAAGCCAGAAGCCGTGACGTTGCAGCGGCGCGTCATCTTCATCGCTGTTGCCACGAAACCCTTCAATCACCATGCGTCCGCCGAGGAACACCAGCAGCACGAAGGCAATCCAGTGGTTCCACTCCAGCACGAACTGGCTGGCGAGCATTCCCAGACCCCAGCCGATAAGCGGCGTCAGCGTTTCGATAGCGCCAAAGATGAGACCGGTACGCAGGGCTTCGGAAAATTTAGGTTTATGGAGGGTAGCACCTTTACCGATAGAGGCGGCAAACGCGTCCATGGACATGCCAAAAGCCAGAAGGATTGTAGCGGAGATATTCATAAGAGCGTCCAGACCGGGGATATCCATATGACACATCACTGCCCCCAGTAAACAGCAGTTGATGTATCTATGGTCTCGCCTGATCACTTCTGCACAGTAAGTGTGCTGAAAGCGATCCGTACGCGCCACGTTTTTCAACGAGTATGTTGACACGTACATTTCCTGTAAGCAGGAAATCGGCTACTCCCCAACGACGGGCGCAACCTTAACATATTTTGAGAATATAAAACAACAACGAAGAAGGCTTTATTTAGCCACTTCGTTGATAACGATTTTCATTTAGATTTATGCGTGAAAATATCGTTAATAAATATAAGTTAATTAGCAGAGAAGATATAGCAACGGCTATATTGCGCATTGAAGAATAATGCAATATATAGCCGATGCTATAATATTAACTCATTGAGTTTTAAGGAGTAATTTGTAGATCTTTTCCAGGTCATCAATATTTTTAACCCGGATGAGCAGGCGGCGTTGTTCTAATTGCATCACCAGTACCCCGTCTTCAGATAAATTCATCTCTTTAATACGGTTATATTCTATCCAGACATTGGCGAAGAAAAATCCGTGTTTTTTAAAAATGAGTTTAGGCGCGCGGATCCAGAACAGGTAAATGGCCATTAATGCCAGCGCACATAATAACCATGTGGTTAATATTGCACCGTGGCTGGTCACGTTATTGTAAATCAGGATGACTACCAGACCCGCGAAGATAAACGCATCAACGCGTCCACGGCGTAAAAGGGGAAGGGTCAGCAGCGTCTCGCCGTGGCGGCGAGGCATAATGAACTCGTCATAGATCGCGTAAGCCAGTAGGGCAACAATAAATAAAACCAGTACGGTGTCCGTGACAGTCATTCATCCTCCAGATAAAAAGACCGGGGGCAAGCCCCCGGTCGGTAACGCATTTTATTACAGACCCAGCAGGCCGACGGCGTAGCCCGCGATACCGATGACGAAGAAGCCAACGATGATCCACAGCGGGTTCACTTTTTTACGCAGCAGCCACATACAGGCGAAGGTTAACAGCAGCGGGACCAGGCCCGGCATCAGCTGGTCCAGAATAGTCTGCACGGTGGTGACACGGGTCTGACCATCCTGACCGGTGATCGTCGAAACCACCAGCGGGATGTTCACGTGCGTCCACTTGTTCACCAGGGCTCCCATTACAAACAGGCCGAGGATTGACGCCCCCTCAGTCAGTTTTTGCAGGAAGCCGCCGCCCATATCCTTAACGATATCCACCCCTTTACGGTAACCGTACGCCACGCCGTAGTAACGGGTCAGCAGACGCACCGCGTTGAACAGAATGAAGAACAGCAGGGGACCGAGCAGGCTGCCGCTCATGGCGATCCCGGCGCCCAGTGCCGCAAAGACCGGACGCACCGTACCCCAGAAGATCGGGTCGCCCACGCCTGCCAGCGGCCCCATCAGACCGACTTTGATACCGTTGATAGCACCATCGTCGATCTCAGCCCCGTTCGCACGCTGCTCTTCCATCGCCAGCGTCACGCCCAGAACAGGCGCTGCAACATAAGGATGGGTGTTGAAGAATTCCAGGTGACGCTTAATTGCCTGACGGCGTGCTTCGTTGTTTTCCGGATACAGGCGTTTGATGGCCGGTACCATGGAGAAGCAGAAGCCGAGCGCCTGCATACGTTCGAAGTTCCATGAACCCTGAAACAGGTTAGAACGGATGAACACGCCACGAATATCACCCGGAGTGAGTTTTTTCTCAGTGGTAGTTTTAGTCATATCAACCATTTCGCTCACCTGTTAGTCCAGTTCGTTATCGAGATCGTTGTTACCAGCTGCCTGCGCAGGGGCACCCGCGACGCGGTTGTATTTCGGGCTGAGCTGGATATAAAGAATCGCCATCACCGCACCAATCACACCCAGCGCAACCAGGTTGAAGTTGGTGAACGCAGCGGTAACGAAGCCGAGGTAGAAGAATGGCATCAGGTAGCCTGCGCGCATCATGTTGATGACCATCGCATAACCAACCACCACGATCATGCCGCCCGCAATGTTCAGACCGCTGGTGACCACTTCAGGGATCGCATTCAGCATGCCCTGAACTTCGCTGGTGCCGACAGAGATCGCCACGATAACCGCAGGGATCGCGATACGCATCGCTTGCAGGAACAGGGAAGACACGTGGATCCAGGAGAGCGCGGTGAGGTTGCCGTTTTCGGCCGCCTTATCCGCCGCGTGCTGGAAGGCAACGGTGATAGTACGAACGATGATGGTTAGCACCTGACCCGCTGCGGCCAGTGGGATAGCCAGCGCGATACCGGCACCAATACTCTGGTGACCAGCGATAACCAGAACGGTTGAAATAATGGACGCCAGCGCGGCATCTGGCGCCACTGCCGCACCGATGTTCATCCAGCCGAGGGCGATCATTTCCAGGGTACCACCGATGATGATACCGGTTTTCATGTCACCGAGAACGGCGCCAATCAACGTACAGGCCACCAGTGGACGGTGGAACTGAAATTCATCAAGTACGGACTCCATACCCGCAATACATGCGACGATGAACACCAGTACAATCTGAAGAGTAGTAATCTCCATTGCACTTCTCCTATTACATAAGCTCTATATGAAAAACCGGCCCGGGCTTATTTCCCCACCTTGCCGATCAAATCCATCATTTTCAGTTTCTGATCCGTGGAAACCTTACGGGCTTCCAGTTCGATACCGCGGGCATTCAGTTTATTGAAGGCCTCGATATCTTTCGCATCTACTGAAATCGCGTTGTTGACCTGCGTTTTGCCCTGACGGAATGCCATACCGCCAATGTTAACGGAGGTGATTTTCACGCCGCCTTCAACAATGCGTTCGACGTCTGTCGGGTTGGTGAAGAGAAGCATCACGCGCTCGCCCGCATATTTCGGGTTGTTGTAAACGCGGATCATTTTGGCGACATCCACGACGTGCGCGGTGACGCCCGGCGGAGCAACCTGGGTGAGAAGGGTTTTACGGACAGTGTCGGCGGCCACTTCGTCACTGACCACGATGATGCGTTGTACGTTGGTCTCTTTGGTCCAGCGTGTCGCCACCTGGCCGTGGATCAGACGGTCATCAATACGCGCCAGGCCGATAACCATGTAATCGTTCGGACCCATCGGTTTTGCGGGTGCCGCCGCTTTTGGCGCTGCCGCAACAGGGGCTGGTTTCTCAACCGGCTGCGCTTTCAGTGCTTTCACACCTTCGCGACCGGTTTCAACCGCCAGTGCCACCAGTTCATCAAAGGCTGGGTTATCGTCGCGCGCCATAAAGGTTTCCACCAGCATAGGGATGTTAACCCCGGCGACGACTTCATAATGCTCTTTATCGACGACAATGCGGCTGGCAGCGTTGAATGGGCTGCCGCCCCATGTATCCACGAGAAATAGCACGCCCTTGCTGGTATCCAGCTTCTCAAGCTGAGCAGTGTATTTTTCAATCAGCGTCTCGGCATTTTCACCGGGAACGAAATCGATCCAGCCGACGTTTTCCTGCTCGCCCAACAGCATTTCTGCTGTTTTGAGTAACTGCTCCGCAGCCCAACCATGTGTGCCTATGACAATAGCAATGGTCACTTGCTACCTCCTTTTATTATCATTTATACGTCTGCCAGGCAGGCGTACTGAGAATCGTATTGGCGAACCGAATCGATTCAGATAAGGGTTAGAGTTAAAAAAACTAAGACTTCCGCGAATTATTTTAGATAGTGAAAAAATAATTTATGTGATGAAGATCCGTAATTTAGCTACGCCTTACAGATTTTTCTCTAAGATAATCCGCGTGTGTTACAGAAGTTTGCAAAGGAACGTAAATCTTTGCTAAAAACCAATTGTCTCTGATATGTTTAGCGTCCGTTTAATTATTCAGGAGTATAGGGCTACAGCCCACTATATGGACCGTCACCGACGTCAGTCATCTTCCAGGCCATCCCGCGCCTTATTCACCGGCGATCTTCGCCACGCATCGACTCTCTTTCCCTTTGAAATGCCCGTCAGTAGCGGGGCACCGTTTTGTCATTCCTTTAGCAGGAGCGTGTCATGGAATTCTTAATGGACCCGTCAATCTGGGTAGGCTTGCTTACGCTGGTCGTGCTGGAGATCGTTCTCGGTATTGATAACCTGGTGTTTATCGCCATCCTCGCGGATAAACTGCCGCCGAAACAGCGTGATAAAGCCCGTCTGATCGGCCTCTCGCTGGCGCTGATCATGCGACTGGGCTTACTGTCTGTGATCTCGTGGATGGTCACCCTGACGAAGCCCCTGTTCACCGTCATGGATTTCACCTTCTCCGGCCGCGATTTAATCATGCTGGTGGGGGGACTGTTCCTGCTGTTCAAAGCCACAACAGAGTTGCATGAACGGCTGGAGAACCGGCAGCATGATGACGGTCACGGTAAGGGGTATGCCAGCTTCTGGGTGGTTGTTCTTCAGATTGTGGTGCTTGATGCGGTCTTCTCGCTGGATGCGGTGATTACGGCGGTCGGTATGGTGAACCATCTGCCGGTGATGATGGCGGCGGTTGTGATTGCGATGGCGGTCATGCTGCTGGCGTCTAAACCGCTGACGCGTTTCGTCAACCAGCATCCGACGGTCGTCGTGCTGTGTCTGAGCTTCCTGCTGATGATTGGTCTGAGCCTGGTGGCAGAAGGTTTCGGCTTCCATATTCCGAAAGGCTACCTGTACGCCGCGATTGGCTTCTCGATTCTGATTGAACTGTTTAACCAGATTGCGCGTCGCAACTTTATTAAACAGCAGTCGAATCAGCCGCTGCGAGCCCGTACCGCAGATGCGATTCTGCGACTGATGGGCGGGCGTCGTCAGGTGAACGTGCAGGCTGATAACGAGAACCGCAACCCGGTTCCGGTGCCGGAAGGCGCGTTTGTGGAAGAAGAACGCTACATGATCAATGGCGTGCTTTCGCTGGCTTCCCGCTCCCTGCGCGGCATTATGACCCCGCGCGGTGAAATCAGCTGGGTGGACGCCAACCTGAGCGTTGATGAAATTCGTCAGCAGTTGCTCTCCTCGCCGCACAGCCTGTTCCCGGTCTGCCGGGGTGAGCTGGATGAAATCATCGGTGTCGTGCGCGCAAAAGAGATGCTGGTAGCCCTTGAAGAGGGGGTTAACGTCGAGGCCGTTGCGGCCGCGTCGCCTGCGATTGTCGTGCCGGAAACGCTGGATCCGATCAACCTGCTGGGCGTATTGCGTCGTGCCCGCGGGAGCTTTGTTATCGTCACCAACGAATTTGGTGTGGTACAGGGTCTGGTGACGCCGCTGGACGTGCTGGAAGCGATTGCCGGTGAATTCCCTGATGCGGATGAAACGCCGGAAATCGTTGCCGACGGTGACGGCTGGCTGGTGAAAGGTACTACCGATCTGCACGCGCTCTCGCACACGCTGGGCGTGGAAAACGTGGTCAATGACGATGAAGACATCGCCACGGTGGCAGGGTTGGTGATTGCCGTTAACGGGCAGATCCCGCGCATCGGTGATGTGCTCGAACTGCCGCCGCTGCAAATTACCATCGTTGAAGCCAACGACTATCGCGTGGACATGGTGCGTATTGTTAAAGAGCACTCTGCACACGACGAAGAAGAGTAACGCTATCTAGCGTAGCGGCAATAAGGGCACGATGTGCCCGTTATGACGGGCTGGCGGAGAGTGACTTTCCGCCAGCCATTTCGGAAATTCCCGCAGCGGCATCGGCCGCGCATACAAATACCCCTGCAAAATATGCACGCTGTGACGGCGCAAATAGCGTGACTGTTCCTCCGTTTCAACCCCTTCCGCAACCAGTTCAATATTCAGCCGCTGACCCAGCGCAATAATGATATCCGTTACCGTTGAGTTCACGGCGTCGGTGCCGATCGCGGTGGTGAAGGATTTATCAATTTTCAGCACATCCGGGTGAAGTTTTTCCAGCCACGAAAGTGAACTGTTGCCGGTACCAAAATCATCTATCGCCAGTTTCACGCCTTTGCGGTGAAGCTCACGCACGATGCGGTAATCCACATCAAGCAATGCATCGCGTTCGGTTAACTCCACAATCAGCTGTTGAACAGGGTTCGCGTTAAACCAGATGCGGTTGAGATCGCGGATCAGCACCGCGCGGCGAAAATGGCTGGCAGCCACGTTGATACCAATATGAAAATCCCGTGAGGCCGGGAAATAGCCTATCTGACGCACCGTTTCGCTGATGACATAGCGGGTAAGCGGAACAATCAGGTTATGTTCTTCGGCCAGAGGGATAAAAACATCGGGCGAAATCCATCCCTGACGCGGGTTGTTCCAGCGCAGGAGGATCTCGACGCCGACGCACTCCCGGGTGCGGGCATTCACCAGCGGCTGGCAGAAGAGTTCAAACTCCCGTGCCGCAATGCCCAGATTAATTTCCCAGGTAAAACTCATGCGCCGCGCCGTGGCGAGCCAGGCGATATAGCCCATCAGTAAACTGAGTATCAATGCCAGCGGCAGCTGGGTGGGCAGCGTTTTCAACGCCATTTCGCCTGGCCCCGGGCCGCTCACCGTGACGCTGAATGGGTAATGCTGTGACGACTGCTCCAGCAGGGAGGCGTTTTCATTGATAGTCGGCGTATTCGTCACCTGTTGCCCGTCGCGGAGGAACTTATCACCCACTTTCAGGACAACGTCGGTGATCTGCGGCCGCTGCGGCTCCAGAATCATTTTAGTGATGAGATCGATGTTCACCACCTCCATCACCCCGTCATTGCCGTCGCTCGGGAGGGGAGACCACTGAATCAGTACCGGGCTGCCTTTTACCAGCCACCGATCGGTCAACAGCAGCAGCCTGGATTCACTGACCGGAAGCAGGGGCACAAACTCACTGACGGGCACATTTCGGCTGCCATAGACGCTTGAGCAATACAGTATTCCATCTTTAACGAGGGCGATGGAGCGAACGGTCTGGAGGATCGCCGCCTGTTTTCGCAGGATCAGATTCGCCTCAGAACAGGGTATGCCAACCAGAGAAAGCAGCATTTCGCGCTGGGCCTCTAACGAGAGAAGCACCTTATCAAGCGCGCGCACGGTGTGGAGAGTAAAGTCGTGGATCCGATCCTGATTTATGTTGCGCTGTGAAATAAAGCGAATGCCCAGCGTCAGGACGAGCGTAACGAGCGCAACCGTGACACAGACGATAACGCGTTTTCGGCGATAGTCTTTTATGATCGTTTGTGCAGTTTGCATGAACGGTCGCCTGATAAGCATCGGCCAGAAAAGCCAGACGCAACAGTGACAGTGTAGTGGGGAATACGTAAAGCGACGAGACGAGAGGGGAAAATTCGCCCATCCGTAGCAGATGGGCGAAAGGAAGGCTTAGTCGCACTGCACCTTAATAGCCAGACCGCCGCGCGAGGTCTCACGGTACTTCGCGTTCATGTCTTTGCCGGTTTCGTACATGGTTTCAATCACCTTATCCAGCGACACGCGTGGCTCGCTGGTACGGCGCATTGCCATACGCGAGGCGTTGATCGCTTTGACGGAGGCGATGGCGTTACGCTCAATGCATGGCACCTGCACCTGGCCGGCAACCGGATCACAGGTCAGACCGAGGTTGTGCTCCATGCCGATTTCCGCCGCCACGCACACCTGCTCAGGGCTTGCGCCCAGCAGCTCCGCCAGACCCGCTGCCGCCATGGAGCAGGCCACGCCCACTTCACCCTGACAGCCCACTTCGGCGCCGGAGATAGAGGCATTCATCTTGTACAGCGCGCCGATAGCGCCTGCCGCGAGGAAATAACGGATATAGATGTCCGGCGTCACAGGCTCGATAAAGTGATCGTAGTAGGCCAGCACCGCCGGAACGATGCCGCACGCGCCGTTGGTTGGTGCCGTCACAACGCGACCCCCCGCCGCGTTCTCTTCGTTAACCGCGAGGGCAAACATGTTGACCCAGTCAACCACGTTCATTGGGTCATTGGAGAACTTGTCGGTGGTGACCAGCATGCGGCGCAGGGCAGAAGCACGACGCGGGACGCGCAGTGGTCCAGGCAGAACGCCTTCGGTGTTCATCCCGCGGTCAATGCAGGCGCGCATGGTTTGCCACACGTTAGCAAAATAGTCTTCGATCTCTTTCTTGCTGTGCAGCGCCAGTTCGTTCTTCATCACCATGCCGGACAGGGACAGACCGGTCTCTTTGCAGTAGCCCAGCATCTCAGTGGCCGATTTAAACGGATAGGGCACATTCACATCGCCCGCGCTCTCTTTGCCAAAGTGTTCTTCGTCAACGATAAAGCCGCCGCCGATGGAGTAGTAGGTTTTGCTGTAGATCTCTTTTTCGCCGTTCCAGGCGTGGATGGTCATGCCGTTTTCATGCAGCGGCAGGTTGTCGCTACGAAAACGCATCCCGTCATCCTGCGGGAAGTCCACTTCGTGCTGACCGTTAGCCAGCAGCAAACGACCGCGCGTTTCCACGTCGCGGATAAATGCCGGAATGGCATCAATATCAACGGTGTCCGGCATATTGCCCGCCAGACCCATAATTATGGCGATATCGGTGTGGTGGCCTTTACCCGTTAATGACAGTGAACCGTAAACGTCTACGGCAACACGGGTAACGCTTTCCAGTAATCCTTTTTCGACCAGATCATCGACGAACTGTTTACCGGCCTTCATCGGCCCTACAGTGTGGGAAGAAGACGGACCAATCCCCACTTTGAACATGTCGAATATACTAATCACTTTCACACTCCTGACAGGGTTACTGGGGTTCCAGTAACGATGTTATAACTGCGCATAGTGTAAGAGGGAACACCCACCTCGGCTTAACTATTCACATGAATTAAACTAATGGTTAACGATGGTTTTGCTAATAGCGCGACGCCGATCGCAAACCTGCCAGAAAAGGGTGGAATGTAAAGTATAGTCAAGGCTTCAGGCCGATTTGCAGGGCCAGCTCACGAATGATGCCTGCCGTCATGCCCCAGACAAAATAATGCTGATACCAGGACAACCAGACCCGATGATCGTGCCCGCGGCGGTGAATATCCAGAGGATGATAGCGGCCCAGACGAAGGGCCTCTTCCAGCGGCATTTCGAACACCGCTGAAACTTCATCGACGCTGGCATGATACTGAAGATCGGGCGGAATAATGCCGACGACCGGCGTGACCTGAAAACCGGTTACGCTGTCAACAGGCGGCAGCACGCCGATGACTTCGACCGACGCCGGGGGGATGGCCACTTCCTCATGCGCCTCGCGCAGCGCGGCGGCAATCAGGGAAGCATCGGTGCTGTCCACCGCGCCGCCGGGGAACGCAACCTGACCGGCGTGTTTTCGCATATGCGGTGAGCGCTGGGTAAGCAACAGACCCGGCTGTTCACGACGCACGACCGGGATCAGCACCGCCGCCTGACGTTGATTCAGCGTGGCGCGGTTAACCTGGGGCCGCAGAAGCTGAAAGCGCGACAGAAAATCATCCAGCGTCAGGTTGTCTTTCTTCACCGTGAGTTCTCCAGTTGTTTCAGGATACGATTCACTTTATCAAAGGTTTCCTGATATTCCGCCTCGGCCTGACTGTCGGCCACAATGCCACCACCTGCGGAACAGTAGAGGCTGCCGTCGCAGGCCGTCAGGGTGCGAATGGTGATGCTGGTATCCATGGTGCCGCACAGGCTTATATAGCCGATGCTGCCGCACCAGGCATTGCGGCGATGCGGTTCCAGTTCGTCGATGATCTCCATCGCACGGACCTTCGGCGCGCCGGTGATGGAGCCGCCCGGAAACGCGGCGCGGAGCAGATCGCAGGCGGTTCGCGAGGACGGCAAACGCGCGGTAATGGTGCTGACCAGATGATGCACCGCCGGGAAAGGCTCGACGACAAACAGTTCCGGCACGCGCACGCTGCCTGGTTCGGCGACCCGGCCAATATCGTTCCGCATCAGATCGACAATCATCAGGTTTTCAGCGCGATCTTTCGGTGAGACCGCCAGCTTCTCCGCCTGCTGGCGGTCGGCGTCGGCATCGGCAAGGCGTGGCAGGGTGCCCTTTATCGGGCGGGTCTGAATAATACCGTCAGCCAGGTGAATAAAACGCTCAGGCGACAGGCTGAGGATGGCGCCGTGCTCAAGGCGTACAAATGCGCTGAACGGGGCCTTATTGCTGGCATTAAGGCGAGTAAACGCCTGCCACTCATCCCCCTGATACGTCGCCTGAAAACGCTGGGCAAGATTGACCTGATAACAGTCACCGCTGTGCAGATACGCCTGCACGCGGGAGAATTTTTCCGCATACTCCGGCGCGGTCATATTCGAGCGCCAGCCGGAGGTCAGCATAAAGTGTTCCGGTGCGGCGGGACGTTGCGCCTCAAGCCAGGCCAGACGCGCCTGCACGTCATGATGGCTCAGCAGAGAAACCGTTTTTTTCTGGTGATCCACAATCAACGCCCAGTCATACAGCCCCACCGCCATATCCGGCAGGGGAATATCCGCCTGCGCATGCTCGGGCAGCTTTTCGAAACGGCGCCCCAGATCGTAACCAAACAGGCCCAGCGCGCCCCCCTGGAAAGGCAGATCCGGATCCGGTGTGGCAGATAAGCCCAGAGCATGGATCTCATTCTGAAGCTGCATCAGCGGATCGTCCGTTGGCGAAAGGTCATCGGTTTTCAGCGTTTTTACCGGATCGGCCACCAGAATATCGAAGCGGCTGTAGGGGTGATCCGCATGGCCAGAGTGCAGCAGCATGGCAAAAGGAAGGTGGCTCAGACGGGCAAACCAGAACTCGGCGGCATCTGCACGCCAGGGCAAGGTCATAACAGTGGGGAAGCGCATGTTCATGTATGGCATACTACCGGGTAGCGTGAAATAATTAGCGCGAATAATTTAGCAGGAGTTAACGATGTTTGCAGGTTTACCTTCTCTCAGCCATGACCAACAGCAGAAAGCCGTTGAACGTATTCAGGAGCTGATGTCCCAGGGGATGAGCAGCGGACAGGCAATTTCACAGGTCGCGGAAGAACTTCGCGCCACGCATACCGGCGAGCGGATCGTGGCGCGCTTTGAGGATGAAGATGAAGAATAAGCGGCTTACACTGCCGCGATAATCTTGATCTCAACCTTATATTCCGGTTTCATCAGCGTGGCCTGTACGGTGCAGCGTACAGGCGCGTGACCCGCCACAACCCACGCATCCCAGGCTTTATTCATCGCCGCGAAATCGTCTTTATTCGCCAGAAAAATCGTCGCATCCAGAATGCGGGATTTGTCGCTGCCCTGTTTTTCCAGTACGGCGTCGATCTGCGCCAGAGTGTTCGCCGTCTGCTCGAAGGCATCGGCGTCCAGATTGGCAGGGACACCGGTGTAGTACAGCGTCTGGTTATGGATCACCACATCAGACCAGCGGGCTTCGGCATCAATGCGCGTAATTGTCATAAACGTATCCTCGTTATCTTTCGTCGTCAGGCGGCAAGACTGCCATATTGTTCCGCCGTCGTCACTATTTGGGGTGGCACCGGAGAGAAGGGGCTGACATAATCCCTGTGCAAAAATACAGTGAGAGAACACCGTGGCAGACGATTTTTCCCCAGAAGGTCAGTTAGCACAGGCTATTCCCGGTTTTAAACCGCGTGAACCCCAACGTCAGATGGCGCACGCCGTCGCGCATGCCATCGACAAGGCGCAGCCGCTGGTGGTGGAGGCCGGAACCGGGACGGGGAAAACCTACGCTTATCTCGCGCCTGCGCTGCGGGCGAAAAAGAAGGTCATCATCTCTACCGGGTCAAAAGCGCTCCAGGACCAGCTCTACAGCCGCGACTTACCGACGGTGGCGAAAGCGCTAAAATACAAAGGGCGTCTGGCCTTGCTGAAAGGGCGTTCTAACTACCTGTGTCTGGAGCGTCTCGAACAGCAGGCGCTGGCGGGTGGCGACCTGCCGGTACAGACCCTGAGTGATGTGATCGTCCTGCGCGCCTGGGCCAACCAGACGGAAGAGGGGGACATCAGCACCTGCGCGAGCGTGCCGGAAGACTCCCCGGCCTGGCCGCTGGTGACCAGCACCAATGACAACTGCCTTGGCAGCGACTGCCCGCTGTATAAAGACTGTTTTGTGGTAAAAGCGCGTAAAAAGGCGATGGACGCCGACGTGGTGGTGGTGAACCATCATCTGTTCCTTGCAGATATGGTGGTCAAGGACAGCGGGTTTGGTGAACTGATCCCGGAGGCGGAGGTGATGATCTTTGATGAAGCCCATCAGCTCCCGGACATCGCCAGCCAGTATTTCGGCCAGTCGCTCTCCAGCCGTCAGCTTCAGGATCTGGCGAAAGATATCACCATTGCCTATCGCACCGAACTCAAAGATACCCAGCAGTTGCAGAAGTGCGCGGATCGCCTGGCGCAAAGCGCGCAGGATTTCCGCTTACAGCTTGGCGAGCCGGGCTATCGCGGCAACCTGCGTGAACTGCTCGCAGACAACAATATCCAGCGCGCGCTGCTGCTGCTCGATGATGCCCTTGAACTCTGTTACGACGTGGCAAAGCTGTCCCTCGGACGTTCAGCACTGCTGGATGCCGCCTTCGAGCGCGCCACGCTCTACCGTGGACGGCTGAAACGGCTGAAAGAGATCAACCAGCCGGGCTACAGCTACTGGTATGAATGTACCTCGCGCCACTTCACCCTGGCGCTCACGCCGCTGACCGTTGCCGATAAATTCAAAGAGGTGATGGCGCAAAAGCCCGGCACCTGGGTCTTTACCTCGGCCACGCTGTCGGTCAATGACGATCTGCACCACTTTACCGAGCGTCTCGGCATTGATCAGGCAGAATCACTGCTCCTGCCCAGCCCGTTCGATTATGAAAAACAGGCGCTGCTCTGCGTGCCGCGCAATCTGCCGCTGCCCAATCAGCCGGGGGCGGCGCGCCATCTGGCAGCTATGCTGAAGCCGATGATCGAGGCCAACAACGGGCGCTGCTTTATGCTCTGTACCTCACACGCCATGATGCGCGATCTGGCCGAACAGTTCCGCGCCACCATGACGCTGCCGGTCCTGTTACAGGGGGAAACCAGTAAAGGGCAACTGCTCCAGCAGTTTGTCAGCGCCGGTAACGCCCTTTTGGTGGCGACCAGCAGCTTCTGGGAAGGGGTGGACGTGCGCGGCGATACGCTCTCGCTGGTGATTATCGATAAGCTGCCGTTCACATCGCCGGACGATCCGCTTCTGAAAGCGCGTATGGAGGATTGCCGCCTGCGGGGGGGCGATCCGTTCGACGACGTTCAGTTGCCGGACGCGGTCATTACCCTTAAACAGGGGGTAGGGCGTCTGATCCGCGACGTCACCGACCGCGGCGTGCTGGTTATCTGCGACAACCGCCTGGTGATGCGTCCCTACGGCGCCACCTTCCTCGCCAGCCTGCCGCCCGCGCCGCGCACGCGGGATATTAAACGCGCGGTCCGCTTCCTGGCGAACCCAACGGCGGAGTAATTTTCCCCAGAGTGTGTTAAGATGCGCGCCATTTTGTGACTGACCATTGCGAGAGCGCGACGACTGATGCGAATTCTGGCTATTGATACCGCGACAGAGGCCTGTTCCGTTGCCCTGTGGAACGACGGTACGATTTTTGCTCATTTCGAAGAGTGCCCACGGGAACACACCCAACGTATTCTGCCCCTGGTAAAAACCATTTTGACCGAGGGCAACACCGCCCTGACTGACCTCGACGCGCTGGCCTATGGCCGTGGCCCGGGCAGCTTTACGGGCGTACGTATCGGGATTGGCATCGCGCAGGGGCTGGCGCTGGGCGCTGACCTGCCGATGATTGGCGTCTCAACCCTGGCGACCATGGCTCAGGGGGCCTGGCGCATGACCGGCGCCACCCGCGTACTGGCCGCGATTGATGCCCGCATGGGTGAAGTCTACTGGGCGGAGTACACCCGTGACGAAAACGGTGTCTGGCACGGTGAAGAGACGGAAGCGGTGCTTAAGCCTGAAGCCGTTACTGAACGCCTGAAGCAGTTGTCCGGCGAGTGGGCGACGGTCGGCACGGGCTGGGCGGCGTGGCCGGAGATGGCGAGCGGCACCGGCGTGACGCTGGTGGACGGTAACATGCTCCTGCCTGCCGCCGAAGATATGCTGCCGATTGCCTGTCAGCTACTTGACGTAGGAAAAACCGTGGCGGTTGAACACGCTGAACCGGTTTATTTACGAAACACCGTCGCGTGGAAGAAACTTCCTGGCCGCGAGTGAATCTCAGTAACAGGAACTGAGAAAAAGGAGTCGCATCATGGCGGTTCAGTCTAAAGTTGTACGCTTTCTTATGGCAGGCGCGGTTGCCATAGCACTGAGCGGGTGCGTCACCGTTCCTGATGCGATTAAGGGCACCAGCCCGACGCCACAGCAGGATCTGGTACGCGTGATGAATGCCCCGGAGCTGTATGTCGGGCAGGAAGCGCGGTTTGGCGGCAAGGTGGTTGACGTCGTCAACCAGCAGGGGAAAACCCGTCTGGAGATTGCCACCGTCCCGCTGGACAGCGGCGCGCGGCCTGTTCTGGGTGAAGCCTCGCGCGGGCGGATCTACGCTGACGTCAGCGGCTTCCTCGATCCGGTCGATTTCCGCGGGCAACTGGTGACCGTCGTCGGGCCGATTACCGGTTTGGAAGCGGGTAAAATCGGCAATACGCCCTACAAATTTATGACCATGCAGGTGAACGGCTACAAACGCTGGCGTATCACCCAGCAGGTGGTGATGCCGCCACAGCCAATCGATCCGTGGATGTGGGGTCCGCATCCGTATCGTTACGGCTACGGTGGCTGGGGTTGGTATAATCCAGGCCCTGCACAGGTTCAAACAATCGTAACTGAGTAAGTTACTGTTATTGTTAGGAAAGAGACAGCGGCTCAGCCGCTGTCTCTGTTTTTTTACGGATAAAACGAAAAAAAAGAGTGACGCGCTTCGCAACCTGCAATCTGAACAATTAATAAACTGGTACGCTGAGTTAATATAATGTTAACAAACTGTTTATTATCGGGGCTGTGATGACGACGAACACTCATTTCAGAGGTGATGCATTGAAAAAGGTTTGGCTTAACCGTTATCCCGCGGATGTCCCTGCGGAGATCAATCCTGACCGTTATCAATCCCTGATTGAATTATTTGAACACTCGGTACGGCGCTACGCTGACCAGCCCGCGTTTGTGAATATGGGCGAAGTGATGACCTTCCGTAAGCTGGAGGAGCGCAGCCGGGCGTTTGCGGCCTACTTACAGGAAGGGCTGGGCTTGCAGAAAGGGGATCGCGTCGCGCTGATGATGCCAAACCTGCTGCAATACCCGGTGGCGCTGTTCGGGATCCTCAGGGCAGGGATGATCGTGGTTAACGTTAACCCGCTCTATACCCCGCGCGAGCTGGAGCATCAGTTGAATGACAGCGGGGCGGCGGCGATTGTGATTGTCTCCAACTTTGCCCACACGCTGGAAAAAGTCGTTGACAGAACCCAGGTTAAACACGTCATCCTGACGCGCATGGGCGACCAGCTCTCTACCGCGAAAGGAACGCTGGTCAACTTTGTCGTTAAATACGTTAAGCGACTGGTGCCGAAATACCACCTGCCGGATGCCATCTCCTTCCGCCGCGCGCTGCATGCGGGCTACCGGATGCAGTACGTGAAGCCGGAAATCGTGTCCGAGGATCTGGCCTTCCTACAATACACCGGCGGCACCACCGGCGTGGCCAAAGGGGCGATGCTGACCCACCGAAATATGCTGGCGAACCTTGAACAGGTAAATGCGACTTACGGGCCACTGTTGCACCCGGGCAAGGAGCTGGTGATCACCGCGCTTCCGCTGTATCACATTTTCGCGCTGACCATGAACTGCCTGCTGTTTATCGAGCTTGGCGGTCAAAACGTACTGATCACCAACCCGCGCGATATTCCGGGGCTGGTCAAAGAGCTGGCGAAATATCCGTTCACCGCCATGACTGGGGTGAACACCCTGTTTAACGCCCTGCTCAATAATAAAGAGTTTCAGCAGCTCGATTTCTCCACGCTGCACCTCTCGGCGGGCGGCGGGATGCCGGTTCAGCAGGCGGTTGCCGAGCGCTGGGTGAAACTCACCGGGCAGTATCTGCTGGAAGGCTATGGTCTGACGGAGTGCGCCCCGCTGGTCAGCGTCAACCCGCATGACATCGACTACCACAGCGGCAGTATCGGGCTGCCGGTCCCGTCGACCGAAGCAAAACTGGTGGATGATGAGGATAACGAAGTGCCTCATGGCGAGCCGGGGGAGCTGTGCGTCAGAGGGCCGCAGGTAATGCTGGGCTACTGGCAACGTCCGGATGCCACGGATGAGATCATCAAAGACGGCTGGCTGCATACGGGCGATATCGCGGTGATGGACGATGAAGGCTTCCTGCGCATCGTCGATCGCAAGAAAGACATGATCCTGGTGTCAGGGTTTAACGTCTATCCGAACGAAATCGAAGACGTGGTGATGCAGCACAGCGGCGTGCTGGAAGTGGCGGCGGTGGGCGTTCCCTCCGGCAGCAGCGGCGAAGCGGTGAAGATATTTGTGGTCAAGAAAGATCCTTCTCTTACCGAGGATGCGCTGATAACGTTTTGTCGCCGTCAGCTGACGGGCTATAAAGTGCCGAAGCTGGTGGAATTCCGCGATGAGCTACCGAAATCCAACGTCGGGAAGATATTACGACGAGAATTACGTGACGAAGCCCGTGCCAAAGTGGACAATAAGGCCTGAGCTTCACGTTAATCGCCCAGACGCCGGTTAAGCCGGCGTTTTTTATGGGCGCAAACAAAAGAGAGTCCGATTTGAATTACCAGATGATCACTACCAACGACGAGCTGGCTTCGCTGTGCGAGGTGACGCGTGATTTTCCCGCTATCGCCCTGGATACGGAATTTGTCCGCACCCGAACGTACTATCCGCAGCTGGGTCTGATTCAGATGTATGACGGCAAACACGTGTCGTTGATTGACCCACTCGACATTACCGACTGGGCACCAATGCGCGAACTGTTGCTTGATACCGCCGTGACCAAATATCTGCACGCGGGCAGTGAAGATCTGGAAGTATTCCTCAACACCTTTGGCATCATGCCGCAACCGCTGATTGATACCCAGATCCTCGCGGCGTTCAGCGGTCGTCCGCTCTCCTGGGGCTTTGCGGCGATGGTGGAAGAGTACACCGGTCTGACGCTGGATAAGAGCGAATCGCGCACCGACTGGCTTGCGCGACCGCTCACGGCGCGTCAGCTTGACTATGCCGCGGCAGACGTCTTCTACCTGCTGCCGATCGCAGGCCAGCTGATGAAAGAGGCGGAGGCTTCCGGCTGGCTGTCTGCTGCCCTGGACGAGTGCCGCATGACGCAGCAGCGTCGTCAGGAAGTGGTTGACCCGAAAGAAGCCTGGCGTGACATCACCAACGCCTGGCAGCTGCGCACCCGTCAACTGGCCTGTCTGCAATTGCTGGCTGACTGGCGTCTGCGTAAAGCGCGCGAGCGCGATCTTGCGGTCAACTTCGTGGTGCGTGAAGAACACCTGTGGGCGGTGGCGCGCTATATGCCGGGTAGCCTTGGTGAACTGGACAGCATTGGCCTTTCCGGAAGTGAAATCCGCTTCCACGGCAAAACGCTGCTCGCGCTGGTGGAGAAAGCCCAACAGCTGCCGGAAGAGGCACTGCCAGAGCCGCTGCTTAACCTGATGGACATGCCGGGCTACCGCAAAGCGTTTAAAGATATCAAAGCGCTGGTGCAGACGGTGGCGGGTGAAAGCAAACTGAGTGCCGAACTGCTGGCTTCACGTCGTCAGATTAACCAGCTGCTGAACTGGCACTGGAAGTTGAAACCGCAAAATGGTTTACCGGAACTGGTCGCCGGATGGCGAGGGGAACTGATGGCCGAACGCCTGAATACCCTGCTGGAAGGCTATCCACGCTAAAAATTGTAGCCCCGGTAAGCGCAGCGCCACCGGGGAAATTGCCGGGCAGCGCAATGCTTGCCCGGCCTACACGACAAACCACAAACGGTTTAACGCGACTCTTCCGCTTCCGGAAGCGTCACGTTCAGCTCCAGAATCGAAATATCCCCGTCTTTTTGCTCCAGCTGAACGGTGACCATTTCCGGGTCAATCTGCACGTATTTGCAGATCACTTCCAGAATGTCTTTGCGCAGCTGCGGCAGGTAGTGCGGTTCGGCGTCGCTACGACGACGTTCCGCCACGATGATTTGCAGACGTTCTTTTGCGATGTTGGCGGTGCTTTTTTTCCGCGAGAGAAAAAAGTCCAGTAATGCCATAACTTATCCTCCGAACAGGCGTTTGAGGAAACCTTTCTTCTCTTCTTCAATGAAGCGGAAAGGACGTTCTTCTCCCAGCAGACGGTCAACGGTATCCGCATACGCTTTACCCGCGTCTGCCTGTGTATCCAGGATCACTGGCTCGCCCTGGTTAGAGGCGCGCAACACGGACTGATCTTCCGGGATCACGCCAACCAGTTTAATGCGCAGGATCTCCAGCACGTCTTCCATGCTCAGCATGTCACCTTTATTCACGCGGCCCGGGTTGTAGCGGGTCAGCAGAAGGTGCTCTTTGATTGGCTCCTGGCCATTTTCCGCGCGACGGGATTTCGAGGCCAGAATGCCGAGAATACGGTCGGAGTCACGTACTGACGAGACTTCCGGGTTGGTGGTGATGATGGCTTCATCCGCGAAGTAGAGCGCCATCAGCGCGCCGGTTTCGATACCGGCCGGGGAGTCGCAGACCACGAAGTCGAACTCCATCTTTTTCAGATCGTCGAGCACCTTTTCCACGCCTTCGCGGGTCAGGGCGTCTTTATCACGGGTCTGGGATGCCGGGAGAATGTAGAGATTCTCGGTGCGCTTGTCTTTAATCAGCGCCTGGTTAAGGGTGGCATCGCCCTGAATGACGTTCACGAAGTCATAGACCACGCGACGTTCGCAACCCATGATCAGGTCCAGGTTACGCAGACCAATATCGAAGTCGATTACGACGGTTTTCTTTCCCTTCTGGGCCAAACCAGTAGCGATGGCCGCGCTGGAGGTGGTCTTGCCAACGCCTCCTTTACCCGAAGTCACAACAATAATGCGTGCCATAGAAATTCCTTGTTAAAAGGGATCAATTTAACGGTTGAACGGTCAAAGCGTTATCTGCCAGTTGCAGACGAGCCGCTTTGCCATAAAATTCGGCTGGGATTTTATCGCTCAGCCAATATTCACCTGCGATAGACACCAGTTCTGCCGTCAGATGAGTACAAAAAATTTGTGCTTCTCGATCGCCGCTGGCGCCCGCAAGCGCGCGCCCACGCATCATACCGTAAACGTGAATATTGCCATCTGCAATCAGTTCCGCGCCTGCACTGACGTGGCTTGTCACAATCAGATCACAGTTTGGCGCATAAATGCGCTGACCGGAACGAACCGGCAGATCAATCAATCGCGTTTTTGTGACTGGGGTTACAGTTTGCGCCGGAGGCGGGGGAGCGGGAACGGTTGCAGGCGTGGCTCGTGGGGCTTTTTCTTTGCCTTCGTTTAACAAGGGTAAACCCGCGCGTTCAATTTCAGCTTTCAACTCAGCGTCTTTGCAGCCGCTAATGCCGACGATGCGCAAGCCCGTAGCGGCGACGGCCTGCTGAAGCCGTTTCCAGTTAACCGGCCCCTCAAGGTCGCTTACATTGACGACAACAGGAGCATGCTTAAGAAAAGCGGGAGCCTGCGCGATTTTGTCTTCTAACGCCTGACGAATAACCTCGGGTTTTGCATCATGCAAATGAACCACTGATAAGGTGAAGCTACTGCCTTTAAGCTCGATGGGCGTATTTGACATCCTGGCCTTACTCAATTTGCTATTAACCGCAACACATCGCCGCGATATTCCGAAGAGTATCAGGCATGTTATAGTCAGGAGTATATTGAGGCAAGCAACCACCCATTAATTCAGAGTAAAAACATGTTTTGTGTGATCTACAGAAGTACCAGCCGCGACCAGACTTACCTTTATGTCGAAAAGAAAGACGATTTTTCCCGCGTGCCTGAGGAATTAATGAAAAGCTTTGGCCGACCACAGCTGGCGATGCTGCTGCCGCTGGATGGCCGCAAGAAGCTGGTGAACGCCGATCTGGAGAAAGTCAAAAAGGCGTTAACCGAGCAGGGCTATTATTTACAGCTTCCGCCGCCACCGGAAAATTTATTAAAACAGCATCTTGAGGTGAGCGGAAAGAAATAAGCCCGGATCCTTCCGGGAACAACTCATCAACCGATTAGGGGGCGACCATGTATCAACATCATAACTGGCAAGGTGCATTACTGGATTATCCCGTCAGCAAAGTGGTCTGCGTGGGCAGCAACTATGCAAAACATATTCAGGAGATGGGCAGCGCCGTGCCGGAAGAGCCGGTTCTGTTTATTAAGCCAGAAACGGCACTGTGTGATATTCGCCAGCCGCTGGTTCTGCCGCAGGGACTGGGTTCGGTGCATCATGAAGTGGAGCTGGCGGTGCTGATCGGCGCAACGCTGCGTCAGGCGACCGAAGAGCACGTTGAGAAAGCCATTGCGGGTTACGGCGTCGCGCTCGACCTGACGCTGCGCGACGTACAGGGCAAAATGAAGAAAGCAGGGCAGCCGTGGGAAAAAGCCAAGGGATTTGATAATTCATGCCCGATTTCCGGTTTCGTTCCTGTCGGCGAATTTACCGACGATCCGCAGAACACGCCGCTTAGTCTGAAGGTCAACGGCGAGATCCGCCAGCAGGGCACTACCGCTGACATGATCCATAAGATTGTCCCGCTGATTGCCTACATGAGCCGCTTCTTCACCCTGAAACCCGGCGATGTGATCCTCACCGGCACCCCGGAAGGTGTGGGGCCGCTGCACAGTGGCGACGAACTGGACGTCAGTTTTAACGGCCTGTCGCTGAAAACCCGCGTGCTGTAAAAGCATCTTGCCGCCTGAAAAGGGCGGCAAAACTTGCATCAACGTGCCAGACTCGTTATAAGGTGCGCTCTATTTTGACGTGTGGACATCCTGATGAACGACATTCCTTTCTGGCAAAGCAAAACGCTCGACGACATGACCGACGCGGAGTGGGAATCGTTGTGTGACGGCTGCGGGCAGTGCTGTCTGCATAAGCTGATGGATGAAGATTCGGACGAAATCTACTTCACCAACGTAGCGTGCAAGCAGTTAAACATCAAAACCTGCCAGTGCCGCAACTATGAGCGCCGTTTCGAATATGAGCCGGACTGCATCAAGTTAACCCGTGAAAATCTGCCGACCTTTGAGTGGCTGCCGCATACCTGCGCGTATCGCCTGCTGGCGGAAGGAAAAGATCTGCCGACATGGCACCCGCTGTTGACGGGGTCGAAAGCGGCGATGCACGGCGAACGTATTTCCGTGCGCCACATTGCGGTGAAAGAGTCCGAGGTGCGGGACTGGGAAGACCACATCATGAATCACCCTAATCGGTGACAATAAAAAACCCGCCGAGGCGGGTTTTTTATTGTGCGCAATGGTGTCGGGTGGCGCTACGCTTACCCGACCTGCAAAACTGACGTTGCCGTTTTGCTTTTACCTGCCAAAAAGATCGCGTTTCTTTGGTTTGAACGGCTGGGCAATCAGCACCAGAAGTGCCACCACGAAGTAGGCGACAAAAATGCCCACCAGCCATTGCGGCATCTCCAGGGTCAGAAACTCCCACTGGCGCACGGAGCAGTCACCGGAGGCGACAAACACCTGCGGCAGCCATTTATCCAGCGGCAGCCAGCTCGGGAAGCGGGCGGCAAAATCGCAGGTCATAAACGGTGACGGGTGAAGCTGCATCTGGGTGTGTTCCCAGGCCAGCGCAATGCCTTTCCAGGCGCTGTACAGCCAGATGGCAATTGCCGCATAGCGTAACGGTGTTTTTGGCGCAATCGCACCCACCAGACCGGCGCCCATAATGCCGAACAGCGCACAACGCTCATAAATACACAGTACGCAAGGTTTCAGCCCCATCACATGCTGAAACCACAGCGCGACCATTTCCAGCGCAAAGGCGGTCAGGGCCATCAGTAACCACGCCCCGCGACCGCGTGAGCACTGGTTCAAAAATCGCAACATAATCATTTCCCTGGAACATGCTTAGACAGCGCAGTGTAAACGAATTTTAATGCGCCGCAAGTATACCTGCTTGCAACAACCATTGCGTACAGGGAACGAGAGTAATTTTGATGCACAGCAAACCAACAAGGGTGAGCACCACCGTATACGGCAGCGCCATCCAGACCATTCTTCCATAAGAAAGTCGTATGAGTGGTGCCAGCGCCGAGGTCAGCATGAACAGAAATGCCGCCTGGCCGTTCGGCGTTGCCACGGAGGGCAGGTTCGTTCCGGTGTTGATGGCCACCGCCAGCAGCTCGAACTGACCGGTGCTTACAATCCCTTGCTCCATCGCGGCTTTGGCTTCATTGATGTACACCGTCCCGACAAAAACGTTATCGGAGATGGAGGACAGCAGACCGTTAAAGAGATAGAACAGCGTCAGTTGCGAGTCAGGCGCAGCCTGAAGCACGAACGCGATAATCGGCGCGAACAGATGTTGGTCAATAATCACCGCCACGACGGCAAAAAACACCGCCAGCAGCGCGGTAAAGGGCAGCGCTTCGGTAAAGGCCTTACCGATAGCATGTTCGTCCGTGACGCCGCTCAGGCTGGTGGCAAGAATAATTACCGACAGGCCAATCAGCCCCACCTCGGCAAGGTGGAAGGCCAGCGCGGCGATAAGCCATACGCCGATGATGCCCTGTGCAATCAGGCGCAGCGTCTCCTGGCGCGTACGTTGTTTGCGGCTCTGCTCGTCAAACTTTTGCAGCTCCTTGCGGACCGGATCGGGCAACTTCGCGCCATAGCCAAAGAGGTTGAATTTTTCGACCAGCACACAGGTTGCTAACCCGCAGATCAGTACGGGCACGCTAACCGGCGCCATACGCAGGAAAAATTCGCCAAAATGCCACTCCGCCGCTTTGGCGATGATCAGGTTTTGCGGCTCCCCGACCATGGTCATCACGCCGCCCAGCGCCGTCCCCACGCCCGCATGCATCATCAGGCTCCGCAGAAACGCACGGAACTGTTCCAGCACGTCACGGTTATGCGCTTCAACGTGGCTGTCGTCCTGTAAGTTTTCGCCGGGACGAGACGAGGCCACACGGTGGTAAATCCCGTAAAAACCGACGGCGACGCTGATCACCACCGCCACGACCGTCAGCGCATCCAGGAAGGCTGACAGGAAGGCCGCGGCAAGACAAAACGCCAGCGAGAGCAGCGATTTCGATGGAATGCTCAGCAGCAAACGGGTGAAGATAAACAGCAGAAGCTGCTTCATAAAGTAGATCCCCGCCACCATGAAGATCAGCAGCAGCAGGACTTCGAGATTCGACGCAATCTCGTTTTTAACGTGCTCCGCGCTGGTCATTCCAACGATCACGGCTTCCAGCGCCAGCAGCCCGCCGGGCAACAGCGGATAGCACTTCAGCGCCATCGCCAGGGTAAAGATAAACTCGGCGACCAACAGCCATCCGGCAATGAAGGGATCCAGCAAAAAGATAACGGGATTAACGACCAGGAATACCAGTAAAATGAGTTTGTACCAGTCCGGTGACTGGCCTAAAAAATTGCGCCACAGTGCGCGCCCAAATGAAATTTCCACGACAGACGTCCTTTCCCCGCCAAATAAGACAAGACATCAGTATACGCAAAAATGAGGGCAGAGAGGGGGATAAAGCCATTTTGTAAATTTCATAAAAATGAAACAGCGATCCCTCTTTTCTGTCTCTGCTGCGCTATCTGCCTCTGCGCGCCTCTGGTATGATGAGTGCAATTTGCTAAAAGCTGTGTAATGGAAATCTCACTATGGTCATTAAGGCGCAGAGCCCGGCGGGTTTCGCGGAAGAGTACATCATTGAAAGCATCTGGAATAATCGTTTCCCTGCGGGATCAATTCTACCTGCTGAACGCGAACTCTCTGAACTGATTGGCGTCACCCGTACCACGCTGCGAGAAGTGCTCCAGCGTCTGGCGCGCGATGGCTGGTTGACGATACAGCATGGCAAACCCACTAAAGTGAACAACTTCTGGGAAACGTCCGGGCTGAATATTCTGGAAACGCTGGCGCGTCTCGACCACGAAAGCGTACCGCAGTTGATTGATAATCTGCTTTCCGTGCGCACCAACATCGCCACCATTTTCATCCGCACCGCGTTTCGTCAGCACCCTGAAGATGCGCTGAAAGTGCTCGCCACCGCCAATGAGGTGGAAGACCACGCGAATGCCTTTGCGACCCTGGATTACAACGTGTTCCGCGGTCTGGCGTTTGCTTCCGGCAATCCGGTTTACGGTCTGATCCTCAATGGGATGAAAGGGTTATATACGCGCATAGGTCGTCACTACTTTGCCAACCCTGAAGCCCGCAGTCTGGCGCTCGGCTTCTACCATAAACTGAGCAAACTCTGCACCGAAGGGCTGCACGATCAGGTCTATGAAACGGTGCGTCGTTATGGCCACGACTCCGGTGAAATCTGGCACCGGATGCAGAAAACCCTGCCGGGTGATTTAGCGATTCAGGGCCGGTAAAAGAAAAAACCTCTCGATTGAGAGGTTTTTTTTTCGCCGGGTGGCGGCTTCGCCTGACCGGCATAAAATCCCACTAAAGCGTATTCATCCGCGCCGGGCACCGTTCCAGCAGCTCCACGCTGCCATCTTCGTTCTGCTGCTCCAGCAATACGTCAAATCCCCACAGGCGATGCACATGCTTCAGCACTTCTTTACGCCCCTTATCCAGCGGCGCGCGGTTGTGCGGGATATAGCGCAGCGTCAGAGAGCGATCGCCGCGCAGATCCACGTTCCAGACCTGAATGTTCGGTTCAAGATTGCTCAGGTTGTACTGGGATGACAGGCGCGAGCGGATCTCGCGATAGCCCTCTTCATTGTGGATGGCGGAGATCTCCAGGTAGTTGTTGCGGTCATCATCCAGTACGGTGAAGAAGCGGAAATCACGCATGATCTTCGGCGACATGAACTGGCTGATAAAGCTCTCATCCTTAAAATCACGCATCGCGAAGTGCAGCGTTTCCAGCCAGTCGGAACCGGCAATATCCGGGAACCAGTATTTGTCCTCTTCAGTAGGCGACTGGCAGATACGCTTGATATCCTGGAACATGGCAAACCCAAGCGCGTAGGGGTTAATGCCGCTGTACCACGGGCTGTTATACGCGGGCTGGAACACCACGTTGGTATGGCTGTGCAGAAACTCCATCATAAACCGCTCGGTGACTTTTCCTTCGTCATACAGATGGTTAAGAATGGTGTAGTGCCAGAAGGTCGCCCAGCCTTCGTTCATGACCTGAGTCTGCTTCTGCGGATAGAAATACTGGCTCACCTTGCGCACGATGCGCAGGATCTCACGCTGCCACGGCTCCAGCAGCGGGGCGTTTTTCTCCATAAAGTAGAGCAGGTTTTCCTGCGGCTCGGAAGGGTAACGACGCGCCTCGGCGACGGTTTTCTCCTCCTCGCGCTTCGGCAGGGTGCGCCACAGCATATTCACCTGGCTTTGCAGATACTCCTCGCGGCTCTTTTGCCGGGCTTTCTCTTCCTGCAACGAAATTTTTTGCGGGCGCTTATAGCGGTCAACGCCGTAGTTCATCAGCGCGTGGCAGGAGTCCAGCAGCTTCTCCACCTCGTCCACGCCGTAGCGCTCTTCGCAGTCGGTAATGTATTTGCGGGCGAAGATAAGGTAATCGACGATGGAGCTGGCGTCCGTCCAGCTGCGGAACAGATAGTTATTTTTGAAGAACGAGTTATGTCCGTAGCAGGCGTGCGCCATCACCAGCGCCTGCATGGTAATGGTGTTTTCCTCCATCAGATAGGCGATACACGGGTTAGAGTTAATGACGATTTCATACGCCAGTCCCTGCTGCCCGTGCTTATACAGCCGCTCTGTCTCAATGAATTTTTTGCCAAACGACCAGTGCGGATAGTTAATTGGCATCCCGACGCTGGAGTAAGCGTCCATCATCTGTTCCGAGGTGATGACTTCAATTTGATGGGGGTAGGTATCCAGACGATAGAGTTTGGCCACCCGGTCGATCTCCGCCAGGTAGACATCCAGCAACTCGAAGGTCCAGTCGGGTCCATCGCTCAGACGGGTACTGTCCCTGGACATGGAATCTAGTGTAGCCATTAGCGCGCCCTCGTTGTTGGTCGCTCTCTCTGACTGGAGAGCCTCCTTTCAAGCATAGATCACCCCATTCAAATACGCGGGGCGCAGAAATTTTTTCTTTGCGATTTCCCGTTTTCGATACGGCAAAAAAAGCGGTGCTCGCAGAATTTTCTACTGGTTAAAAATAACGCGCAGCAGGAGATCCCAAATAAGCGCTATCCCCTGATACAGCGGGATATGTGAGATAAGTCACCATAAAAAAGTCATATGTTGAATAATATTTTCAACTAGGTTATCAATCTGTAATTAGATGATTGTTCTTTTGCTCATAATGGAGTGGCTATGCGTGTTGTCATACTGGGAAGTGGTGTCGTTGGCGTAACCAGCGCCTGGTATTTAAGTCAGGCGGGACATGAGGTTACCGTGATCGATCGCGAATCCGGTCCGGCGCTGGAAACCAGTGCGGCGAACGCGGGGCAAATTTCCCCGGGCTACGCTGCGCCGTGGGCGGCCCCGGGCGTTCCCCTGAAGGCGATTAAATGGATGTTTCAGCGACATGCGCCGCTGGCGATAAGCCTGGACGGTACGCAGTTCCAGCTTAAGTGGATGTGGCAGATGCTGCGCAACTGCGACACCCGCCACTACATGGAAAACAAAGGGCGCATGGTGCGCCTGGCGGAATACAGCCGCGATTGCCTGAAAGCGCTGCGTGCCTCAACGGGCATCGAATATGAAGGGCGCCAGGGCGGCACGCTTCAGCTGTTCCGTACCGCGCAACAGTACGAAAACGCGACCCGCGATATCGCCGTGCTTGAAGATGCGGGCGTACCGTATCAGCTGCTGGAGGCCAGCCAGCTGGCGCAGGTGGAACCGGCGCTTGCCGAGGTCGCGCACAAGCTGACGGGCGGTCTGCGTTTACCGAACGATGAAACCGGCGACTGCCAGCTTTTCACCCAGCGTCTGGCGCGCATGTGCGAGCAGGCCGGGGTGAAATTCCGCTTCAATACTTCTGTCGACAAACTGCTGTCGGAAGGGGAGAAGATTTACGGGGTGAAGTGTGGGGAAGAGGTGATTAAAGCCGACGCCTACGTGATGGCGTTTGGCTCCTACTCAACCGCGATGCTGAAAGGGATCCTGGATATCCCGGTCTATCCGCTGAAAGGCTACTCCCTGACCATTCCGGTGAAAGAGGACAACGGCGCGCCGGTCTCTACCATTCTTGATGAAACCTACAAAATCGCCATCACCCGCTTTGATAACCGGATCCGCGTTGGCGGCATGGCGGAGATCGTGGGCTTTAATACCGAGTTGCTCAAACCGCGTCGTGAAACGCTGGAGATGGTCGTGGGCGATCTCTTCCCGCGTGGCGGCTTCATTGAGCAGGCCACGTTCTGGACCGGACTGCGTCCAATGACGCCAGACGGCACGCCTATAGTGGGCCGCACGCCGTACAAAAATTTGTGGACCAACACCGGTCACGGCACGCTCGGCTGGACCATGGCCTGCGGTTCGGGCCAGCTGCTGAGCGACCTGATTTCCGGGCGTACACCGGCCATTCCGTTTGACGATTTAAGCGCGGCACGCTATCAATCAGGGTTTACCCCATCGCGTCCACAGCATCTGCACGGCGCGCATAATTAAGGAGTTGTCATGTCCCGTCCTATTCTGGCCCAGCTGGATTTGCAGGCGCTGAAGGATAACCTGCAAATTGTTCGCCGTGCTGCGCCGGGTTCTCGTGTCTGGTCGGTGGTGAAAGCCAACGCCTACGGTCATGGCATCGACCGTATCTGGAGTGCGCTTGGCGCCACCGATGGTTTTGCCTTGCTCAATCTGGAAGAGGCCATCCTGCTGCGCGAGCGCGGCTGGAAGGGACCAATCCTGCTGCTGGAAGGGTTCTTCCATGCGCAAGATCTGCCTCTGCTGGATAAGTATCGTCTGACGACCAGCGTGCACAGTAACTGGCAGATCAAGGCCATTCAGGATGCGAAGCTGCATGCCCCGCTGGATATCTATCTCAAAGTGAACAGCGGTATGAACCGTCTGGGCTTCCAGCCTGAGCGGGTGCATACGGTCTGGCAGCAGCTTCGTGCGCTGAAAAACGTCGGTGAGATGACGCTGATGGCGCACTTCGCCGATGCGGAAAAGCCGGACGGCATTGCCGATGCCATGGTGCGCATTGAGCAGGCGGCAGAAGGGCTGGATTGTCCGCGCTCACTGTCGAACTCCGCGGCTACGCTCTGGCATCCTGAGGCGCACTACAACTGGGTGCGTCCGGGGATCATTCTGTACGGCGCGTCACCCTCCGGGCAGTGGCAGGATATTGCCAACAGCGGCCTGAAGCCGGTGATGACCCTGCGCAGTGAGATCATCGGTGTACAGACGCTGAAAGCGGGCGATACGGTGGGCTATGGCAGCCGCTACCGGGCAGCGGGCGAACAGCGTATAGGTATTGTGGCGGGGGGCTATGCAGACGGTTATCCGCGTATCGCCCCGAGCGGCACGCCGGTATGGGTTGATGGCGTGCGCACGGGGACGGTCGGCACCGTTTCAATGGACATGCTGGCCATTGATCTCACGCCGTGCCCCCAGGCGGGGATCGGCTCACCGGTTGAACTGTGGGGCAACGAGGTCAAAATTGATGACGTGGCGACCGCAGCGGGCACCGTCGGGTATGAACTGATGTGCGCGCTGGCGCCAAGAGTGCCGGTTGTGACGGTGTAACCTCACGATGTGCCGGGTAAGCGTTAGCGCCACCCGGCAAAAAAGCCGCTACTCCGCTTCCTCCTCCATCGGCCTTACGCCGACTTTGCGCACCGCGTTATCTTCTTTCTCCGCTACCGTCCAGATCATCCCGGCAAACTCCACCTGGTCACCAACGACCGGCGCAGCCCCTAATAATTGCTGGATAATCTCACCCAGTGTTTGCTGGTTATCGCGATTCTCCAGTCCTCCTTCCAGGCCATAAATCAGCGCCACATCCGCAAAGCGGGCGCTGGCTTCCAGGATAAAATCGCCGAAGAAACGCTGATCCAGCGCCACCGGAGGCGACTGGCTGAACAGCTTGCCGAGGGCAGGCAGGTCGCGCTCGCGGCCAATCACGCAGAGAATATCGTTCTCACGCAGCCGCGTGCTGCCGGTCGGGTGCAGCAGGGCGTTATCCCGGAACAGGGCCGCAATGCGCGTTTCAGCGGGCATATGCAGGTCGCGAAGGGACGCGCCCACGCACCACTTATCGGCGCTCAGCTGGTAGACAAACTGTTCCCACGGATTCTCAGGGTGAATATCCAGCCCCACGCGGGAGACGGGCCAGCCAACGGGCGGAACGACCACTTTGGCTTTTTTCGCCGCCCAGCCCAGCGACGTTCCCTGGAACAGCAGCGACACCAGCACCACGAAGAAGGCGACGTTGAAGAACAGGCGGGCGTTGTCCAGCCCGGCCATCATCGGGAACACGGCCAGAATAATCGGCACCGCACCGCGCAGCCCCACCCAACTGATAAACACCCGCTCGCGCAGGTTAAACCCACGAAACGGCAGCAGGCCGGCAAACACCGACAGCGGACGGGCGAAGAAGATCATCCACGCCGATAACAGCAGCGCTGGCACAGCGATGGGCAGCAGATCCGACGGCGTCACCAGCAGGCCCAGCACGAGGAACATGGCGATTTGCGCCAGCCAGGCCAGCCCGTCAAAGTTTTGCAGAATCGCATAACGGTTACGGATCGGCCGGTTGCCCAGCAGAAAACCGCAAAGGTAAACCGCCAGAATGCCGCTACCGTCGAGCGCGGTGGTGACGGCGAAGATCAGAATGCCGCCGCTCAGGGCCAGCAGCGGGTAAAGGCCGGAAGGCAGTGTGATTCGGTTGATCGTATGCTGCAACAGGTAACCGCCGCCGAGACCAATAATAATCCCGAGGCCAAACTGCTGAAGAATGTGCCAGGCAAACATCCAGCTCAGGCCGGTTTCATGCTGCTGGATCATCTCAATCAGGGTGATGGTCAGAAACACCGCCATCGGATCGTTACTGCCGGATTCAATCTCAAGCGTTGAGCCAACACGTTCGTTCAGCCCCTTGCCGCCGAGCAGCGAGAAAACCGCTGCCGCATCGGTAGAGCCGACAATTGCGCCAATCAGCAGGCCTTCCATTATATCGAGGTTAAACAGCCAGGCTGCCATCATGCCGGTCAAACCGGAGGTGATCAGCACCCCGACGGTCGCCAGAGACAGCGCCGGGCCTAAGGCCACGCGAAACGAACTTGCCTGGGTGCGCATGCCGCCGTCCAGTAAAATCACCGCCAGCGCGAGGTTACTCACCATATAGGCGAAAGGGTAGTTATCGAAGGGGATACCGCCGATACCGTCGATCCCGGCCAGCATGCCGATAGCCAGAAAAATGACAAGAATAGGTATGCCAAGACGCGATGAAAATGAACTTAATAAAATGCTAAAGGTTACCAGGATGGAACCCAGAATGAAAAGACTGATTATCGCTGTGGCACCCAATGTTGTCTTACTCCCACCTCAATGTGAACGCTGTTATTAAAACCCTAACATATTAACAACGTTCACTGCGTTTTATTGAGGGGGAATAACGGCTTTTTTATGCCTTTAAGACCGGATGACCGCTGATTGTCAGCCGACTGCCTGAATTATCGTGCGTCAGGCGCGCCCGGGCACCCAGCGGCAGCGTCACGGTTTGCTGCTCATGGCCGAAATCGAGACCGGCGATCACCGGGATATCCAGCCGGGAACGAATGAAATCGACCATGGTTTCCAGCGTGTAGCCCGCATCGTAATCGTTGGGCGCTGAACCGCTAAAACTGCCCAGTACAATGGCCGACTGCCGATCCAGGATCCCGGCGTGATACAGCTGCAACAGCATGCGTTCCACGCGGAACGGGTGTTCGTTGATATCTTCCAGCACCAGTATGCCGTCCGTGATCTGCGGCAGCCACGGCGTACCCATCAGCGACACCAGCATCGCGAGGTTTCCGCCCCACAGTTGCCCTTCACATTCCCAGTGCGGTCCGCTGCCTTGCCATTCAATGGTGAAGGTCGGGTTTTGCAGGGCGCGCCAGAAATGGTCCTGCGTAAACGCATCCAGCTCCGGCGCGCCAAAGTTACCGGCCAGCATCGGGCCGCTAAAGGTAATGACGTTATGCAACGCCAGCAGGCCGAGCTGGATCGCCGTGAAATCGCTGTGTCCGCAGATCAACAGCGGATCCTGCTGCTGGCGTGCGGCCAGCCCGGCCCAGTCGATGCTCTCCAGCAGTCGGCTTGCGCCATAGCCGCCGCGCACGGCCAGCACAATGTTATTTTTGCCTTCCAGCGTCACCAGGCTGTTGATATCGCTCAGTCTTTGCGCTTCCGTACCGGCAAAACGCTGCATGCGGCGGGGGATAATTGTCTGATTTTCTACCTGATGGCCCATTTCCAGCAGGCGCTGAACGCCCCGCTGTGCCGCCTCCTGGTTGATGCAGTAGCCCGACGGTGCGATGAGATGAAACTGAGGCATGGCAATTCCTTGCTGAATGAGAATCTAATTGTCTATATCATGCCGCTTATACGCCGCCTGCTTCAAGGGGCGACGTACCGCGATGACCGGCTATAAGGATAGATGACGTGAAATTGAGATGGTTTGCTTTTTTGATTGTGCTGCTCGCTGGCTGTAGTTCAAAACATGATTATCAAAATCCCCCCTGGAACCCTGAAGTGCCGGTAAAGCGGGCCATGCAGTGGATGCCGATCAGCGAACAAGCCGGGAAGGCCTGGGGCGTTAGCCCGCGTCTGATTACGGCAATCATCACCGTGGAATCCGGCGGCAACCCGACGCTGGTGAGCAAATCGAATGCGGTGGGGCTGATGCAGTTAAAAGCCTCGACGGCGGGGAGAGAGGTCTATCGCTACATGGGCTGGAAGGGACAGCCATCCACCAGCGAACTGAAAAACCCGGAACGTAATATCTCTATGGGAACCGCTTACCTGAGCATTCTGGAGCATGGCATTCTGAAGGGGATTGACGATCCGGAAGTGATGCAATATGCGCTGGTGGTGTCGTACGTGAACGGCGCTGGCGCGCTGCTCCGAACCTTCTCATCCGATCGCAAAGAGGCGATAGAAGAGATCAACGATATGGATAAAGATGAATTCTTCGAGCACGTCGTGAAGAATCATCCGTCAGCACAGGCGCCGCGTTATATCTGGAAAGTACAGAAAGCGATGGACGCGATGTAACCCCTTTGTCGGGCGGGGCAGCACGCTGCCCGACGCCTTTCAGCGCACTTTGTTCGCGCGTTCCCGCGCGTCACGCTCCAGTGAAAAGATGATGCGCTGTAGTTCGCGCTCGGCGCCTGGCCCGACGTTCAGGAAGCGAAAGCTCAGCCGTGGAGTGGTAATGGTTTCGTTTTTGCTGTCCACCACCTTGCGCTCACTGATGGCAATCAGCTGGGCGTCAAACCAGAAGCGTCCCCATCCGCCCATATCCAGCTCAATCTGACTAAAACGCATACCTTCCACCAGGCCTTCCGGCTTCGGCGTATCCATCAACGCGCCCATACCGCCCAGCGACAGGTCAAAGAGACGAAAGCGGATCTCTTTTTTGTCCGGCATTTTTGCCTTACAGAAATAGGCCGGGTGAAGCGGGGCGCTGATGCGAAAGTATTCCCGGCGTTGCACGAACCAGAGGTTAGCGGGCAAGGGGGCGATAAACGCAGGCAAACCCTGGTAGGCGATCGTGGTCAGGCGAGGCAGCACAAACTCGACTTTAGCCCCCTGCGTTTCGGCCATCACCGAGAGATTTTTTGCCTGTAGCGCGGCACGGTTTTCATCGTTCTGGCTACCCAGATCCACGATCAGGTGTTCTGCCGTTACGTCCAGGATCTTGCTGATAAATTGACTGGTTGACCAGTTGATGCGCAGCGGCACCTCACCTTTTTTCAGGTCGCGTAACACCCCTAATACAGCCAGCGGATTTTGTTTCAGGAACTGCTCACTGTAGCTACTCACGCCAGATGGCTCCTCGATAGATGACAGACTGTCTCTGGGTTATCGGCACGCTGGCATGAAACTTAATACAAACGATCTGTTTTTCTCTGCTGATATTGCTTTGCTAATGGAAATGATAATAATTGACGTTCCCAATATCATCTTATAACAAGACGACACTATGAGTACTTCACGTTTTGCGTTATGCGCGTTGGCAGGCGCCGTCACGCTGGCATTGCAGACACAGGCTTTCGCAGAAGAATCCACCATGGTGGTGACCGGCACAGAGCAGGGCAGCGCGCTTCCCGGCTGGACCAACAGCGCCACGAAATCAGCCGTCGCGGAAAGTAAAACGCCGCAGGTGATCAACACCATCGCCGCTAAAGAGATTGAGCAGCGGCACGCCAGTTCTATAAACGAGATCCTGCGCTATGCGCCGGGCGTTTCCACGGAGGTGCGCGGGAGCACCTCTTACATGAGCGAGTACAAAATTCGCGGGTTCAACGTCGAGCAGGAGTTCTACAACGGCCTGCAACTCCCCTATAACGTCACCGGGAACACCAAAGCGCGAATCGATCCACTGCTGGTTGAGAGCGTCGATATCCTGAAAGGGCCGTCGTCCGTGCTTTATGGCGGCGGCTCCCCGGGCGGGCTGGTCAATATCCAGAGTAAAAAGCCGCAAAAAGAGGCGAAAACGGAGCTGGGCTTTAACACCGGAAACCGTAATCTGAAAGAGGGGTATCTGGATTCTACGGGGCAGATCGCGAACAGCGACTGGAACTATCGCCTGCTGGGCAAAGCGACGGAAAGTGACGAACAGGCGCACACCACGCGCTATGAAAACTATCTGGTGGCCCCCTCCGTGACCTGGCAGCCGGATGACAAAACGCGTCTGACCATTGACGCGCTGGCGCAAAATACGCCGAGCCTGACGCCGTCTGACCCGATGCCGCTAAGCTATCTGCGATCGAAATACGCCGATCGTCGTGACTATGCCGGGGATGAGTGGAGCGGCTTTAAACAGCGCCAGTGGATGGTGGGCTACAGCTTTGAACATGAGTTTGACAGTGGCTGGGGCTTTAACCAGAAAGCGCGCTACTTTGATGTGGACACCCACCAGCGCAGCGCCTATTCCACCGGGACGGGCAGCGAGGTCTACCAGCTCAACCGCTTCGCCTATACCACGGATGAAGATTTGCAGAGTTTCAACATTGATAACCAGGTGACCCGAACCGTCGCGCTGGGAGAGTGGAAACACCATCTGCTGGCGGGCTTTGACTATCAGAAGCTGAATTCTCACTTCCATTATCGTTACGCCTCATCCACACCGGGTATCGATATGCGCAATCCGGATCACGCGCAGATCGATAACGATGCGCTGGGGCTTTACACCGCGCAGAAAAACCGTCTCAGCTATCAGCAGAATGGCTATTACCTCCAGGATCAGATTGCGTTTGGCGGGCTGAACGTACTGGCCAGCCTGCGCTATGACGACTACCGTTCCGTCACCACCAACTATCTGCAAAACGGTGACAAAGCCTGGGTATCGCAGGATCGCCTCACGAAACGCCTGGGTGCGCTTTATGCCTTCGACAATGGACTCTCGCCGTTTATCAGCTATTCGGAAGGGTTCGCCCCGGTATCTCCGCAGGGCACGCTGACTGCGAAAGACGTTAAGCCCACCACCAGCAAGCAGGTGGAGGGTGGGGTGAAATACCTGCTGGCGGAATACGCAACCACCTTCACCGCCTCGGTGTTTAACATTCGTCAGAAAAATGTGGTGACCAGCGATCCGGGCTTCCTGAACTATCGCCAGACCGGGGAAGTGGAATCGAAAGGTGCGGAGCTTTCTGCCGTCAGTCGTCCAACGGATAACCTGACGCTGATTGCTAACTACGCCTATACCCACGCCATCAACACTGAAGATGACAAGTACCAGGGCAAACGACCGACGCAGGTCCCTGAGAACGCCTTTAATCTGTGGGGGGACTACACCTTTGACAGCACCCCGCTGAGAGGCTTAACGCTGGGGGCAGGTGCACGCTACACCGGACCGATGGAAATTTCGCCAGCCAACGACGCAGGCAAGCTGGGCGGTACAACGCAGTACGATCTGGCGGCATCCTACCGCATGGGCGAACTGGCGCCATCGCTGGAGGGGCTGACGCTGAAAGCGAGCGCGCAGAACGTCACCAACAAAGAGACGCTCACCTGCTATGACGCGACCAACTGCTGGATAGGCCGAGATCGCACGTTCCAGGTCGGAGCGAGCTACAGCTTCTGAAAAAAGCCCGGTAGCGCTTCGCTACCGGGCCAATCTATTGCACGGAACCATCCCCTCGCCCCACCGGGGAGAGGGTCAGGGTGAGGGGCGCTACTGCGCCGCCTGTTTCGCAGGGGCAACGTCATCGTTAGCCGCAGGCTGATTCTCCGGTACGCTGTCGCACGGCTTCTCTTTCGGACAGACCATGTCCAGCATTCTGAGCGTCACGCCGTTACTCCAGCCAAAACCGTCCTGCAACGGATACTCACCGCCACCACCGCCGGTACCGGTCGAAGAGACGTCGTATTTCTCAACCAGTTTCTTCTCGCGATCGTAGGTATGCTGAACGTTTTTCAGGAAACGCCAGGTCACGTCCATCGCCACTTTCTGCTGACCATAGTTCTGCAAACCTTCCACCGCAACCCACTGCAACGGCGCCCAGCCGTTTGGCGCATCCCACTGCTGTCCGCTGTTGATGGTGGTGGTAGAAATTCCGCCCGGTTTCAACAGGCGTGACGAAGCGGCTGCGGCCACTTTGTCGGCGCGATCCTGCGATGCAGCTTTCACATACAGCGGGAAGAGGGCCGCGGCTGTCAGCTGGTTACGCACTTTCCCGGTTTTCAGATCGTAATCCGCATACCAGCCCTCTTTATCGTTCCACAGATGGCTTTCCATCGCTTTCTGACGTGCGGAGGCCAGCGCGTCGTATTTGTTTGCGCTGGCGGTATCACCGTCTTCCTGGCTGGCGCGGGCCAGCAGTTTTTCCATCTTAAACATCAGCGCATTCAGATCCACCGGCACGATGCTGGTGGTGCGGATGGTGCCCAGCTTCTGTGGATCGTCCATCCAGCGGGAGCTGAAATCCCAGCCCGAGGCGGCGGCAGAGCGCAGATCGCGGTAAATCTCCGTAGCCGGACGGTCAGGGTTATTTTTGGCGGTGGTGACATCATCCAGCCAGGACTCAGGACGTGGGGTATCCTTGTCATCCCAGTAACGGTTGAGAAGGGAGCCGTCATCCAGCTTTACCACGCGTTTGTTCGCCTGACCAGGCTGAAGCCCATCCGCCCCCTCCATCCAGTAGGCATACTCCTTTTCCATCTGCGGACGGTATTTCTTTAACGCATCGCTGTCATGCGTGGCCAGCAGTTCCACCATCAGCGAGAAGAACGGCGGCTGAGAGCGGCTCAGGTAATAGCTGCGGTTGCCGTTAGGGATATGGCCCCAGGTATCAAGCTCGTAAGCGAAGTTGTCCACCATGTCGCCGATCTTGTCCCAGTGGCCGCTCTCGGCCAGCCCCAGCATAGTGAAATAGCTGTCCCAGTAATAGACTTCGCGGAAGCGTCCCCCCGGCACGACATAGGGTTTTGGCAGGGGAAGAAGAGAGTCCCATTTGTTCGCTTTGTCGGTGGTGCGGGTCAGCACAGGCCACAAATCGTCTATGTGTTCTCGCAGGCTTTGGCCCTCCGGGGGAACGTATTTCTCACCTTCCTTCGGCAGGATAAAGTTCATCTCCACGAAGTGGCGCAGGTCAAAACCGGACTGGGTATGCTGCATCCGGTAATCCGCCAGGATCGTTAGCGGGTCGCTTTTGGGAACGGCATCCGCGAAGGTTTTCTGATCCGGGAACAGTTTGGCGCTCTGGACTTCATTAAAGAGGGGGCCAAGGAGAATATCAGGTGAGCTTTGCTGGCTCGCTGGCTGGTCTTCAGCGTAACCCAATGCGGTTACACCGAATAGTGCGCCTGCCAACGCAAGGTGTAACAAGCCGGGGCGTAGCATTCGAGTTTTTATCATCGGTTCATCTCCATTCGTCGCTGGGCAGCGTCACCGCTGTCGTCAATCACCTGAAAACCTTAGACGAATATTGCCCGCTTCGCGTGTTGGATATCCCATTTTGCGCATTACCAGACAATTTACCGCCGCGCCCGGGCGCGAGACGCGCGGCGAAAAGTATTTGCCCAGGAAATGTTTTTTAAAGAGTAATAATTATTAAATATCCTATCAGGCAAAGCTATGAATATAGGCCTGGCTAATGGCTTGCACCCTTTTTTAATTCTGTGAGCGGGGTTGCGTTTATTTATTTCATTCCGCGAATAAGTTTCCGCGAAGGTCACACAAAGTAAAAATCATAATCGATATAACAAAAAACATAATAGCCCGCCGAAAAGCATTTAGACGAAATAGGGTGACCCATCACCGTGGGTGTTCACTTTTATTTCAGGATGGATTCTATGCAATTAAAAAAAATGGTTGTCCTCGTGGGGGCACTCTGTTCTGGCTCTCTTTTTGCTGCACAAAACGCGACGAGCATTGATGAAAAACTGGCGCAACTGGAGGCGCAAATCGAGGCGCTGAAACAACAGCAGGCGGCCAGCCAGCAGGTCGCATCCGTGGTTGTGCAGTCAGAAGAGCCCGTCAATAAAGATGCACCACCGAAGCTGACGCTTTCGGGCTTTGGCGATATAAAATTTTATGGCGATGTGGAATTTAATATGGATGCTGCCAGCAAAACCGGCAGCCTGACTTCTGTTAAGCAAAGCGCTAATAGCGACTGGGCGCCGGGCGATAAAGAACGCTGGGATATTAATGGTCGAATTTTGCTGGGCTTTGATGGTTACCGAAAAATGGATAACGGTCATTTTGCCGGATTTTCTGTGCAGCCGCTGGGAGATTTAGCCGGGCAAATGTACCTTGATGATGCGGTATTCTTCTTTGGCACAGAAAACGACTGGGAAATTAAAGTGGGACGTTTTGAAGCCTACGATATGTTCCCGCTCAACCAGGATACCTTTGTTGAATACTCGGGCAATACCGCGGACGATCTTTATAGCGACGGCTACGGTTACATTTATATGCTGAAAGAGGGGCGTGGCCGTACCGACAGCGGCGGAAACTTCCTGATGAGTAAAACGCTGGATAACTGGTATTTCGAGCTGAATACGCTGTTCAAAGACGGCAGCGATCTGTATGTCGACCAGCGCTACCATGGTGCGGAACTGGAAAATGACAAGAACGTCGCCTATGTCCGGCCGGTTATTTCGTGGCAGGACGGCCCGTTCTCAACGGCCATCGCTATGGAAACCAATCTGGTCAACAATGCTTATGGCTATCGGGATGACGCGGGTCGTTGGGTCGATCAGTCTGACCGCACTGGTTACGGATTCACCATGACCTGGGATGGTCTGAAAACCGACCCGGAGGATGGGGTAGTCGTGAATCTCAACACAGCGTATCTGGACGCCGCAGACGAAACGGACTTCACCACGGGTATCAATGCCCTGTGGCGTAACGTTGAGCTGGGCTATATTTATGCCCATAACGAAATCGAAGAATTTAACACCTCCACCTTTGACGCAGAGTGTGAGAATGACTGCTGGATCACCGATCCGGGTGAGTATGATATTCACACTGTCCATGCGTCATACCTCATTCCCAACGTAATGAAGATGAAGAACTTTAATATTTATCTGGGCGCCTACGCTTCGTGGGTGAACGCGTCGCCGAAAGAGGGAAGCGATAAGAACGACGATCGTTATGGCGGTCGTGTGCGGTTTAAATATTATTTCTGAAAGGTGTCATGGTGCCCCCCTGTTAGCTGGCAGAGGGGCCATTTTGCAGGCCGGGTAAGCGCAAGCGCCACCCGGCAATGCGGTCGGCTACAACCCTTTCTTATCCATCAGCACCGCCAGATCCACCAGACGGTTCGAGAAGCCCCATTCGTTGTCATACCACGACAGGATCTTCACCATATTCCCGCCAATCACCAGCGTTGACAGCCCGTCGATGATGGATGAGCGCGGGTCGCCCTGATAATCACTGGAGACCAGCGGTTCATCGCTGTAGCCCAGGATGCCTTTCAGCGGCCCGCTGGCGGCGGCCTGACGGAACGCGTCATTCACCTCTTCGGCGGTCACGTTGCGGCTCAGCGTTACGGTCAGATCGACAATCGATACCACCGGAACCGGTACGCGCAGGGAATACCCGGTAAGTTTGCCGTCCAGTTCGGGGATCACTTTCCCGAGCGCTTTTGCCGCGCCGCTGGAATAAGGGACAATCGATAATGCTGCCGCGCGCGCGCCGCGCAGATCTTTTTCCGGCTGGTCATGCAGCGCCTGGCTGTTGGTGTAGGCATGCGTGGTGTTCATCAGCCCATGTTCGATGCCAAACTGCTGGTGCAGCACCTGCGCCGCCGGTGCCAGCCCGTTAGTGGTGCAACTCCCGTTGCTGACCACAACATGCTGGCCCGGATCGTACAGCGTGTGGTTCACGCCCATCACCACCGTCAGATCATCATTTTTAGCAGGCGCGGAGATAATGACGCGTTTCGCGCCGCCGCGGGTGATATGCACCGCCGCTTTTTCACGTTCCGTGAAGAAGCCGGTGGCCTCGATCACCACCTCGACACCGGCGTCTTTCCACGGAATGTTTGCCGGGTCGCGTTCGCTGAATACGGTGATGCGCTGCCCGTCAACCTGAAGCGCGCCGTCCGCCGCTTCAACGGGCACTGGCAGCGTACCGAGCAGAGAGTCATATTTCAGCAGATGAGCGAGGGTTTTACTGTCCGTCAGATCGTTAATGGCCACAATCTGGAGATCCGGGTTGCCCAGCGCCGCGCGCAGAACATTACGTCCGATACGGCCGAAACCGTTAATACCGACCTTAACCATGATGTACTCCTTATCTGTGTTGTCTGGAGTCACTGTAGGCGTCAGGCCGGATGGCGTAAATGACAAAAAAGGATCAGATTACGCCATTCTGCGGCAGTGGAAGCGCTGGCGGTATTCGCCCGGTGTGAGATGAAGCTGCTTCTCAAAAACGCGGCGCAGGTTAATGCTGGTACCAAACCCGCTTTTTTCAGCAATCACATCAAGCGGATCCGGGGTCTGCTCCAGTAGCTGGCGGGCGGCAGCCAGGCGCGCCTCGGTAACATATCGGGCCGGAGGCACACCCACGTCACGCGTAAACACGCGGGTGAAATTGCGCGGACTCATGGCGACCCGTTCGGCCAGCTTCTCGACGCATAAATCTGCGGTGAGATTTTGCAGGATCCAGCTTTGCAGTTCGCTGACAGGTCCGGTCGCGCCGGACTGCTCCAGGTTATAGCGGCTGAACTGTAGCTGGCCGCCAGGCCGACGCAGGTACATCACCATATCCTGCGCCACGTTGCGGGCGAGGGTGAAGCCATAATCGTCTTCCACCAGCGCCAGCGTCAGATCAAAGCCGGAGCTGACGCCGCCGGACGTCCAGACGGGACCATCCTGAACATAGAGCGGGCCGCCCTCAACGTTGACCGCCGGATAGCAGGTTTTTAACGTCTCCAGAAGCCGCCAGTGGGTCGTTGCCCGGCGCCCGTTGAGCAGTCCGGCCTGTGCCAGCAGCAGGGCTCCGCCGCAGACAGAGGCGACGCGGCGCGCATGCGGCGCGGCCAGGTGCAGCCAGTCCACCACGGCGGTGCTCTCCTGCTCATTCATGCCGCGACCGGTGATAATGATCGTGTCCAGCGGCGCGCGCGGATCCAGCTCCGGCAGGCGATAGTCCGCCAGCAGGTTTAATCCGGACTGACCGTGGATCACCAGGTGAGGCTGGGTGGTGGCGATAATGATGCGATAGCGGGGCTGCGCAAGGCCGTCCGGGTGCAGCCGGTTGGCCTGCATCAGAATGTCGGCGATACCGGCGGCCTCAAACAACATGCCACCGTCAGGTACGATAATCAGGATCTTCTTCATGTCCTGAAAAGTACCTTTATCACAAAATAAGTCAAGCGGCAGGCGACTACCGTAGACAAGACACCGGAGGCGTGGAGAGGCTTGCCCGGGGGAAAGAATGAAACGCCAGATGTTGGTAAGAAGTAAACGAAATATGTAGTAACGGTAAAACTTCTTGCGTGAGATTATTTGTCAACGACGCTGAAACCCCCAGTTTATGGGGTGTGCGGGAGCGCGCTGAACAACAATCCAACTAAAAGATGTAGTCAGGCTTAATTATTCATGCACAAAAAATAACCCCTGAGGATAATTTCGATAATGTTATTTCGGAACGCGAAATTAAATCCCTGCCATTTTCTTCTTCAGTTTTTGTTAATGAGGGGTACGCCTGTGCAATTAAAGTTATCTTCAGGATGCAACAATGAAAATATCCCAGATATATCCCGCAGCGCACAGAAAAAATGAAATTCTACTAATTATGGTAGTGGCGATAATAAGGGGTTACGTTAATGATAGCGGTTCTCTTTTGCCTGTTTAGCCATTAATTTTCATAGAGTTATGTGCGAATATTGTCTAAGAAAAAGACGATTTCATCTAAGTGCGCATTTTTTATGAGATTAATCCTATAATGCATTGGGCGTATCATTAAACGTCATTAAGCAGGCGGGAAATATTGAATTGATGACAAGCTCATGTAAACTTGTCTACCGTTTGTCAAAATATGTCAGGAGCATGCTGGGCCGATTTCTGTCGGGCTCGTGCGGTAGCTATGCCTTAAAATAGTTACATGCTGAAAATATCCTGACTATTTTAACAATAGCACCTAAGTCAAATTTTATCCCCTCACTTCATCCTCTAAATATCGCTACGGAAAAGCATATGAAACTGCGCGTATTGTTATCACTTCTGTTTGTTATGGCGGTGGCGGGCTGTAAGGCGCCGCAGAAACCAGCGATCACCGATGATACGATTGTGACCAGCCAGGTTAATGGCATCACGCTAACACACCGTCACGCTGTTACGCCTCCGGCGGAGTTCACTCAGGTGAATGAGCCATATCGTGCCATGTACCCGGCATCCCTGATGAGCCGTCCTGACTACGGCGGAAAAGTGATCCGTACGCTGGAGACCGGCAAAACTTACGTTGTGCTGGGGCAGGTTGAACATTTCTGGATGGCGCTGGCCGATGAAGGGAGTGAACAGCTGATTGGTTATGTGCCGATGCGTGCCGTGATCAAGGCCGACCAGTACGAAGCCACCGTGCGTAAACAGGCGCTGCGCCCGAAAGCGCGCAAAAAAACCACCTGTGTTGATGTCGATGGCAACAGCAAAGCCTGCAAAGACAGCGCGAACGGTACCTGGATCCTGAACTAAACGGGTTTCACGAGCGTATTTTTATGAATAATAAAAATGTTTATCGGATGTGGTTCCCTTTTTTTGCGCTGATATTCGCGCTGATCGGTGGTTGTACGTCGTCTTCACACAGCGACCCCTCCCGATACAATCTTCAGTTTCAGGCTCATCCTCAAATCAATGATTCTGCGCCGCTTAAGGTCAGAGTGTTGCTGCTGAAATCTGATGCGGATTTCATGTCCAGCGACTTCTACTCCTTACAGAACAACGCGTCAGCCACGCTTGGCGCGAATCTGCTGAACAGCGATGTATTCTTCCTGATGCCGGGCCAGCTTTCGAAAACCCTGAGCGGTCAAAGCTCACCGGAAGCGCGCTATATCGGCGTGATGGCGGAATACCAGGCGCTCGACGGCAAAAAATGGCGCGTCTCACTTCCTTTGCCTGTTCCCGGCGAAAACGCGATTTACCAGTTCTGGAAATGGTCCGCAGATGAACTCCAGGCCAGCGTCTTCCTTGACGTAAATGGTATCCGGGTCATCAGCCAGTAACGCCCTTCATAACAGGAAAGAGATCATCATGACGAAAGCAGAAAAGGTCGTCTGGACCGAGGGCATGTTCCTGCGTCCCCACCATTTTCAGCGGACAGAAAGTTACCTCCTCAACCACGTTCGTGAGTGGGGGGCCTTGCAGCGATCGTATCTCTGGGGGTTCCTCGACCTTGAGCTGGATGAAGCCATGCTCCGCCAGGGCTGCATTGCCCTGAGCTACTGTAGCGGTTTGCTGCCTGACGGCACTTTTTTCCAGGTTCGCAGCGACCGCAACGGTCCGGCCCCGCTAAAAATTCCCGACAATCTCACCAATGAAAAGGTAGTGCTTGCGCTGCCGGTTCGTCGCGGGGGGCGAGAAGAGGTGATTTTCAGCGAGGAGCAGGCTTCTCTGGCGCGTTTTATTACGTTTGAACAAGAAGTGGAAGACGATAACGCCATGTCGGTCGGGGAGGCGACGGTCCAGTTTGGCCGCCTGCGTCTGACCCTGATGCTGGAGAAAGATCTGACGGCAGAATGGACCGCCATCGGCGTGGCGTTCGTCACCGAAAAGCGCAACGACAACCACGTGCGGCTCGATAACAGCTACATCCCGCCAATGCTGAATGCCAATAACAGCCCGCAGCTGTACGGCATGATCAACGACCTGCACGGCTTGCTGGTGCAGCGTAGCCAGCAGATCGGCGGCCGCCTGCGCCAGCCGGGGCGTTTCAATACGTCCGAGATGGTCGAGTTCACGCTTCTCTCGCTGATCAACCGCCACCTGGGCGACGTCTCGCATTTAAAAACGCTGCCGCTGCTTCACCCTGAAGCGCTGTGGCGCAGCTGGCTGCCGTTTGCCACGGAGCTAGCCACCTGGACGCCGCAGCGTACCGCAGAGAGCATTCTGCCGGTATACGACCATGACGATCTCGCCGTTTGCTTCAGCAAACTGATGCTGATGCTGCGCCAGGGGCTGTCGCTGGTCATGGAAGATCATGCCATCCAGCTGCCGCTGCACGAACGCTCTCACGGGCTGAACATCGCCACCGTGCCGGAGACCAGCATGGTCCGCGAATTCGGCTTCGTGCTGGCCGTCAAAGCCAATGTCCCCGGCGAACACCTGCAAACCCATTTCCCTGCCCAGATGAAGGTTGCGCCAGTGTCGAAAATTCGCGATCTGGTCCAGCTTCAACTGCCGGGCATCATGCTTCGGGCAATGCCCGTCGCGCCGCCGCAGATCCCGTGGCATGCAGGCTACAGCTATTTCGAACTCGAAAGGGGCAGCGAACTGTGGCACGAGATGGACAAGTCCGGGGCATTCGCGCTGCATCTCGCAGGGGAATTCCCGGGTCTCGATATGGAGTTCTGGGCCATCCGTAGCCCGACAGAATAATAAAGCGAGCGCTTAATATGCAGGAACGACAGGATACCGGCAGTGATGCCGTGTTTACCGGAGCCAGTGGGAACAATCAGCTGGTGGCGGCCGCCAATCCGCTGCTCAATGCGATTCCGCAAATCCGTCATTCGGTTTCCCACGACGATCAGGTCGGGCTGCGCCAGCGCCTGATTGACGAAATTCGCCGTTTCGAAGTGCGGTGCCAGCAGGCGGGCTTACCGTATGAAGTGATTGTCGGCGCGCGCTACTGCCTCTGCACGGCGCTGGACGAGGCCGCCGCGCTGACCCCCTGGGGAAGCAGTGGCGTCTGGTCAAGCAATGGTCTGCTGGTGACGTTTCATAACGAAACCTGGGGCGGCGAGAAGTTCTTCCAGCTGCTGGCGCGTCTGTCGCAGAATCCGCGCGAGCACATTCTGCTGCTGGAGATGATCAACTACTGTCTGCTGCTCGGCTTTGAAGGCCGCTACCGCGTGCTGGACAATGGCCGCACCCAGCTTGAAACCATCAAACAGCGCCTGTGGCAGATGATCCGTGGCGTGCGCGGCAGCTACCCGCCGCCGCTCTCGCCGCACCCGGAAGACCGCCCCGTTCTGCGTAAGCTTTGGCGACCGATGATCCCTCTCTGGGCGTGCGTGGCGCTGGTCGGCTTTATCGCCTGCCTGTTCTATATCGTGCTGAACTGGCGTCTGGGTGATAACACCAGCCCGGTGCTGGCGAAAATTTACCAGTCCCAACTGCCGGAAACCACGATCCAGCAGCCTGCGCGTCAGCTGCCAGCGGTGCTGAACCTGCGCGGCTTCCTGAAACCGGAAATTGATGCCGGTCTGGTGGCCGTTAAGGATGAGGCAGATCGCAGCGTGGTGATCCTCAAAGGGGACGGACTGTTTGCTTCGGCCTCAACGGTGGTGCGCGATCGCTATGAGCCGGTCATCGACCGCATCGCCCAGGCCATGAATAACGTCAGCGGCAAAATTCTGGTCGTGGGGTACAGCGACAACGTGCCGATCCGCAGCGCGCGCTTCGCCTCCAACTATGAACTCTCGCTTGAGCGCGCCCGTTCGGTGCAAAAACAGCTACAGGGCAGCCTGTCACAGCCTGAACGCGTCAAAGCGGAAGGGCGGGGAGAGATCAACCCGGTAGCGCCCAACACGACGCCTGAAAATCGCGCCCGTAACCGCCGCGTGGAGATCACGCTGCTGGTGTCGCCTGAAAATACCCAGGCCGAGCTGAACGGATTGCCGCAAGGAAACTAAGGATGCTGACTACTCTACTTTCTATACTGACCAATCGCATTCTGTGGAGCTTCCTGGGCGTAACGGCGCTCGCGGCGGTCATCTGGATGATTGGCCCGCTGTTGTCCATCGTGGATACCCGGCCCCTTGAATCAGAGCAGAACCGCGTCATCAGCATTGCGGTGGTCTACCTGATTTGGGCCCAGAGCCACATTCTGCCGCGGCTGTATAACGCCTGGCTGAACCGTAAGCTGATGGACAAGCTCAACGAAAATACCACCAGCCCGGAGGCGGCCGATCCGCAGAAACGCCTGAACAGCGAGGAGCAGATCCTTGCCGGGCGTTTCGATGAAGCGGCCCAGATGCTGAAAAAAGCCCACTTCAGCAAAGCGGGGCATGGCGCGCAGTGGACGCAGCGCTTCAGCACGCAATACCTCTATCAGCTACCGTGGTACGTCATTATTGGCGCGCCGGGTTCCGGTAAAACCACTGCGCTGGCCAACTCCGGGCTGCAATTCCCGCTGGCGGACCGCTTCGGTAAAACCGCGCTGCGCGGTATTGGCGGCACGCGCAACTGTGACTGGTGGTTCACCAACGAGGCGGTTCTGCTGGATACCGCAGGGCGCTACACCACTCAGGAGAGCGAGCAGGTTCAGGACGCCGGGGAATGGCTGGAATTTATTAACCTGCTGCGTAAATACCGCCGCCGCCAGCCCATCAACGGCGTGATCATCACCATCAGCATTTCCGACCTGCTTTCGCAGTCCGCCGAGGCCTCCCGCCAGCAGGCGGTCAACCTGCGCCAGCGTCTCTCTGAGCTGCACGAACAGCTGGGTATTCGCTTCCCGGTGTATGTGATGGTAACCAAAGCGGACCTGCTCAAAGGCTTCCGCGCCTGGTTTGCCGATTACGACAAAGCCCAGCGCGACCAGATCTGGGGCTTTACGCTGCCGTGGGAGCAGACCAAACACGCCGATTACGACCTGATGGGCAACTTCCAGCAGGAATTTTCCCTGCTGCAACAGCGTCTGGATGCTGGCCTGCCGGAAACCATGCTCAAAGAGCATGACGCCAAAACCCGTGCGGAAGCCTATCTCTTCCCGCAGGAGTTCGCCGCGCTGCGTCCGCTGCTGGCAGACTACCTGAGCACGGTTTTTGCTCGCTCAAACTTCGAAACCGAATTTTCTCCGCGCGGCATCTACTTTGCCAGCGGTACCCAGGAAGGGATGCCGTTTGACCGCGTGATGGGCGAGCTTAACCGCGCGCTCTCCTTGCCCGAAGGGGAAGAAAGCACGCGCTGGGATTCGGTGAGCAAAGAGGCACCGATCCCGGGCGCGAAGGGCCAGAGCTTCTTCATTAAAAACCTGCTGCAAAACGTGATTTTCCAGGAAGCGGGCATCGCCGGGGAAAACCGCTGGTGGGAGCTGCGCAACCGCGCCGTGATGTGGTCCGGCTACGCGGCGCTGCTGGCCCTGCTGGTGATCCTGGGGGGCCTGTGGCTGACCAGTTACGCCAAAAATAAAGCTTATCTGGAAGAGGTGGATGCAAAAGTGCCGATGCTGGAGCAGCAGAGTAAGGCGCTGCAAAACCAGCCCCAGCGCGATCTGTTTGCGCTTCTGCCGCTGCTTAACAGCCTGGTGGATCTGCCGAAAAGCGAAGCCTTTGACGTTAACGACCCGCCGGTTTCCCGCCGCATGGGGCTTTATCGCGGGGATGACGTCAGCGATGCCTCGCAGTCGCTGTACCAGAAAGCGCTGGATCAGATGCTGCTCCCCGCCGTGGCGATGCACATCACCACCTGGCTTCGCAACGATAACGGCAGCGACGTGGAGTACAGCTATGAGGCGCTGAAAGCCTATCAGATGCTCTACCAGCCTAAGCATTACGATGGCAAATTCCTGCACTCGTGGGTGATGCTCAACCTGCAACGCAACCTGCCGCAGAACGTGACGCAGGCCCAGCTTCAGGAGCTGGAATGGCACCTGACCCAGCTGCTGGAGCCAAAAATTCAGGCTTCACCGTATGCGCAGGATGAGGATCTGGTGGCCCGCGAGAGGGCGCTCATCAACCAGCAGCCGCTCTCAACACGCGTATATGGCCGCCTGAAACGTCTGCTGGAGCATGATGAGAACCTCAAGCCGGTTTCGCTTTCCGATCTCGGCGGCCCGCAGAGCGAGCTGGTGTTTTCCCGTAAAAGCGGCAAGCCGGTGAGTGAGGGCGTGCCGGGTCTCTATACGCCGGACGGATACTGGAAAAGCTTTAACGACCAGATCGACAGCGTGACCACCGCCCTGCACGAGGACGATGCCTGGGTACTGGGTGCGACCACCGCCCAGGAAGATAAACAGCAGATCGACAACGCCGTGCGTCAGCTCTATATGCGCGACTTTATCGTCAACTGGGATCGCTTCCTCGCTGACATTCAGCTCAATAACAGCGCCGATCTCTCCCAGCGCATCAACACCGCGCGCCTGCTTTCAGGCACCAACTCGCCGCTGCGCCGCCTGGTGCTCAACCTGAGCAAGGTGCTGACCCTCTCGCGCACCGCACCAGCGCCGGAAGATGCGCAGAAAGCGGAAGCCCAAAGCAACCGGGCCACCCGTACCCTGGAAGCGCTGTTCAGCAACGGCGACAATGCCCCGACGCAGGGTGCGGTTGTGACGCAGGCGCCTGAGCAACTGGTGACTGACCACTATGCGCCGATGATTGAGCTGGCGCAGCCGCTGGAGAAGGGCGGCAAAACTATCGTCTTTGATGATTTTCTTAAGCAGGTTGACGAGCTTTATCGCTACCTGACCGCCGTTCAGGATGCGGCAAACAGCGGTATGCCCGCGCCGGGCGGCGATGCCATCAGCCGCCTGCAAGCCAGCGCGGGCCGACTGCCGGGCGGGCTGCAAACCATGTTCAGCAATATGGCCGTCGGCGCCAGCAGCGACACCCAGCGTCGCGATCTGGAGAACGTGCGCAAGCGTATTAATGTGGAAGTGGGTGGATTCTGCCGTCAGGCGATTGCCGGACGTTATCCGCTGGTACGCAGCGCCAGCACCGAGGTGACGCCGGACGATCTCGCCCGCATGTTCGCCCCGGGCACCGGGCTGATGGACACCTTTTTCCGCGACAATCTGACCAACAAGGTGGACACCACCCAGGCGAACTGGCGCTTTATGCCGGGCATTGACGGTAAAACGCTGCCGGGCAGTGAAGGGCTGTTGCGTCCGTTCCAGCAGGCGCAGTCTGTCCGCGATGCTTTCTTTGCCAACGGTGCTACCACGCCATCCTTCAAGGTAACGGTGCGCACCGTGCGGATGGACAACACCATTCTGAACCTCACGCTGGACGTGGACGGTCAGCTGCTGCGCTACAGCCACGGTCCGCAGGCGGTACAGATCATGACCTGGCCGGGGCCGGGCGGGACGAATCAGGTGCGTATGCAGCTTGGTCTGGCCAATGGCAGCACCGCAACGCTGGTAACCAACGGTTCCTGGGCACTCAACCGCTTTTTCGACAAGGCGCGCACCAGCCCTGGCGCAGGTAGCCTGAGCCGTCAGGCGACCTTCAACGTCGACGGACATCAGGTCACGCTGGAGTTTGCCCCAAACAGCATCCGCAACCCGTTCCAGCTTCCCCGTTTCTCATGCCCATAACCGCAAGGACAGCCGTATGACGAATACCCCTGCGATGAACCGTTATAGCTGGTATGGCAAATTACCCAGCGCCGGAGATTTTTTGCAGCGTCGCTTTCCGGATACCCTGCAACGCCAGTGGTCGCACTGGTTCCAGGTCGGCCTGCTGGCCTGGCAACAGGAAGAACAGCGCAGCGGCGAGCGCCCGTTTTCTAAAGCCCCGGTGTGGAACTTTGTCGTCCCGCCGATGCTCGGCAGCCAGATGATTCAGATGGGCTGCCTGCTGCCGGGCCGTGACAGCGTAGGCCGCCACTATCCGGTATGTCTTCAACTGAGTTTTACCCCGGCCGAGTGGTCATCTCGCCTGCTTGGGCAGGCTGAAAGCTGGTATCAGCAGCTTGGCCGTCTGGGGCTGCACGCGGTGCGTAACAGTTATTCTGCCTCCCAGCTGGATGAAATGCTGATGACCATCCCGGCACCCCAGCCGGTTGAGCCGCAAAAGCGTTCCGACATTCTCGATGTGATTGGCTACGACGATGAAGGTCAGAGCACGCTGGGCTGGCCGCAGGCGGCGGAGTGTTTTGATCCGCTGCGCCAGACCAGCTACTGGTGGACGAACCGCTGCGACGGCTATCCGCTTTACACCCACGTCCACAGCGGTAACTTCACCGGGCAGCTCTTTACGCTGCTGTTCGATCCGGCAGGCGGTGCCCGTCCGGGCCGCCACGGTCTTTACCCGCCTATGTTTGAATAAGCAGGGACCTTATGAATATCGATGACTTTCTCGCGCCGATAAGCCCCGACAACCCCTGCGGTGAAAACCTGGAGTACGACGCTGATTTCCAGGCCATGGGGCAGGCCAGCCAGGGCAAAGCCGAGCAGCAGTTTGGCGACACCATCATCCCGGCAGAACCCGCCGACTGGAACACGGTAGAAAAACTTGCCACCAGCCTGCTGGGACACACCAAAGATCTTCGCGTCATGCTGGCGTTAACCCATGCCTGGACGCGTCGTCGCGGGCTGGCCGGTTACGCCGACGGGCTGCTGCTGGTGCAGGAAGCCCTGTCCCGTTACTGGGAGCAACTGTACCCGCTGCTGGAAGAGTATGGCGAAACCGATCCGTTCTACCGCATTAACGCCCTCGCCGGGCTGAGCGATAAATCCGACCTGACGGTCGCGGTGCGCAACGCCTCACTGCTCCGCTCAAACGGCGATGAGATTTCGCTCCGTGACGCCCAGGCGCTGCTTGACGGCAGTAAAACCGAGTGTCCGGATTATCCGGGCGGTCGCCCACGGCTGATTGATGAGCTGGCCCGGGGCGATCAGCCCGGCACCGAAGCGGTTATCGTGATCAACGAACGCCTGCTGGCTATCCGCGAACGGCTTACCGGCTATCTCGGTGAAAGTGGCGTACCGGAGATGGAACAGCTGCTGAAAACCGTCGGGCTGGTTTCCAGCGCCTGCCAGGTGACCGATATCAGCAAGCTGCTACCGAACCGGGACGCGCAGGCTGAACAACACGCCGAGCCACAGCCGGTGGCCGCTCAGCCTGTCCAGCAGGTGACGGACTGGCGCAGCGTGCAGGTCACCAGCCGCGCCGACGCGCAGCTGATGCTGGAAAAAGCGAAACAGTATTTTGCGCAGTATGAACCCAGCCATCCCGCACCGCTGATGATTGAACGGGTGCAGCGGCTGTCTGAACTCAACTTTATGGACATTATTCGCGACCTGGCGCCAGACGGCGTTAACCAACTGGAAAACATCTTTGGACGCCGCGAATGACGCGTCCTGGCATTATGACGACAGGCATGGAGTCTGCCGTTTCACCTTCACCGCGCATCTTTGATGGAGAACATCATGGCAATGAGTAACAGTGGACAGAAATTCATCGCACGCAACCGTGCTCCCCGCGTGCAGATCGAGTACGACGTCGAGATCTACGGCGCAGAACGCAAAATTCAGCTGCCGTTTGTGATGGGCGTTATGGCCGATCTGGTTGGCAAGCCGGTGGAAAACCTGCCAGCCGTCGACGAGCGTAAGTTCCTGGAAATCGACATCGACAACTTCGACGAACGCATGAAGGCGCTGAAGCCGCGCGTGGCGTTCCAGGTGGATAACACCCTGACCGGCGAAGGTAAGCTCAACGTCGATCTGACCTTTGACAGCATGGACGACTTCCTGCCGGACGCAGTGGCCCGCAAAGTCGAGCCGCTGAACAAGCTGCTGGAAGCCCGTACCCAGCTCTCCAACCTGCTGACCTACATGGACGGTAAAAACGGTGCGGAAGAGCTGATCGCGAAAATTCTCCAGGATCCGACGCTGCTCAAATCCCTGAGCCAGTTGCCAAAAAATGACGAAAGTGCGAAAGGTAGCGAGGAATAATCGATGAGCAACCAGACTCAACAACACGATCAACAGGCGGGCCAGGCGTTCAGCCAGGACGAGTTCAGCGCGCTGCTGAATAAAGAGTTCCGCCCGAAAACCGATCAGGCGCGCTCTGCCGTAGAAAGCGCGGTAAAAACCCTGGCGCAGCAGGCGCTGGAAAATACCGTGACCTTCTCAAACGATACCTACCGCACCATTCAGAACCTGATTGCCGGTATTGACGAGCAGCTTTCACAGCAGGTGAACCAGATCATACACCACGAGGAGTTTCAGAAGCTGGAGAGCGCCTGGCGCGGTCTGAGCTACCTGGTGAACAACACCGAAACCGACGAGATGCTGAAGATCCGCTTTATGAGCATCTCCAAGCAGGAGCTGGGCCGTACCCTGAAACGCTACAAGGGCGTGGGCTGGGACCAAAGCCCGATCTTCAAGAAAATCTACGAGCAGGAGTACGGTCAGTTTGGCGGCGAGCCGTTTGGCTGCATCGTGGGCGACTACTACTTCGACCACAGCCCGCAGGACGTTGAGCTGCTGGGGGAGATGGCGCGCATCGGCTCTGCGGCCCACTGTCCGTTCATCACCGGCACCGCGCCGGGCGTGATGCAGATGGAGTCCTGGCAGGAGCTGGCTAACCCGCGCGACCTGACCAAGATTTTCCAGAACACCGAATACGCCGCCTGGCGTTCACTGCGTGAGTCGGAAGATGCCCGCTATCTCGGCCTGGTGATGCCGCGCTTCCTGTCGCGTCTGCCGTACGGCATTCGCACCAACCCTGTCGACAGCTTTGATTTTGAAGAGCAGACCGACGGCGCGAACCACAACAGCTACTCGTGGGCAAACGCTGCCTATGCGATGGCGGCCAACATCAACCGCTCCTTCAAAGAGTACGGCTGGTGCACCTCGATTCGCGGCGTGGAGTCCGGCGGGGCGGTGGAAAACCTGCCGTGCCACACCTTCCCGAGCGATGACGGCGGCGTGGACATGAAGTGCCCGACCGAGATCGCCATCAGCGACCGTCGTGAAGCGGAGCTGGCGAAAAACGGCTTTATGCCGCTGGTTCACCGCAAAAACTCCGACTTTGCCGCCTTCATCGGCGCGCAGTCACTGCAAAAACCGGCCGAGTACCACGACCCGGATGCCACCGCTAACGCGCGTCTGGCCTCTCGTCTGCCGTACCTGTTCGCCTGCTGCCGCTTTGCCCACTACCTGAAGTGCATAGTGCGCGACAAAATCGGCTCCTTCCGCGAGCGCGAAGAGATGGAGCGCTGGCTGAACGACTGGGTGATGAACTACGTGGACGGCGACCCGGCCAACTCCTCGCAGGAGACCAAGTCCCGCAAACCGCTGGCGGCTGCGGAAGTGCAGGTGCAGGAGATAGAAGATAACCCGGGCTACTACGCCGCGAAGTTCTTCCTGCGTCCACACTACCAGCTGGAAGGTCTGACCGTTTCCCTGCGCCTGGTATCTAAACTGCCGTCGCTGAAGACGAAAGACGCGTAAGAGCGTCAGACTGCTGACTACGTGCGTTTTGTGAGTTTCGCCCGGCGGCGCTACGCTTGCACGGGCCTACAATCAAACGTGCAATCTATTGATATCGTTGCTCAATGTAGGCCGGGTAAGCACAGCGCCACCCGGCAAGAAAGACGGCTAAATTGTTAATGCTGTCCTTAACTGGTTCCACAATAAAGCACAGTAATAAAGACTTCACATTCATTCCGTTATTTCGGAGGAATGTAAGACTGTCAAATGACACGGGTCGTTTGATATGAGGCAGAGGTAAAATATGGACGGTTTTATTCAGCCCCATGCTTTCCTGTTTGCCATATAAGGGCTTTTTCGAAAGCAATATTGTTCATCCACGAAGAGTAGATATTATGGCTATTGATATGTTTCTGAAGGTCGAGGGTGTTACGGGCGAATCTAAAGATTCTAACCACACCGGCTGGACTGATATTACCTCCTTCTCCTGGGGCGCGTCCCAGCCAGGTAATATGAGCGTTGGCGGTGGCGGCGGTGCCGGTAAAGTGAACTTTAACGACCTGCACGTTAACGCTCTGATCGACAAATCCACTACAGCAATCCTGAAACACTGCGCAAGCGGTAAGCACCTGACCAAAGTTGAACTGTCCGTCTGCAAAGCGGGTGGTCAGCAGGTTGAATACACCCGCATCACCCTGGAAGACGTTCTCGTGACTTCCGTTCAGTACACCGGCGCAGACAACGGCGATACCGTTGGCGTGACCTATGCATTCCAGGCTGCGAAAGTGAAACAGCAGTACTGGGAGCAGACCACTGCCGGTGGTAAAGGTGCTGAAAGCAGCGCTGGCTGGAACATCAAAGAAAACAAAGAAGCGTAACAGAAGTGGGCCCGAAAGGGCTCACTTTATCCTGTGCTTTCTAAAAGGGAAAATACTTATGCGTCCTGCTTTTGGTGCCGCCTGGAACAGATTCAGAGAAGTTAATGTCAATGTCGAAACGGTGGGCAAATTATTGGGTGGAAAAGTCCAGCACAATATTGAAGCCGGAATTTTTCAAAATGCATGCCCTATTCGTATGAGCTACGTTTTAAATTATTGTGGCGTTCCAATTCCCTCCAATAGCAGATATGCGACGGTTACGGGGAGTGATAAAAAACGTTACATGTATCGCGTAAAGGATATGATTGCTTTTCTGCCAACTGTACTGGGTAATGCAGATATGACGGTGACGTCTCCAACACCAAGCCAATTTGCAGGTAAGCAAGGTATTATTATCTTTAGCGGTCACGGCTGGAGCGATGCCACTGGACATGTCACGCTCTGGAATGGGAATATTTGCTCCGATGATTGCCATTTCTTGGGTTCTCCCGGTAATGGTTCGTTTATTCCTGGCAGCGCTACGCTCTGGAGCCTGAAATGAAACGTTTACTCGCTTTCGTACTCGCGTTAAATACTTCATATACCATCGCCCATACTCTCCCGGACGTTAACACCTTTTCTCAACAACAGATTTTTGAAAACTGGGTGCAGAATCGCTGTATCGGCAAGATTGCGGACAGTGCGACGCTGAAAAATGATGCAAAGGCAAGCGCCGCAGCATGGCTGGAAGTCAGTAACCTGCCTGCCGAGAATTTCGAAAAAGCCGACGAGGTTATTAACTCCTTACTGAAACAAAAGCTAGGTGGTACGGCACCGGTAAGCTATGAGGTATTAAAGTGCAGCTTAATTTCCCATAGCGATGCGATTCGCGAACTCAATGTCCAAAAATAAACTTTCTGCAAAAGCTACACATTAAAAATACAAGGTGTTTCCATGGCAAGTCCGTCAAACGTTGCTCCAGGTTACTGTGTCGTTCAGCAACCCGGCACTCTGGATTTTCAGGCAAGACAGCTATTTGGCACTGCGCGCAATGAAAAATCGGAGTATTTTATGCAATTGAATAAAGACACTGCGTGGCTCAAACCCGGACAAATATTAATTGTTGCTGACCCGCTTGGCGATAATCAAACTCAACAGATCAATAGCTTAGCCATTGCGAAAAAGAAGGTGACCAACGCGCTTGCGACTTTGGATGGAGCCACCGCTGAATTTTTGAAAAATAATTATGATAATATAAAAGCCATAACAGGCTGGGGCGATACAATCGTCGGGGGCGTGAGCGGTACAGGTGAGTCATATTTTAAGCAAATTGAAAATATTTTAATTAAAATTGAAGCCACCTATCAAAATCAGTACAGGACACAAGGTGCGCTTTTTGGCCAACAATTTTATGCTGAGCGCAATGCGCTTTTCGCGCAATTGAAACCCTTGTTAAATAAAATAACTAAAAAACAGCTTAAGTTTAAAGATTATGCGGATCTTAAGAGAGCATTAGGACTGTCCACGAAATCAATAGTCCATGAATGGAGTACAGTTGGTATTGGCGCAATCCCTGGATACTCAACATATATTGACAGAGCTGCCAGAATTAGCTCTTACCTGAAAGCAGGTGGATGGGTTGCTTTAGGTTTTTCTTTTATGAATACGTCTAACGAAGTTTATCATGCCTGTACTACTGGAAGAGAACATGAGTGCAGCAGAGTTGCAGTGACTGAATATAGCAAATTTGGAGGCGGTGTCGCTGGTGCTGCATTAGGCTCCTCCCTTGCGGCTCCTGTTTGTCTTGCATTAGGTGTGCCCACAGCGGGGACAGGTACACTCATCTGTGGTTTAGTGGTTGGTGCCGTCGGGGCAGCGGGCGGAACACAAATCGGTGGGTTTGCCGGAGAACAGCTAAACAATTTAATTTTTAGCGGAGAATAAAGTGATTTTTAATAATATTTACTCTGCTGTTATTATCTTTCTCTTTATTGCTTTTATAGGCATAGTCATTTCATTTTATATAGACTATCGGAAAAATTATCGCCAGGTTAACCAAATATATTCGATATTAACAAATCAACAGTTGCTCAAAAAAGAAGATTATCAAACCTGGCAAAATCTTGGGTTCTGGGGATTTGGTTTCCTCACCACAATTTTATCACGAGTCTTACAGGGTAAGCGTGTGAGATTAACTGAGTATCGTTGGCTTGAGCCACAGTCGTGCAATGAAATTTTTTCTGATTTTGATTTGTCATGGGTTAAGTCGTATAGAAGAAAAATACTTATTGCCACTGTTATATTTTTACTGCTGTTAATTCTTTCGAGCATTAATAGTGTCTAATCTTATTTTGAAAATTTTAATGATGCCTTTCTGAATTAACCCCCAAACCCCGCCGTTCTCAACCCCGAGAGCGGCAGCGTTTGAGCGCTAATCATACCAGCAGGAATACGCCATGCGATTCACGATTATTTCTACGAAACCCGGTCATCAGCCGCCGCAAAGCAGCTGTGATTTTTATGCCCCGGGCGGCACCATTGGGCGCGGTACGGATAACAATCTGGTGCTGCCGGACAACGATCGCACTATCTCGCGTTTGCAGGCCATCGTTCACGTCGACGCCAGTGGCGAATGCCGCGTCACGAACCGCGGCAGCGTTACCCGCGTGGTACTGAATGATATTCCGCTGGAGCGTGGGCGTCAGGTTGAGCTTCAGGATGGGGATATTCTCGGGATTGATGACTATCGCATCGAAGTCAGCGAACTTATTCACGATACCCAGCCCGTAAGCCGGATGGCGGCCAGCATGCAGCAGGCACGTCCATCGGCGACACCTGCTCCGGCACCGCAACCGAAACCGGCCAGCGCCGCGCCGCGCGGGAAAGCCGAGCCTACCGCCGTGCCGTCGGAAATCTGGGACAGCCTGATGCAGGAGTTTTCCATCTCCGACAGCATCTCCAGCAACCGGGCAAAACCGCAGCCCGCCGCCTCCCACGACCCGTTCTCCCAGCCTGCGGCCCCGGAGCGTAACGCCGACGATCCGCTGGCAATGTTCAACGATGCCGATCCGTCGCTTGAACGGAAAAACGTTGACCCGGACACGCTGTTCAGCGATGACGCGTTGTTTAAAAAAGAGAGCATTTTCGACGATGTCACCCCTTCAACGCTGGTACAGCCGGACGAAAGCAAACCCGCCCAGCCAAAGGAAGAGGCGTCGGATGAACTCGATCCGTTAGCCCTGTTTGGCGGCACGGCAAGTGCGCCTGCCGCGCGTCACGATGATCCTCTCGGTCTGATGGGCGGCGCGCCGTTAACCCATCCGGATGACATCGCGGCTGAGAAGCCGGAGCCTGAACCGCAAGCCGCACAGGAAGAGGATGCGCTGGCCAGCTCTCCGCTGTTCGATCCGGAGCCGTCTGAACCGCAGAACGCGCCGCTTACGGAAGAAGAGCCTGTGCGTCCCGATTACGCTGGCTTCACCATGCCAACGCCGCAGGCCGTCGCACGCAGTAGTGCACAGACGCCTAAAGGCCGTCTGCGTATCGACCCGGTTAAAAACGCGGCTGCACCTGCTGCCTCCGCGCAGACCGGCGAGCGGGGCGAGGTGCTCCAGGGCGAACTGCTGGAGGCGCTGCTGGAGGGCATGGGCCTGAGCGAAATGCAGCCGGTGCCGCAGTTTGACCGGGAAAATATGCGTCAGCTGGGGCAGATCCTGGGCATGTTCTCGCAGGGGACCGTGGCGCTGCTCTCGTCGCGCTCCATCCTCAAGCGTGGGGTGAAAGCCGATATGACCATGGTGCTCGACGATGCGAATAACCCGTTCAAGCTGCTGCCAACCGGGAAAACGGTGCTGATCCAGATGTTCGGCACGCCGATGCCGGGCTTTATGCCACCGACCAAATCGGTGCGTGATGCGCTGATCGATCTCCAGGCGCACCAGCTGGGGATGATCTCCGGTATTCGCGCCATTATCGCCGCCATGCTGCAATCCTTTAACCCGGAACAGCTGGAAGAGCAGGCGAAGCAGAACGGCATGACGTCGCGCCTGGCGCTGCCGGGCAGCCGTAAAGCCGCGCTGTGGGATTATTTCGTGCGCAGCTATGGCGAGACGGCGGGCGAGATCGAAGATGACTTCCATACCCTGTTTGGCGAAGCCTTCCTCCATGCCTATGACATGGAGGTCAATCAGTACAAAGACTCACAAAGCGGATCGGAAGAAAAATGAATATCGCAACGGCTTCTCTCTCCCGCCAGGGGACGCGCGCCAGCAACCAGGATCAGACGGGAGAAACCATCGGGGAACGTTCAGCCTGCTTTGTCGTCTGTGACGGCATCGCGGGCCTGCCGGGCGGCGAGGTGGCCGCTGAACTGGCCCGCAACAGCATTATTTCCCGCTTTGACGGCGACAAGCACCTGAATGCACAGCATATTCGTGACTACGTCCAAACGGCGAACCGCACCATTCTCAGCGAACAACAGGCCGTACAGGACTATCGCCGGATGGGCACCACGCTGGTCAGCCTGTTTATCGACAGGGATTACCGTCTGGCTTACTGGGCGCACGCCGGAGACAGCCGCCTGTACCTGTTTCGCCGCGGCTGGCTGTGGCATGTCACCACCGATCACAGCCTCGTTCAGCAGATGAAAGATGCCGGGCATCAGACTGACGATCTCAACAGCAACCTGCTGTATCTGGCGCTGGGCATTGAGAATGGCGGACCGGAAGCGAGCTACAGCGATGTCGTGCAGGTTGAAGACGGTGATGCCTTCCTGCTCTGCACCGACGGTTTCTGGCACGGCGTCAGCGAAGAGCAGATGAAGCAGTCGCTGCACATGGTCAATACGCCACAGGAGTGGCTGACCTTAATGAACCAAATCATTCAAAAGAATGCTGAACAGGAGGGCAACGCTCAGGACAACTATACCGCCGTCGCGGTGTGGATGGGCAACCCCCAGGACACCACTTTGCTGCATACGCTCTCTGACGCAGCACAATTTCTTCCCTGCGGAACTGATTAGACACACAAGGATTGATATGAAACTTTGGCTATCGGGTTTGGCTCTTCTGACGGTGGCGACCACCGCACAGGCTGAAAACTTCCGCATCGTGCAGTCTCCTGCGCAGAAGCTGGATATCTGGATCGACAACATTAAAGACAATACGCCGCAAAGCTGGTGTAAATCGGACGTGGCGCTGCGTATTGTGGCGAACGGCAAGAAAGAGGTGTCGGTGCTGGAAAACTTCGTGCCGCGCCTTGGCTCGCTGCTGGAGCACCAGTGCAGCAAGCTGAATACCCTGAACTGGACGCTGAACGATCCGGAAGGCACGACGCTTGCCCGCGGCACAGCGGCTAAAGCGCAGGACTGGGCGCTGGTGGTGAAGCAGCAGGAAACGGCGGCAGCAACGACCACCACCACCACTTCAGGCGCGCTGCTGCCGCCTGACCAGAATCCGGAGACGCACACCGTAGCGGCAGATCGTACGCCATGGCAGGAGTTCACTCTTCAGGACGGTTGCCACCTGCGCACCTTCTGGGAGGGCGGGGCCTCCGCGCCAGCGCTGTTTATTCCGGACTCCGACACCACCCGCTGTGGCAACGGCAGTTGGCTCAGCGGCCATACCGTGGTGACGCAGAACCGTAACGGGACGCAGAAAGCGATTCCCGTCACCTACATTCACGGCTTCCCGGTAATGGGGCTGAACAACGCGGTCGATCCTGAAAGCGCGCTGATCACCTCCGTCAACAAAGAACGCATGGTTTTCAGCACCCAGAACAGCGACCAGAGCTGGATGATCCTGCCGTACGACAGCACCCTGAACGGCTGGAAGAGCAACGGCACGGTGGCGGTGGAAATCACCCGTGAGATCGCCAGCGACGACGCCAGACTCCAGGCGCGTATCGCGGAGGTGAAGAAGATCTGGAGCGCATGGGTAGCACCGGGCGCGGAACTGAACGTTGTTCTGATTGACACGCTGCGTCCGCAGCTGCGCGATCCGGCAGTGGGCGCCTGGCGCGCGGCGAATTAAGGAGGGGCTATGAATACGCTTTATCAACGTCTGGCGGGTGAGTCGATTAGCGACGCGCTGCTTCGCCTGGAAGCCGATATCAAAGCCCGTCCGGCGGATGCCGATCTGCGCGCCGCGTTTGTGCAGTTTCTGATCCTCAGCGGCAACTGGGCGCGCGCCCTGACCCAGCTGAAAAGCTGGCTGGTGCTGAAGCCGCAGGCAAAACCGACCGTAACGCTGCTGGAGCAGGCCATTCAGGGTGAACAGCAGCGGGCGCGCGTGTTCGCGGGCGAGGCGCGTCCGGCAATGCCGGAGGCGCAGTGGCCGTGGCTGACGACGTTAGCCCAGGCGCTGACGGAAAGCGCCGGGCAGGCACAAGCCCTGCGTCTGTCGGCACTCGAACAGGCGTCGGCAAGCCGCGGGCAGGTCACGCTGGAGAAAGAAGAGAGCCACACCTTTGAATGGCTGATGGACGGCGATGCCCGTCTGGGGCCGGTGTGTGAAACCCTGGTCAATGGTCGCTACTTCTGGGTGCCATTCTGCGCCATCGACACGATCCGTTTTCAGGCTCCGGCCAGCGTGACCGATCTGGTGTGGCGTCATGCGCTGGTCCGCCTCACGGACGGCACCGAGCAGGTGTGTCAGATCCCGGCGCGTTATCCGTTTGCTGACGGGGCGCCAGACAGCGTTAAGCTGGGGCGCACCACCGAGTGGCTTCCGCTCGACGACGACGGCACCCTGTATGAAGGTCTGGGGCAAAAGGCCTGGCTGAGCGAGCAAAGCGAAAACCCGCTGCTCACCCTGAGCCTGGTAACGTTTACCACGGATGGTGCGGATGAGTAATCCCGCTGGCGAAGGCGATCTGCTGCGCAGTGGCTGGCAGGCCCGCAGCAGGCAGGAGAAGGTGGGGGCGCGCGACAAAATGCAGCCCTCGCTGCTGGATCGCCTGACGGATAACGATCCGGAAAAAAAACGCGAATCCGCCAACAGCAATCTGATCACCCACGCTGCGCTGCGTCGTAACGTCCTGCGGGATTTACAGTGGTTGTTTAACACCATTAACCACGATGCCTCCAGCGATCTGAGCGGGCTGACGCAGGTGAGCCGTTCCGTCGTGAATTTTGGCGTGGCGCCGCTGGCGGGGAAAAGAATGTCCGATATTGAATGGCACGACATTCAGCGCAAGCTCACCGAAGCGATTATTAACTTTGAACCGCGGATCCTGCCGCAGGGGCTTCAGGTTCGCTGCGTGTCCGATACCTCCTCGTTAGATCTGCACAACGTTCTGTCTATCGAAATCAAAGGTCGCCTGTGGTGCGTGCCGTATCCGCTGGAATTTCTCTTTCGCACCGACGTCGATCTTGAGAACGGCCATTTTGAACTGAAGGATGCGGGGTAATTATGGAAAGCAAACTGCTCGAATATTACAACCGTGAACTGGCCTATCTGCGCGAGATGGGCGCAGAGTTCGCCGAGCGCTACCCGAAAGTGGCGGGGCGGCTCGGCATGCGCGGCATCGAAGTGGCGGACCCGTACATTGAGCGCCTGATGGAAGGTTTCGCCTTCCTGACCTCCCGCGTGCAGATGAAAATGGACGCCGAATTTCCGCGCTTTTCACAGCGTATGCTGGAGATGATTGCGCCAAATTATCTGGCGCCTACGCCGTCGATGGCGATCGCTGAAATTCAGCCCGACAGCAGCCGCGGCGACCTGAGCAAAGGCTTTATTGTGCCGCGCGGCACCATGATGGACAGCCTGGCGCTGAAAAAGACCGGCGTTACGTGCAGCTATACCACGGCGCACGAGGTGAACCTGCTGCCGTTAAAAATTGAGCGGATCGAGCTGGGCGGCGTTCCCGCCGATCTGCCGCTGGCCCAGCTCGGCCTGAGCCAGCGGGGGATCAGCAGCGCCTTACGGATCCGCATTGCCTGCGATGGCCCGCAGCATCTCGGGCACCTGGACTTTGACCGCCTGGAGTTCTTCTTAAGCGGCCCGGACATCGAGGCGCTGAAGCTGCTGGAGCTGGTGATGGAGCACCACGCGGGTATTGTCTGCCAGACGGTCAGCAAGCAGCCCCAGCGCCAGCTGCTGTCGTCTGACGCCCTGCGTCAGGAAGGCTTTAATGCGGACCAGGCGCTGCTCCCGGACGATCTGCGCAACTTCGACGGCTATCGCCTGTTGCAGGAGTACTTTGCGTTCCCGGCGCGTTTTCGCTTCATCAGCCTGAGCGGGCTGGGCAAATTGATCCAGCGCTGCGAAGACGAAAAAGCGTTTGATATCTTCATTCTGCTCGACAAGAGCGACGATCAGCTGGAGCGCGTGGTGGATGCCAGCCATCTGGCGCTGCACTGCACGCCGGTGATCAACCTGTTCCCGAAGGTGGCGGCCCGGCAGAAGCTGAGCGAAAGCCAGCATGAATACCATCTGGTGGTGGATAACATCCGACCGCTGGATTATGAAATTTATGCCGTGAAAAAAATCTATGCCAGCGCGGATGGTCAGCGGGACGACCAGACGTTTCGTCCGTTCTGGAGTACCTGGAGCGGAGACGCGGGTAACTATGGCGCCTATTTTTCCCTGCGCCGTGAGCAGCGCGTCCTCTCGGAACACGCGCTGCGCTATGGCACCCGCACGGGCTATATCGGCTCGGAGGTCTTCGTCTCGCTGGTGGATGCGCAGCACGCGCCGTGGCAGGAGAATTTGCGCTACATTTCCGCCGAGGTGCTGTGCACCAGCCGCGACCTGCCGCTGATGCTTCAGCAGGAGCTTGGGCAATTTATTATGGCCGACTCCATGCCGGTTAAAGCGTTAACCCTGCGTAAAGGCCCGACGCCGCCGCGTCCGGCGCTGGCGGAAGGGTTCAGCACCTGGCGGCTTATCAGCCAGCTGCAAATGAACTACCTCAGTTTGATGGACAGCGAAAACGAAGAGGGCGCTGCCGCGCTGCGTCAGCTGTTAGGGCTGTACGCCAACCTGGCCGAGACGCCGGTTGCCCGTCAGGTGGAGGGCGTTCGCCACTGCGTGCTGGAGCCGGTGCACCGCCGCGTACCGGAACCCGGCCCGGTGGTGTTCGCCCGCGGGATCGGCATCACCCTGACGGTGGATGAACGCGCCTTTTCCGGCGCCAGCCCGTGGCTGTTTGGCAGCGTGCTGGAACGTCTTTTTGCCCGCCTGGTCTCCATCAACAGCTTTACGGAGTTCACGCTCAAGAGCCAGCAGCGCGGCGAGATCGGCTACTGGGCACCGCGCATGGGTAAAAGGGCGCTGGTATGAGTGAGGTTGCCCCTGCAACGCTGCGCGTGCATCGCCTGACGCCACTGCCCGATGCGTTCTGGCGCGGAGTGCGCGAGACGCCGTGGCGCTACGATCTCTTCCAGCTGTTAAGACGCATTGATGCCCAGGGCGGTGAACGTTATCCGCTGGGCCGCGCGCCGCTGCCGAAATTTGAGCCGCTGCGTATTGGTCAGCAGCCTTCAATGGGGTTTGCGCCGTCAACGGTTGCTGAGGTCCGGCAGCGGGAAGAGAACGGGCTGCATGACGTTTCCATTCTGAGCTTCGGCCTGTTTGGTCCTAACGGCCCGCTGCCGGTGCACATGACCGAGTATGCCCGCGAGCGTATTCATCATCATCAGGATCACAGCCTCAGCGCGTTTGCCGACCTCTTTCACCACCGCCTGACGCTGCTGTTCTACCGCGCCTGGGCGGACGCGCAGCCTGCCGTTTCACTGGATCGCGACGACAACCGGCGCTTCGAAGGGTATCTGGCGTCGCTGATTGGCATGGGCCAGCCGGGTCAGATGGCGAAAGGCAGCCTGAGCGCGCATGCCCGCTTTACCCACGCCGGGCACCTGACCCGCCACGGGCGGGACCCGGAAGGGCTGGAGAAGATCCTGCGCAACTATTTCAACGTGCCGGTCAGGCTGGTGGCCAACGTCCCGCAGTGGATGCCGCTCTCCACGCGGGAGCAGGCACAGCTGGGTGAGGGGCGGCGTCTGCCGCGCATGGGGGAGTCTGCCTTTCTCGGCATTGCGGTACGCGACGTGCAGCATAAATTCCGGCTTGAGATTGGCCCGTTGAGCGCAGACGACTACAACCGTTTTCTGCCGGGCGAAGGGTGGGTCACCGAACTGCGCGACTGGGTACGACAGTACGCCGGGGTGGAATTTGAATGGGAAACACGGGTGATCCTGCGCGCCGATGCGGTGCAGGGCGCCACGCTCGGCAGCGCCGGGCGATTAGGGTACAACACCTGGCTGGGCCTTCAGCCTCAGCCTGTTCCGCGTGGCGATCTGGTGTATCGCGCAGAGCGATAATCCTTCCGTATACCGAATCATTGTTAATGGAAACTAACATGTCAGAAATTAGCCGTGCCGTGCTTTTCGGCAAACTGGATACGCTGTTATTTACCTCTCTGGAAAGCGCGACTGCCTTCTGTAAGCTGCGCGGCAACCCGTACGTTGAACTGGTGCACTGGCTGCATCAGCTGATGCAACAGCAGGATGGCGATCTGCAACAGGTCATCCGTCACTTCGCCCTTGATGAACAGCAGCTGACGCGCGATATCGTGGCGGCACTGGATGCCCTGCCGCGTGGCGCAAGTTCCGTGTCTGATCTTTCCGAGCATATCGACAGCGCCGTCGAGCGCGCCTGGGTCTACGGCTCGCTGAAGTTTGGCGTCAGCCGCATCCGCGGCGGCCATTTGCTGATCGGCATACTGAAAACGTGGAATCTGGCTAACGTGCTGAAAAGCATTTCGGCGCAGTTCACCCGTCTGAACGTTGAGGTGCTGATCGAGCAGTTCGACGCCATTTGCGCCAGCAGCAAAGAGAGCCAGCAGGCCACCGCCGCAGCGGACGCGCCTGCCGGGGCAGTACCGGCTGCGCAGGGCACGCTGGCGCAGTATGGGCAGGATCTGACGTCGCGCGCCCGGGAAGGGAAAATTGACCCGGTGGTGGGACGCGATGAAGAGATCCGCCAGATGGTCGACATTCTGATGCGTCGTCGCCAGAACAACCCTTTATTGACCGGGGAAGCTGGCGTCGGGAAAACGGCGGTGGTGGAAGGGCTGGCGCTGCGAATCGCTGACGGCGACGTGCCGGAGCCGCTGCAAAACGTTCAGCTGTGGCTGCTGGATATCGGCATGCTTCAGGCCGGTGCGGGCATGAAAGGGGAATTTGAGGCGCGCCTCCAGGCGCTGATTAACGAGGTACAGTCCAGCGCCACGCCGATTATTCTCTTTATCGATGAGATCCACACCCTGATTGGCGCTGGCGGTCAGCAGGGCACCGGCGATGCCGCTAACCTGCTCAAGCCTGCCCTGGCGCGCGGACAACTGCGCACCATCGGCGCGACCACCTGGGCGGAATACAAGAAATATATCGAGAAAGATCCGGCGCTGACCCGCCGTTTCCAGACCGTGCAGGTTCACGAGCCGGACGAAGCCAAAGCCGTGCTGATGCTGCGCAGCACCGTGTCGCCGCTGGAAACCCATCATCAGGTTTTACTCCTCGACGAAGCGGTGAGCGCGGCAGTGAAACTGTCGCATCGCTATATTCCTGCGCGTCAGCTGCCGGATAAAGCGGTGGCGCTGCTCGACACCGCCTGTGCGCGCGTGGCCGTCAGCCAGAGCGCACCGCCTGCCCAGCTGGAAGACTGCCTGCGTCACCTGGCGGCTCTGGACGTGGAGCTGGAAATTGCCGAACGCGAAGCGCGCGTGGGCGCAGGCGATCCGGCGCGTGTGGCAACCTTAACCGACGAGCGAGACGCGTACGAAAGCAAACGCGAAGCCCTGGCCCGTCGCTGGGAAGAGGAGCGCACGCGGGTGCAGGAGATTATCCGTCTGCGTGCCGCGCTGTTTGCGGCGGGTGATGAGGATACGGCTGAACTGCGTAGCCAGCTGGCAGAGCAGCAGCAGGCGCTGCATACCTTACAGGGTGACGAACCGCTGCTGTTTGCCGCGGTGGATGAAAACGTGGTGGCTGCGGTGGTCTCGGACTGGACCGGGATCCCGCTGGGCCGGATGGTGAAAAATGAGATCGACGCGGTGCTGAACCTGGCCGACACGCTGAACCAGCGGGTTATTGGTCAGCGTCACGGTCTGGATCTGATTGCCCGGCGGGTAAAAACCTCGCGGGCGAAGCTTGACGATCCCAACAAACCGATCGGCGTATTTATGCTCTGCGGGCCGTCCGGCGTGGGTAAAACCGAAACCGCGCTGGCGCTGGCGGAGTCGCTTTACGGCGGCGAGCAGAACGTCATTACCATCAACATGAGTGAATTCCAGGAAGCGCACACCGTTTCGACGTTAAAAGGTGCGCCTCCGGGCTATGTGGGCTATGGTGAAGGCGGCGTCTTAACCGAGGCCGTGCGCCGCCGTCCCTACAGCGTGGTGCTGCTGGACGAAATTGAAAAAGCGCACCCGGACGTGCATGAGATCTTCTTCCAGGTCTTCGACAAGGGCTGGATGGAAGACGGCGAAGGGCGTCACATTGATTTCCGCAACACCATTATTATTCTGACCTCTAACGTCGGCACCGACCTGATCGCCGCCATGTGCGCCGACCCGGACCTGATGCCGGAGCCTGACGCGTTAAGCGGCGCCCTGCGCCAGCCGCTGCTGGAGGTGTTCCCGCCTGCGCTGCTGGGCCGCCTGCTGGTGGTGCCGTATTACCCACTGAGCGACGAGATGCTGGGGCAGATTGTGCGTCTCCAGCTCGGGCGTATTCAGCGTCGTCTGGAAGAGAATCACAACATTATTTCTGAATTTGACGACAGCGTGGTCGAACAGATTGTTCAGCGCTGTACCGAGGTTGAGTCAGGCGGGCGTATGGTGGATGCGATTCTGACCAATACGTTGCTGCCTCAGATGAGCCAGATTTTACTTACCGCCAGCCGCAGCGACGAGCAGTACCGACGTCTGCATGTCACCTGCGAGCAGGGCGAGTTCCACTGTCAGTTTGCCGCGTAATAATCATCAAGAGAACTGTAAAAGATGACGGATAATGATAACAATCGGACTGTCCCAAACGCGCTCCCGGTCGGGTACCGTTTCAATGAGTTTGAGATAAAAGAGGTGATTGGCGGCGGCGGATTCGGCATCGTCTATCGCGCCTGGGATCACCAGCTCGAACGCACTATCGCTATCAAAGAGTTTATGCCTTCCTCCCTCGCCGTGCGCGGCGAGGACATGACGCTGGTACTGCGCAGCGAGCGCTTTGGCAAAGCGTTTTCTGCTGGCCTGAACAGCTTCATCCAGGAAGCCCGCCTGCTGGCGCGCTTCAACCACCCGAACCTGCTGCACGTACTGCGTTTCTGGGTGCAAAACGACACGGCCTATATGGGAACGCTGTTTTACAGCGGCACCACGCTGTCGCGTCTGCGGGAAGAAAAACCGGAACTGATTAACGAGGCGTGGATCCGCCGCATGCTGCCCATGCTCTTCGGTGCCATCAAAACGATCCACGACGAAGGCTACCTGCACCGCGACATCTCGCTGGATAACATTCAGATTCAGGACAACGGCCTGCCGGTGCTGCTTGATTTCGGATCGGCGCGTCGCACCATCGGTAACCTCTCGGATGAGACGGAAACCATGCTGCGTCCGGGGTTTGCGCCTATCGAGCAGTATACCGACGACAATGAAAGCGAGCAGGGGCCGTGGACGGATATCTACGCGCTCGGCGCCGTATTGCGCACCCTTATCGTCGGCTCTCCGCCGCCGGTCAGCGTGGTGCGTTCGATTCAGGACACCTGCAAACCGCTGGTGGAGCTGATGCCGCAGGGCTATTCCATTCCGCTGCTTCAGGCCATCGACAAGGCGCTGGCGCTGCATATGGAAGACCGTCCGCAATCCATTGAGGAGTTTGCGGCATTGATTGAGATGCCTGTCGCCGGTATCGACGAGGTACTGACCGCGAAGAAGACCGGCACGATGCTGGTGCCGGTGGAAGAGGAGGCGTCTGCTTCCGCGCTCGACTGGCGTCGTTACAAGCTTCCGGGGCTGGTGGCCGCGGGCGTGCTGGTTGGGGTGGTTGCCGGTGCGATGCTGTTCGGCGGCGGCGGTCAGGAAACGCCAGAGCAGACGGCGCAAACCCCTGCCGTCAGCCCTCCGGCTGAGACCTCTGCCGCAGCGGAAACCAGACCGGCAACGGCAGAGGTGAGCGAGCCGGTCACGCCACCGGCTACGGCGCAGCAGAGTGCGCCGCCTGTCGATGCCAGCCCGGTCGCGCTGGTCTACATCCGCATGCTCGATGGCGAGACGCTGAAGGTGAACGGCGAGTCTAAAGCGCTGCGTCCGGGCAATAACGGCTACGCTTCGCTGAAATTGCCAGCGGGTGAAACCCGCATTGAACTGGAAGGCAATGGAAGAACGCGTACCCAGACGCTGGATATTGCGAAGCCAGGCACCTGGCTGGTGAATCCGTAGGCCTGCGGGTAACAGGACGGAGCGAATGTATAACATCAAGTTTGTCTATCTGTTCCACGAGAACGTCTCGCCAGCGCTGTTTGCAAAAATTATCCGCCCGTCCGTTGCCGGACAGTGGATTATGTCGGTTCCCGACCATTCGCTGCGCTCGCTCTTCACGCGCTACGATCTGCTGCGCACGATCACCGGCGCGAATCCTTATCAGTCCGGGCGCGATACCCGCACGCTGATTGCGCAGGATTTAGAGATGGGCAGGGTGGTTGCCATTGACGAAAGTTTTCGTGACTGGTCATCAGTAACGGAAATTTTTTACATCAATGCCAAAGGGCAACTCCAGGCTGCCTCACTGGTCGGCCTGGGCTGGTATCCGGTGAGTACGATTGTCGACCGCTATGAAACCATGGTGAGAACATACGGATCTCGCCCTGCGCCAACGGTACTGCCGAAACAGGTAGTGAAAGCTAAAACGGCGCAGGTGCCGGATGAGCCGACCCCGGGTAAAGACGGCAAAACCTATGCCTCGCAGCTTCAGAAGATGAGCAAAGCAGAACGCTGGCAGGCGCGTAAAGATCTGATCGCGAAGGGGAGCAATAGCCTTTATCCGGATGCGCAGATCGCCGCTAAGCGTCTGGCGGCGAATAATATCGCGGTGGAAAAAGCGAAGCTTGCGGAGAATATTTACAAGACCGTCAACCCGCTGGAAACCACACCGGACGTGCCGGAGGGGTGGACGGATATCAGTAATGACGATGCGCTGTTAGGAAAGTTCGGGCTGAACAAATCGATGCTCTTTGACGATGACACATCCCCCAATTTTCTGGCGCGCGTCTATCAACCGAAGCCGGAAGTGTTCGGCACTGACATGAACCCCACGCTGGTCTTCAGGGGATCGCGCGAGCCTGGTTTCGCCTCACTGTCTGAGAATGTCTCCTCTTTACTGACCAAAGGGGAGCTGGCGCCGGTGGTAAACGGGGCTGACTGGTCGAATAACTTCTCGCAGGGCATGGGTATGGCTTCAGATTATTATAAAAAGGCCGTGAGTATTGGTAAGGAGCTGGCAAGGTCAGGCCAGAATATTGATATTGCCGGACATTCCCTTGGCGGTGGCCTCGCCTCTGCAACCTCCATGGGCAGCGGGAAAGCGGGATGGACGTTCAATGCCGCAGGTCTGAATGCAGGAACCGTAGAAAAATATGGCGGTAAGGTATTAGGCAGTACGGATAATATCCAGGCGTATCGGGTTGAAGGGGAGTTGCTCACGAAGATTCAGGAAGTTAACGCCTGGGAAGATCTGAAAATGATGAAAGGGCATGTCCCGTCGTGGATCCTCAAGGAGGAGATCTCTGCGCTAAGCCCTAATGCTGCCGGAATACCTCACGATCTTCCCGGTGGCACCGGAAGCGCGCTGGATCGCCATGGGATTAATCAGGCGATTGATTGCATAGAGCAACAGAAGGATGAGGATATGTCGATTATCGGGAGTCGATTGTGAAAAAACGGTTGATGGCGTTTGTCGCGATATGTTTTTTATTCATGATTCAGGGGTGTAAGCAGGATATGGACCTTAATCCACAGGACTACTTCAGCGGTCAGCAGCTTGAACTGGCGAAAGCGATTGAAGAAGGCGACGTCGATGCGGTGAAGACGCTTGCGCCAGACAGCGACCTTGATCAACCTGGAAAGCAGGATATGACCCTGCTTTTCTGGGCCATTGGCAACGCGATTAATGATAAAAAAACATCGACCCATTTAAAGGTGATTACGGTGCTTGTTCAGGCTGGCGCAGATCCACTCCAGCCTCGACCACAGGGAAAAAGCAGTCCTGCTGAATTTGCCCTGAAGGGAGACAGCGCGGACTGGATCGACGCGATGCTGGACGGTGGCCTCTCACCCAACGTGAAAGATAAGGTTTTCCACGAACCGATCGTCTTCCAGTCGCTTAAAGCGAAAAATACAGAGACGCTGGAAGCCATGCTCGATCGCGGTGCTGACGTCAACTCAACCAACTCACTGGGTAAAACGCTGGTGTTTGATGCCCTGGATAACCAGGCTTACGATCATGTCTTGTTGCTGCTCGATCGTGGAGCGGACCCATCAATTAAGGCCAAAAATGGCTGGTCGATGAGCAATGCGCTCGCGGACGCGCTGAATGGACTTGACCGAGGCAGTGAGCAATACGAGAGATTAAACGAAATAAAAGAGAAAGTTATCCAAAAAGGGGGTGAGTGGCCACCTGCGCCGGTTAAGTGATTGCTTAACGGCCATGAAAGTCAGAGATAAGGTTTTCATTTTCTGGGGATGCATGGATGCCCTGGCCATTGTGCTCTATTGTGCCCAGTCCGTGCGTCATGACAGGATCCCTTTTATTTCCGATATACACGCCTTCAGTACGGTTGTAAACACGCTGTCTGCTGGCGGGTATAGCGCTCTGGTTATTCTGTTCTTTATTTTCGATTTCGTATTATTGGTATCGCTTTTTGCTTCAGCATGGCTCTTTTGCCTAAGCAAGCCCTTTGCGAGGAGATTGGCGCTCTGTCAGGAATTTTTGCGACTGGTCTCCTTTCGATGCTCTGTTTCGCTTTTTCCACTGGCGTTGGATCTGGTGGGTGAGTCGAACGTCTGGCTGAACGGCATTTTATTCATCTTTTCAGAGTTTTTAAAAATTTACACCTTGTGGATTTTTAATTATGAAAGGACTGTATCTCTCAAATAATTAATGATCTTTTGCCTGGAGGGTGAAACGCAGTGTTCCGAAGTGCTATGCCGTTGATATGTTACTGGCAAGAGAATGACTTAAGTAATTATGCGGAAAAAAATCCGAATGATTATTGACGTTTCATGTGCAAATTCATCGATTTTTATTTTCGCATAAGGATCCGTATTGCTCGATCTTCACAGCGAAGATGCTGTTATTAATCATTATGCCGATCGTTACCGTAACCTGATGCCGGTAAATAGCCGTAAGTCTATAAAGAGAATGGATACAGCAGAAGCGCATGCGTTTGAAGTATGGGATAAATCATTACCTCTCGTCATATCGGAAACGAACTCACTCTATAATGCAGTAGGCGCTTTAGTGGGGCTGGCTGCGGGAGATGCTGTCGGGGCGGCGCTGGAATGTAAACGACGTGATAGCGAACATTCATTAAATTTGGGAACACTAGCCTCAAAAGAATTCTCAACTACGGATGAAGAACTGGCGAAGCATTTATCGAATGCAAATTATATATTGAGAGTAAGGTACTTAGTGTTTTTGAAAATATTCAGGAACTTTATGGACATCTTTCGCTTCAGCGGGTGAAAGAGGGGCAGTATTTGCTTTTTGAAAAACAGGGTAAACCGCTCAGTATTGCACCCGTTCCGGGCAGCCATCCCCTTCGTTACGCGCTGTGGACGACTTTCGCAGACGAGTCACATCACTTGCTTTCACAGCTTTCCGTTTGCCGTCAGGTCGCTGGCTCTGACCAACTTAGTACACCCGATCGGATACGTGGATATCTGATGGCACAGCGAGCCGAATAATTATGTCCGAATGTCTGGCCGCTCGCGAAGATGATGAGATTGCTCATACAGCCTCAAAAGGCTGGATGATTGCAGGATTGGTTGGTGGGGCCATTCTGGGCGCTGCTGCCGTTGTCGTCACTGGAGGGACCGCGCTGGTTGCTGTTTCTGCCGTTGCGGCTGGGGCATGTGCTGCGGGTGGGTTAGGAGAACTCCTCGGCAGTATGTCATGGGCTCCACGCCACACGACAGGTACGTTGAAAGATGGTTCACCCAACGTTTTTATCAACAGCCGAAAGGCTATCCGCGCTCATCTATCAGCCGGAGAGTGTGACGAGCACAGCGGTAGCCTGCAACGGGTTGCGGAAGGGTTGATAAAGGTTTACATCAACAACTTTCCCGCCTCCCGCATTGGCGATAAATTGACGTGTAGCGCTGAGATTAGTCAGGGATCGCGTAACGTTATAATTGGTGGAAGCAAAGTTCAAACCGATGAAATAAGTCCTGAAATCCCTGAATGGGTAAACTGGACGATGCTCGCCGTTGGTGCCGGAGCGATGGCGGTGCTGGCCAGTCCGGCAATCGCACTTCTGAGTACCCTCGGTGCGATGGGCGGTGGCACTGTTGGTAGCTACGCGGGTGGAATGCTGTTTGGCGAAGGTAGCGACGGGCAGAAATGGGGGATGCTGATCGGCTCTGTTATCGGCGGCGGGGCTGGCATGAAGGGTGGTGCAAGGTTTGATGCGTGGCGGGCTGGTAAGCCTGTTCTCGAACCGGTTAAGCCAAATATCTCGGCCCGAAGAGCTGAACTGAATGAAAAATTTGGACGCACGGGTGATCTTAATAGAGATATTAATATCCGTGCAAATCAAAAAATTGTTGATGATTTTATGCGTTCTCAGGGTGTTGAAGAAAGTAAAATACCAGCTTATCGCACCGGTATAGATCTTGAGCAGAGAATGACAATTGAAACAATCAATAAAGGGAAAATAGCTTATCAGAATCAATCCCCAGGGAATTGGCAAGGAAACTGGTATTCTCTTGACGAATCGACCCCTGCCACAAAACTTGGCATTAACCCAGAAGGACAGGTCAGGGATACGGGGTTAATTGTTCCTAAAGAAGTAAAAGCTTATCAGGCGCAACAAGAAGGAGAAATGCATCGAAGTAGTGCCACACCAGCCTTGGACACCTGGTCTATACCAGACAAACCTTTCCAGACAGAAGGTGGGGGATACAATGGTTTACCACTAAGCGTGATATTTGGACTCCATATAATGAATGACAAGACAGCTCTAAATTATGTTGATAAAGCATTAATATTAGCAAAAAAGAGATATGCTGAGGTAAAAAATCTCAATCCCCATGCTCCTCTTTTACAAATGTACGGCTCTATTGTACAACAATTATTATTTCTACGGGATTTAATCGAAGGCAAGGAAAAGGACAAGGCGAGATTATGGAAAATGACTTTCGGTATGTATGCAGCGAAGGAATTTGATAATTCTGATGAGTTGTTTTTTGAAAGGTTGTCGGATGCCTGGTTTATTGTGGATCAAATCCGCCGAGGGTTAAAGGTTAGGCTGCCGCATGAGGTTGATGCCAATTACAGCATAAAGCAACAAAATCTCAAGATGAAATATCCTAATGAATTTTAGGGTTTAATGTTAAATATGTTTTTATCATGGGTGAATGATGATTGATTTACCTGCTAATTTGATTGTGTTGTTAAAATATGTAGATAGATATCGTAAATACTTACCCATTTGCAGTCCTACAGTCCTGATAGGAGATTAAAATGTGTAAATGGGGAATGTTGTGATGCATTGGTTTTTCTTTATTCTCTTTATGATTTGGACGCTAGCGCTAATCTGGAATGGAAAAGATTTATTTAACAAAAAACAATGGCTCCTGGCGGGGTTGATGTTCATTCTGGTGCTAGTGGCTACAGTCGTCATTGGCTTTACGTTGAAATGGCTTGCTCAGTCAATGTCATTATTTTCCGTCGCAACGGCCAAACATTATTCGATCATCTTATCCATGTCTTTTCTGTGCGTCTGGGGATTAAAGGTCACAGTAGTCCTGCTGTGCACGTTATTTTCCGGGATTATGGGGGGGCACAAAAGATACAACGCAGAAAATTATGAAAAAGTATCGTCTGTAACACGCGTCGCTGCACCTGGCTTACTTATTGTCGCTAAAAGTGCAGTTTCCCTGGGGAGCATACTTATGTTTTCAGGTTTATGGCTTAAATAAGCACGACATTAATGTTTCATTATATAAATGAAACCACAGGAAAATTGTTTTTATTTGTGGCAGCGAAGTCAATCTTACAGCTACTCATTATCACATCAACAGCGTTTCCGCTTTGCGCACTGACGCTGAGTTAACTTCTGGCACTGAGATTAGCCTACAGTGGAATAAAGATTATGCTCAACCGAATTACCGTTCAGCTCCCGGTTGAGGGGCTGCTCTTCTGGAAACTCTCCGGCCGCGAGGCGATGTCCGAGTCGTTCGCGCTGACGCTGACCCTGCTCGGCACAGATGCGCGCATTGATCGCAGCAAGCTGCTGGGCCAGCCGGTCACGGTGACGATTCCGACGCAGAACCTGCTTACCCCCCGCTACATCAACGGCAAAGTCACGCGCGTGGCGGTGAGCGCCGTGGAGCTGACGGGCACCCGCTATGCGGTGTACCAGCTGACGGTGGAGCCGGACCTGTGGCCAATGAAGCGTGACCGTAACCTGCGGATCTTCCAGGGGCAGACGGTACCGCAGATTGTCAAAACCCTGCTGGGGGAGCATCAGGTTAACGTTGAGGACAAACTCACCGGCAGCTACCGGGTATGGGACTACTGCGTGCAGTATCAGGAATCGAGCCTGGACTTCATCAGCCGCCTGATGGAGCTGGAAGGGATTGCGTACTACTTCAGCCACGAGGCGGACAAGCATACCCTGGTACTCACCGACGCCGCGACCCAGCATCAGCCGTTCAGCGGCTATGAGGTCATCCCGTACCATCAGACGCCGTCCGGCGGCAGTACGGATGAAGAGGGCATCAGCCAGTGGGCGCTGGAGGACAGCGTCACGCCGGGGATTTACAGCCTCGACGACTACGACTTCCGCAAGCCGAACGCGTGGCTTTTCCAGGCCCAGCAGAACCCGGCGTCCCCGAAACCGGGCAGCATCGACGTGTACGACTGGCCGGGGCGCTTTGTGGAGACAGGCCATGCGGAGTTCTACGCCCGTATCCGTCAGGAGCGCTGGCAGGTGGAGCATCAGCAGATTCAGGCGACGGCTACCGCAGCGGGCATTGCGCCGGGCCACACCTTCACGTTAACCAACGCGCCGTTCTTCAGCGACAACGGCGAGTATCTGGTGACGGCGGCCGGGTATCACTTCGAGGAGAACCGATACGCCAGCGGCGAAGGTGAAACCATTCACCGCACCGATTTCACCGTTATCCCGGCGTCGGTGTCGTACCGTCCGGCGCAGAGCACGGCGTGGCCGCGCACCTACGGCCCGCAGACGGCGAAAGTCGTGGGACCGCAGGGCGAGAGTATCTGGACGGACAAATATGGCCGCGTGAAGGTGAAATTCCACTGGGACCGTCTGGCGAAGGGCGATGACACCAGCTCCTGCTGGGTGCGTGTGTCGAGCGCCTGGGCGGGCCAGGGCTACGGCGGGGTGCAGATCCCGCGCGTCGGCGACGAGGTGGTGGTGGACTTTATCAACGGCGACCCGGACCGTCCGATTATCACCGGCCGTGTATATAACGAAGCCAGCATGCCGCCGTGGGCGCTGCCGGCTGCCGCGACGCAGATGGGCTTTATGAGCCGGACAAAAGACGGTTCCGTGGACAACGCCAACGCCCTGCGCTTTGAGGACAAGGCGGGCGCAGAGCAGGTGTGGATCCAGGCCGAGCGCAACATGGACACCAGCGTTAAAAATGATGAAACGCACAGCGTCGGCGGCGCACGCAGTCATTACGTGAAGAAAAATGAACTGCATCGCGTGGAGGCTAATCAGATCCAGGCCGTGAAAGGCGGAACCGAGATCCTGACGGGGAAAGGCAAGCTGGATGCGGCGGTGGAGCAGTACGTCATTGCTTCCGGGACGAAGCTGCGGCTGGTCTCGGGTGAGAGCGCGATTGAACTCAACGCTAACGGCAAGATTAACCTGATCGGCAAAGAGTTTAACTTCTTCGTTGAGGGCGATGGGTATATCACCACGGGCGGTAAGCTGCATCTGAATACGTCGGGCACCCAACCGGGCACAACAGCACCGGGATCGGGGCATAAAGGGGATATTGATGCGGCGGTGCAGGAGAAGTTTTCGCCGAATAAAAGTGCTAAGAATCCGGCTCCCGCAGCTTCAGCGCCAGCAGCAACCAGACCTAAACCAACAACAAAATTTGTATCAGCGCCACCATTAAAAGGGAGTTACGTTTATCAAAATAATTCCTACAACTCTGATGTGATGCCCTTCAGTGAAGATGTAGTTAAGGAAATCAATAAGTCACCAACGCTTCAGACACAATTAAAAGATCTAAAAGATAAAGGGTGGGCTATTCAGCCGGGAGCCGCAGGAGGGGGGAGTTACGCTGACACTAATAACAAATTGATTGTTATGGACCCTGAACACATGGAGGATACAGCCACAACGGTGCAAACTCTGGCACATGAGGCAGGGCATGCAACTTATCCTGTTGCGGTAGATTCTTCTAGTAAGGAAAACTTCATCAACAGCCAGCTTATGGATGAAGGTGGAGCAACACTGAATAATATTAAAATACAACGCGAGATCCTTTCAAACGGCGGTATTGATATTGATATAGCAGGAAGTGCCGAAAACCTAAAAGCATATAATTCAGCATATGATAAAATGGTGAACGGTGAGTTATCTCGAATTGATGCTGCTAAAGCAATAGGAAAAGTGTATGGTAAAGGCGAAATAGCCTCAGGGACTAATCTAAATTATAATGATTACTATGGAGGATTCTATGGAAAGTAGGATGATTAAAGCTACATTCTTCATTGTTCTTCCACTATTCTCAATATTTACCTATGCAGGGCAGGATAAAATGAATCAAGATTCGTTGTGGCAAATCATTAAAGAAATGAAATCAGTGTGGGGTAAACAATTTGAGGATGTCAGTAAACTGTTTAACCAACCGCTGATTAATAATACACAGGAGAAAGAAGACCGTTATACTTCAGCTCCCTTTACGTTAACTGATGGAACACGGATCAGCAATGTGGATGTTCGGTTATGGGGAAATGGCGATAACAGCGTATCTTTGGTTTCTTTCGTAATTAATCAACCATGTATTACTCTTGATCAAGTCAAATCTCATTTTCCGGATCTGAAGTTGTCTAATATCCCCCGTGGAAACACGCCGGGACAATCCGTTGGATATCGCACCCCTACTGATGAACGCGGGCTAGCATGGGCATTTAGCTTTCCAGTTCTGAATCAGGAATGCCTGGGCAGGGTAGTTATGTCACGCTACGAACATTAAGTTGCGAGGCAACTTTACGGGCTGTGAAAAAATAATTATCAAAGGTCAAATAATATCGCTGCCCCTAAAGTTTTTGCGGAAAAAAAGAAAGTGCTAACGTTCGAATGATCCTGTTCCTCTGAATGGCTAAGCAATAATTAATATTGGTTGTATAAATTTTAGCGCTCTTAATTTTATTTTTTCTAATAAATCATCCCGAGTTCACTTATGAAATACACCCTCCAGGAAGGTTCCTTTACCCTTTTTCCTGCCGCCTGGCAGGACAACAGCATGAACATCATTCGTGATGACGAGAGCGGGCTGTCCGTGGTGGTCAGCCGCGGCGTTATCCCGGACGGCAGCGACTACGAACAAGAGTTTCACCGCCAGTGGGATGTGCTGCGTCCTCAGATGGGTGAGATCGCCCAGAGCGAATTCCAGCACGTAAAAGCCGGGCCAGACGGAAACATTAACGGGCTGGAAGTTGAAACCACCTTTGACCGTAACGGCCAGCGCCTGTGGCAAAAACAGCTTGCCGTACAGACGCCAGGCAAGTCGGTACTGATGATTTTTACCCTCTCAGCCTTAAAAGCCTTTACCGAAGAGGACGAGGCGCGCTGGAGCACACTGAAGCAGAGTCTGACGCTAAACGACGACCGGAATGTGTAAGGCATGAGCGATAACAACGCGGCCCGTAAGGGCGACGAGATTATTCACTCCAGCATTTTTGCTGACATCACCAGCATTGTGGCGGAAGGTGCTGCCTATGCGGTGATTGGCGCGGCGGTGGGCGCAGCAGCGACCGTCGCGGCCCCACTGCTGGGAGCCGGGGCCGCCGCAGCAGGCGTGGCGGCGATTGGATCCAGCTGTCTGTTGAGCGGCATTATCGGCGGGGTTCTGGCGAACGTCGCCGGGATCACCGACGATATCAGCAATGCCGCTGAAGGGCTGGGTAACGCGCTTTTCCCGCCGTCGCCTGCGGGCAAAATCACCACCGGTTCGAGTAATGTTCTGACAAATAAACTCCCCGCTGCGCGCGCAGCCGGGACGTTAACGCCTGCCGATACCCCTTCGCCTGAGCCGCAGTCTCCGGGCAGCTTTGCCGACTACGCGGGCATGCTGCTCTCCGCTGCCGGACAGTTCGGCAGCGAGATGTGGCAGCCGAGCGTCGCCTCTGCCGCCGCAGGGACCTCGCCGCTGGAAGAAGACAAGGTGGCGTGTGATAAACACTCCGGGCCACAGTATCTGGCGGAAGGATCTAAAAGCGTCTTTATCAACGGACAGCCTGCGGTACGCGCGAAAGATCGCTCCACCTGCGAAGGCACCGTTTCCGACGATGTCTCCCCGAACGTGATCATTGGCGGGGACACGCTCACGGTCCGCGACATCAAAAGCGGCAAAACGCCGGGTCTGGCGCTGGGGATGATTGCTCTCTCTCTGCTTCGCGGGCGTCCGGGCAAAATTTTGAAAAATATGCCCTGCGCGCTGGCGTCGGCTGGCGGCGGGATGCTGGCTGATATGGCCGTCAACGCCGTGTTCGGCTCCTCGCACCCGGTTCATGCCGCCACCGGCGTAAAGGTGCTGAACGACGACGATGAACTCGATTTCTCGCTGCCGGGGCGCTTCCCGCTGCGCTGGCAGCGCAGCTACAACAGCCTCACCACCCGTGAAGGGCTGTTCGGACTGGGCTGGGCAACCACCTTTGACAGCTATCTGACGCTGGAAAAAAACAACGCCACCTGGTTCGATGAAACCGGGCGCGAGCTGAGCTTTGAACTGCCGCCGGTCGACCGCGCGTTTTACAGCATCAGCGAAGGCATTATCATCCGCCGCAATGAGAGCGGCGACGTGGCGATTGCCGACGATGACGGCGCGGTGTGGCGTTTGTATAAGCCGACTCGCGCTAACCCCTCCATCCTGCGTCTGGCCTCCCTCAGTGATGAATACGGCAACGCGCTGCTGACGGAATGGGACGAGCACGGGCGGCTGATCGGTCTGCACGATGAGCCGCGGGCGATTGATGTCACCCTGCGCTACGAAGATGAACGTTTCCCGCAGCGCGTTACCTCCGCGAGCCATTTTGACGGCAACCAGACATGGCCACTGATGAAGTGGGGTTACGACGCGCGCGGCCAGCTGGCGAGCGCGACGGATGCCTCCGGCGTGGTGACGCGTGAATACCGTTATAACGATGACGACCTGATGGTCTGGCACCGTCTGCCGGGCGGGCTGGAGAGTGAATACCGCTGGCAAAAATTCGACCACTGGCGCGTGGTGGAAAACCGCACCAGCACCGGCGACGGCTGTCGCTTTAGCTACGATTTAGCCGCCGGGCTGACGACCGTCGATCACTACGACGGTCAGACGCGAAAGCATTACTGGAACGCGCAAAACCTGATTGTTCGCTATGTTGACGAGCGCGGTGAGAACTGGCGCTACGAGTGGGATGACAACGAACTCCTCACGCGTCGCATCGATCCGCTGGGTAATGCCGTTACCTTCGTCTATGACGAGATGGGCAACCGGGTGCAGGAGATCGACGCCGATGGCAATACCCGCACCACCACCTGGCTGGAGCACCGTGCGCTTCCGGCGTCCATCATCGAAGCCGACGGTAGCGCCACCCGGTTCCTGTATGACGAACATCACGGGCTGAAACGCGTGGTGGATCCGATGGGGCAGACCTCGCTGCTGCGTCGGGACGAGTTTGGTCAGGTTGTGGAAGAAGTCGATGCCGCCGGGAACAGCCGTTACCAGGAGTACAACGAGGCCGGGCAGATGGTGCGTGCGACGGACTGTTCGGGCCGTGTGACACAATACCGTTATCATCCGCTGGGCTGGCTGGTGGCTGAGATAAGCGCCGACGGCGAAGAGACGCGTTACCGCTACGACGCCGCGGGGCGTCCGGTGCAGCTCGACCGACCAGAAGGCTGGACTGAGTCGCTCAAATGGAACGAACGTGGCCTGCCGGTGAAGCATGCGGGCGCCGACGGGAAAGAGAGCGAGTTCAGATACGACGAGGCAGGGCGCTTAACCGCCACCCGTAATACGCAGGGTGAAGAGGTGCGCCGCCGCTGGGACAGCCGCGGGCGTCTGATTGCCCTGGAAAACGAAAACGGCGAAGCGTATCAGTTCCGCTGGGGCGCAGACTCGCTGCTGCTGGAAGAGGTGGGGCTGGATGGCGTGGCCTCGCAGTATCGCTACGATGCCTGCGGGCGTACGATAGCGCGTACCTTTGCTGCCGGACATCCGGAGGCCATTACCCATGCCTTCGCCTGGAGCGCGAGCGGCCAGCTGGTCGCCCGCACCACGCCGGAGGGGCAGACCCGCTACCACTACACCCCGTCCGGCCTTCTGAGCCGGATTGGGCTGCATCCCGCGCTTTCAGCCGATGCCTGGAGCGCCGAGGCCGAGCAGGAGCTTGTGTTTGATTATGACGCGCTCGGGCGCGTCACGCGCGAAACGGGCGAACACGGGGAGCTGGCGTGGGAGTATGACGCGCTGGGTAACCGCACCTCCGTCACGCTGCCCGATGGCCGGGAGCTGAAACAGTTCTACTACGGCAGCGGGCATCTGCTCAGCATTGCCCTTGATAAGCTCTCGGTCTCCGACTTTACCCGCGACGAACTTCACCGTGAAACCAGCCGTACGCAGGGGCTGCTAACCACACGCAGCGAATATGACCGTCTCGGTCGACTGCATCGCCGGGACGTTTTTACCGGCAATGCCCAGCGCCCGTCGCCGCGCCGCTGGTCCCGCCGCTGGGATTACGACTATCGCAATAACCTGGTGCGGGAAGAACGGGACGATAACCCGTTCAGCTGGTACCGCTGGCAGTATGACAGCGCCGGACGTCTGCTGGTTCAGGACGGCACGCTGCCCGGCCAGGAGCAGTGGCGCTGGGATGCAGCCGGTAACCCGCTCGAAGGCTCGGCTGAGAAGGTCACGCACAACCGCCTGACGCAGCTGAATGGCATTCGCTGGCGCTATGACATCCATGGTCGCACCGTGGAGAAGGATAACGGCCAGACCCGCTGGCACTACCGCTACGACAACGAGCACCGCCTGACGGAGGTCATCAGCCAGCCGCGGGACCGCAACAGGCCGCAGACGCAGGTCAGCTTCCGCTATGACCCACTCGGACGACGCATCAGCAAAACGCGTCGCCAGATGGTGGGCGGACAGCCAACCGGTAACCCAGTCACCACCCGGTTTGTCTGGGAAGGGTTCCGGCTGTTGCAGGAGGTGCACGGGGATGTGCCGCTGACCTACGTCTACAGCGATCAGGACAGCTACGATCCGCTGGCACGTATTGACGGCGTTGATGCCCCGGAAATCTTCTGGTTCCACTGCCAGCCCAACGGCACGCCGGAGCGGATGACGGATATCGAAGGGCAGGTGCGCTGGGAAGGCGTGAACAGCGCCTGGGGCAAACTGCTGCGGGAAAGCGAGACGCAGGTATCAGGATATTCCCAGAACCTGCGTATGCAGGGGCAATACCTGGACCGTGAGACAGGGCTGCACTACAATCTGTTCCGGTATTATGACCCGGACTGCGGAAGGTTTACGCAGCAGGACCCGATAGGGCTGGCGGGGGGGATAAACCTTTACCAGTATGCGCCGAATGCGCTGGGGTGGGTGGATCCGTGGGGGTTGAGTAGGTGTTCATCCTCAGGTAAATATAAGCCTGGAACTATTCTGGGACGTACAGTTTATAAAAATACTGTTGATATACATCCTGGAGTTCCTAAGTCAGTTCATCCGTCAGTTCATCCTTCAATCAAAGCGAAAGTTAAGGATGGTTGGACAAATGTTGATTTGATGAAAAATGGCTATGCTCCGATTGGCACGGATGGGAAACAAGTCAATCTTCATCACGTTCTTGGACAAGAACCTGGACCAATGGTGGAAATTCTTTCATCTACGCATAAGCTGTATCATAAGCAATTGCATGGATTAATCGAGAACGGTGGTAGTTTTAGAAATACTCCTGAACTTGATAGACAGTACAACAGATTCAGAAGTGCGTATTGGAAGTTGAGAGCATTAGATTTTTAATAGGGTGTAAAAATGATGACTATCAAAACTGCAATTGAATATTTGAACAATAATGCGACAGACGAAGTTTTTTGGTTAGGTCAAGTTGATATAGAACAGATTGACTTACTTGAAAATAACCTTGGCATTAAACTCCCTCATGATTTTCGAGAGTTCTTACTTTTGGTTGGGGGCGGAGGGGTGATTGGAGAGGAGATTTCAGGAATAGTGGATAATAATGCTCTTGAAGAGTCAGGAGGTGCTGTTTTTTACGATACAATATATTGCCGCAATGAATTTTCACTCCCTGAAAATTATGCTGTTATATATCTAAAAGATGATGAGGTTTGCTGGTGTATAGATTCTGGTGGTGAGAATTTTGGAAGGGTTGTTAATTATGATCTGTTTTCCAAGAATACGACGAACATTATAAGCCCTTCGTTTTCTGAATTTTTTGATAATTATGTTAAGTTGCGGACGTGATTAGTGGTATGAATGCCAATTGAATTCATAAGCATTTCCCAAGCGGATAAGGTCCAGGAGATAATTTGGACCTTATGGTACGTATTCTATTGTTTCTAAATAGTGGTTGTTAATTATAAGATAAGTAATTAAATATTGAAAATTATGCATGAAATAATACATTTCCAAACAAATACAGCAACAGTAGTCATTTATGATTTAGTTTCACTAAAACATAGAGTTAACGATGATGCAGATTGGTGGAGTCTTCCTGAAGATGAAGTGGTAGAAATAAACAAAGGAAATGTATTATTTCTCAATGTTGGGGATGATGGCACCTACAAAGTTTATATTAAAAATGATGTTGAAGAATATATCGGCGCGCTGTTTTTAAACGTACCTAGTGGAAAGGTTTTCATTGGGGCGGGAGAAGATGTCACGGGCGGGGATCTTGAGTCTGATGACTCAGATGCTATTTCAGGTGAGTTTATTACTTTGGAACCTGGTAGTTACGAAGTTAAATATAAAAAGCAAGGCTCAGATGTTCTAATTTCCTTTACAAAAACAACGATTACAGAAAACTCGTTAGAAGAGGGAGTTTATCTCTGAATGAAATGAAACTCACTGCATGGCGTGGATTTTTTCATCCCAAAAAATGTTAATCAATTTGTTCACTACGTAGCCATTTTTAACAATATTCTTTCTTCCTTCTGCGCGTCTCTTGCTTATTTTATTTTTCACGCCTTATTTACCCTTGCCCTTAATAAACTGTCAATATACACGCAACGAACAACACCACCCTGAGAATAGCTCCCCGTGGCTGCTGACCACCCGCAGCGAATACGACCGCCTTGGCCGACTGCATCGCCGGGACTTCTTTACCGGCAATGCCCAGCGCCCGTCGCCGCGCCGCTGGTCCCGCCGCTGGGATTACGACTATCGCAATAACCTGGTCCGCGAAGAGCGGGACGATAACCCTTTCAGCTGGTACCGCTGGCAGTACGACAGCGCCTGACGTCTGCTGGTTCAGGACGGCACGCTGCCCGGCCAGGAGCAGTGGCGCTGGGATGCAGCCGGTAACCCGCTCGAAGGATCAGCTGAGAAGGTCACGCACAACCGCCTGACGCAGCTGAACGGCATTCGCTGGCGCTATGACATCCACGGCCGCACCGTGGAGAAGGATAACGGCCAGACCCGCTGGCACTACCGCTACGACGGCGAGCACCGCCTGACGGAGGTGAGCAGCCAGCCGCGGGACCGCAACAGGCCGCAGACGCAGGTCAGCTTCCGCTATGACCCGCTCGGGCGACGCATCAGCAAAACGCGACGCCAGATGCTGTTTGGGCAGCCAACCGGTAAGCCAGTCACCACCCGGTTTGTCTGGGAAGGGTTCCGGCTGTTGCAGGAGGTGCACGGGGATGTGCCGCTGACCTACGTCTACAGCGATCAGGACAGCTACGATCCGCTGGCGCGTATTGACGGCGTTGATGCCCCGGAAATCTTCTGGTTCCACTGCCAGCCCAACGGCACGCCGGAGCGGATGACGGATAGCGAAGGGCAGGTGCGCTGGGAAGGGGTGAACAGCGCCTGGGGCAAACTGCTGCGGGAAAGCGAGACGCAGGTATCAGGATATTCCCAGAACCTGCGCATGCAGGGGCAATACCTGGACCGTGAGACAGGGCTGCACTACAATCTGTTCCGGTATTATGACCCGGACTGCGGACGATTTACGCAGCAGGACCCGATAGGGCTGGCGGGAGGGATAAACCTTTACCAGTATGCGCCGAATGCGCTGGGGTGGGTGGATCCGTGGGGGTTGAGTCGTTGTAAAAATGACTGGAATGAGTTTCAGAAAAAATCTAATAAGCGTCAGTTCTCTTCGAGAACACAAGCATCTAAGGCCTACGCGTTATGGAAGAAACAAGACTGGGCGGCATTAGAGAAATTTATGGGCGATGGTGCCTGGCCTCCTAATCGTGGATTTATTACTGCAACGAAAACGACTCTAAAACCTGGTACAAAAGTTGACCGCTACGGTGGTTGGACCGATGCAGATGGTTTCCACGATAGTGGTACGTTTATATCCCCTGCGGGATCATCTTTCGAGGGGAGAGCCCTCCAACAAAATACTTTAAACAAACCATATTCGGTTTATGAAGTTCTAAAGCCGTTGCCGGTAGATAGTGGTCCTGCTATACCATGGTTTGGGCAACCGGGCAGAGGAACCCAATACGAAACATCCGAAGCGATCGAAGCACTAATTGAAAATGGTTTTTTGAGGAAAATATGACTTTAATTAATTTTCAGAAAAGAAAAGAACTTATCCATGATGGGCTTGAAGATGACTTCTTAAGGAACGAAAAAGAAATATCCTGTCCATGTTGTGATGCTGTCGTTCGTTTCGGTTTATATAACTCTAAAAGTTTTGATAAGCTTGAGGACTGCAAAAAAACAAAAATGGTAAGTAAGATGCGAGGCGTAAAGTTATCAGATGGTTTAATCCCGGGCTATAGATACAAAGAAAGCCCACTAAGGATATCAGAAAAAAAATGTTCAAAAGGAATTCATGATATTTTTGTCATCTTTACTTATAAAGAGATACAACCCGCTCGTTATGAATCTTATTTAATAGGTGTTTTTAATAGTAATGATGTTTAGCATTCTGCTATATTAAATGTGATTTAAAATGCCTTTGGGATGAGGCTCCAGATTTTAGGGTTTTCAGTAACAACCTGAGAGTAATCTTTGGACGGGATAAAAATACTCTCACTCCCGTAATGAATTGTTCGATTATATCAAGCATCATTCAACATGGGTCTTATATAATTTATATTTAGAAGGGTTGATAATTTTATGCAGTTAGGACATGTATGATTGCTTACTTAAGATTCATTAGAGAAAACAACGCGCTCGAATGGATTCACTGTTCAAGAAATATAAGTCTAAACATACCTCGCTTAGATATCGCTATGGTCGATCCTACACGCCAGTTAGTCTTTGCATTGAGCGAACAAAAATCATTACCAACCGTTTTGACCATCTTCAATGCTCATGGCGAAAAACTATTTTGGTCTGCACCTCCTGAAGGCGCGACTTTTTATTACTTAACATTCAACCTGTCAAATGAAGTGGTCGTTGTCTGTAGTTATCCAGTAAAACAAAATGGCTGGCATGATTGGTTTTATTCCTATGATATGAAGCGTAACGCATTGTCTCGATCAGGCCCTGCGTATTAATATCAAATGAGCCCAAAAAATGATAACAATAGCCGGTGGCAAAAGAGATACTATATAAATAATTCCAACAAGTGGTTTAAAAAGGTGTGCGTAAAGGGGAATTATCCTGGCCTCCGGAAGACGGATCCCAAGAAACGGCACTGTCATTCTCGCTAAATATGAGACTCTTGACTCTCTTGAAGAGCGCTTAGGCGAGGATCTTTTTCAGACGTTAAAGCTTGTGACTGCCGATATCATTCCTTTTGAACCCAGCATGAAAACAGAACTCTTAAACAATGTGTTTTAGCCACGCAATAAAAAAATCAAACGTTAAACAAGAAGTTCATCACGTCGCCATCTTTAACGATGTAATCTTTCCCTTCCGCACGCATCTTGCCTGCTTCTTTCGCACCTTGCTCACCCTTGTAGGTGATAAAGTCTTCAAACGCGATAGTCTGCGCACGAATGAAGCCTTTCTCGAAGTTGGAGTGGATCTTACCAGCCGCCTGAGGCACAGTCGCACCGACAGGGTTGGTTCACGCGCGCACTTCTTTCCGCCCGCGGTGAAGTAGGTTTGCAGGCTGAACATCTCATGGCCCGCGCGGATCACGCGGTTCAGACCCGGTTCGGCCATGAAATCTTCACGATCGGCGTCGTTCATTTCAGTGATATCAGATTCAACCGCGGCGCAAACCGCCACCACTACAGAATATTCACCGCTCGAAGATTTTGCTGAGAAGATCCCGCACAACCCCCTGACGCAGTCTTTGCTAAATTATTTAAAAATCACACTATTGAAAAATAAAAGATGGAAGTAATATGGATAAAATAATATTTAATAATTATGGAGTGATCCTTATCGAGAGAGAAGGGCGTTTATTTATTAGGTTTTATTCAGGGGGGATGGTTATGAAAGAGTAGGAGGAAGAAGTGAGTATTGATGCGGCTAAAAAAGTTCAAGTGAGTGAAAAAGATGCTTGTGAGGTTTTAATTTCTATCGAAAATAGAAAAAATAAAGTATAGACTTCATTTTTAATGAGCAACTACAGGTCAGCGACAAAGAAGGCGCATCTAATTATATTGGTGATTTTTACATAAAAATAGTAGAGTAATCTAAATGTATTTTTTAGAAAGAAAAGATGCAGAGAAAATGCTCTTTGAATTCTTAAAGAGAACTTTAATAAAAGAATCTGATATCGATGAGTTAATGAGCATGGCAATTAAACATGAGTCCGGCCCTCCTATGAAAGGCATAATGTTTAAATATGATAAAATGGAGAGAAATGAACTCACCGCACAAGATAGAGATGACCTTAGTACATTGATGCATTTTTATGGTCCGTGATGAGATATATCAATTCTTTTCTTTTAAAATACTATAATTACAGAGACAGGAAAGTTATCAATAATCAAACAGATGATATTTTTATTATTTCTCAGATAAAATATTCAATCCAAAACTAAATTCAAGGTTGTTTTCTTAATAAAAAATTCCTCAAACATCAATGGAGTCTCGAGGCCGTTTTAAAAAGTGAAGCAAGCATCAATATCAAAAAATTCAACATCATCCATGTATAAAAAACATTTTTATTGAGAGCGAACATGATCGCTGACTTCAGGTTTTCCAGAGAAAAAACATGCTCGAATGGATCTTCTCTTCAAGAACTATAAGTCTAAACATATCTCGCTTATATGCCGCCATGGTCGATCCTGCACGCCAATTAGTCTTTGCGATAAGCGAACCAGAACTATTACCAACCGTTTTAAAATCTTCAATGCAGAGGGCGGAGAGCTATTATTGTCTGCACCGCCTGAAAAGGCTTATTTCTATTACTTAACATTAAATTTGTCGAAGGAAGTCGTTGTTATCTGTAGTTTCGCAGTTCAACAAAATGGCTGGTATGATTGGTTTTATTCCTTTGATATGGTTCATAACACGTTGTCTCGATCAGGACCTGGGTACTAAATTCGCTATTAATAATAAAAGTTATATTGGCCCACAGGAAAAATCACAATATTTCCAATGAAGGAGCATTGTTCCATGAAAGACCTTGAAAACCCAAAAATTGAATCTGAAATTAACTCCTTTGTTGAACAAGAAAACGAGTTTCACGACAACAAAAAATACGTCGAGGCTTTAGAGCAATACCAAAAAGCCTGGCAAGCTCTTCCTGAGCCAAAGCTCGAATGGGAGCTCGCCAACTGGATCTCTGCCTGCATGTACAGCGCATATTTTGATCTCGCGGATTACGCTGAGGCAAAGAAATGGGGAGAGACGACATTACGGACACGTGGATCGGATATAGACACTGCACCCTTAATCGATCTCGGTATGGTCTGTTATGAGTTGAATCAATTCGAGGAAGCGTATAAATATTTTAACGATGCTTATAACTACGGCAAAGAGCGTGCGTTTCAGGATAGACCTAAAAAATATCTTGAATTCTATCTGCGCAAGAGGGGATAAGTTCGTTACTCTATAAAAAAATCCACGCCAAAGCGTGGATTTTTTTTATTCAAGACGACTCAAACGTTAAACAGGAAGTTCATCACGTCGCCATCTTTAACGATGTAATCTTTCCCTTCCGCACGCATCTTGCCTGCTTCTTTCGCGCCTTGCTCACCCTTATAGGTGATGAAGTCTTCAAACGCGATAGTCTGTGCACGAATAAAGCCTTTCTCGAAGTCGGTGTGGATTTTACCGGCCGCCTGAGGTGCAGTCGCACCGACAGGGATGGTCCACGCACGCACTTCTTTCACGCCAGCGGTGAAGTAGGTTTGCAGGTTCAGCAGTTCATAGCCCGCGCGGATCACGCGGTTCAGGCCCGGCTCTTCGAGACCCAGCTCGGCCATGAACTCTTCACGATCGGCGTCGTCCAGCTCAGCAATATCAGATTCAACGGCAGCGCAAACTGCTACCACGACAGACCCTTCAGCAGCCGCAATTTCACGCACTTTGTCCAGATACGGGTTGTTCTCGAAACCGTCTTCGTTAACGTTGGCGATGTACATGGTTGGCTTCAGGGTCAGGAAGCTCAGGTATTTGATCGCCGCTTTGTCTTCGTCAGTCAGGTTTTTCAGCGCGCGCAGCATGCCCGCGTTTTCCAGCTGTGGCAGACATTTTTCCAGCGCAGCCAGTTCCGCTTTCGCGTCTTTGTCGCCGCCTTTGGCTTTCTTCTGCACGCGGTGAATGGCGCGCTCGCAGGTGTCGAGGTCAGAGAGGGCCAGCTCGGTGTTGATGACGTCGATGTCGTCAGCCGGATCCACTTTGTTGTTTACGTGGATGATGTTGTCGTTCTCAAAGCAGCGCACAACATGGCCGATCGCTTCGGTTTCACGGATGTTGGTCAGGAACTGGTTGCCCAGACCTTCACCCTTGGATGCGCCTTTTACCAGGCCCGCGATGTCCACGAACTCCATGGTGGTTGGCAGAATGCGCTGCGGCTTCACGATTTCCGCGAGCTGATCCAGACGCGGATCGGGCATAGGAACAACACCGGTGTTCGGCTCGATGGTACAGAACGGGAAGTTCGCCGCTTCAATACCTGCTTTGGTGAGCGCGTTGAACAGGGTGGATTTGCCCACGTTTGGCAGACCGACGATACCGCATTTGAATCCCATTTCTAAATCACCTTAATATCTTGATAATCAATCCGTTAACGATAACCGATTGAAGAAAAGTAAATAACTACGCCTATTATACACGTAACCCGCGCGACGCGCGGTAAAAAAGCCCCAGCACGCCGATTATTGCGCTTTGAAAGCGTGCAGTCGATTGGTGGCTTTCGTCAGGCCGTCCTGAAGCCAAATCTCGGTGCAGCGGGCCGCTTCGTCCACCGCTTCGTCAATCAACTTCTGCTCAGAAACCGGCGGTTTACCGAGTACGAAACCGACAACTTTGTTTTTATCGCCCGGATGACCGATTCCCACGCGCAAACGGTGGAAATTCGGGTTATTACCCAGTTTGCTGATGATATCTTTCAGACCATTGTGACCACCATGGCCGCCACCCAGTTTGAACTTCGCCACGCCTGGCGGCAGATCCAGTTCGTCGTGGGCCACCAGGATCTCATCCGGATTGATGCGATAAAACGTTGCCATAGCTGCCACGGCTTTGCCGCTCAGGTTCATAAAGGTGGTTGGCACCAGCAACCGCACGTCGGCACCCGCAAGATTGATGCGTGAGGTATACCCGTAAAACTTGGGTTCTTCACGCAGGGGAGCGCGCAAACGCTCTGCCAGCAGATCAACATACCAGGCACCGGCGTTATGGCGGGTTGCGGCATACTCTGCGCCCGGATTGGCGAGGCCGACAATCAGTTTAATCGTCACGATTTACTTCCTAATGGGTTCCAGATCTGGCGCGTAGTTTACTGTCTGGCGCGCCGCTTGACAAAGTTCTGCCTGCTCTACACCGAAATGCGAATAATTACGTATTTGAACAATTAGAATTTCAAGCTGTTCAATGTCTTATTTGTAAATTTTTGTCTGGGAGTTATCTGTAAATGTGATCATTCACGCAACTCATATAAGAGGCGTTGTCTATACTTTACACACAAGGAGAAGGGGCTTTTCCCCTGACAACCCAAAGTTCCGGAGGTGACATATGAAACGCAAAAACGCTTCGATGCTCGGTAACGTGCTAATGGGGTTGGGACTGTTCGTGATGGTCGCCGGTGTCGGTTATTCAATCTTAAACCAATTACCGCAGCTTGACCTCCCACAATACTTTGCGCATGGCGCGGTGCTGAGCATCTTCCTCGGTGCGGTATTGTGGCTCGCCGGGGCGCGCGTAAGCGGACATGAGGAAGTCTGCGATAAATACTGGTGGGTGCGCCATTACGATAAACGATGCCGCCGCGACCAGCGCAAGCATAGCTAGTGCCCCATAAAGAACACCGAAACGACTTCATCTGAAGTCGTTTTTTTTTGCATGACGCATTGACCCTCACGTAACGTAAGGCTCCAGAGTAACGACACTGGCAGAACAAAAGGAGCCGTTATGTTGATACAGGTGGGTGAACTGGCGAAACGTGCCGGGATCACCGTGCGGACTTTGCATCACTACGAGCAAACAGGGCTGTTGTTACCTTCTGCCAGAAGCGCGGCAGGCTACCGGCTTTATAACCTGGCGGATGTGCAGCGTCTGCATATGATCCAGACGCTGGCAAAAGCCGGGCTGGAGCTTGCCGAAATCAGGGATTTTCTGGAACAGCGTTCGCTGTCATTAGCCGAATTACTCGACGGGCAAATCACTCTGCTGGACAAGCAACTGCGTAGTATCCATACGCTGCGCAACCGGCTGGTGGAGTTGCGTACCGGGCTGACCGACGATGCGACGCCGGATCTGGAATCCTGGCTACAGACTCTGGAGTTAATGAATATGTACGATCGCTGGTTTAGCAAAGAAGAGTTGCAGCAACTGCCGTTTGCGGTAGAGAAAGAGGCGCTGGCGGATATCTGGTCGGGGCTGGTGACGGAGGTTAAACACTTGCTGGAACAGAACGTCAGCGTCACGGACGCGCGGGCGACCGATTTGGCTTCACGGTGGATGGAACGCCTGGAGCAGGATACCGCAGGCAAACCGGAATTTTTGACCCGTCTGAACGAGATGCACAGCGTGGAGCCGCAGATGCAGGAGCAAACCGGCATTACGCCGGAGATAACTGATTACATCACGCGGGCGTTTGCCGAATCAAAGCTCAGCATCTGGGAGAAATATCTCACTGCCGAAGAGATGGCCTTTACCCGGGCGCACTACTTTGACCGGATGATGGAGTGGCCGCCGCTGGTGGCGAAGCTGCATCAGGCGCAGCGGGATAATCTCAGTCCCGCTTCTGACGATGCGCAAAAGCTGGCAGAAAACTGGCTGGTTTTATTCCAGTCCTATGCGGGAACAAACCCGCAGACCCAGCAAAAATTTCGCCTCGCCATGCAGCAGGAGCCGCATCTGATGAAAGGCACGTGGATGACGCCTGCCGTGCTTGAATGGCTCCAGCAGGCGATCGGGGTGAGGATGCAAAGACGCGTCTCTGCATCAGATGACTCACAGATCCGCTAACGCAGCTTCACGGTTAGGGTAGAAGGACAATCGGCCAGGGATCGGCTGCACGCCCGCGCGCGCCATGGTGCGCAGGGGCTGGAATTCGAGGTTACTTATCCGCAGCTCGCAGCCTTCCGGCAGGCGGGCAACAAAGCGCTGGAAGGCATCCAGACCACCGGCGTCCAGCACCGGGACGGCATCCCACTTTAGCACCACAATTCGTTTGCCCGCGATGCAGGATTCCAGATCGCTGAACAGTCCTTCCGCCGCGGCGAAGAACAGGGGGCCGATCACCCGCAGTACCAGCACATCGTCAGGCACCTCAACGTTAACCGGGGAGAGACGCGTCATCTGCGCGATGCGGCGCATAAACAGCAGCGAGGCCAGCACAATGCCGACGCTGATGGCGATAACCATATCGAACAGCACGGTCAGCGACATACAGATCAGCATCACAATAATGTCGTCTTTCGGCGCGCGGCGCAGCAGGTTAACCACTTTATGCGCCTCACTCATGTTCCAGGCCACCATCAGCAGTAGTGCAGCCATGGCAGAAAGCGGAAGCCATGAAAGCAGCGGGGCAAGGATCAGCAGCGCCATGATCACCAGCAGGGAGTGAATGACCGCTGAAACCGGTGATGTCGCGCCTGCGCGCACGTTCGCGGCGGAACGGGCAATTGCAGCCGTAGCCGTAATACCGCCGAAGAACGGTGCAACGATGTTCCCTAAACCCTGGCCGACCAGTTCGCCGTTGGCTTTATGCTTAGTGCCGGTCATACCGTCGAGCACGACGGCGCAGAGCAGGGATTCAATCGCCCCCAGCATGGCCATGGAGAACGCGGCGGGCAGCAGGGCGCGAAGGGAATCCCAGCTCAGGGTGAAGCTGGAGCCCGGCATGTCCCACGGCAGAACCAGCTGCGGCAGCAGCTGCGGAATACCGTTACCCTGTGAGCCGTCCGCCAGAACATAGTGGAACTGGGAGCCAATTGTGGCGACCTGTCCGCCGAGCAGGTTGACGATATTCATCACCGCGCAGCCCAGCAGCAGGGCGGGCAGATGCCCCGGGAGACGAATGCCTAAGCGAGGCCAGACAATGAGTGTGCCGAGGGTAACGATACCTATGGCCGCATCGCCCAGGTTGGCCGTCGGCAACGCCATGAACAGCGCGCCCACTTTCTGTAAATAGTGCTCCGGAACATGGGCCATTTGCAGGCCGAGGAAATCCTTAATCTGCATGGTCCCGATGGTGATCCCAATCCCCGAGGTGAACCCCAGCGTCACGGAAAGGGGGATATATTCAATCAGGCGACCAAAACGGGCCAGACCGAACAGAATTAAAAAGACGCCGGACATCAGGGTGGCAACCAGCAGGCCTGCCAGACCAAACTGTTGGGAAACCGGGTAGAGGATCACCACAAAGGCGGCGGTCGGGCCGGAAACGCTGAAGCGGGACCCGCCCGTCAGTGCAATCACAATCCCGGCGACCGCCGACGTGTAAAGACCGTACTGCGGCGCGACGCCGCTACCAATTGCCAGCGCCATCGCCAGCGGGATGGCAATAATCCCGACGGTGATCCCGGCTATCAGGTCACGAACAAAGCGTGACGACGTGTATTTCTCTTTCCAGCAGGCGTCGATGAGGGCGCGAAAGGGCAGAACATGTGAGGAGGTTACGTTTTTCACAATTATCTATCATCCGTGTGCGCATCATCTGTCATATGAATGGCAGGTGAAGGAGGCATAAGTCATACAAATAAAAACTATAAACAAAAAAACCCGCCGTAGCGGGTTTTTTGGCCGTGTTCGATCAGTGTTCGAACATTGCAGAGATGGATTCTTCGTTGCTGATACGACGAATCGCTTCGGCCAGCATCCCGGACAGGGTCAATGTACGCACGTTTGGCAGCGCTTTGATCTCGTCACTCAGTGGGATGGTATCGCACACCACAACTTCGTCAATGACGGAGTTACGGAGGTTGTTCACCGCATTGCCGGAGAAGATTGGGTGAGTCGCGTAAGCGAATACGCGTTTCGCACCACGCTCTTTCAGCGCTTCAGCGGCTTTACACAGCGTACCGCCGGTATCGATCATGTCGTCCACCAACACGCAGTCGCGGCCAGCCACGTCACCGATGATGTGCATCACCTGAGAAACGTTAGCGCGCGGACGGCGTTTGTCGATGATCGCCATGTCGGTATCGTTCAACAGCTTCGCGATAGCACGAGCACGTACCACGCCGCCGATGTCCGGAGAAACCACAATCGGGTTGTCCAGATTCAGTTGCAGCATGTCTTCCAGCAGGATTGGGCTACCGAATACGTTATCAACCGGCACGTCGAAGAAGCCCTGGATCTGCTCTGCGTGCAGGTCGACCGTCAGTACACGGTCAACGCCGACGCTGGACAGGAAGTCTGCGACAACTTTAGCGGTGATTGGCACACGCGCGGAACGGACGCGACGGTCCTGACGTGCATAGCCAAAGTAAGGAATAACAGCAGTGATACGGCCAGCAGAAGCACGACGCAGCGCGTCGACCATAACAACCAATTCCATCAGGTTGTCATTCGTTGGAGCACAGGTGGACTGGATGATGAAAATATCACCACCGCGTACATTTTCGTTAATTTGTACGCTGACTTCGCCGTCGCTAAAGCGACCTACAGCGGCGTCGCCGAGGGAAGTGTACAGGCGGTTGGCAATACGTTGTGCTAGTTCCGGGGTGGCGTTACCAGCAAAAAGCTTCATATCAGGCACGAGAAGAACCTCAGGCATGCGTCCAGTGGTGGATAGCGTTCGCCGCAAACTGCGGGGCCTAAGCAAACGCTATCCAGGCGGTGTATTAAAGAGCGCGATGCAACGTCTGGAACAGGGTGACGTTGTCACCGAAACTCAGTCTGCGCCAGAATGGCCTGCTGTAGGGGGGAGGTGTTCATCCCGCGTGCTACAAAACCATGCAGCCAAACCGGCGCTTGCTCAAGCACCTGACGGGCGGCGGTTTCGGTGTCAAATTCAGCAAAGACACAGGCCCCTGTACCGGTCAGGCGCGACGGCGCGTATTCTAACAGCCAGGAAAGCACCGCATCAACCTCGCGAAAACGTTTTCTTGCGATATCCTCGCAATCGTTGCTGAATTCACAATTTAATAACGTTTTTATTGACCGTACCGGGGTATTTCTTTTCAGGTCAGGATCTTTGAAGATGACCGGGGTAGGAATGCTCACGCCAGGGTGAACGATCAGATACCATTTTTCCGGTGGGTCGACCGGCGTAAGGATTTCACCCACCCCTTCAGCGAACGCCGCATGACCGCGCACAAACACCGGTACGTCGGCACCCAGCGTCAATCCTAGCGCTGCCAGTTCGTCCGTTGTCAGGCCGCAGCCCCAAAGGTGATTGAGCGCCACCAGTACGGTCGCGGCGTTTGACGAACCGCCGCCCAGCCCGCCGCCCATCGGCAGGCGTTTGTCGATACGGATATCCGCACCGCTTCCCGCTGGCAGACGGCCCGACGCCGACGCCGTTTGCATCAGCAGACGGGCGGCGCGCACGATCAGGTTATCGTCGTGCGCCACGCCGTCGACCGGCGTCAGCAGGCAAATCTGCCCGTCCTGACGCGGTTCGATGGAGATCGTGTCGCCGTAATCGACAAACTGAAACAGCGTTTGCAGGGTGTGATAGCCGTCAGCGCGCTGCCCGGTAATGTAGAGAAACAGGTTCAGTTTTGCGGGAGAGGGCCAGTGGGTCATCATTTAACGATCCAGTTATCCATTTTCAGCTTGATACGCTGGCTACCCTGCGTCAGCTCCATATTGGACGGCAGCGACGGTTGAGTCTTGCTGTCATAGGCGCTGTACACCACTTTCCAGGTTTTACCGCCCTGGGTGTAGTTCACCTGGCTCAGACGGTATTGATCGTCGAGGGTATAGTCGGTCGCTTCACCCGGCAGGCCGAGGATCCACTGGCGCAGGCTGTTCAGCGGAATCGGCATCCCGGTCAGCTTGCCAATCATCTCTTCGGCGTCGGTGGCCGTGTAGTGCTGGCCCTTGTTATCGGTGATCTGCGCTTCGCCAGGCTTCGCGTTAAGCTCCAGTTCGGTGCTACCCAGCGGGTTCAGTAACAGCAGGCGATAGTTGTCCTGACCCGTTTGTTGCCAGAAGAAGCGAGCGTAAACTTTTTGTTCGTCAGAGAGATAAGCAAACGCACCGCGGGTCTGGTACTGGCTGAGTTTCAGCACGTCCTGCTGGTGCTGGCGCCACTGCGGTGAGTCAGGGCTTTTGCCCGGGCCTTTCGGCTGGTTAACGGAACAGGCGGTCAGAACCAGGGCCGCCAGAGGCAGCAGGCGAATCATTCGGGTCATAATGATGACAAATCCTTGAGATACGTTGCAGTTATAACTGTTAATGCTAGCGTTGAAGGATGCCACCGTCTACGTTCAAATTATCTCAAAGCGCTATGTAACCTATTACTCCGAAAGGGTGCAGTCTCTTTTATTGATCTCGCGCATCCTGTATGATGCGTCCTGCTAACCTTATTAACGCTGGTACTACTCCCGCTCAACATGACCCTATTAGCACTCGGTATTAACCACAAAACAGCCCCGGTTTCACTGCGAGAACGCGTTACGTTTTCGCCGGATACGCTCGACCTGGCGCTGGACAGCCTGCTTGCACAGCCGATGGTGCAGGGAGGGGTGGTGCTGTCGACGTGCAACCGTACCGAGCTGTATTTAAGCGTGGAGGAGCAGGACAACCTGCACGAGGCACTGATCCGCTGGTTATGTGACTACCACAACCTCAACGAAGAAGAGCTGCGCAACAGCCTGTACTGGCATCAGGATAACGATGCGGTCAGCCATCTGATGCGCGTGGCCAGCGGTCTGGATTCGCTGGTACTGGGCGAGCCGCAGATCCTCGGCCAGGTAAAAAAAGCCTTCGCGGATTCCCAGAAAGGGCATCTGAAAGCCAGCGAACTGGAACGTATGTTCCAGAAGTCTTTCTCCGTGGCGAAGCGTGTGCGAACCGAAACCGATATTGGTGCCAGTGCGGTTTCGGTTGCTTTCGCGGCCTGTACCCTTGCCCGTCAAATCTTTGAATCGCTGTCGACCGTCACCGTACTGCTGGTGGGGGCGGGCGAAACCATTGAGCTGGTGGCGCGCCATCTTCGCGAACACAAAGTGAAGAAGATGATCATCGCCAACCGCACCCGGGAACGTGCGCAGGTGCTGGCAGATGAAGTCGGCGCTGAGGTGATTGCGCTGAGCGACATCGATGAACGCCTGAAAGAGGCGGACATTATTATCAGTTCTACCGCCAGCCCGCTGCCGATTATCGGCAAAGGGATGGTCGAACGTGCGCTGAAATCCCGCCGCAATCAGCCGATGCTGCTGGTGGATATCGCCGTTCCGCGTGATGTCGAACCGGAAGTGGGCAAACTGGCAAACGCCTATCTGTACAGCGTGGATGACCTGCAAAGCATCATTTCGCACAACCTTGCCCAGCGTAAAGCGGCGGCAGTGCAGGCGGAAACCATCGTTGAGCAGGAAACCAGCGAGTTTATGGCCTGGCTGCGCGCGCAAAGCGTCAGCGAGACCATCCGCGAGTACCGCGGTCAGGCGGAGCAGGTGCGTGATGACCTGACGGCCAAAGCGTTAGCGGCGCTTGAACAGGGCGGCGACGCGCAGGCGATTATGCAGGATCTGGCCTGGAAACTGACCAACCGCCTGATCCATGCCCCAACCAAATCTCTTCAGCAGGCTGCCCGTGACGGGGACGATGAACGCCTGACAATTCTGCGCAACAGCCTCGGGCTGGAATAGCGCCCTATACCCATTTTCTAAGACAAGGTGCATTTACGCCTATGAAGCCTTCTATCGTCGCTAAACTGGAAGCTCTGCACGAGCGCCATGAAGAAGTCCAGGCGCTGCTCGGCGATGCCGGGACCATTGCCGACCAGGAACGTTTTCGCGCGCTGTCGCGTGAATACGCGCAGTTAAGTGATGTTTCAAAATGCTTTACCGACTGGCGTCAGGTCCAGGAAGATATCGAAACCGCGCAGATGATGCTCGACGATCCTGAGATGCGCGAGATGGCCCAGGAAGAGTTGCAGGACGCCAAAGCGCGTTCAGAAGAGATGGAGCAACAGCTCCAGGTGCTTCTGCTGCCGAAAGATCCGGACGATGAGCGTAACGCTTTTGTGGAAGTCCGCGCCGGGACCGGCGGCGACGAAGCGGCGCTGTTCGCCGGGGATCTGTTCCGTATGTACAGCCGTTATGCCGAATCCCGCCGCTGGCGCGTGGAGATCATGAGCGCTAACGAAGGGGAACATGGCGGTTATAAAGAGATTATCGCCAAAATCAGCGGTGACGGCGTATATGGTCGACTGAAATTTGAATCTGGCGGCCACCGCGTGCAGCGCGTCCCGGCGACCGAATCGCAGGGCCGTATTCACACCTCGGCCTGCACGGTAGCGGTCATGCCCGAGCTGCCGGAAGCGGAATTGCCGGATATCAACCCGGCGGATCTGCGTATCGACACTTTCCGCTCCTCCGGTGCGGGTGGTCAGCACGTTAACACCACCGACTCCGCTATCCGTATTACTCACCTGCCCACCGGCATTGTGGTTGAGTGTCAGGATGAACGTTCCCAGCACAAGAACAAAGCTAAAGCACTATCCGTGCTGGGTGCCCGTATCCACGCGGCGGAAATGGCGAAACGCCAGCAGGCGGAAGCCTCTACACGCCGTAACCTGTTGGGCAGCGGCGACCGTAGCGATCGTAACCGCACCTATAACTTCCCGCAGGGTCGCGTAACCGACCACCGCATCAACCTGACGCTCTACCGACTGGATGAGGCGATGGAAGGCAAGCTCGATATGCTGATTGAGCCTATCGTGCAGGAATACCAGGCCGACCAGCTGGCGGCACTGTCCGAGCAGGATTAATGGATTTTCAGCGCTGGTTACGTGAGGCGGTCGGTGAACTTTCAGACAGTGAAAGCCCGAAGCGCGACGCTGAAATTTTGCTTGAGCATGTGACGGGTAAAGCCCGCACGTATCTGCTGGCTTTCGGTGAAACCGAGCTGACCGCTGAGCAGGAAGCACAGCTCGCCTCGCTGCTTGCCCGCCGTAAAACCGGCGAGCCGGTGGCGCATCTGGTGGGCGAACGTGAGTTCTGGTCACTTCCGCTGTACGTCTCAGCGGCCACACTGATCCCGCGCCCGGACACCGAGTGTCTGGTGGAGCAGGCGCTGGCGCGGTTACCGGCGCAGCCGTGTGAGATCCTCGATCTCGGTACTGGCACCGGCGCGATTGCGCTGGCGCTGGCCAGCGAGCGACCGGATTGCACCGTGACGGCGGTAGACGTAATGCCCGATGCGGTCGCCCTTGCGCGGCGCAACGTTGAACGGCTGGGGCTGAACAATGTTGCCGTTCTGCAAAGCAGCTGGTTTGCCGCGCTTGAAAGCCGCATGTTCGACATGATTGTCAGCAATCCGCCCTACATCGACGAAGACGATCCGCATCTCGCCCGGGGCGACGTGCGTTTTGAACCACTGACCGCGCTGGTCGCTGCGAATCAGGGGCTTGCGGATCTCGATCACATTGTGACAACGTCACGACAACATTTGCTTCCCGGCGGCTGGCTGCTGGTGGAACATGGCTGGACGCAGGGGGAGGCGGTGAGAGCGCTGTTCACGCAGGCAGGCTATTCTGCCGTTGAAACCTGCCGCGACTACGGTGGCAACGAGCGCCTGACGCTGGGTCAGTGGTCATGAAAGCAGGCTATCTGCCATTTACTGATAAAGGCGCATGGCTGACTGAAAAGCGGTTTGGCGTTATCATCTACATCGTTTTGGGTTTTATCGCGCCTGGACGTTATCGTCCGCGCAGCCAGCAGGCAGGGTTTATCGCCTTTCTGCTGGGTCTGGTGGTGCTGTACATCATCATTAAACTCGCCACCACAAGAATACCGTTACTGGGGTAAGTCATGAGGTCCTTAGCCGATTTCGAATTTAACAAAGTGCCGCTCTGCGATGGTATGATCCTGATTTCAGAGATGATCCGCGACGATTTCACGTCACAGTACGTTTACGCTGAACTGGAGAATCTGGTCAGCCTGGCGCGCGAAGAGATCAATCAGGCACGTCCGCAGGACTGGCAATTAGAGAAGCTGATTGAGCTTTTCTACGGCGAATGGGGTTTCTGCGACACGCGAGGCGTGTACCGCTTGTCTGACGCACTGTGGCTGGACCAGGTGTTGAAAAATCGTCAGGGCAGCGCCGTCGCGTTGGGCGCCATTTTACTGTGGGTTGCACACGAACTGGATATTCCACTGGTGCCGGTCATTTTCCCAACGCAGATGATTTTGCGGGCGGAGTGGCTGGACGGTGAGATGTGGTTAATCAATCCATTTAACGGCGACACGCTGGATGAGCATACGCTGGACGTCTGGCTGAAGGGCAACATTAGCCCGATAGCTGAGCTGTTCAATGAAGATCTTGATGAAGCCGATAACGCCGAAGTGATCCGCAAACTGTTGGATACGCTGAAGTCTGCGCTGATGGAAGAGCGGCAGATGGAGCTGGCCCTGCGCGCAAGCGAAGTGCTGTTGCAGTTCAATCCGGAAGATCCGTACGAAATCCGCGACCGCGGCCTGATTTATGCGCAGCTCGACTGCGAGCACGTGGCGCTGAATGATTTGAATTATTTCGTCGAGCAATGTCCGGAAGATCCGATCAGCGAAATGATCCGCGCGCAGATCAACGCGATCGCGCATAAACACATTACACTGCATTAATCTTAATTCCGATTCACACCTGAATAAGGCGATCCTATGAAACAAAAAGTGGTTAGCATTGGTGATATCAACGTGGCAAACGACCTGCCGTTCGTGCTGTTTGGCGGTATGAACGTGCTGGAATCCCGCGATCTCGCTATGCGCATCTGCGAACACTACGTGACCGTGACCCAAAAGCTGGGCATCCCGTACGTGTTTAAAGCCTCTTTTGACAAAGCCAACCGCTCCTCCATTCACTCCTACCGTGGCCCGGGCCTGGAAGAGGGGATGAAGATTTTCCAGGAGCTGAAACAGACGTTTGGCGTGAAAGTGATCACCGACGTGCACGAAGCCTCTCAGGCACAGCCCGTGGCAGATGTGGTAGACGTGATCCAGCTTCCGGCGTTCCTGGCTCGCCAGACTGACCTGGTAGAAGCGATGGCGAAAACCGGTGCCGTGATTAACGTGAAAAAACCGCAGTTTGTCAGCCCTGGCCAGATGGGTAACATCGTCGATAAGTTTATCGAAGGCGGTAACGACCAGGTGATCCTGTGCGACCGTGGTTCAAACTTCGGTTATGACAACCTGGTTGTGGATATGCTGGGCTTCAGCGTGATGAAGAACGTCTCTAACCAGTCGCCGGTGATTTTCGACGTGACCCACTCCCTGCAATGCCGCGACCCGTTTGGTGCCGCGTCTGGCGGGCGTCGTGCGCAGGTAACCGAACTGGCGCGCGCCGGGATGGCGACCGGCCTGGCGGGTCTGTTCATTGAAGCGCACCCGGATCCGGCTAACGCGAAATGCGACGGTCCATCCGCGCTGCCGCTGGACAAGCTGGAGCCGTTCCTGAAACAGATCAAGGCGATTGACGATCTGGTGAAGAGCTTCGACGAGCTGGATACCAGCAACTAATAAAAAACCCGCTTCGGCGGGTTTTTTTATGGGGCATATTGCCGGGTGGCGCTGCGCTTACCCGGCCTACAAAACCCGTAGGCCCTGCAAGCGAAGCGCCGCTGGGCAAAAAAGATTATGCAAATATCGTCATCAGATACGCAATAAACAGCGCCATATGCGCCGCGCCGTTCAGCACATTGGTGCGGCCGGTGGAGAAGGATATCTGGCACAGCAGCAATGATGCCATCATCACAATCATCTCTGGCGCACCCAGCGCAAACTGCAAATCATTCCCCGTCATAAAGGCAATCAGCGTCACCACCGGAACGGTGAGGGAGATGGTCGCCAGTACGGAGCCGAAGAATAGATTCATCGCACGCTGCACCTGATTGTTCAGCACCGCTTTCAGCGCCCCCAGACCTTCTGGTGACAGGATCAACAGGGCTACCAGGAAACCGGTAAAGGCGACCGGCGCGTTCAGTTCCGTTAACAGCGCCTCCAGCGGGTTCGCATTCATCTTGGTGACCGCAATAACGGCAATCAGATGCACGATCAGCCAAACCGTGTGCCACGCGCTGCTGTGGGCCGACGGCTTACCGTGATGCGGGTCATCGTCGTCGGCTTCATCTTCATGCTCGTACACAAACAGGCTCTGGTGCGTTTTGGTCTGGATCAGCAGGAACACGCCATACATCGCCGCGGAAATCAGCGCCACCAGCAGCGCCTGGCCGGTGGTGAAGTTTGCACCCGGCAGCGCCATCGGGAAGACCAGCACGATAATCGCCAGCGGGAACAGGGCGATCAGGTACTGTTTAATGCCAAAGAGATTCATGTACTGGGTGGCAAATTTGCGTCCACCCAGTAAAAGCGAAAAACCGACCAGACCGCCGGTGACAATCATAATGATCGAGTAGAGCGTATCGCGCATTAGCGTTGGCGCGGCGTCGCCGGTGGCCATTAATGCGGAAATTAAACTGACTTCAAGAATAACAACCGAAAGGCTTAAAATTAATGAACCATACGGCTCTCCAAGACGGTGGGCTAACACATCCGCATGGCGTACCACGCTAAATGCGCTGGTTAAAATACCCACCAGAGCCAGAATATTGATCCCCACAACCACTGGCAATGACTGACTGCTTCCCCAGAAGAGCAGCACAGCCAGTGCCAGAACCGGGAAAATGAGAGAGGTCTCCTTGTGGCGGGTTTTTACCGCCTCGTGTGTTGCTGTCATGTGCTTCTCCGTCAATGCAGGTGCTTGTAATTATAGATAGATTTTGAGGACGTTAAATTAACATAAATCTGTTAAATACCCTGTATAGTTTACCTTTTTTTACCCTTTTCTATAATTTTCACGGCTGAGTCTTATAATACATTATCTCCACTAAATACTCATTAAATAACAATGTCTTGCTTTTTTGTATCGTTCATTTCTATTGTTCGGGTGGCACCCTGGCGTATCGTCGTCCACACTTATCTTTTAGCCAAAAGAGAGGTTAACGATGCCATACAAATCGAAAAGCGAATTACCGGACAACGTGCAAAACGTATTGCCTGCTCACGCGCAGGATATCTACAAAGAAGCTTTTAACAGCGCCTGGGATCAGTACAAAGATAAAGACGATCGCCGGGACGATGCCAGCCGTGAAGAGACGGCGCATAAAGTGGCCTGGGCCGCCGTAAAAAATGACTATGAGAAGGGGGATGATGATAAATGGCACAAAAAGAAATAGCTGCCGAATAATACGCTGCCTCCATTTTGACATTTCAGGCGGTTGACCTGCCGCTGTATTGCATCTGGCCCGCGAATTGCTTATCGTTGCTCGGCTGCTGTTAAAATGAACAGCACAAAATGCCGGGAAGGCGCATTAAAGATGTCGCAAGGAAGCATGCAGTGGCGGAGGTGGAATGTGTTAACGCGTGATTTCTTGATGAAGGCAGATTGTAAGACGGCATTTGGTGCTATCGAGGAATCGCTTCTGTGGTCGGCTGAACAACGTGCGGCGTCGCTTGCGGCAACGCTGGCCTGCCGCCCGGATGATGGCCCGGTCTGGATTTTTGGTTACGGCTCACTGATGTGGAACCCGGCGCTTGAGTATGTTGAATCGGCAACCGGAACGCTGCCTGGCTGGCACCGCGCCTTCTGTTTGCGCCTGACCGCCGGACGCGGCAGCGCCTGTCAGCCTGGACGCATGCTTGCACTAAAAGAGGGCGGACGCACCACGGGCGTGGCATACCGGCTGCCGGATACCACGCTGGAAGAAGAGCTGACGCTGCTGTGGAAGCGCGAGATGATCACTGGCTGCTATATGCCCAGCTGGTGCAAGCTGGACCTGGATGACGGCCGCACCGTCAACGCGCTGGTGTTCATTATGGATCCGCGCCATCCGCTGTATGAAGCCGACACCCGAACCCAGGTGATCGCCCCGCTGATTGCCGCCGCCAGTGGACCGCTGGGTACTAACGCCCAGTACCTTTTCTCGCTCGATCAGGAGCTGACGCGCCTCGGTATGCAGGACGACTGTCTGAGTGAGCTGGTGGTGAAGGTGAAAGCGCTGCTGGAAGGAAACCCGCTCAGCAATACGCTGCGGCCGGGTTTTGCATAATATAACGCCCGGCTGACCGGGCGTTTACGATTATGCTGCTACGTAACTAACAGAATGTTCGAGCGACTGGCTGTGGCTGTCGATCAGCACATCCCAGGTGCCGGTGTAGGGCACCGTCAGCCATGCCTTATCGTCCTGGACGGTAAGGATATCGGCCTGCGATTGCTTCTGTCCTTTTGTACTCATCAGATGGATGCGGCAACGCTCTGAGCAACGCACCACTACCGTATCCCCGCCAAACAGTTTCAAACTTGTTTTAACCCGTGCCATTTTATACCCCGTCGTTTTTGCCCATCCCGAGCGTGATGTTGTTCACAATTTACTCATTGCATAACACCAAAGGGGAAGGGGTGGGATGCTGATTTCGATCAAAAAATGGCGTAACGATTAAACAAAAATGACAAAATCCCTGAAACCTTTCAGCCGACGCGCGTTTACCCTGCTTAACGCGCGCCGGGGAAAAATTATATGCGGAAATGGCCTGCGGTCTCAGCAAGGTCGCCCGCCTGGCTTTGCAGCGCACTGGCTGCCGCGGCAGACTGTACAACAAGCTCGGCGTTCTGCTGCACCATGCGATCCAGATGAGTCACCGCGTGGTTAATCTCATGGATCCCTTTCATCTGCTCGCTTGTGGCAATGGATATTTCGCGCATGATGCCAGAGACGCTGCCGATGCTTGAGCGGATCTCATCCATGCTTTCCCCGGCCAGATGCACGTAACGCGAGCCGGTGGCCACGCTGTCGGTGGTGGAGTCGATAAGGGTTTTGATCTCTTTCGCCGCCTGAGCGCTGCGGCTGGCCAGATTACGCACTTCCCCCGCAACGACCGCGAACCCACGGCCTTGCTCCCCGGCTCGCGCCGCTTCCACCGAGGCATTCAGCGCCAGAATGTTGGTCTGGAAGGCGATGCCGTCAATGACGCTGGTAATATCGCCGATTTTCGCGGAAGCCAGTTCGATGGACTGCATGGTACTGATGGCCTGAGCGACGACGTCGCCTCCGCGGGATGCTGCGGCAGAGGCCTTGCCCGCCTGTTCGTTCGCTTCTGCTGCCGACTCGTTGGACTGCGTAACGGAGGCCGTGATCTCTTCCACGGCGCTGGCGGTTTCGCGAAGGCTTGATGCCGCCTGCTCGGTACGCCCGGAGAGATCCTGATTACCCGCCGCAATCTCATGCGCGGCGTTTTTTACTGAGGCGCTGGCGTCTCGTAGCTGGACCATGACCACAGAAAGCTTATCGCTGAAGGCATTAAACGCCTGCGCGATTTGCGCCACTTCATCGCCCCCCTTATCCGGCAGGCGCTGTGACAGATCGTTAGTACCGTTGGCAATGTTGTTCATCGCATCGCGGATATCGGACAGCCTTTTCAGCAGGCGGGCGATCAGAACATGCATAAGGGCGCCGCTCAGCAGGGCGAGGATCGCCAGCGACAGTGCTGATGCTTTCAGCAATGACCGCATCCCGGCGGTGGCATCGTCGTTATCAAGCGCCACAACCAGCAGCCAGTGCGTTCCCGGTACGGTGGTCGCCATGAACGTTTTGTCGCGTCCGTTAAACGTTCCGTCAACCAGGTTGCCGCTTTTCAGAGCGGCAAAATCGATACCCTTGATCGTTTCAGTAAAAGGCTTAAGCGTCAGCGCAGGATCGCTGCCGGCAATCACGGTGCCGTTGCTGTCCAGAAGCAGGCCGCTGCTGGCTGGCGTCGGGTGAATACCGCGCACGTTAGCCACCACGCTGTCCATCGCCACATCGCCCGCTACAACCGCTTTCAGCGTGCCGTTCTCTTTTACCGGTACCGCGAAGGTCACCACCAGTTTCCCGGTGCCCGCGTCCACATAAGGTGCCGTCACTACCGGACCATCGGTGCTGACGACCTGCTGATACCACGGGCGAAGGGTGGGATCGTAATCGGCGGGGACCCCGGTTGGGTCGGAAAATTTCGCCGTCTTGCTGGCATAACCCACGTAGACGTTGGTGAATCCACCTGCCAGTGCCAGCTGTTTAAACACCGGAACCGGATCGTCACTGAGCGCGACTGGCTGCGCCGAAGTAATGACGGTCATTTTGCTATTCACCCAGTCGGCAATTGCCATATTGTGGCTGGCACTGGTGCTGGTCAGAATATCGCGCTGCGACTGCTGATTATCCTGGCGCGTGACCTGAAAGTTAATAACGGTATTAAGAAGAAGGGCGACGACCAGACAGCCTGTCGTCGCGGCAATGATGCGGGCGCGAATGGATCTGAACATAAGTGTAATACCTGCTGTGTTGTTTCCATGCCTATCGGCAACGGTGCAGGTAAACTTGATGCTGAAACCGCGTCCATAAGAAAATAATATTTTTAGCGGGTTATTATTAAAAAGTTAATACTTTATCGGCGGAAAGCGTCCATTCAGCCAGCTCGACCAGCGTGCCAATTTCCACGCCCTCAATCAGCGGCAGCCCGGTGATCCCGCGTCCGTCGGTACAGGTTTTGCACAGTTTGACCGGAACATTTTGCGCGGTCAGGATCTCCAGCATTTGTTGAATGTTGTAGCCTTCTGCGGGTTTCTGACCCTTCAGCCCGGCCGTGACGGCATCGGACATCAAAAAGAGACGCAGCTCCAGTTCATTCTCTTTATCGCGCAGCGCGATTGCCAGGCGCAGGCTGTTGAAAAGGGATTCACTGCCGTAGGCCGCACCGTTGGCGACGATCACAATCTTCTGCATGTTGACTCCTGTTCTTTGAAAAGGCACGAATATTGCTTCTCCAACCGAAGTATACGTATCGGGGAGAGAAAGTATGACGATAGAGGCTGGCAGTTCGCCTGGCGCAACCGAATGGTTCCAGCGTGCGAGAAGGTTGCGTGAGGAACAGCTCGGCAGATTAGCGCAGCTGGGCGAGCTGGTGAACGGCATCAGTCGACTGGTGCATATGCTACAGTGCGAGCGCGGTGCGTCAAATGTCTGGCTCTGCTCACAGGGCAAATTGTACGCCCCTGAATGCAAGGCCAGCAGGGCCCTGGTGGATGAAAACCTTGCGGCACTGTACCTTCTGTTTAACCAACCGCTGCCGGGCAGCACCCTCTGTGAACGTATTGCCAGCGCACTGCACTGCCTTGAAACGCTAACGGTACTACGTGATGGCGTTACAGGTCGCAGCGTCACCGCGCCGCAGGCGATGGAACACTACAGCCGCATACTGCGTCATCTGCTCAGTATCGTACCTCAACTCAGCGACAGCATTGACGATCCGCACATTGCAGGCCGATTTGTGGCGCTTTACAGCCTGATGCAGGGCAAAGAGCTTGTGGGACAAGAGCGGGCGCTGGGGGCTATTGGTTTCACCCAGGGATTCTTTGACGATGAAACCCGCCAGCGGCTGGTGGATCGCATCGACGGCCAGCAGGCGTGCTTTGAGGTGTTTATCTCCCATTGCACTCCAGACGTGCAGGAGACGTTTACCTTCAATTGCCTGCCGGATCTGGAAACGGAAAAACTCAGGCGTGAAGCGTGCACCCGCCAGCCCCCGGCAGATAACGGCGATACCGCCCTCAAATGGTTTGCTCTGCAAACCGCGCGCCTTGAACATCTGCGCACGCTGGAGGAGGTGGCAATTGCCGATCTGATGACGGCCGTTGAGGAGCGTCGTGGTAGCGAAAACCTGCACGTAGCCGATGAACACGACGATATCCTGACGCGGTTTCCGGATAAACCGCTTCTGCCGCTGGTGCGTCAGCAGGCGCGTGAAATTGAGCAACTCTCCCGTCAGCTTGCCTCCCTGCGTGACACGCTGGAGGAGCGTAAGACCATCGACAAAGCCAAAAGCGTGCTGATGACGCACCAGAACATGAGCGAGGAGCAGGCGTGGACGGCCCTGCGTAAAATGGCGATGGATAAAAACCAACGCATGGTGGATATCGCCCGTGCGCTGCTTACGGTGAAAAATCTGTGGAACATACCCCCTAGGGAGTAGTTGCACAGTCAGTGGGCATTTTATGCCTGATTGAGGTGCGTAAAACCGCGCTCTCCTGGCGAAAACCCCGTCATGTCGGGGATGAAAAGCTGGCATCACCTTTGCATTAACTCATTAACCATTTTTGACGATGCGCCAACGGCGGTGCATGCGTCTTCGGGATAAAGGCGTCCAGCGGTGCTTCAGCACCGTCGGGCGCTTTTTTTTGCCTTTTTTTCAGGAGCGATTATGGCGGATTTGTCGAGACGACGGTTATTGCAGGCCAGCATGCTGGCGAGTGGTGCGATGCTGTTGCCGGGTGTCATGCAGGCTGCATGGGCGGCGGGATCAGATAAGCCGGAGCAGGATACCGTGCGTATCGGGTTTATTCCCCTGACCGATTGCGCGCCAGTGGTTATCGCGGCCCTGAAAGGGTTCGATAAAAAACATGGCATTACCATCGTGCCGACCAAAGAGGCGAGCTGGGCGGCGGTGCGCGACAAGCTGGTGGCGGGAGAACTGGATGCGGCGCACATTCTGTACGGCCTGCTGTACGGTCTCGAACTCGGGATCGCGGGTAAGCCGCAGCCGATGGCGAACCTGATGACCCTCAACCAGAACGGTCAGGCCATTACGCTCTCCAGCGATCTGGCGGAGAAGGGCGTTCGTGACCTCGACGGGCTGAAAAAGCTGATTGGGCAGCAGGCGCCGGGAACCTATACCTTCGCGCATACCTTCCCGACCGGGACGCACGCCATGTGGCTCTACTACTGGCTGGCCAGCGCGGGTATCAATCCGTTTGACGACGTGCGCACGGTGGTGGTGCCGCCGCCGCAGATGGTGATGAACATGCGTATCGGCAACATGGTGGGCTTCTGCGTCGGCGAGCCGTGGAACGCGCGGGCGATTAACGACCGCATCGGGTTTACCGCTGCCACGTCGCAGTCGATCTGGGCCGATCACCCGGAAAAAATCCTTGGCACCCGACGCGACTGGGTGGCGAAAAATCCGCATACCGCCCGGGCGCTGGTGAGCGCGGTGCTGGAGGCCGCGCGCTGGATCGACGCATCACCGGAAAACAAACGTGAAACCGCGCAGATCCTTTCCCGCCGCGCCTGGCTGAACTGCAAGGAACAGTATCTCACCGGGCGCATGCTCGGCGAGTACGACAACGGGGTCGGTCAGCGCTGGAAGGATGCGCACCCGATCCGTTTCTTCGATGAGGGTGCCGTGAGCTACCCGTATCTCTCCGACGGTATGTGGTTCTTAACCCAGTTCCGCCGCTGGGGGTTGCTCAACGCCGCGCCGGACTACGCGGACATCGCGCAGCGTATTAACCAGACCGCAGTATGGCAGGATGCCGCGACCGCTGTGGGCGGCATGTCCACACCGTCATCACCGTATCGCAGCAGCACCCTGATGGACGGTACCGTCTGGAACGGCACCGATCCGGAAGGGTACGCCAACCGCTTCGCCATTCACCGTAAGGGGGCCTGAGTATGCAGCATTTGCAAAAGACGAAACCACAAGAGACGTCAGAGAGCGGGGAAGTGATTGTCCTGCCTCCGGTACAGGTTCGCCGCCGCACGCCCGCATTTGCGCGCCGGATGAACGATTTTTCACAGCGCGTCATCCCGGCGCTGCTCGGTCTCGGCCTGCTGGTGCTGCTCTGGCAGCTGGCAGCGATAAACAGTAAAGGTTTCCCGACGCCGCTCAGTACGCTCGACTCGGCCATGACCCTGTTCGCCGATCCGTTTTATCGCGACGGGCCAAACGATATGGGCATTGGCTGGAACGTGCTGGCGTCGTTGCAGCGCGTCGCCATCGGCTTTGGTCTGGCGGCGCTGGCGGGGATTCCGCTGGGCTTTTTGATTGGCCGATTCACCTTTTTCTCACGCATGTTCAACCCGCTGATCGCGCTCCTGCGTCCGGTCAGCCCGCTGGCCTGGCTGCCTATCGGCCTGCTGCTGTTCCAGAAAGCGGAGCCTGCATCGAGCTGGACCATTTTCATCTGCTCTATATGGCCGATGGTCATTAACACCGCTGAAGGGGTGCGCCGTATCCCGCAGGACTACCTTAACGTGGCCCGCGTACTGCAACTCTCAGAGTGGACCATCATGCGTCGCATTCTTTTTCCCGCCGTACTGCCTGCGGTGCTGACCGGGGTACGCCTCTCCATTGGCATTGCCTGGCTGGTGATTGTCGCCGCCGAGATGCTCACCGGAGGTTTAGGCATTGGCTTCTGGATCTGGAATGAGTGGAACAACCTCAACGTCGAAAACATTCTCATCGCCATCGTCATCATTGGCGTGGTCGGGTTGCTGCTGGAGCAGGGGCTGATGCTGATCGCCCGTCGCTTTAGCTGGCAGGAAAAATAAGGAGTGAACATGAAACCGTTAATTCAGGTCCAGGCCGTGAGCCAGCGTTTTTCCACCGCCAGCGGCGAGTTTCTGGCGCTGCAAAACGTCTCTTTTGATATCCACGAGGGCGAAACCGTCAGCCTGATTGGTCACTCCGGCTGCGGCAAATCGACGCTGCTGAACCTCATCGCCGGGATCACGCTGCCGACAGAAGGCGGGCTGATTTGTGACAACCGCGAAATCGCCGGGCCGGGGCCAGAGCGCGCGGTGGTGTTCCAGAACCATTCGCTGCTGCCGTGGCTGACCTGCTTCGACAACGTGGCGCTGGCGGTGGATCAGGTTTTCCGTCACACCATGAGCAAGGCCGAGCGCAAAGAGTGGATTGAGCACAACCTCGACCGCGTGCAGATGGGCCACGCGCTGCATAAACGTCCGGGGGAGATCTCCGGTGGCATGAAGCAGCGCGTCGGGATCGCCCGCGCGCTGGCGATGAAGCCGAAAGTGCTGCTGATGGATGAACCCTTCGGCGCGCTCGATGCGCTGACGCGCGCCCATCTTCAGGATTCGGTGATGCAGATCCAGCAGGCGCTGAACACCACCATCGTGCTCATTACCCACGACGTGGACGAGGCGGTGCTGCTTTCTGACCGCGTGCTGATGATGACCAACGGCCCGGCGGCCACCGTCGGCGAGATCCTGCGCGTCGATCTGCCGCGACCGCGCAACCGGGTGCAGCTGGCGGACGACAGCCGCTATCACCATATGCGTCAGCAGATCCTCCATTTCCTCTACGAAAAACAGCCGAAAGCGGCGTAACGAGGGGGCACGATGCGACTGGTCATTATCGGTAATGGCATGGCGGCAACCCGGCTGATAGCGTCGCTCAGCGGGCGTACTTCCGGTCGGTTTGCTATCACCGTCATCGGTGACGAGCCGGAGCATGCCTACAACCGCATCCAGCTTTCGCCGGTGTTGGGCGGTGAAAAGCAGGCGGAGCACATTTATCTGCATGATGAAGACTGGTACACGGCACGGGGCGTGACGGTACTGCGGGGCGAAAAAGCGATTGCCGTTAACGTGAACGCGCGGGAAGTGCAAACCTCCGTTCGTAAACTTGGCTGGGATGTGCTGGTGTTTGCCACCGGTTCAACCCCCTTTGTTCCGCCAGTTCCCGGCGGCGATGCGCCGCATGTATTCACCTTTCGCACTCTGGCAGAGACCCGCGCTATTCAGAACATCTCCGGTCCGGCGGTGGTACTGGGCGGCGGGGTACTCGGCGTGGAGACCGCGGCAGCGCTGGCATGCAAGGGTGACAACGTCACTCTCGTGCATCGTGGTCCCTGGCTGATGGAACAGCAGCTGGACCAGCAGGCGGGACTGTTGCTGGAAGAGGCGCTGGCGGCGCGGGGCGTGCGCTGTGAGCTTACTTCCGGCATCACGGCGATCACGGACGATGCCGTGACGCTGCTCAACGGACGCCGCATCACCGCCACGCGCGTGGTGCTGGCCACGGGCGTACAACCTAACGTTGCGCTGGCGCAGGCCAGCGGCATTCACTGCGCGCGCGGCATTGTGGTGGATAGCCAAATGCAAACCTCCGTGCCGAATATCTACGCCATCGGCGAGTGCTGCGAAATTGACGGCCAGACGTTCGGCCTGGTCGCGCCCTGTCTGGCGCAGGCGGATATTCTTGCCGCGCGGCTGGCCGGAGAATTCACCGCGCCGTTTACCCTGACCGACAACGGCGTGCGCCTCAAGGTGACCGGCGTGGAGTTGTTCAGCCTCGGACGCGCGACGGCGCAGGCGGACGATGTGGTCTGGAGTTCATGGGATCCGCTGACCCGTCACTATCGACGTTTACTGATCCATCAGGGGGCGCTGGCTGGTGTGCTGCTGATGGGCGACTGCCGCAGCGCGGCAACCTTTACCGATTTACTGGCAACGGCTGCGCCCGCACACGCGGACTGGCTGTTCGATCGTTTCACTACGCAACCGCGGGTTGCAGGACAGAACGCTATGACAAAACCTACTCTGGTGGTGGTTGGGCACGGTATGGTCGGCCATCATTTCCTCGAAGACTGCGTTAACCGCAATTTGCATCAGCAGTATCAGATTATTGTCTTTGGCGAAGAGCGCTATGCGGCCTATGACCGCGTGCACCTGTCGGAATATTTTGGCGGCCGCAGCGCGGACTCACTCTCGCTGGTGGAGGGGGATTTCTTTGCCGACAACGGCATTGAGCTACGCCTCTCGCAGCAGATCGTCGCTCTCGATCGTGATGCACACGTAGTGCGTACCGCCAGCGGGCATGAAACCCACTGGGACAAGCTGGTGCTGGCGACCGGCTCATATCCGTTCGTCCCGCCCGTGCCGGGCAACGATCTCCCGGGCTGCTTTGTCTACCGCACCCTTGACGATCTGGACAACATTGCGGCCCATGCGGCAGGCTCTCGCCGCGGCGTGGTGATTGGCGGCGGCCTGCTGGGGCTGGAGGCGGCGAATGCCCTGAAACAGCTCGGGCTGGAAACCCACGTGGTGGAGTTTGCGCCGAATCTGATGGCGGTGCAGCTCGACAATGACGGCGCGGCGATGCTGCGCAGGAAAATTGAGGCGCTGGGCGTAGGGGTACACACCAGTAAATCGACGACGGAGATTGCCAACGCAGACGGCGGGCTGGTGCTGCGCTTTGCCGATGGCGAGCAGCTGGAAACGGATATGGTGGTCTTTTCTGCCGGTATTCGCCCGCAGGACGCGCTGGCGCGCAGCAGCGGGCTGGCTACAGGTGAGCGCGGCGGGATCTGTATTGACGACGGCTGCCGGACCTCCGATCCCGACGTGCTTGCCATCGGTGAATGCGCCCTGTGGGAGGGGAAAATCTTTGGCCTCGTGGCCCCGGGCTACCAGATGGCGCGCGTGGCCGCTGCCGCGCTCGCGGGTGAAGATAAAACCTTCACCGGCGCGGATATGAGTACCAAACTCAAGCTGCTCGGCGTCGACGTGGCCTCGTTCGGAGATGCTCACGGCCGCACGCCGGGGGCGCTGAGCTACCAGTGGACGCACGGCCCGCAGCAAATCTACAAGAAAATTGTGGTCAGCCACGACGGCAAAACCCTGCTGGGCGGCGTGCTGGTGGGGGATGCCAGCGAATACGCCACGCTGGTGCAGATGATGCTCAACGGCATCAGTCTGCCAAAAGAGCCGGAAACGCTGATTTTACCCGCGCTGTCAGGCAGCGCGCCGAAAGCGCTGGGCGTGGCGGCGCTGCCGGAAAGCGCGCAGATCTGTTCATGTCATAACGTCAGCAAAGGGGATATCTGCCGGGCAGTAAGCGCGGGCGCAACGGATATCGGCGCCATTAAACAGTGCACCAAAGCGGCAACCGGATGCGGAGGCTGTAGCGCGCTGGTGAAGCAGGTCATGGAGTGCCAGCTTGCGGAGCAGGGCGTGGAGGTGAAAAAGGATATCTGCGAACACTTCCCTTACTCGCGTCAGGAGATTTACCACCTGGTGCGCGTCAACCATATCCGCACCTTCGACCAGCTTATCAGCCGCTACGGTCAGGGGCACGGGTGCGAGATCTGTAAGCCGCTGGTGGGATCGGTGCTGGCGTCCTGCTGGAACGAGTATCTGCTGAAACCGACGCACCTGCCGTTGCAGGACACCAACGACCGTTATTTCGCCAATATTCAGAAGGACGGAACGTACTCCATTGTGCCGCGGATGCCCGCAGGGGAAGTGACCGCCGACGGGCTGATCGCCATCGGCCAGATTGCGAAACGCTATAGCCTGTACAGCAAAATCACCGGCGGGCAGCGTATTGACCTGTTTGGCGCCACGCTCGAACAGTTGCCGGAGATCTGGCAGGCGCTGGTGGAGGCCGGGTTTGAGACCGGGCACGCCTACGGGAAATCCCTGCGCACGGTGAAATCCTGCGTCGGGTCAACCTGGTGTCGCTACGGCGTGCAGGACTCCACCGGCCTTGCGGTCCGGCTGGAGCACCGCTACAAGGGCCTGCGCGCGCCGCACAAAATCAAAATGGCGGTCTCCGGCTGTACCCGCGAGTGCGCGGAGGCGCAGAGCAAAGACGTGGGGGTGATTGCCACGGACAAAGGCTGGAACCTCTATCTGTGCGGCAACGGCGGGATGAAGCCGCGCCATGCAGATCTCTTCGCCAGCGATCTGGACGACGAAACGCTGATCCGCACCGTTGACCGGTTCCTGATGTTCTACATTCGCACGGCAGATCGTCTGCAACGCACCAGTACCTGGATGGATAATCTGGAAGGCGGGCTAGACTATCTGCGCGAGGTGATCCTGAACGACAGCCTCGGCATCGCCCACGAACTGGAGCAGGAGATGGCCCGGGTGGTGGAGACCTACCAGTGCGAGTGGCAAACCACCCTTAACGATCCCGATCGCCTGGCGCTGTTCCGCACCGCGGTGAATGCCCCTGCCGGGGAGGAGAACAAGCGCTGGCAGGAAATTTGCGCTATCGACGAGATCCCGGAGCAGGCGGGCATCGGCGCGCAACTTGGGCACAAACCGATTGCGCTGTTCCGCTTTGGCAAAACCGTTTATGCCCTCGACGATCGGGAGCCGGGCAGCCGCGCGAACGTGCTCTCGCGCGGCATCCTTGGCGATGCGGCGGGTGAACCGGTGGTGATCTCGCCGCTCTACAAGCAACGTATTCGTCTGCGCGACGGGTGTCAGGCTGAGAGCGGGGCGCCTGCGGTGCGTGCCTGGCCAGTAAAAATTGAAAACGGCAGGGTGTGGGTTGGAAATGAAGAGCTGGTGATGCGTGCGGAGGCCTCATGACGGAAACCCGGACAACGTGCCCATACTGCGGTGTGGGCTGCGGCGTGGTCGCCAGCACAAACGGTGAAAAGGTGAGTATTCGCGGAGATGAAACCCATCCTGCGAATTTCGGTCGCCTGTGCGTAAAAGGCTCTGCCCTCGGGGAAACCACGGGGTTGCAGGGACGCCTGTTGCGCCCGGTTGTCGACGGCCTGGAGGTGGAATGGCCGCAGGCGCTGGGCGAAGCGGGTGAGCGGCTGCGGAACATCATCAACGAATGGGGGCCGCAGGCGGTGGCGTTTTACGCCTCCGGCCAGCTGTTGACCGAGGATTACTATGCCGCCAACAAGCTGATGAAAGGCTTTATCGGGGCGGCGAACATTGATACCAACTCGCGGCTGTGTATGTCGTCGGCGGTGGTGGGCTACAAGCGCGCCTTCGGTGAAGACGTGGTGCCGTGCAGCTACGAGGATGTGGAAAACAGCGATCTGGTGGTACTCGTTGGATCAAACGCGGCCTGGACGCATCCGGTGCTGTATCAGCGGCTGGTGCAGGCAAAACACAACAATCCGCAGATGAAAGTGGTCGTGATCGATCCGCGTAAAACCGCCACCTGCGATATCGCTGACCTGCATCTGGCGCTCAGGCCCGGCAGCGACGCCGGGCTGTTTGTGGGGTTGCTCAATCTGATTCAGGGCACCGATGAGTGGCCGATTGCCCGCGTGGCGGCGTTTTGCGATCTGCATTCAGACGAGACTGGCACCTTCTACGACTGGTTTGTCACCGCGCCTCGCGCCATTACGCTTTACACCATGGGGGTCAACCAGTCCTCCAGCGGCAGCGACAAGTGTAACGCCATCATTAACGTGCATCTTGCCAGCGGGAAGTTCAACCGTCCGGGCTGCGGCCCGTTTTCGCTGACCGGACAGCCAAACGCCATGGGCGGGCGGGAAGTGGGCGGGCTGGCGAACCAGCTGGCAGCGCACATGAACTTCGAGCCGGACGATCTCTCGCGGGTGGCGCGTTTCTGGGGAACGGAACGGCTGGCGCAGACCCCGGGTCTGATGGCGGTGGAACTGTTTGACGCCATCGCCCGCGGCGAGGTGAAGGCGGTGTGGATCATGGGCACCAACCCTGCCGTGTCGCTTCCCGACAGCCACGCGGTGTGCCAGGCCCTGGCGACCTGCCCGCTGGTTATCGTATCTGAGGTGATGCAGGAGACCGACACCAGCCGGTTTGCCCATATTCGTTTTCCCGCCCTGGGCTGGGGCGAGAAAAACGGCACGGTGACCAATTCTGAACGCCGTATCTCCCGCCAGCGCGCCTTTCTGCCAGCGCCGGGCGAGGCTAAACCGGACTGGTGGATCATCGCCCGGATCGCCGAGCAACTCGGCTATGGCGATGCCTTCGCCTGGGCGCATCCTCAGGAGATATTTTGTGAACATGCGGCGCTGACGGCGTTTGAAAATAACGGCGAACGGGCGCTGAATCTGCGCGAACTGGCGTCGCTGACGCGAGAGGCGTGGGACGGGCTGGCGCCGTACCAGTGGTGTGCGGGGGATTTCCCGCAAAGAACGATCGTTCCGGTCAGCCCGTCCTCGCATGGGGCAGGCGTCGACGAATTGTATCCCCTGATACTGAACACCGGGCGGATCCGCGATCAGTGGCACACCATGACGCGCACGGGGTATGTTCCGCGCCTGATGCAGCATATCGACGAGCCTGTTGTTGAGATGAACGCAACCGATGCGGCGCGCGCCGGGCTGACGGACGGCCAGCTGGCGCGGATAAGCTCCCCGCGCGGGGTTATGGTGGCCAGAGTCCATATTTCCCCCTGTCAGCGTGCGGGAGAACTGTTTGCGCCGATGCACTGGAACGCGCAGTTTGCCCGGCAGGGAAAGGTCAATGCGCTGGTGGAAGGGCGGGTGGATGCCTGCTCCGGCCAGCCGGAGAGTAAACAAACCGCGGTGAGGATCATGCCCTGGCTACCTGCCTGGCAGGGAGAACTGTATGCCCGCGAGCTGCCAGCGTTGCCGTCGTCGGTCTGCTGGTGGCGTAAGGCCTCACGTCTGACGGTGGCGGGGGATCGGCCGTTGTTGTCGTGGGTGATGGAGTATGCCAGCGGTCGGGGTTGGCAGCTACAGGTGGCACAGACGGGTGAACGCAGCAGCGTGCTCGCCTGGCATCACGGCGCGCTGATGCTGGGCTACTGGGAGGGCCATACGCTGCCAGCGCTGGCGCATGCGTTTATTGAAGACGCCTTCGCCGCTGCGCCCGTACAGATCGCTGAACGCCATGCGCTGCTGCACGGACAACGGCCAGGCGAAAGTGCCGATCCCGGGCGAATTATCTGTAGCTGCTTTAGCGTGGGTGAAAATACGATACGTAAGGCGATAGCCGAAGGCTGTGATTCTGCCGCAGCGCTGGGAGCGAAGCTGCGCTGCGGCACGAACTGCGGCTCCTGTGTGCCGGAGCTGAAAGGGCTGTTTGGATAAGAGTGTAAGGGCGTCGGGTGGCGGCGTTGCCTTACCCGACCTACGGGCCGCCACCCGACAATTCTGTTCAGGATATTCCTGAAATTTACGTTAAGACTGGTTTTCAGGGCTTATGGCGTTAACATAATACGTGTTTGTTCATAAACACAGGTTCTGATTGACGACGTTGAAGGCTGTATCGTCCCGCATCCGTTTTCTTCTGTTACTCCCCCTTCTTACGGCTGGAGCTGTTCACGGTGCGCCGAAATCCTTCGTGCAGCAGGCGCAAAATCCGTTTGATAACAACGGCGACAGTCTGCCGGATCTGGGTATGGCGCAACCGACCAGCGAAGGTGAAAAGCACCTGGCCGAAATGGCAAAAGCCTTCGGGGAAGCCAGTATGACCGATAACGGCCTGACGGCCGGGCAGCAGGCGCGACAGTTCGCGTTTGGTCAGGTGCGGGATGCCGTCAGCGGGGAGGTTAACGAGCAGATCGAATCCTGGCTTTCACCCTGGGGGAACGCCAACGTCAATGTATTGGTGGATGACGACGGTAACTTCAACGGCAGCAGCGGAAGCTGGTTTATCCCCTGGAACGATAACAGCCGTTATCTGAGCTGGAGCCAGCTTGGCCTGACGCAGCAGACAGACGGGCTGGTGAGCAACATCGGGGCAGGCCAGCGCTGGGTTGCCGGTGACTGGCTGTTGGGCTACAACACTTTTTACGACAATTTGCTTGAAGACAACCTGCAACGTGCCGGATTGGGGGCTGAGGCGTGGGGGGAAAACCTGCGTCTGTCGGCCAATTACTACCAGCCGTTCGCTGGCTGGCAGCCGCGTTCCGACATCCGTGAGCAGCGCATGGCGCGCGGATACGACGTGACGGCCAAAGCCTGGCTTCCCTGGTTTCATCATCTGAACACCAGCGTCAGCTTTGAACAGTATTTTGGCGATAACGTCGATCTGTTTAACAGCGGTACGGGGTACCACAACCCGGTGGCGGTCAACCTGGGGCTGAACTATACCCCCGTTCCGCTGGTCACCCTGACGGCTGCCCATAAGCAGGGGGAGAGCGGCGTTAGCCAGAATAACCTCGGGCTGAAACTCAACTATCGCTTTGGCGTGCCGCTGGCGAAACAGCTTTCCGCCGGTGAAGTGGCAGCGACGCGCTCGCTGCGGGGCAGCCGCTATGATTCACCCGAGCGCGATAATCTCCCGGTCATGGAATTTCGTCAGCGTAAGACCCTTTCTGTATATCTGGCTACGCCGCCGTGGGATCTTAAACCGGGCGAAACTGTCATGCTGAAGCTGCAAATTCGCAGCACGCACGGTATCCGTCAGATCCACTGGCTGGGTGATACCCAGGCCCTGAGCCTGACTTCTCCGACAAACAGCAATAGCAGCGATGGCTGGAGCGTAATCATGCCCGCCTGGAACGATGCGGAAGGGGCAAAAAACGAATGGCGGCTCGCGGCCGTGGTGGAAGATAAGGATGGGCAGCGTGTCTCTTCCAATGAGATCACGCTTTCCGTGGTGCAACCGCTCGTCGCAATGCCTGACGACGATCCACGGTGGAAGTTGCTGCCGGATGAGTAAGTTAAAAAATGCGCTCCTGATGCACCCAGACGGCGGCTTCGACGCGGGATTTTAGCTTCATTTTCTTCAGCATGTGTTTTACATGCACTTTGACCGTACTCTCGGTGATGTCCAGACGTCGGGCGATCATTTTGTTAGGCAGACCCTGGGCAATCAGCTTCAGAATGTCGCGTTCGCGCGGGGTCAACTGGCTGACGTCACGGTCAGACGTGGCGCGGTTCGCACGCAGGCTGGCGGCCAGCACCGGCGTTAACGCTTCACTCAGCACCATCTCGCCTGCGGCAGCCTGTTGCAGCGCCTTGAGCAGATCTTCCGGCTCCATATCTTTCAGCAGATAGCCGTCTGCCCCACGCTTGAGGGCCGTGACCACGTCTTCTTCATGGTTGGAAACGCTAAAGACCACCACCCGGCCAGAGAGGGATTTCTCCCGCAGCTTGTCGAGGGTTTCCAGGCCATTCATGCCCGGCATGTTGAGATCGAGCAAGATCAAATCAGGATCGAGCGATTCGGCAAGTTCAATACCCTGTTCGCCATTGCTGGCTTCCCCGACGACGGTGATATCTGGCGCCATGCTGACAAGCTGTTTAACGCCGGTGCGCAGCATCGGATGATCGTCAATCAACAGGATAGATGCCGGTTCCTGATTAGTCATGGTTTTCTCCTTGAGCAGTTATGAGGGGCTTTTCGGGTATAAAGGTGACCACGACTTCGGTGCCACCTGACTCTCCCCGGCGAACCTGGCAATCACCGCGCAGGCTTTGCGCGCGGTCTCGCATGATAATTAAACCATAGTGGTTCGTTCGTTCGGCATTTTCCGGCACGCCGCGGCCGTTATCCTGAACCCTGAGCTTGACCTGATTGTCCTGGCAACTGACGGTCACCGTGACGGCCGTCGCTTCGGCATGCTTGAGCACGTTGCTCAGGGCTTCACGGGCAATTTGCAGCAAATGGATCGCCTGGTGAGAGGGGACAAAACGCGGTGGAAGCTGGTAATCCAGCTTCACCGGGAAGCCCAGCCGGGCGCTAAATTCCTGACAGCTGGATTCCAGCGCAGGGCGCAGCCCCGGCTCGGTGAGCTGCAAACGGAAGGTGGTCAGCAGCTCGCGAAGCTGTATCCACGAGGTGTTCAGTTCGTTGCGGATTTGGCTGAGCAACGCTTTGTTGCTTTCGGGCATCCCTTCGTCCTGCATTTGCAGGCAGCTCACCTGCATCTTCATGCAGGAGAGAGACTGGGCAATGGAGTCATGCAGCTCGCGGGCGATGGTGGCGCGCTCCTCCATGACGATCAACTGCTGCTGTTTTTCCTGGTGACGGTCGAGCGCCAGCGTGGCCGTGAGCTGCTCAACCAGCGTATCCACCAGCTGCTGCTGGTCGTGGCTGAGATGGCGCCCCGCAGGCAAGGTTGCCAGTAAAATACCGTACTGGGTGTGGGCGTCCATCAGCCGCCACTTCAGGGTTGTGCCGCTGGTGGTGAGCGGAGGCAACCCGCGCGGGCACAGATGACACCCTTTATCGTCGCAGGAGATATCCGACTGGCAGGTAAATTCCTGGTGGTTTTCCTCATCTTCGATGTCGTAAACCCGTAGCTCAAGATCGTGGAGCAGCGTCAGGTTTTGCAGGCCGTTCAGTACCGGTGAGAGACGCTCGCAAAGCGGGACCTGCATATGCAGGCGGCGGTTCGCCTGCCACAGGAAAGAGAGGATCTCGTTTTTCTGCTCAAGCCCGGCGGTTTTCTCCTGGACGCGTTTTTCCAGTACCGCGTAGCTTTCTGATAGCTCCGCCGACATGGTATTGAGCGCCTCGCCGAGCATCGCCATTTCGTTGCGTCCGCTGATGTGCGTGCGTTGGGTAAAATCGCGCTGGGTGACGGCGCGGGCCATTGCCAGCAGTTGTTTCCAGGGATTAAGCAACCGTGCGCGCAGCCAGATCACCGTGAAAATTAGCAGTAAGCCCATAAACAGCGCCATTGCGCGGTGAACCATCACCACACGGTCAATGCGTAACTCTGTGGTGCGATCGAACGAGGAGACAAGATGATCGATACGTGACACAAACCCGGCGACATCCTGGGCGACCGTTTCCCGATCTTTCGCCCGCTTTAACCCGGGCTCCAGCTGGGTATGCCAGTAGCCCTGAAGCGCCTTAAGCTGCAACTGCTGACCGTCACGGATCGCGGCTCTTTCCAGCTCAGGGCTGAATGCGGTACGCTCCATTTCGTCGATAAGCGATTGGTCAGCCTGCGTCAGCGGCACCGACGCCAGCAGCCGGTAACTCTGCATACGTAACGAGCCTGCCTCGTTGATGGCATGCGCATTACCCTGTACACCCTGTACCAGCCAGCCAGAAATAGCCATGCCGGTCACACCAATTGCGGTGGACAGCAGAACAATGAGCGCCAGCTGGTTAACCAGCGTCAGCGGGGATAAACATCTTTTTAACATAGAGTTGCCGGGCTCCTGACGTGACCTGATTGCAGGAATGGCGCTATTCTGGTGCATACCCTGGAGTATACCCATACCAATAAAGGATTACCTCTAAATTGCCAGAGGGGTAACGGTTAGTGGGTGGACGAAGCAGGGATGCCTCAGCACCGTGAAAAACCACACCTTTTTTACGTTTTGCATCTACTCATTAAGAGTGATGGCTTTTTTTTCGCCGCAAAACCTCCCACTTTTCCTTTGATTTATATCAACTTACCGCCGCTCTAAAGCCCTAATGTTTGCAGCATCATTCGAGAATCAGAGGTGTCTATGAGTCACTCTTCCGCTCCCGAAAGGGAAACTGGTGCCGTAATTACAGACTGGCGTCCAGAGGATCCGGCGTTCTGGCAACAGCGCGGCCACCGTGTAGCAAGTCGTAATCTGTGGATTTCCGTTCCATGTCTGTTACTGGCGTTTTGCGTCTGGATGTTGTTCAGTGCGGTTGCGGTTAACCTGCCAAAAGTGGGCTTTACCTTTACCACCGATCAGCTGTTTATGTTGACCGCGTTGCCGTCGCTTTCAGGCGCACTGCTGCGCGTCCCTTATGCCTTTATGGTGCCTGTCTTCGGCGGTCGTCGCTGGACGGCTTTCAGTACCGGGATCATGATCGTGCCGTGCGTGTGGCTCGGTTTTGCGGTGCAGGATACCTCCACGCCGTTTAGCGTATTTGTGATTATCTCTCTGCTGTGCGGTTTTGCCGGGGCGAACTTTGCGTCCAGTATGGCAAACATCAGCTTCTTCTTCCCGAAAGCGAAGCAGGGCGGCGCGCTGGGCATTAACGGTGGTCTGGGTAACATGGGCGTGAGCGTGATGCAGCTGATTGCTCCGCTGGCGATCTCAGTCTCTATCTTTGCAGCCTTTGGTGGCGGCGGTGTGACGCAGCCCGACGGCTCTGTGCTGTTCCTGCAAAATGCCTCCTGGATTTGGGTTCCGTTCCTGGTGGTCTTTACGCTGGCGGCGTGGTTCTTCATGAACGACCTGTCCGCGTCCAAAGCGTCCCTGCGCGAGCAACTGCCGGTTCTGAAACGCGGCCACCTGTGGGTGATGGCGCTGCTGTATCTGGCGACCTTCGGCTCGTTCATTGGTTTCTCCGCAGGCTTTGCCATGCTGTCGAAAACCCAGTTCCCGGACGTGCAGATCCTTCAGTTTGCCTTCTTCGGTCCGTTTATTGGTGCGCTGGCACGTTCGCTGGGCGGCATGATCTCCGACCGTCTGGGTGGGACGCGCGTTACGCTGGTGAACTTTGTTGTAATGGCGATCTTCTGTGCGCTGCTGTTCCTGACGTTGCCTGCGGGTGGTGAGGGCGGTAACTTCTTTGCCTTCTTCGGCGTCTTCATGGTGCTGTTCCTGACGGCTGGGCTGGGCAGTGCGTCTACATTCCAGATGATCTCTGTCATCTTCCGCAAGCTGACCATGGACCGCGTGAAAGCGCAGGGCGGGAGCGACGAGCAGGCGATGCGTGAAGCCGCCACCGATACCGCTGCGGCGCTTGGGTTTATCTCTGCGATTGGCGCAATTGGCGGCTTCTTCATTCCAAAAGCGTTCGGTATCTCACTGGATCTGACCGGCTCTCCGGCGGGTGCAATGAAGGTATTCCTCGTCTTCTATATCGCCTGCGTGGTTATCACGTGGCTGGTATATGGCCGTAATACCAAGAAAAATAAGTAAGCTTGATTATCCGTTTGCGCGGCCTGAGTGCCGCGCTTTTTTTTATTCTCCCAATAGTTACAACATACTAACGATTCTTACAGAGGTTGCACGCAGGTCACGCTGTGATCGCCATCGCTTTACAGGTGTCTCTACCCCTTAATACCTAAGATGTTAAATTTTGCCTCGCTTATTGTACGATAAATAAAATATATCTATATAAATCATAAAGTTAAAAAATATTAACGGCTACCTCTTTGGTGGTATTTGATCTAATACCCCCCCTCAGAGACCCCCTCCGCCTTGATCGTTATCAATTCTCACCATCTTTCATAGCGTTACCTTCGCTGCAAATCAGCAATGTCGATTTAGAGAGCCACAGGCTCCATACAGGAGATACCCGATGAGCAAATTTTTGGACCGGTTTCGCTACTTCAAACAGAAGGGTGAAACTTTTGCCGATGGGCACGGCCAGGTTCTGGATACCAACCGGGACTGGGAAGACGGTTACCGTCAACGCTGGCAGCATGACAAAGTTGTCCGTTCTACCCACGGCGTAAACTGCACTGGCTCATGTAGCTGGAAGATTTTCGTTAAAAACGGTCTGGTGACCTGGGAAATGCAGCAGACCGACTATCCGCGTACCCGTCCGGATATGCCGAACCATGAACCGCGCGGCTGCCCGCGTGGGGCCAGCTACTCCTGGTATCTCTATAGCGCCAACCGTCTGAAATACCCGCTGATGCGTAAACGCCTGATGAAAATGTGGCGCGAAGCGAAGGTACAGCACAGCGATCCGGTTGATGCCTGGGCCTCCATCATTGAAGATGCCGACAAAGCGAAAAGCTTTAAGCAGGCGCGTGGTCGCGGTGGCTTCGTTCGCTCTTCCTGGAAAGAGGTGAACGAGCTGATTGCGGCCTCCAACGTCTACACCGTGAAAACTTACGGTCCTGACCGCGTGGCAGGCTTCTCGCCAATCCCGGCGATGTCGATGGTCTCTTACGCCTCCGGCGCGCGCTATCTTTCGCTTATCGGCGGGACCTGCCTGAGCTTCTACGACTGGTACTGTGACCTGCCGCCTGCGTCGCCACAAACCTGGGGCGAACAGACAGATGTGCCGGAGTCCGCCGACTGGTACAACTCCAGCTACATCATCGCCTGGGGCTCAAACGTTCCGCAGACCCGTACCCCGGACGCGCACTTCTTCACCGAAGTCCGTTACAAAGGGACCAAAACCGTCGCGGTGACCCCGGACTACGCCGAAATCGCCAAACTGTGCGACCTGTGGCTGGCACCGAAACAGGGTACCGATGCCGCAATGGCGCTGGCGATGGGCCACGTCATGCTGCGTGAATTCCATCTCGACAAGCCAAGCCAGTACTTCACCGATTACGTGCGCCGCTACACCGACATGCCAATGCTGGTGATGCTTGAAGAGCGTGACGGCTATTATGCGGCGGGCCGTATGTTGCGTGCCGCGGATCTGGTGGACGCGCTGGGTCAGGAAAATAACCCTGAGTGGAAAACGGTCGCCTGCAACAGCAACGGCGAGCTGGTGGCGCCAAACGGTTCTATCGGTTTCCGCTGGGGCGAAAAAGGCAAATGGAACCTGGAACAGCGTAACGGCACCACCGGTGAAGAGACGGAACTTCGCCTCAGCATGCTGGGCAGCCAGGACGAGATCGCCGATGTCGGCTTCCCGTACTTTGGTGGCGAAGGTTCCGAGCACTTCAACAAGGTTGAGCTGCAAAACGTTCTGATGCACAAACTGCCGGTGAAGCGCCTGCAACTGGCCGATGGTTCTACCGCTCTGGTCACCACGGTCTATGACCTGACCATGGCGAACTACGGCCTGGAGCGCGGTCTGAACGACGAAAACTGCGCGACCAGCTATGACGACGTGAAGGCTTACACCCCGGCCTGGGCGGAGCAGATCACCGGTGTGCCACGCGCCCAGATCACCCGTATCGCCCGCGAATTTGGGGAAAACGCCGACAAAACCCATGGTCGCTCCATGATCATCGTCGGTGCCGGTCTGAACCACTGGTATCACCTCGATATGAACTATCGCGGGCTGATCAACATGCTGATCTTCTGCGGCTGCGTCGGTCAGAGCGGCGGCGGCTGGGCGCACTACGTGGGCCAGGAAAAACTGCGTCCGCAGACCGGCTGGCAGCCGCTGGCGTTTGCCCTCGACTGGCAGCGTCCGGCACGTCACATGAACAGCACCTCCTACTTCTATAACCACTCCAGCCAGTGGCGCTACGAGACGGTCACCGCGCAGGAGCTGCTGTCGCCGATGGCGGATAAATCACGCTACAGCGGCCACCTGATTGACTTCAACGTGCGCGCTGAACGCATGGGCTGGCTGCCGTCTGCGCCGCAGCTGGGCACTAACCCGCTGCGCATTGCGGAAGCGGCGAAGCAAGCGGGCATGTCGCCGGTGGACTACACCGTTAAATCCCTCAAAGACGGCTCCATCCGCTTCGCGGCAGAACAGCCGGAGAACGGTAAAAACCATCCGCGTAACCTGTTCATCTGGCGCTCCAACCTGCTGGGCTCGTCCGGTAAAGGGCACGAGTACATGCTGAAATACCTGCTGGGTACCGAGAACGGTATTCAGGGTAAAGATCTCGGCAAGCAGGGCGGCGTGAAGCCGGAAGAGGTGGAATGGAAAGATAACGGTCTCGACGGCAAGCTGGATCTGGTGGTGACGCTGGACTTCCGTCTGTCCAGTACCTGCCTGTACTCCGACATCGTGCTGCCGACTGCTACCTGGTACGAAAAAGACGACATGAATACCTCGGATATGCATCCGTTTATTCATCCGCTGTCCGCGGCCGTTGACCCGGCGTGGGAATCAAAGAGCGACTGGGAAATCTATAAAGACATCGCGAAGAAATTCTCCGAAGTCTGCGTAGGTCACCTGGGCAAAGAGACCGACGTGGTGACGCTGCCCATCCAGCACGACTCCGCTGCCGAACTGGCGCAGCCGCTGGACGTGAAGGACTGGAAAAAAGGCGAGTGCGACCTGATCCCGGGTGTGACCGCACCGCACATTATTCCGGTTGAACGTGATTACCCGGCAACCTACGAGCGCTTTACCTCTATCGGTCCGCTGATGGAGAAAATCGGTAACGGCGGCAAAGGCATCGCCTGGAACACCCAGAGCGAAATGGACCTGCTGCGCAAGCTCAATTACACCAAAGCAGACGGCCCGGCCAAAGGCCAGCCAATGCTGAACACGGCGATTGATGCCGCAGAGATGATCCTGACCCTGGCCCCGGAAACCAACGGCCACGTGGCGGTGAAAGCCTGGGCGGCGTTGAGTGAATTTACCGGTCGTGACCACACGCATCTGGCGAAGAATAAAGAGGAAGAGAAAATCCGCTTCCGCGATATTCAGGCCCAGCCGCGCAAAATCATCTCCAGCCCGACCTGGTCAGGGCTTGAAGATGAGCATGTGTCTTACAACGCCGGTTATACCAACGTTCACGAGCTGATCCCATGGCGCACCCTTTCTGGCCGTCAGTCTCTGTATCAGGATCACCAGTGGATGCGTGACTTCGGCGAAAGCCTGCTGGTTTACCGTCCGCCAATTGACACCCGCTCCGTGAAAGCGGTGATGGGGGCGAAATCGAACGGTAATCCTGAGAAGGCGCTGAACTTCCTGACGCCGCACCAGAAGTGGGGTATCCACTCCACCTACAGCGACAACCTGCTGATGCTGACCCTGTCGCGCGGCGGTCCGATTGTCTGGATGAGCGAAGCAGATGCGAAAGATCTGGGTATCGAAGATAACGACTGGATCGAAGTGTTCAACAGCAACGGTGCCCTGACGGCCCGTGCGGTGGTGAGCCAGCGTGTCCCGGCCGGAATGACCATGATGTATCACGCGCAGGAACGTATCGTTAACCTGCCGGGGTCAGAGATCACCGAGCAGCGCGGCGGTATTCACAACTCCGTGACCCGTATTACGCCGAAGCCAACCCACATGATCGGTGGCTATGCGCAGCTGGCCTACGGCTTTAACTACTACGGCACCGTAGGATCGAACCGCGATGAGTTCGTGGTGGTACGTAAGATGAAGAATATTAACTGGTTAGATGGCGAAGGTAATGACCAGGTACAGGAGAGCGTAAAATGAAAATTCGTTCACAAGTCGGCATGGTGCTGAATCTGGATAAATGCATCGGCTGTCATACCTGCTCGGTCACCTGTAAAAACGTCTGGACCAGCCGCGAAGGTATGGAGTACGCCTGGTTCAACAACGTCGAAAGCAAGCCGGGCACCGGCTTCCCGACCGACTGGGAAAACCAGGAGAAGTGGAAGGGCGGCTGGATCCGTAAAATCAACGGCAAACTGCAACCGCGCATGGGTAACCGCGCCATGCTGCTCGGTAAAATCTTTGCTAACCCGCATCTGCCGGGCATTGATGATTACTACGAGCCGTTTGATTACGACTACCAGAACCTGCATAACGCGCCGGAAAGCAAACACCAGCCGATCGCCCGTCCTCGTTCGCTGATCACCGGTCAGCGGATGGACAAAATTACCAGCGGTCCAAACTGGGAAGAAATTCTGGGCGGCGAGTTCGAAAAACGCGCCAAAGACAAGAACTTCGAAAACATGCAGAAGGCGATGTACGGCCAGTTCGAAAACACCTTCATGATGTATCTGCCGCGCCTGTGCGAGCACTGCCTCAACCCGGCGTGCGTAGCGACCTGCCCAAGCGGCGCCATCTACAAGCGTGAAGAAGACGGTATCGTCCTGATCGACCAGGATAAGTGCCGCGGCTGGCGTATGTGCATTACCGGCTGCCCGTACAAGAAAATCTACTTCAACTGGAAGAGCGGTAAGTCTGAGAAGTGCATCTTCTGCTACCCGCGTATCGAAGCCGGTATGCCGACCGTCTGCTCGGAAAGCTGCGTAGGCCGTATCCGCTACCTTGGCGTGCTGCTGTACGACGCGGACGCGATTGAAAATGCCGCAAGCACCGAGAACGAGAAAGATCTGTATCAGCGCCAGCTGGACGTCTTCCTCGATCCGAACGATCCGAAGGTGATTGAGCAGGCGCTGAAAGACGGTATTCCGCAGAGCGTGATTGACGCAGCGCAGCAGTCCCCTGTGTACAAAATGGCGATGGACTGGAAGCTGGCCCTGCCGCTGCACCCGGAATACCGCACGCTGCCGATGGTCTGGTACGTGCCGCCGCTGTCTCCAATTCAGTCTGCGGCGGACGCGGGTGAACTGGGCAGCAACGGCATCCTGCCGGACGTTGAAAGCCTGCGTATCCCGGTTCAGTACCTGGCGAACCTGCTCACCGCAGGGGATACCCAGCCGGTGCTGCTGGCACTGAAACGTATGCTGGCGATGCGTCACTTCAAACGTGCAGAAACCGTTGATGGCGTTAACGATACTCGCGCGCTGGAAGAAGTTGGTCTGACCGAAGCGCAGGCGCAGGAGATGTACCGCTATCTGGCGATTGCTAACTATGAAGATCGTTTCGTGGTGCCGAGCAGCCACCGCGAGCTGGCTCGCGAGGCCTTCCCGGAGAAAAGCGGGTGTGGCTTTACCTTTGGCGATGGTTGCCACGGGTCAGACAGTAAATTCAACCTGTTCAACAGCCGCCGCATCGACGCGATGGATGTGACCAGCAAAACGGAGCCGCACCAATGATTGAACTCGTCATTGTTTCGCGTCTGCTCGAGTACCCGGATGCTGCACTTGTGCAGCATCAGCAGGAACTCTTTGATGCACTCGCGTCATCTGAAAATCTGGATAAAGAGGATGCCCAGAAGCTGGGCATTTTCCTCCGCGACCTGCTGGCGCGCGATCTGCTCGATGCACAGGCGGACTACAGCCAGCTGTTTGACCGGGGTCGTGCCACGTCTCTGCTGCTGTTCGAACACGTTCACGGTGAATCCCGCGACCGTGGTCAGGCGATGGTGGATCTGATGGCCCAGTACGAGCAGCACGGTTTGCAGCTCGACAGCCGCGAGCTGCCGGATCACCTGCCGCTGTATCTGGAATATCTGGCACAGTTGCCGAAAGAGGAAGCACTGGGTGGGTTGCAGGACATCGCCCCCATTCTGGCGTTGCTCGGCGCGCGTCTCCAGCAACGTGAGAGCAGCTATGTAGTGCTGTTCGACCTGCTGGTGAAACTGGCTAACGCCTCGGTGGACAGTCAAAAGGTGGCGGAAAAAATCGCGGATGAAGCCCGTGACGATACCCCACAAGCGCTGGATGCGGTCTGGGAAGAGGAGCAGGTGAAATTCTTTGCTGACCAGAACTGTGGCGAATCTGAAATCTCAGCGCATCAGCGTCGTTTTGCCGGCGCGGTGGCTCCGCAATATTTGAATATCTCTAACGGAGGACAGCACTAATGCACTTCCTGAATATGTTCTTCTTTGACATTTACCCGTATATCGCGGGCACCGTGTTCCTGGTGGGAAGCTGGCTGCGTTATGACTATGGCCAGTACACCTGGCGTGCTGCCTCCAGCCAGATGCTGGATCGTAAAGGGATGAACCTGGCGTCTAACCTGTTCCACATCGGGATTTTAGGGATTTTCGCCGGTCACTTCCTGGGGATGCTGACGCCGCACTGGATGTACGAAGCGTGGCTGCCGATTGAAGTGAAGCAGAAGATGGCGATGATCGCCGGTGGTGCCTGCGGTGTGATGACCCTGGTGGGTGGTCTGCTGCTGCTGAAACGCCGTCTGTTCAGCCCACGCGTGCGGGCGACCACTACGGGCGCGGACATCCTGATCCTCTCCCTGCTGATGGTGCAGTGCGCGCTGGGCCTGCTGACCATTCCGTTCTCTGCACAGCATATGGACGGCAGTGAAATGATGAAGCTGGTGGGATGGGCGCAGTCCGTGGTGACCTTCCACGGCGGAGCGTCTGAGCATCTGGACGGCGTGGCGTTTATCTTCCGCGTTCACCTGGTGCTGGGGATGACGCTGTTTGTGCTGTTCCCGTTCTCCCGCCTGGTGCACATCTGGAGCGCGCCGGTGGAGTACCTGACGCGCAAATATCAGATTGTGCGCGCGCGTCGCTGATTCGATGTTGTGATACAACCCCGCATTTGCGGGGTTTTTTTTGTCCTGGAGCCAGGGATTCGTGCGGATGTCGCTGTGGATGCCGGGTGGCGGCTGCGCCTTACCCGGCCTACGGAATACTTCGCTCGAATCGAACCTTCTCATCCTTCCCCGCATCGGGAAAACATAAGGCATTGTGCTTTTGGATAGTGCCAGAGAATCTGGAAGTGATGGTGGTGGGGGAAGGATTACTCAGCGCTTCGCGCTTCGCCCTTCGGGTCGTTGCCTGCGGCAACGCTTTCTCGCTACGCTCGAATCGAACCTTGGTCGAAGCTTCTCATCCTTCCCCGCATCGGGAAAACATAAGGCATTGTGCTTTTGGATAGTGCTAGAGAATCTGGAAGTGATGGTGGTGGGGGAAGGATTCGAACCTTCGAAGTCGATGACGGCAGATTTACAGTCTGCTCCCTTTGGCCGCTCGGGAACCCCACCAGGGGTAATTCAAATTTTGAGGTCTTGCTGAGAGATGGTGGTGGGGGAAGGATTCGAACCTTCGAAGTCGATGACGGCAGATTTACAGTCTGCTCCCTTTGGCCGCTCGGGAACCCCACCACGGGGTAATGCTTTTAACTGGCCTGCTTCCTGTTGGAAGCGGGGCGCATCATATCAAATGAGACGCCCCTGTAAAGCATTCCTTTAGGGAAATGAAGTTGTTTGCCTGCTTTTTATCCGTAAAGGCGTAAAGCTAATCAATTCATTTTCCGAAGGATTAAAGAATAATCGTTCTGTTGCCGTAAACAAAGACTCGCTGGGCCAGCACCTGATAGAGCGCCCGACTTAACACGTTCTTCTCAACGTCACGGCCTGCACGCATCATATCTTCCGCCGTGTAGGTGTGATCCACGTGAATCACGTCCTGCATAATGATTGGACCTTCGTCCAGATTGTCATTCACGTAGTGCGCGGTTGCGCCGATAATCTTTACGCCGCGCTCGTATGCCTGGTGATACGGACGCGCGCCAATAAAGGCTGGCAGGAAGGAGTGGTGGATGTTGATAATCTTGTTAGGGAAACGCGCCACGAATGACGGCGTCAGCACGCGCATGTATTTTGCCAGCACCACATAGTCCGGGTTATGCGCTTCAATGGCAGCAGCCATCAGGTTGTCGTGCTCTTCACGGGTATGACCCTCGTGGCTGACCAGCTCAAACGGAATATCGAAACGCTCAACCAGCGTACGCAGGGTTTCGTGGTTGCCAATGACGGCGGCAATTTCGACGTCCAGGCCACCGTAGTTAGCTTTCATCAACAGATCGCCCAGGCAGTGTGCCTCTTTGGTGACCAGAATGACAATGCGGCGACGGCCCGCCGGGTTAAGCTCACGCACCGAGCCTTCCGGCAGGGCGCTGTCCAGATCGGCAAGCAGGGTTGTGTCGTTGAAAATCCCTTCCAGTTCAGTACGCATAAAGAAGCGACCGGTACGGTGGTCAACGAACTCGTTGTTCTGCACGATATTCAGTTCATGCTTGTAGCAAATGTTGGTGATTCGTGCGATCAGCCCTTTTTGATCGGGACAGATAGTGCGCAGAACTTTACGTTGTAATGATTGCATCGCCGGGAAATCCTGTTTATGTATTTGCGAAGTCTGAGTTGTCAGGCATTACTGCCGCAACACTTTTTGAATTTTTTTCCTGAACCACAGGGGCAGGGATCGTTACGACCGAATTGCGGACGTGTGCCGTCAATATAATACCATTGCCCGCTCTCCTTTAAGAACCGTGAGCGTTCAATGATGGCGCCGGGTTTGTTTTGTTCGCTAAAGCGGGCGACAAAACTGACATAGCCTTCGTTGGCATCGCGGCCTGGAGCCGCTTCAAAGACGGTGAGGCCCAGCCAGACGGTGTTGGCAAATCCGGCTTCAATCTCTTGCCGAAAATCGGCAGCATGGCAGGACGGATGCCAGGTTTTAATCAGGTAGTCTGCGTTTTTGATCACAAAAGCAGTATACCGCGAGCGCATAAGGTGTGACGGGTCTGGTGCAACCTGCTCGCCAGAAAGATATCGCTGGCAACATAGGCTATACTCCAGAGCGCTACCACAGGGGCAGAGTTGAGACACGATTCTCTTCCTGGAACAAAAAATAAGGCGTTAAACGCTTAAGGTAGCAATATGTTAACTGAGCAGGTGCGTTGACGCTATGTCGGGAATCCAGGGGAAGTAAAACAGGGCTAATGAGAAAGGTAAAAATTGGACTGGCGTTGGGCTCAGGTGCAGCCCGGGGTTGGTCCCATATTGGCGTTATCAATACCCTAAACCAGATGGGGATTGACGTTGATATTGTCGCAGGATGTTCTATCGGGTCGCTGGTCGGATCCGCGTACGCATGCGGTAAGCTCCCGGAGCTTGAAAGCTGGGTGCGCTCCTTCAGTTACTGGGATGTGCTGCGCCTGATGGATCTCTCCTGGCAGCGTGGCGGCCTGCTGCGCGGTGAACGCGTGTTCAATCAGTTTCGTAAGATAATGCCGCTCGCAGACTTCAGCCACTGCCAAATGCCTTTCGGTGCCGTTGCAACCAACCTCAGTACGGGCAGGGAATTATGGCTCACCGAAGGGGATATTCATCTCGCCGTCCGAGCCTCCTGTAGCATGCCTGGGTTAATGGCGCCTGTCCCTCACAACGGCTACTGGCTCGTTGATGGTGGCGTAGTGAATCCTGTGCCCATCTCCCTGACCCGCGCTATGGGGGCGGATATCGTCATTGCCGTGGATTTACAGCACGACGCTCACCTTATGCAGCAAGATTTGATGCCGGTTAATCTTCAGAGCGATGACGCTGAAAAAGAGAAACTTGCCTGGCATGCGCGTTTACGCGGCAGAATAGGGCGCCTGACTGCCCGTCGCGCGGTAACCGCGCCGAACGCCATTGAAATCATGACGACCTCTATTCAAATTCTTGAGAATCGCCTGAAGCGAAACCGTATGGCTGGCGATCCTCCGGATATTCTTATTCAACCTTATTGTCCACAAATCTCTACCCTTGATTTCCACCGGGCTGAGGCCGCCATAGCAGCGGGCTCGTTAGCCGTCGAAAAGAAAATAGATGAACTGTTGCCTTTTGTGCGTACAGCACGTTGAGCACTTTTTTGATTACTTCAGCAAAATCTGACAGGCGATAGTACCAATAGCATGCCACTATTGAGTAACTGTCAGCCAGGGGAGGAACCATGACACAGCCATTGGCCGGAAAACATATTTTGATAGTTGAAGACGAGCCCGTTTTCCGATCGCTACTGGATTCGTGGTTATCCTCACTGGGTGCAACCACGTCCCTTGCCGAAGATGGCGTCGAGGCACTGGAAAAGATGGCCAGCATGGCGCCGGATCTGATGATCTGCGATCTCGAGATGCCGCGTATGGACGGATTAATGCTGGTGGAAAACCTGCGTAATGAAGGTTATCAGACACCGATACTCGTGATCTCGGCCACCGAAAATATGGCGGATATTGCTAAGGCGTTGCGTTTAGGTGTGCAGGATATTTTGCTTAAACCGGTCAAAGATTTGAACCGACTGCGTGAAACGGTATTGGCCTGCCTGTATCCCAATATGTTTAATTCCCGGGTTGAAGAAGAAGAACGTCTTTTCCAGGACTGGGATGCTTTAGTCAGTAATCCACTCGCGGCTGCGAAGCTGCTTCAGGAACTCCAGCCGCCTGTGCAGCAAAATATTTCTCATTGCAGAGTAAATTATCGCCAACTGGTAGCGGCTGACCAGCCTGGACTGGTGCTGGATATTGCGCCGTTATCGGATTCCGATCTCGCCTTTTATTGCCTTGATGTTACCCGGGCGGGAGATAACGGCGTGTTGGCGGCCTTATTACTCCGTGCGCTCTTTAATGGGTTGCTTCAGGAACAATTATCCCATCAGGGGCAACGGCTTCCTGAGTTAGGCAGTTTACTCAAACAGGTGAACCAACTTTTTCGTCAGGCCAATTTGCCGGGGCAGTTCCCGCTTCTGGTTGGCTATTATCACAGCGGGTTGAATAACCTTATTCTGGTGTCGGCTGGATTAAATGCCACACTGAATACTGGCGAACACCATATTCAGGTGAGTAACGGCGTGCCGTTGGGAACGCTGGGAAACACTTACCTTAATCAAATTAGCCATCGCTGCACCTCCTGGCAGTGCCAAATTTGGGGGGCGGGAGGGCGGTTACGCTTAATGTTGTCCACGGAGTAAGCAGTCAGATTTTATTTTTCAGATTGCTTTACCTGTGTTTTTGCTGGCAGTGCTACTATCGCTGCAAGTTTCATGCGTATTTGTCTTAATTGATCGGCAACGCGTTCTTTTCAGACCCGTATTAGTGGCTGAGACTGTATACTCAACGCGTTATTTAATGCATAAAAGTTCAAAACTTGAACAGTTCAGGAGAATTTCAATGGCTGCCCTAAATTCGAAAGTCAGAAAGGCCGTTATCCCGGTGGCGGGATTGGGTACCAGGATGTTGCCAGCGACGAAGGCAATCCCAAAAGAGATGCTGCCTCTGGTTGATAAGCCATTAATCCAGTATGTCGTGAATGAATGTATTGCAGCAGGTATCACCGAAATTGTGCTGGTGACGCATTCATCTAAAAACTCTATCGAAAACCATTTCGATACCAGTTTCGAACTCGAAGCAATGCTGGAAAAACGCGTTAAGCGCCAGCTGCTGGAGGAAGTACAGTCTATTTGCCCTCCACACGTTACCATTATGCAGGTTCGTCAGGGCCTGGCGAAAGGCCTGGGGCACGCCGTATTGTGCGCGCATCCGGTAGTGGGTGATGAGCCGGTCGCGGTTATTCTGCCTGACGTTATTCTTGATGAATACGAGTCCGATCTTTCTCAGGAAAACCTGGCGGAAATGATTAAGCGCTTCGACGAAACCGGCAGCAGCCAGATTATGGTTGAGCCAGTTGACGACGTGACTGCCTATGGTGTGGTTGACTGCAAAGGCGTTAATCTGCAACCTGGCGAAAGCGTACCGATGGTTGGCGTTGTTGAAAAACCTAAAGCGGACGTCGCGCCGTCTAACCTTGCTGTCGTGGGCCGTTACGTACTGAGTGCCGAAATTTGGGCGCTGCTGGCGAAAACGCCTCCAGGTGCGGGCGATGAAATCCAGCTGACAGATGCTATCGATATGCTGATCGAGAAAGAGACCGTGGAAGCCTACCATATGAAAGGTAAGAGCCATGACTGCGGGAATAAGCTCGGTTATATGCAGGCATTCGTCGAGTATGGTATTCGCCATAACAGCCTGGGTGAAGAATTTAAAGCCTGGCTCAAAGGTAGCATGGGTATTAAGTAATAAGATTCACAGCCCAGTGAACAAGACCGGTGTGGCAATGCCCACCGGTTTTTTTATGTCTGTCGCACCGTAATTGGTGGGGGATTGTCAAGGACGTTAAATAGTGAACCTCACAATATGACAGAATGTAAGGAGATGTTCGGGCGAATAATACAGGCAAAAAAAATCCCGCATTAAGCGGGATTTTTCAGAATCTTTCCAGATTAATCCTTGATCAGGAAGTCATCCAGCTGTTTACCTTGTTCGTCCATTGCTTTCTTGATTACAGCAGGAGTACGACCCTGGCCGGTCCAGGTTTTCTCTTCGCCGTTCTCATCGATGTAGCTATATTTAGCAGGACGTGCCGCGCGTTTTGCTTTGGTACCGGTTTTAGCCGCAGCCATGCTGTTCAGCAATTCGTTTGGATCGATACCATCGGCAATCAGCATTTCACGATATTGTTGCAGTTTACGTGTACGTTCTTCGATTTCAGCCGCAGCTGCGCTTTCTTCTTCACGACGTTCGTTAACTACAACTTCTAATTTTTCGAGCATTTCTTCAAGCGTCTCAAGGGTACATTCTCTTGCCTGCGCACGAAGAGTACGGATGTTGTTCAGAATTTTAAGTGCTTCGCTCATTGTAGTAATCTCAAACTTATAATGGGGGTGGGTTTGTTGTCCTAATAATAGAGCCTTAATTTCACTTGTGCAATAGGTGGGAATGTAAGGAATTCAAAAAATACAAAATTAACGTCGCTATTATTAATTACGCTAACTTAAATTTCATTGTTTGTCGGGACTGTGAGATATCGTTTCAAACGGCAAAAGTGCATCATTTGCATGTTTGTTTTGTGACTTTTACCTCAGGAATTATAGTTGCGGTTGATAAATATCAGCCTTTTGTATTACCCCGGGGAAGCGTAGCGAAGACAAGAATAGTTAATAAATAGTGAATTTTAATGAACGAAGAAGCCACTATAAAAAGAAGTGTTATCTCCGGCCATGGGTTCAGCTTATTGTCAGTGCTAAATGCCTTTACTGCCTGTTTTAACGCATTATTTTGCACTATTCGCGAAGAGTTTACCGGTGTCTCACCGCCTGGCGTGTGCAGCCCACCGCTGATAACAGTACAAAATATGGTACAATGATCCATTGGGAATATTACACATTGATTAGGGTTCTTCGGCCAATGGCACAACTTTATTTCTACTATTCGGCAATGAATGCCGGGAAATCAACGGCGTTACTGCAATCCTCATACAATTATCAGGAGCGGGGGATGCGTAGCGTTGTTTATACCGCCGAAATCGACGATCGCTTTGGGGCAGGGAAGGTGAGTTCAAGAATAGGGCTCTCGTCGCCTGCAAGGCTGTTTAACCCTCAAACGAACCTGCTGGAAGACATTCGTGCCGAGCATGCCGCTAAGCCTGTCCATTGCGTGCTGGTTGATGAAAGCCAGTTCCTGACCCGAGAGCAGGTCCATGCGCTTTCAGAGGTTGTTGATGAGCTGGATATTCCCGTGCTTTGCTATGGCTTACGTACCGATTTTCGTGGGGAGCTATTTGCTGGCAGCCAGTATCTTCTTGCCTGGTCGGATAAGCTGGTTGAGCTGAAAACGATCTGCTTTTGTGGCCGTAAGGCAAGTATGGTTCTGCGCCTGGACCAGTCTGGCAAACCCTACGCTGATGGCGAGCAGGTGGTGATAGGAGGCAATGAACGTTATGTCTCGGTCTGCCGCAAGCATTATAAAGAGGCGCTGGCTGTAGGCTCGCTGACGGCGTTACAGGGCGACAATCGAAAATAATCAGAATGTTTTACTGATTCTCAGATATAAAAAAACCCGCCATCGGCGGGTTTTTTGTCAAACTGTCAATCAAGCATTTTTCTTCGCTTTCTTGTCAGCCTTTACCACTGCGGGGATATCAACTTTCACAGCAGCGGCATCGCTTTCAGTGAAGTTACGACCGTAATAGGTATCCAGCAGGATCTGTTTCAGTTCGGAAATCAGTGGGTAGCGCGGGTTAGCACCAGTACACTGGTCATCGAATGCATCTTCAGACAGCTTATCTACGTGAGCGAGGAAGTCAGCTTCCTGAACGCCCGCTTCGCGGATAGATTTTGGAATACCCAGTTCAGCCTTCAGGCTTTCCAGCCATGCCAGCAGTTTCTCGATCTTCGCGGCAGTACGGTCGCCCGGTGCGCTCAGACCCAGGTGATCGGCGATTTCAGCATAGCGACGGCGAGCCTGTGGACGGTCGTATTGGCTGAATGCAGTCTGCTTGGTTGGGTTGTCATTAGCGTTATAACGGATAACGTTGCTGATCAACAGGGCGTTCGCCAGACCGTGAGGAATGTGGAACTGTGAACCCAGCTTGTGCGCCATGGAGTGACAGACACCCAGGAAGGCGTTAGCAAACGCAATGCCCGCGATGGTTGCTGCACTGTGTACACGTTCACGCGCTACAGGGTTTTTCGAACCTTCGTTGTAAGACGCTGGCAGGTTTTCTTTCAGCAGTTTCAGCGCCTGCAAAGCCTGACCGTCAGAGAACTCAGAAGCCAGTACGGAAACGTAAGCTTCCAGAGCGTGAGTCACCGCATCCAGACCACCGAACGCACACAGTGATTTCGGCATTTCCATGACCAGGTTGGCGTCAACGATAGCCATGTCTGGCGTCAGTGCGTAGTCAGCCAGCGGATATTTCTGACCGGTTGCATCATCAGTCACAACGGCAAATGGCGTCACTTCTGAACCAGTACCGGAAGTGGTGGTGACGGCGATCATTTTCGCTTTCACGCCCATTTTCGGGAACTTGTAGATACGTTTACGGATATCCATAAAGCGCAGCGCCAGTTCTTCGAAGTGCGTTTCCGGATGCTCGTACATGACCCACATAATTTTCGCGGCATCCATTGGGGAACCGCCACCCAGTGCGATGATCACATCTGGTTTGAAGGAGTTCGCCAGTTCAGCACCTTTACGTACAACGCTCAGGGTTGGGTCAGCTTCAACTTCAAAGAAGACTTCAGTTTCGACGCCAGCCGCTTTCAGAACAGAGGTGATCTGGTCTGCATAGCCATTGTTGAACAGGAAACGGTCAGTCACGATGAGCGCACGTTTGTGGCCATCAGTAATCACTTCATCCAGCGCGATTGGCAGAGAGCCGCGGCGGAAGTAGATAGATTTCGGAAGTTTGTGCCACAACATGTTTTCAGCTCGCTTAGCAACGGTTTTCTTGTTGATCAGGTGTTTTGGACCAACGTTTTCAGAGATGGAGTTACCACCCCAGGAACCACAACCCAGAGTCAGGGAAGGTGCGAGTTTGAAGTTGTACAGGTCACCGATACCACCCTGAGAAGCAGGGGTGTTAATCAGGATACGTGCCGTTTTCATCTTCTGACCGAAGTAAGCAACGCGCTCAGGCTGGTTATCCTGGTCAGTGTACAGGCATGAGGTGTGACCGATACCGCCCATGGCAACCAGTTTCTCGGCTTTTTCTACCGCGTCATCGAAATCTTTCGCACGGTACATTGCCAGCGTCGGGGACAGTTTTTCGTGAGCAAATGGCTCACTTTCATCAACGACTTTAACTTCACCAATCAGAATTTTGGTGGTAGCAGGAACGCTAAAGCCCGCGAGTTCAGCAATTTTATACGCTGGCTGACCTACGATAGCCGCGTTCAGCGCACCATTTTTCAGAATCACGTCCTGAACGGCTTTCAGTTCTTTACCCTGCAACAGGTAGCCGCCATGGCTGGCGAAACGTTCACGCACGGCATCGTATACTGAATCAACCACGACAACAGACTGTTCAGATGCGCAGATAACGCCGTTATCGAAGGTTTTTGACATCAGCACAGAAGCAACAGCGCGCTTGATATCAGCCGTTTCGTCAATCACCACAGGGGTATTACCTGCACCTACGCCGATGGCAGGTTTACCGGAACTGTATGCGGCTTTAACCATACCAGGACCACCGGTCGCCAGAATCAGGTTAATGTCCGGGTGATGCATCAGGGCGTTGGACAGTTCAACAGAAGGTTGGTCGATCCAGCCGATCAGATCTTTCGGTGCACCTGCTGCAATAGCAGCCTGAAGCACGATATCTGCTGCTTTGTTGGTGGCTTCCTTCGCACGTGGATGCGGGGAGAAAATGATTGCGTTACGTGTTTTCAGGCTGATAAGAGATTTGAAGATGGCGGTAGAGGTTGGGTTAGTGGTTGGAACGATACCGCAAATGATGCCGATCGGTTCTGCAATGGTGATGGTGCCGAAAGTATCGTCTTCTGACAGCACACCGCAGGTTTTCTCATCTTTATAGGCGTTGTAGATATACTCTGAAGCAAAGTGGTTTTTGATCACTTTATCTTCAACGATACCCATACCGGATTCGGCAACGGCCATTTTAGCGAGAGGGATTCGAGCATCAGCAGCAGCCAGAGCGGCCGCGCGGAAGATTTTATCAACCTGTTCTTGGGTGAAATTGGCATATTCACGCTGGGCTTTTTTCACGCGCTCGACGAGGGCGTTCAGTTCAGCGATATTAGTAACAGCCATAATGCTCTCCTGATAATGTTTAAACTCTTTTAGTAAACCAGCGCTCGATACGTCTGACAGTATAGTCAGAGCCGATCCCACTTGCGTAACACACAGTAAAACAAAGGATTACTCACTGCTTCCGCTCACTAATTTACTAAAAGAGCCTTACCTTAGCATCCTACCTTTTTGATAGGTGATCTCCCTGGTGGCGTAATCAAGATTACTAACTTCTGAGTACGGAAATCATGATCAGGATCAATTTTGTCCTAAGCTGATACCTTTCAGCAGGGTTATTTTGTGCTAATTATTCCACTGTTAAATAATTAAGTAACTATTGGAAGTGAAGCTATCATTGATTACACAAATGTTTAACATCATGAATTGATAATGTTTTAGAACAGATTTCTGGTGAAGTGTGCGGCTAAAAAGCGTATCTTCAGCGCGGATTTATCATGACACGCTGTCATTCCCTGGCCATGCTCAATTGCGGAGCTTAATGTGATTCAAACGCTCTTTGATTTCCCTACATATTTTAAGTTTTTTATCGGCTTGTTTGCCCTGGTCAACCCGGTAGGGATCATCCCTGTCTTCATTAGTATGACCAGCTATCAGACGGCCGCCGCACGAAATAAAACCAACCTGACAGCAAACCTGTCGGTGGCGATCATCTTGCTTACGTCTCTTTTTCTCGGGGACGCCATTCTACAGGTCTTCGGCATCTCGATTGATTCGTTCCGTATAGCGGGTGGGATCCTGGTGGTGACGATAGCGATGTCGATGATCAGCGGCAAGCTGGGGGAAGATAAACAGAACAAGCAGGAAAAATCAGAGACCGCGATCCGCGAGAGTATCGGCGTGGTGCCTCTGGCACTGCCGCTGATGGCAGGCCCGGGGGCAATCAGTTCCACCATTGTCTGGGGAACGCGCTACCACAGCCTGATGCACCTGATTGGCTTTTCAGTCGCCATTGCGCTGTTCGCGCTGTGTTGCTGGGGCGTTTTCCGTATGGCGCCATGGCTGGTTCGCTTGCTGGGACAAACGGGTATCAACGTGATTACCCGTATCATGGGCCTGTTGTTAATGGCGTTGGGCATCGAATTTATCGTTACCGGTATAAAAAGTATATTCCCCGGATTATTACACTGACTTTCATTTGAAAGAACGGAGCCAGCGGCTCCGTTTTTTTACGTGATTATCTGCAAATCATATAAATAAAGTTGAAATGGGCGTCAGCCATAATAAGTTCTACTAATAACTCTCTTTTGTTGTTTTTCAATAGGTTGTTTATTTTCATTTCCCCCTTCCGCGCATAAAACCTTCAAACACTCTGTTATTTTACTCACATGATACTCTGGGGCTTGCTGACAGATAACCGAAATGATATTAGTAATTTCGACGCAGACCCAGACGAATGTGCTAAATAATAATCAGTTGTTAAATTATCGTGAAAATTTATTCGGAAAGGCCATGTCGCTGCGTCTGAAGCAAGGTTTTTCTGTAACCATGTGAAAATTATCTATTTTTTCTGATTTTTGTATGGGTGAGGGTGGGTGTCATAGATGTGCCAACCATCGTAAAAGAGAAATGCTTAACAAATTTGCAAAATGTATTGGCGAGAGTTGGCACCATTTGGTACTTTCCGGCCTTATATTTCGCACCATTAAACAAGTTGATGAGAACTATTTTCATATAGCCCTCACCTGAGATATCCAACGCATCTCTCTGACAGGGGAGAGGTGTGAAGAATCGACGCAAGACCGCCGTACGAGCGGTCAGTAATAATGAAGTCGGTGATAGCAAGAAGTAAAAAAAGAACCTGACAGTAGCAAAAAAAACTCCTGCGCTGTACAGGCCCCAACAGGGGATTACACAACTGGCGAAGGCCAGTCATTATAATGAGTGGAGTATCAACACAATGTCCATCATCACAAAAAAAAGTCTGGTAGCGGCGGGGATTTTAACTGCGCTAATCGCGGGCAACGCTGCAATGGCTGCGGACGTTCCTGCTGGTGTTCAACTGGCTGAGAAGCAAACGCTGGTCCGTAATAACGGTGCGGAAGTGCAGTCACTTGATCCGCACAAAATTGAAGGTGTTCCAGAGTCTAACGTTAACCGCGATCTGTTTGAAGGTCTGCTGGTGACTGACGTCGACGGCCACCCGGCTCCGGGTGTGGCAGAAAAATGGGACAACAAAGATTTTAAAGTCTGGACCTTCCATCTGCGTAAAGATGCCAAATGGTCCGACGGTACACCGGTTACCGCCGAAGATTTCGTGTACAGCTGGCAGCGTCTGGCGGATCCGAATACCGCCTCCCCGTATGCGAGTTATCTCCAGTATGGCCATATTGCCAATATCGATGAGATCATCACGGGTAAAAAGCCCGTTACCGACCTGGGCGTAAAAGCCATTGATGCCAACACCTTTGAAGTGACGTTGAGCGAACCTGTTCCGTACTTCTATAAGTTGCTGGTTCACCCGTCCGTCTCCCCGGTACCAAAATCCGCAGTTGAAAAGTTTGGTGAAAAATGGACCCAGCCTGCGAATATCGTGACCAACGGTGCATATAAGTTGAAGGACTGGGTCGTTAACGAACGCATGGTGCTGGAGCGCAACCCGCAGTATTGGGATAATGCGAAGACCGTTATCAATCAGGTGACTTATCTGCCAATCTCTTCTGAAGTGACGGACGTAAACCGCTACCGCAGCGGTGAAATCGACATGACCTATAACAACATGCCGATTGAACTGTTCCAGAAGCTGAAAAAAGAGATCCCGAAAGAAGTTCACGTCGATCCGTATCTGTGCACCTACTATTACGAAATTAACAACCAGAAAGCACCGTTTACCGACGTACGTGTTCGTACCGCACTGAAGCTGGCTCTGGATCGCGACATTATCGTGAATAAAGTGAAGAATCAGGGCGACCTGCCGGCTTACAGCTATACGCCGCCTTACACCGACGGTATGAAACTGGTTGAACCTGAATGGTTTAAATGGTCCCAGGAAAAACGTAACGAAGAAGCGAAAAAACTGCTGGCTGAAGCTGGCTATACCGCCGACAAGCCGCTGACCTTTAGCCTGCTGTACAACACTTCCGATCTGCATAAAAAACTGGCTATCGCCGTCGCGTCAATCTGGAAGAAAAACCTCGGCGTGAACGTGAAGCTGGAAAACCAGGAATGGAAAACCTTCCTCGATACGCGTCATCAGGGTACCTTTGACGTGGCACGTGCAGGATGGTGCGCGGACTATAACGAACCGACCTCATTCCTGAACACCATGCTGAGCGACAGTTCGAACAATACCGCACACTATAAGAGCCCGGCGTTTGATAAGCTGATTGGCGACACCCTGAAGGTGGCAGATGACGCCCAGCGCGCCGATCTGTACGCCAAATCAGAACAACAGCTCGATAAAGACTCTGCGATCGTTCCGGTCTACTACTACGTTAACGCCCGCCTGGTGAAACCATGGGTAGGGGGTTATACCGGTAAAGACCCGTTGGATAATATTTCCGTTAAGAATCTTTATATTATCAAGCATTAATGGCAATACGTGGGGCGAGCGAGCTTGCCCCACTGTGTCTACTTTGTAACATTCATCAGGCACACGCCAGAAGGTACGGGCAATGTTGAAATTTATCCTGCGTCGCTGTCTTGAAGCGATTCCAACGTTATTTATTCTAATTACAATTTCCTTCTTCATGATGCGTCTTGCGCCGGGCAGTCCATTTACCGGTGAACGTACGCTTCCGCCAGAAGTTATGGCCAACATCGAAGCGAAATACCATTTAAACGATCCCATCACCACGCAGTACTTCAACTATCTGAAGCAGCTTGCACACGGTGATTTTGGGCCATCATTCAAATATAAAGATTATTCCGTTAACGACCTGGTGGCGTCCAGCTTCCCGGTATCGGCTAAATTAGGTGCTGCGGCATTTATCCTGGCCGTTGTTCTCGGCGTCACCGCAGGCGTCATCGCCGCGTTAAAACAAAATACCAAATGGGATTACGCCGTAATGGGGGTCGCAATGACCGGGGTGGTTATCCCCAGCTTCGTTGTCGCGCCGTTGCTGGTGATGATATTTGCCATAACCCTGAAATGGCTGCCCGGGGGCGGCTGGAACGGCGGGGCGCTGAAGTTCATGATATTGCCGATGGTGGCATTATCTCTGGCGTACATCGCCAGCATCGCCCGTATTACCCGTGGTTCAATGATTGAAGTCCTGCACTCGAACTTCATCCGTACTGCCCGTGCGAAAGGGCTGCCGATGCGCCGGATTATTTTCCGTCATGCGCTCAAGCCTGCACTGTTACCGGTGCTCTCCTATATGGGGCCAGCTTTCGTCGGCATTATTACGGGTTCCATGGTAATTGAAACCATTTATGGCCTGCCGGGTATTGGTCAGCTGTTTGTTAACGGGGCGCTTAACCGTGACTACTCTCTGGTCCTGAGCCTGACGATCCTCGTGGGCGCGCTGACCATTCTGTTTAATGCCGTTGTCGATGTGCTGTATGCCGTTATCGATCCGAAAATCCGTTACTAACTGGAGCACGCCATGATGTTGAGTAAGAAAAACAGCGAGGCGCTGGAAAACTTCAGTGAAAAGCTGGAGGTCGAAGGTCGTAGCCTTTGGCAGGACGCCCGCCGTCGTTTTATGCATAACCGTGCTGCCGTTGCCAGTCTGGTCGTGCTGGTGCTTATCGCGCTGTTCGTCACCCTGGCCCCGATGCTGTCTCAGTTCACCTATTTCGATACGGACTGGGGCATGATGTCCAGCGCGCCGGATATGGAATCCGGGCACTATTTCGGCACCGATTCCTCCGGCCGTGATTTGCTGGTGCGTGTGGCGATTGGTGGCCGTATCTCTCTGATGGTCGGCATCGCGGCGGCGCTGGTGGCGGTGATCGTCGGCACGCTTTACGGTTCGCTTTCCGGTTACCTCGGCGGCAAAGTGGACTCCGTGATGATGCGTCTGCTTGAAATCCTGAACTCGTTCCCGTTCATGTTCTTTGTCATTCTGCTGGTGACCTTCTTTGGTCAAAATATCCTGCTGATCTTCGTGGCGATCGGGATGGTGTCCTGGCTGGATATGGCGCGTATTGTGCGCGGCCAGACGCTGAGCCTCAAACGTAAGGAATTCATCGAAGCCGCACAGGTTGGTGGCGTCTCTACCGCCAATATTGTGGTGCGTCATATCGTTCCTAATGTGCTGGGCGTGGTGGTGGTATACGCCTCCCTGCTGGTGCCAAGTATGATCCTGTTCGAGTCTTTCCTGAGCTTCCTGGGATTAGGTACGCAAGAGCCGCTGAGTAGCTGGGGCGCTCTGTTAAGTGATGGCGCAAACTCCATGGAAGTATCACCGTGGTTACTGCTGTATCCGGCGGGCTTCCTGGTCGTCACCCTGTTCTGTTTCAACTTTATCGGCGATGGCCTGCGTGATGCCCTCGACCCGAAAGACCGTTAAGGAGCGCCGTCATGACCATTATTGAAACGGCAACCGCGCCACAGGCGCAACAGCGGACCAGCGCACTGCTGGACGTAAAAGACCTCCGAGTGACGTTTAAGACCCCCGACGGTGATGTGACTGCCGTTAACGATCTCAATTTCGACCTGCGTGCCGGTGAAACGCTGGGCATTGTGGGCGAATCGGGATCCGGAAAATCCCAGACCGCCTTCGCGCTGATGGGCCTGCTGGCCTCAAACGGCGTCATCGGTGGTTCAGCGACGTTTAACGGGAAAGAGATCCTGAATTTGCCGGAACATGAGCTGAACAAGCTGCGCGCCGAGCAGATCTCCATGATTTTCCAGGATCCGATGACGTCCCTGAACCCGTATATGCGGGTGGGCGAACAGCTGATGGAAGTGCTGATGCTCCACAAGGGGCTGGGTAAAGCCGAAGCGTTTGAAGAGTCTGTCAAAATGCTGGATGCGGTGAAAATGCCTGAAGCGCGCAAGCGCATGCGCATGTATCCGCACGAGTTCTCCGGCGGTATGCGCCAGCGCGTCATGATCGCGATGGCATTGCTTTGCCGACCAAAACTGCTCATCGCTGATGAACCGACCACTGCTCTGGACGTGACCGTTCAGGCGCAGATCATGACGCTGCTGAACGAGCTGAAGCGTGAGTTCAATACCGCCATCATTATGATCACCCACGATTTAGGCGTCGTTGCCGGGATCTGCGACAAAGTGTTAGTCATGTATGCAGGCCGCACGATGGAATACGGTAATGCCCGCGATGTGTTCTACCAGCCAGCCCATCCGTACTCTATCGGGCTGCTGAATGCCGTTCCGCGTCTTGATGCGGAAGGGGAGTCGCTGCTGACGATCCCGGGCAACCCGCCAAACCTGCTGCGTCTGCCGCAAGGCTGTCCGTTCCAGCCGCGCTGTCCGCATGCGATGGAGATCTGTAACAGCGCACCGCCGCTGGAAGCGTTTGCCCCAGGCCGCCTGCGCGCCTGCTTTAAGCCGCTGGAGGAACTGGTATGAACGCAATCGACGAAAAAAGAAATGTGCTGCTCGAAATCGCTGACCTGAAGGTCCATTTCGATATCAAAGACGGTAAACAGTGGTTCTGGCAGCCAGCCAAAACCCTGAAAGCGGTGGATGGCGTCACGCTGCGTCTGTACGAAGGGGAGACTCTGGGCGTGGTGGGCGAATCCGGCTGCGGCAAATCGACGTTTGCGCGAGCGATCATCGGCCTGGTGAAAGCCACCGACGGGAAAGTGGCCTGGCTTGGTAAAGATCTGCTGGGGATGAAGCCGGATGAATGGCGCGACGTGCGCAGTGATATCCAGATGATTTTCCAGGATCCGCTGGCGTCCCTGAACCCGCGTATGACCATTGGCGAAATCATTGCCGAGCCGCTGCGCACTTATCATCCGAAGATGCCGCGCCAGGAAGTTCGCGATCGGGTGAAAGCGATGATGCTGAAGGTGGGTCTGTTGCCTAACCTCATCAACCGCTACCCACATGAGTTTTCCGGCGGTCAGTGCCAGCGTATCGGTATCGCACGGGCGCTGATCCTTGAACCGAAACTGATTATCTGTGATGAGCCGGTTTCGGCGCTGGACGTTTCCATCCAGGCCCAGGTGGTTAACCTGCTACAGAAACTGCAACGGGAAATGGGGCTGTCGCTGATCTTCATCGCCCACGATCTGGCGGTGGTAAAACACATTTCAGACCGTGTGCTGGTCATGTACCTGGGCCACGCCGTGGAGCTGGGCACGTATGATGAGGTGTACCACAATCCGCTGCACCCTTATACCAAAGCCCTGATGTCTGCGGTGCCCGTTCCGGATCCCGATCTGGAAAAAAATAAAACCATCCAGCTTCTGGAAGGTGAACTGCCATCCCCAATCAACCCGCCTTCAGGCTGCGTATTCCGTACGCGATGCCCAATAGCCGGGCCGGAATGTGCTAAAACACGGCCGGTTCTGGAGGGCAGTTTCCGACATGCGGTTTCCTGCCTGAAAGTAGACCCGTTATAATCTTAAGGGCTGACATGATGTCAGCCCTTATTTTTCGAGGTTAATGTGTCGCGATTATTCACGTCGGCCCGTCAGCGGCTGTATCACCTTTTATTTGATCCTGAAACGGTTTCCGGTCGCCGCTTCGAAGGTCTGTGTGGTTTATTTGCACTGATTAGCGTCATTATTATCTTTATCGAATCCGGCGCCGGAACGCAGTACCACATGACGTATGAGGAGTGGCACGTTTTCGTCTGGCTGGAATTGGTTGTCACGCTGGTGTTTACCGCAGAATATGTACTGAGAGTCATTAGCTGGCCTAATCCGGCGAAATACGTTTTTAGCTTCTGGGGATTTATTGATTTAGCCACCATCCTGCCGCTGTATGTCATGTGGCTGTGGCCCGAGATTAGCCTGAATTATGTGTTTGCCTGGCGCGCAATGCGGGCGATTCGCGTGCTAAGAATTCTGAAACTGCTGCGCTTTATGCCGTCGCTACGGGTTTTTTGGGTCGCCATTGTCAGCGCCCGCCACCAGCTTATTCTCTTCTATTCGTTTATTGCTATCGTGATGATCGTTTTTGGCACGCTGATGTATTTAATCGAAGGGCCGAAATACGGTTTTGCCACGCTTAATGCGTCTGTCTACTGGGCTATCGTTACGGTGACGACCGTGGGCTATGGCGACATTACCCCGCATACGCCGCTGGGACGGATTGTGGCATCGGTACTGATCCTGATTGGCTATTCGGTGATAGCGATACCGACCGGGCTAATTACCACCCATATGAGCAGCGCTTTTCAGAACAGCAAACAGCAACGTAAATGCCCGAAGTGTCAGCAGGGGAATCATGAACCCGGCGCGCGGTTTTGTCACCGCTGTGGAAATGCTTTATCGGATTAAATAAAAAAGGCTGCAATCGCAGCCTTTTTTATTATTCGCGCCAGAGTATGTGGCACAACTTATGGTCTTTCTCGCGGCACAGCAGGACGCGGGCAAAGATATCGTTAATTTCTCCGCCGTCTTCATCTGCCAGACCAATGACCACCTCGGCGAAGAAGTCCGGGTTAAGGTCAAAATCGACGTGTTCGGCCCAGTCTTCAGACGGATCGAACAGCTCAGCACCGCCACGCTCTTCAAATTGCAGGTTGAAAAGAATGACGTCAGCAGGGTCGAGATTATCGACCGCCAGCTCGAGAAAAATATCGTAGGCCTGTTCGAGCGTTTCGTCTTCGGTCAGGCGATTGTTCAGATCCATTTCCATGATGACTACCTGTTAAACATCGTTGGGCACGTTTTACAGCAACGGACTAAAGAAGTAAAACAGTCGTTCGGCAATTCGCTGCCACAGCGGACGTTTCGCCCACAGTCTGGCGTCCAGCAGGCGTGAGCGGGAGATATAATCGTCCTGCACCGCCGCCAGATCGCCGCCGAACCCGGCGTCATCAATGACCAGCGTAATTTCAAAATTCAGCCATAAACTGCGCATATCAAGGTTGACGGTACCCACCAGGCTCAGCTCGCCGTCCACCAGCACGCTCTTGGTGTGTAACAACCCGCCTTCGAACTGATAGATTTTAACCCCTGCGGCCAGCAGTTCACTAAAGAACGCGCGGCTTGCCCAGCCGACCAGCAGCGAATCGTTCTTGCGCGGCATAATAATGCTCACATCAACCCCGCGCTGCGCCGCAGTACAGATGGCATGCAGAAGGTCGTCGCTGGGAACGAAATAGGGCGTGGTCATGATCAGATATTCCCGCGCGGAGTACGCGGCGGTCAGCAGTGCCTGATGGATCAGATCTTCCGGGAAGCCAGGACCAGAGGCGATGGTGTGGATGGTGTGCCCACTGGCTTCTTCAAACGGCATGATATTGCCGTCCGGCGGCGGGGGCAGAATACGTTTACCGGTTTCAATTTCCCAGTCGCAGGAATAGACGATGCCCATTGAGGTTGCGATCGGTCCTTCCATACGTGCCATCAGATCGATCCATTGCCCCACGCCGGAATCCTGCTTGAAGAAGCGAGGATCAACCATATTCATGCTGCCGGTGTAGGCGATATAGTTATCGATCAGGACCATTTTACGGTGCTGGCGGAGTTCCATGCGGCGCAGAAAGACGCGGAAAAGATTCACTTTCAGCGCCTCGACCACCTCAATACCGGCGTTGCGCATCATGCCTGCCCACGGGCTACGGAAAAAGGCCACGCTGCCCGCGGAATCCAGCATCAGGCGACAGTGGATACCGCGACGTGCAGCGGCCATCAGCGATTCGGCGACCTGGTCCGCCATGCCGCCCGGCTGCCAGATATAAAACACCATCTCAATATTATGCCGGGCGAGCTGAATGTCACGGATCAGCGCCTGCATCACATCATCGGAAGAGGTCATCAGTTGCAGCTGATTGCCTTTTACCCCAGCAATACCCTGGCGGCGTTCGCACAGCTTGAACAGGGAGGCGGCCACGCTGCTGTTCTCTTCGGCGAAGATATGCTTGCAGGCTTTGAGATCGGCAAGCCATTTCGCCGTAGAAGGCCACATGGCGCGGGCACGTTCGGCCCGGCGTTTACCCAGATGAAGTTCACCGAAAGAGAGATAGGCGATGATGCCCACCAGCGGCAGAATGTAGATAATCAGAAGCCAGGCCATGGCGGAAGGGACCGCTCTGCGTTTCATCAGAATGCGTAACGTCACCCCGGCAATTAACAGCCAGTACCCTAAAATGACCAGCCAACTCACCACGGTGTAGAAGGTTGTCATAAATAAAAAATCCTTTTGAAAGCGTATTGTTATGAGTTTACGCATCAGGATTCATCTGGCAAATAAAAACGGCAGATAAAAGCGCTGGTTTGCCGCCTGCTTAGGCATATAATGGCATCTCTGTTAGAGAAAGAGTTGTAGACATGAAGCGCAGTAGAACTGAAGTTGGGCGCTGGCGCATGTTGCGACAGGTGAGTCGTCGTAAGGCTCGTTGGCTGGAGGCACAATCCCGCCGCAATATGCGTATCCACGCCATCAGAAAATGTGGCCTGAACAGACACCGTAACGCGCTGTTGTTCGCGGTCCAGGACATCTGAAAAGCATGAGGGGCACCGTAAAGGTGCCCATTAAACATCCAGACTATCAATTTTTGCAGTCTCCTCCCATCTGCTTCCACGGTATACTAAGTCCCCCTAACGTCATGATATTAAAAGACGAATCCTTATCTCTGCATTTTTATCGTACCTATGGCGCTCGATGCGCTCAGGGAAGACTCAGGACTTTCGTCAGTTTCCTCATTGGCAAATTATGTTTTCGCATGGGGAAGACAATGGCTTTATTAAAGGAAAAAAGGATGAACGTAAAATTGATAGCAGCACTCTTCGGGATTGCGATATTAAGCGGTTGTGCCAGCAGCAAAACCTCACCTGAACGGCACGCATTTTATTTCGTGTCGCATCAGTCCAGCTTTACTGGCGGCAATTACACCTCCAGCGTGCAGAAAAATTATCAGCTGAACGTGGCGCAGTTCCGCGAGCTTTATGCCCGGGGGAAAGCTGACCGCGCGGAAGGGCGGACTCAGGCTGAAGCCAGTGAATATGCGCAAAGCATTCGCGATCAGCTGAAAGAAAATGCGAAGTCGCAGGAATTGTTTGCAGGCAATGCGAAGGATAAATGGTCTTCGGATATGGACAGTAAAGATGCCATATTATTTGGTAACGAACTGGCCGCGACTTATCTTGATGGCTATAACGGCGTACAATAGCGCAACTGATTTAGGGGATACCGTAATTACCGGTATCCCCGCTGTTTTTAAGCTAAAGGAGTAAGACGTGTTTGCGGAGTTTGGTGTACTGAATTTCTGGACCTATGTTGTCGGCGCATTCTTTATTGTGCTGGTTCCAGGACCGAACACCTTGTTTGTGCTGAAAACAGGGATTGGCCACGGCGTTAAAAAAGGCTATCTGGCAGCCACCGGTGTGTTTATTGGTGACGCCGTGCTGATGTTTCTGGCCTGGGCGGGCGTCGCTGCGTTGATTCAGACCACGCCGGTTTTATTTAATATTGTCCGCTACCTGGGCGCGTTTTATCTGCTGTGGCTCGGCGGAAAAATGCTCTGGTCCGTTATGACGCGTCAAAAAAATGCGCACGAAAGTAGCGCCGAACCGGCAAGCGCGATCCTTAAACGTTCGCTGGTGCTGAGCCTGACGAACCCGAAAGCGATTCTCTTTTACGTGTCGTTTTTCGTACAGTTCATTGATGTTAATGCGAAGAATACCGGCACATCGTTCCTGATCCTCGCCACAACGCTTGAGCTGATCAGCTTCATGTACATGAGCTTCCTGATTTTCTCTGGCGCGTTTGTTACGCGTTACCTGAAAACCAAAAAGAAACTGGCGAAGCTGGGGAACGGGCTGATAGGTCTGCTGTTTGTCGGATTTGCGGCGAGGCTGGCGTCGCTACACTGAATGAAGAAAAGGCTCCTGAGGGAGCCTTTTCGTTTCAGAACACTTTTTTATACGGGCGAACCGTGACTTTCTCGTACACGCCAGCTGCGACGTACGGGTCTGCTTCTGCCCAGGCCTGCGCGGCTTCCAGAGATTCAAACTCGGCAATTACCGTGGAGCCGGTAAAACCCGCCGCGCCCGGATCGTTGCTGTCAACGGCAGGCATCGGACCTGCGGTCAGCAACCGGCCTTCATCCTGTAGCAACTGTAGGCGCGCCAGATGGGCAGGGCGAACGGAAAGACGTTTTTCAAGAGAATCAGGTACATCTTCAGCGTAAATCACGTAAAGCACGGCAAAGCTCCTTAAGCGGTAAAAGTGACAATTACGTTATGTGAAAGCACAAATGACTGCAATGTAAAGATAATCACAATGTTAAAACCCTGATCTGGATGCCCCTTTTTTGCCCTCTTGTACGCTTAAATTGCGCCAGAACAAAGTGTCTTATTGAATATGATTGCTATTTGCATTTAAAATCGAGGTTCGGTTTTTTAACGTTGATGATTATGACTTCGATGACCCTTGATTTACCTCGCCGCTTTCCATGGCCGACGCTGCTTTCCGTCGTTATTCACGGTGCTGTCGTGGCGGGTCTACTCTATACCTCGGTTCATCAGGTTATTGAAATGCCAGCGCCAGCGCAGCCAATTTCTGTGACCATGGTATCGCCTGCGGATCTTGAGCCGCCACAGGTTGCGCCGCCACCGCCACAGCCCGTTGTTGAACCCGAGCCGGAACCCGAGCCGATTCCTGAACCGCCAAAAGAAGCGCCGGTGGTGATCCACAAGCCAGAGCCGAAACCGAAGCCGAAGCCGAAGCCAAAACCCAAGCCGGTCAAAAAGGTGGAAGAGCGCCCGAAACGTGAAGTGCGGCCGGTTGAGCCACGCGCCACGCAGCCGGTTGAAAACACCGCCCCGTCGCGTCCGCTGATGAATAACACCACGACCGCGACAAAACCGACGGTAACGGCGCCAGCAGGCCCGCGTGCACTGAGCCGAAACCAGCCGCAGTACCCGGCGCGTGCTCAGGCGTTACGTATTGAAGGGCGTGTACGGGTGAAATTTGACGTTACCGCTGATGGACGTGTGGATAATGTGGAAATTCTGTCCGCACAGCCCGCGAATATGTTTGAGCGTGAAGTCAAATCGGCCATGCGCAGGTGGCGCTATGAAGCCGGTAAACCCGGCAATGGGTTGATTGTGAACATTGTCTTCCGCCTGAACGGCGGGGCACAGATGGAATAAAAGAAGCCTCCGCAAGGAGGCTTCTTTTTATTACCTGAGGATCAGTCCCGTGGGAGCTGACGAGGCTTACCGTCGCTATCCACCGCGACATAGATGAATAATGCCTCCGTCGCCTTATAGCGCTGACCAATCGGTTCAGAAGAGACTTTTTTCACCCACACCTCAATGTTGATGGAGACAGACGTATTGCCGCGTTTTACGCAGCGTGCGTAACAGCACACCACGTCCCCCACCGCGACAGGGCGCAGGAAGGTCATGCCATCAACCCGGACGGTTACCACGCGCCCATGCGCAATCTCTTTGGCCAGGATTGCACCGCCCATATCCATTTGCGACATCAACCAGCCGCCAAAAATATCGCCATTGGCATTCGTATCCGCAGGCATTGCCAGTGTGCGTAAAACCAGTTCGCCCTGAGGGGCGTCATTTGTTGTCATTGTTTTTAAACTCGTAACTGAAGACTTCAGGCGGGATGCTACTATGATTTCTGGCTGGAGAGAATAGGGTTAGCGCCCGCAGAGCAGGCGCCAGCGGGTCAGAAGGACAGGGTCACGCCTGCGTAATACGCACGGCCTGGTTCGTTATAGGTCGATGCACCGTCATTTTCTCGGTAAATCTGCTTATCAAAGAGGTTGCTGATCCCGGCATTCAGGCGGAGATCTTTTGTCAGCTGATAATTGCTGCCGATCCCAACGATGGAATAGGAGCCAATCTCTTTATCTGACATCGCATTCTGCTCTTTGTGGATTTCAGCATTTTCTCTTGGCTTCTGGCGGCCATACATCGTCCAGCTAAGGTTCGCTGAAAGTTTGCTGTTAACCTGCCAGTCGAGCATCGTGTTGACGGTATATTTTGGAATAATCGACAGAGGGTTGCCGGTGTCTTTACTTTCAGACTGAATCATATACGTCGCATTGGTACGCCAGGTTAGCGTGTCGCGGATAACCGGGACGGTGAGGTTGCCTTCCAGCCCCTCAACAACAGCCTTTCCTCCGTTCTGCCACTGAAGGATATTTGCGCCGCTGCTTGTCTGGCCCAGCACATCCGTTCCTGAAACAATCTTGTTTTTGTAATCGTTGCGGAACCAGGTTATGCCAGCCTCGTAGCCTTCCAGCGCAAAGGCCAGGCCAATCTCTTTGTTCACGCTGATTTCAGGATCCAGATCCGGGTTACCTAACAGGTAACAGCTTCCTTCGGAAACGTTGTTCGGGCAGCCATTACCGCGGGTGGAAAGCAGATAGCCTTCGCTGGATTGATACAGGTTTGGCGCTTTAAATACCCGAGCGATACCTGCTTTAACCTTGAACATGTCGCCCAAATCCTGAGAGAGGTTCAGGCTCGGGCTCCAGTTGCTGCCAAACTGATTGTGATAATCAAAGCGGATCCCTGGGATCAGGTTGGTGCCCTGGCGCGCTTCAATATTATCCTCAAGATAGATGCCAGTGAGGTCAGCGCTGTTTTTGCTGTTGCGCTCAGAAGCCGTACCGGGAACGCCGTTAATCACTTCTCCCGACACATTTGTCGCCTGCATTGAGGCCGGATCGTTCAGTTCATCACGGTTCCATTCTGCACCGACGGTTAGCGTCTGTTCGACCAGCCAGAAGAAAGGAATGTTCAGTTCACCCGTTGAACGGTATGACTCCAGCCGGCTGGTATCGTATTTATCGCTATTGATCATCCCCTCAACTTTGCCCGTAGAGCCTTCTTCGAGGCGGGTGTTGTTGGTCTTTTCATAATAAACACCGAACTTTGACTGACCCCAGTCCCAGATGCCGTTGTGCGTAATGCCATAAGACTGGCGGTACATTCGGTTTGTTTCGTGTCCATACAGGGACGACACCAGACCGTCAGGGCTGACGTTGCTGTTGCTGTATTGAGTATCACCCGCGTAGATATTGCCCTGGCGGCTGTAGCTGTAGTCGAAATCGATAATCTGCTGTGGCGTGAGTTTCCAGGAGAGCAGGGCATTAATGTCCTTGTTGCGCACGCCTTCACGTCCGGCGGCGTAAGAGCCATTTTGCGCGGTGTTGATGTCCTGCGCATCTGCGTCAGTTTTGTTGATATTCCCGTACAGGCGCATCGTTAACGCATCGCCCGCAAGGGGGCCGCTCAGATCAAAATTAGCGCGTTTCGTCGCTCCCTCTTTATCATTTTCAGGCTGGTTAGTGTACAGGGAAAGCGAGCCGTGCCAGTCGTTGGTCGGGCGTTTGGTAATGATGTTGACGACGCCGCCAGCCGCCCCCGAACCATAGCGGGCGGCAGCAGGTCCCCGGAGCACTTCAATGCGCTCAACCATCTCTGGCGGAACCCAGTTGGTATCCCCGCGGGTGTCGCGCTCCCCGCGCCAGCTGTAGCGCACCGAGTTACGTGACGTCACCGGCACACCGTCAATCAGAATCAGCGTGTTCTCCGGCCCCATACCGCGGATGTCGACCTGGCGATTGTTACCGCGGCTGCCTGTCGCGCTGTTTCCGGTGAGGTTAACCCCGGGCATTTTGCGAATAATTTCAGAAAGATCGTTAACCGGTGGATCCTTTTCTATGTCCTTTGCCGTGATGATGGAAACCCCCGGCTGTTGCTTCAGCGCCTCTTCAGCGGTGGCCTGAACAACCATTGTTTCACCATCGGCGAGAGGATCTTCCGCTGCGTGTGCGCTCTGGTATAACGTTGAAAGAATGGCGAGCGTAAGTGTAGCCGGGGCAAATCTTATTATGTTATTCATCAACTCATTTCCATTTGTTAAAAATGCGATGACGAATATTAATGATAGTCATTCTCATTACAATAAAGTGATAGCAATCTCCATAAAATCTTCATGATTCAGACATTTTCGCAGGAAGGTTGTAAAGAAAAGAGGAGGCGGGAAAAGCGGCCAGATCGCGCGGCGATCTGGCCCGAAGGATCAGTGCTTGTCATCCTGCGGCATGTGGCGATAAATATAAACGCCGCTGAGCAGGGTGAAGATAAGGGTCAGTGCCGTCAGGCCAAACACCTTGAAGTTGACCCAGATATTCTGCGGCAGCCAGAAAGCGATGTAGATATTCGCCAGACCACACAGAATAAAAAATAGCGCCCAGGCGATATTCAGACGTCCCCACACTGCCTGCGGCAGCGTCAGTTCTTTCCCCAGCATGCGCTGGATCAGCGGCTTCTTCATCACCCACTGGCTGATGAGCAGCGCGCCCGCAAACAGGCCGTAAATCACCGTGACCTTCCATTTGATAAATTCATCATTGTGGAAGAACAACGTCAGACCACCAAACACCGCCACCATCAGGAAGGTGATAAGCGCCATCTTTTCAACTTTGCGATAGCGAACCCAGCTGTAAATCAGCACCACAGCCGTTGCCACAATCAGCGCCAGCGTGCCGGCATAAATGTCGTACAGCTTATAAAAAGCGAAAAATACGATCAGCGGTAAAAAATCAAGAAACTGCTTCATTCTGCGATCCCAGTTACTGACGAATTAACATGTACAGGCGGAACAAATAGACCAGCAGCACGGCTGAAATCAGATTGCTCAGCGTATTGGCGACAACCGCTCCGACGTTTGGCGTTAACACCGCAAAATTTGGCGCAAACAGCAACAGCAGAGTTTTGGCCAGCAGCCAGCTGATAACGGCCGGGGCGACCAGACGCATATTCGCCCATGCGAGCCTGATGCTGCTGCGCATGGCGGTGAAAATGCCCATTTTGTCCTGCACAACCATTACTGGCGCGAATGAAAGTACGATAGCCAGCAGCACGCCCGGAACAACCACCAGCATTATCCCCATCTGGACCAGCAGCGTGGTCAGGAAAATGAGGATAAACAGTTTCGGCAGTACCGGCGCACTGGCCCCGATTGCACGTAACGCGCTGACGCGTTGCCCGGCAGACACCAGCTGGATCATCAGCAGCACGCCACCCGCCAGAATGGTGTTGCCAATCAGGCCCGAGAAGGTAGAGGCCGCAGATGCGCGCAGCAAGATTTGCTGTTGCTCTGGCGTCATATTCTGCACAAGGTCAAACAACCCTGCGCTGCCTGCAAGATGATCCCCCTGGCTCAGCGTGGCAATCTGTTCATCACTGGGTGAGAACGCATGACCCAGCACCACCGTAATAAAGGCGCACAACAACGCGATCAGTAAAAAGGTAATGAACTGATTGCGGAAAAAATTTCCCGTGTCACGGTAGACAGACTTCGCCGTGATAGACATGCACTCTCCTTGAGTATTGCAGGTGTTAATTAGCCGGCAATTGTACACCGGATAACACGCTGGTGGCAGCATCAAGGCTTGTATGGAAAAGCATATCTTTGTAAAGCGGCGGTAATCCATAGCGGGCGCGGGCGCGATTGCATGCCTCATTGACCTCTCCATCCTCTCCCGACATCGCGAAAGCGCGACACGGGCTGGGGCGATCCGCGTAAATAGAACAGCGGGTGGATACCCCAGGCTCACCTTGCAGCGCCACACAGCGGCTCTGTTTTTGGTTCGTGCCGCGCATACAGCGCAGAAAAGGGGTCAAGGGTTCTGTGAGATCAACCGGAACGGTGCCGCCGCCATCGCTGGCTTCAGCCCAGTAGAAAGAGACTCGAAAATACGCACAACAGGCTCCGCACGTCATGCACGGGTTATGATCACTCATGGCACACCTGCAAAAGAAGAACGCATCAAATCACATTGTGAGAGCGATAAATTATCCAGCCGCTACAGGAAGCGCAAGAGAGGGGAAACAGAAAATTTTGTAACCATGAAATGCCAAAAATTGACGTGGTAACAACTTATTGCTTTATGAGGCGTCACTAAAAATTAACCTAGATCAATGAATGTTAACTTACTGGTTTTAATGTGATCTGTGTTAGATCACTTATTACTCATTTGTGAGTATATTCTCCTCCGCAATTAAAACCACAACGATGGAGCGGATATGAAAAAATTAGCGGTGGCAGCCCTTATCTTAAGCAGTCTCTCTGGCGGCGCGTACGCGCATGAAGCAGGCGAATTCTTTATTCGTGCCGGTTCGGCAACGGTACGTCCAACGGAAGGGTCCGACAATGTACTGGGTATGGGCGGGTTCAACGTCAGCAATAACACCCAGTTAGGCCTGACGTTTACGTATATGGCAACGGATAACATTGGCGTCGAGCTTTTAGCCGCCACGCCATTCCGTCACCGCGTCGGTTTAGGTCCGACCGGGGACATTGCCACGGTTCACCATTTACCCCCAACGCTGATGGCGCAGTGGTACTTTGGCGATTCCAGCAGCAAGGTGCGCCCTTATATTGGGGCAGGTGTTAACTACACCACCTTCTTTGATGAGAAATTTAACGATACCGGAAAAGAGGCCGGGCTTTCCGACCTCAGTCTGAAAGACTCCTGGGGCGTGGCGGGGCAGGTTGGTCTGGATTACCTGATTAACCGTGACTGGTTGATCAACGCCTCGGTCTGGTACATGGATATTGATACCGACGTTCGCTTCAAGGCGGGCGGTGAGCAGCAGAGTATCAGTACCCGTCTGGATCCGTGGGTATTTATGTTCTCTGCGGGTTACCGTTTCTGATGCGTAAAAAACTGGCCGCATAGCGGCCAGTGTCGAACGTCAAAAGAATGGATAAACGGGGCGTTCGTCCAGCTTCATGCAGTGCCTGAGCGTCGATTCGCCATCATACAGGTAGCTGAACGCATCGCGTGAAATGGAATGGAAAAGAACATCCCCGTTTGCAAAAGGAATAATTTCGGTATCACCGACACGCTTATGACCCGCGCCGGTTTCAAAATGCCCGGGCCACTTTTCCTGGGTGTGGTCGTAGACGTGCAGAATAACTTCGACCAGGCCGCGTTCCGGGCAGTTCAGCCGCAAAAACGTCGATGAGAAATTCAAAGACGAAACGTGAAATGAGATAAAAAAAAGCAAAAATCCAAAACATCTAAACAACATCAACTCATTAAAGCCATACTCAAACCAGACGTAAGATTTTACTTAAGTATAAAATTTTCCTGTTGCTGTGGATCAATAAGAGTTACTTTTCAATAACGTATATATTAAGCCTTCCTTGCCCGGTATTTCTCTGGAAACGATATATCCCTGAAAGGACGTTAATTGCTGTAAGGTGGTTCTTCCATTCATCTGGCTGGAGGGAATATCCCCAACATCAAATTTGAGTGTCCGGTATGTGCAGGCAAACAGTTTCATTTCACCACGTTTAGCCCGACGTACAGCCAACCTCATGGTGCGGTCTGTTCAGTTTGCGGTACCCGCCTCACCCCCCATTCATGCCTCCCCAAACTTAAAAGGCGACGGTGGCTAAAGCCAGCAAGCTGAAACAAGGCCTCCCGTAGAGGCCTTTTTTGTACCGGGAGTTACTTCTGAATCAAATACCGTATGGTCGGCCCGTCCTGCTGGATACCCAGCACGGTATAGCCGTGGTTTTTGGCATCAAGCGGAATGTTATTGATGGATTGCGGACAATCGCTCACCACCTCCAGAATTTCCCCTTTTTTGAGCTGCGGTAGCGCTTCAAGCGTGGCGACGGCCGGGTAAGGGCAAGGTTCACCCACCATATCGAGACGATAGTCAGGCACGATCTCTTTCATGCGGCATTCTCCTGGGTTTCAGTTTTGATAGTGGCACGCCGGAAGAAGCGCTTCTCTTGCGCAACAACCAGCAAGAAGGCGATCAGCAGCAGGGCATAGGTCACCATCAGTCCTCCGAGCGGACCAAAGGTATTCAGCAGATTAACCTTGTCCCAGTTTGTTGCCAGTACCGGTGAGACGTCATCCCAGTAGTACGCCAGGACGGTAGAGCCAATCACATTACCCAGACCGACCCACCAGTAATGCACCTGACCTTCCACGGCGCGATACATCCAGCCAGTTTCACACCCGCCCGCCAGCACGATGCCGAAACCAAACAGCAGCCCGCCAATGACCGCATTAGGACCGGCCCACATGATTTTCGGTTCCACGCCGAGCTGAACGTAGCTGAAGATGCCGATCGCGCTCACGGCCATCCCGGCAATAATGGCTTTCGCCATCATGGTGCGTCCGGTGATCCACATATCGCGAAACGCGGAGGTGAAGCAGATCTGCGCGCGTTCAATCAGCAGACCAAAACCGACGCCGAACAGCATGGCCAGGCCGAGTTTTGGCTGATTCATTGCCGTGCAAATCGCCCAGGCAACCATGGCAAAAAAGACCAGCATACCGAGGCGAAAGCGACGACGCGCCTGATCGGGCTTTTGCGTTAACGGAGAGGCAGCGCTGACTTTCGTCATTTTCACCGGAATACGGAACAGCGGCAGCAGGGTAAATTTCGCACCGAAGTATGAGCCGATGGCGGTGGCGACGGCAAAGAACCAGGCATGCAGCGAGAACTGCGGAATACCGGTGAAGAACGCGGCAAGATTACAGCCCATCGCCAGACGAGCGCCAAATCCGGCAATGATGCCGCCAGCCACGGCCTGCAAAATGCGGATGCGGCTTTTCGGCAGGCGCAGCTTAACGTTATTGGCCCACAGCGCGGCCGCAAAACAGCCGCCGAACATGCCAATGATCATCATCCCGTCGATGCGGGTCAGGGGTGTGCCCTCAAGATGGATCAGTTTGAAATAGCCCCACTCTTCGGCATGTACGCCTGCCAGCTGCAATAGCTGCCCACCCCAGCGGGTAAACTCGCCCGTCACAGCCCAGAAGGTGCCGGTGATACCGAAATAATAAGTAGAGAGAATGCCTGCCGCGATAACGGCCGGAACGGGTGACCAGAACTTAACCAGGTAAGTCTGTTTGAAGGAATGCCATGACATGAATAACCTCTGAACTCAGAAGGGTAACGCTAAAAAGAGTCCAGATCATACGCTTACGCGAAAGATTGAAAAGTCATTCACGCTAAAAATATCGACAGGATCAATTCTGACCTGTTCTTTCGGGGAGAGTGAGAGGGGAAAACCGTCTGACGCCGGGGCCAGACGGTGTTAACGGTTACGCTTTGCGCGTGGCCGCTTTCATTGACGTGACGAATGCGTGTAACTCAGCCAGCATCTGCTCTGGCTTATCTACGTTCTTCTCAATAATTTTCACGATAGCCGAACCGGAAATGGCCCCGGCGGCTTTCGCATCAATTGCCGCAGTAACCTGCTCCGGAGAGGAAATCCCGAAGCCCTGAAGCGGCGGTGCGGCATGGTATTCTGCCAGCTTCTCCACCAGATGATGCAGCGGCAGCGCGGCTTTGTTTTCCGCACCGGTGACGCCCGCACGTGAGAGCAGGTAGGTATAACCCCGTCCGTAAGAGGCAATCTGGCGCATCAGAACGTCATCGGCATTCGGTGGACAGATGAAAATCGGCGCAACGTTGTGGCGCATCGCCGCCTGACGGAACGGCGCAGACTCTTCAACCGGCACGTCTGCCACCAGCACCGAGTCGACACCCACTCGGGCACATTCGGCATAAAATTCATCAATACCGCGGCTGAACACCAGGTTGGCGTACATCAGCAGGCCGATCGGAATGGTCGGGTGCTTCTGACGAATTGCCGCCAGCATTTCGAAGCACTGGCTCGGCGTCACGCCCGCGGCAAACGCGCGAAGCGTCGCGTTCTGGATGGTCGGGCCATCCGCCAGCGGATCGGAGAAAGGAATACCCAACTCCAGCGCGTCGGCACCGGCATCAATCAGGGTGTCGATAATCTTCAGCGACTGCTCCGGGCCGGGGTCGCCCAGCGTCACGAAGGGAACGAACGCGCCTTCCTGGCGGGCTTTCAGTTGTGCAAATGCGTTGTCGTAGCGTTCCATCAAATTTCCCCTCGTGCTTTCAGAATATCGTGAACGGTAAAGATGTCTTTGTCCCCGCGACCGGAAAGGTTCACCACCAAAAGTTGCTCTTTCTCCGGGTTCGCTTTCATCATTTTCAGCGCGTGCGCCAGAGCATGGGAAGACTCCAGCGCCGGGATGATCCCTTCACTGCGGCACAGCGTTTTGAAGGCCTCCAGCGCTTCGTCATCGGTGATGGAGACGTAATCCGCGCGGCCGGTGCTGTTGAGGAACGCGTGCTGCGGTCCCACGGACGGGAAATCCAGCCCGGCAGAGATCGAGTAAGACTCCTCAATCTGACCTTCCTCGGTCTGCATCATCGGGGCCTTCATACCGAAGTAGATCCCCACGCGGCCATGCTTCAGCGGCGCACCGTGCTCGCCCGTTTCAATCCCGTGACCGGCAGGCTCAACGCCAATCAGCCCAACGCGGGTTTCATCGATAAAGTCGGCAAACATGCCAATGGCGTTAGAGCCGCCGCCAACGCAGGCGATCACCGCATCCGGCAGGCGACCCTCTTTTTCGAGGATCTGCGCTTTGGTCTCTTCACCAATCATGCGCTGGAATTCGCGCACGATGGTCGGGAACGGGTGCGGGCCCGCCGCGGTGCCGAGCATATAGTGCGCGGTTTCGTAGCTGCCGGACCAGTCGCGCAGCGCTTCGTTACAGGCATCTTTCAGCGTGGCAGAACCGCTGTGCACCGGGATCACTTCCGCCCCCATCAGACGCATGCGGAACACGTTCGGCGACTGGCGCTCAACGTCCTTCGCCCCCATATAGATGCGGCACTTCAGGCCGAGCAGGGCGCTGGCGAGGGCGGAGGCCACACCGTGCTGTCCCGCGCCGGTTTCGGCGATGATTTCGGTTTTACCCATCCGCTTCGCGAGAAGCGCCTGGCCAAGCACCTGGTTAGTTTTATGCGCGCCGCCGTGCAGCAGATCTTCACGCTTTAGATAGAGCGTGGTTTTGGTGCCTTCGGTCAGGTTACGGCATTTGGTCAGGGCAGTTGGACGGCCTGCATAGTTTTTCAGCAGGTCAGTAAACTCCGCCTGAAACGCCGGATCTTTCTGGGCGTTCACGAACGCTTCTTCCAGCTGGCGCAGCGCGGGCATCAGGATTTGTGGGACGTACATCCCACCGAACTCACCAAAATACGGGTTAAGTAATGTCGTCATCTTCTCTTCCTTAATATGCACGCAGAGTTTTAAATACCGAGGCCAGCTTACTGGCGTCTTTTATGCCCGGTTGGGACTCTACGCCTGAATTGAAATCGAGGCCGGCGCAGCCGGTTTTGGCCGCTTCCACACAGTTATCGGGGCTTAATCCCCCCGCCAGCAGGACATTGTCCAGCACTTCGCCACGCAGCAGTGACCAGTCGAAACGCTGCCCCGTGCCGCCCTGGCCGTTGTCGAGCACGTATTTAGCCACATAGTTCAGGTTACGCGCGGGCAGGGTGGCGCCAACGCTTTGCGCTTTCCAGATCTGAATCTGAGGCGCCAGAACATGTCGCAGAGCATCGATGTATGCCTGATCTTCATCGCCGTGCAGCTGAACCGCGCTCAGGGATAACGCGTCCGCTTTTGCTGCAACATCGTTGATATCCGCATTGCGGAACACGCCCACGTAGCTGAGTGGAGCAGCCGCCATCACCTTGCGCGCCTGCTCCTCATTAACGGCACGAGGCGAGGACTCAACAAAGATCAGACCGCCATAGATTGCGCCTGCTTCATACGCGGCCTGCGCGTCCTGTTCACGGGTCAGGCCGCACACTTTGTTCTCACCCAACAGCACGCGGCGCACCGCTGCATTAAGATCGTCATGTTCCATCATGGCGGAACCGATCAGGAAACCGTTGGCAAAGTGGCTGAGTTCACGCACCTGGGCGTAGCTGTTAATCCCGGATTCGCTGATCACCGTGACGCCCGCGCCCAGACGCGGCGCAAGCTGGCGCGTACGGTTGAGGTCAATCGACAGGTCGCGCAGGTCGCGGTTGTTAATGCCGACCACTTTGGCTTCCAGTGCAATCGCGCGCTCAAGCTCTTCTTCATTACTCACTTCGGTCAGCACGCCCATATTCAGGCTGTGCGCGACGGCGGAGAGCTGGCGATACTGTTCGTCGTCCAGCACGGAGAGCATCAGCAGGCAGGCATCGGCCTGGTAAAAGCGCGCCAGCCAGATCTGATACGGGTCGATAATAAAGTCTTTGCACAGAATCGGCTGCGGCGCGATGCCGCTGACAACGGGCAGAAAATCGAAGCTGCCCTGGAAATATTTCTCATCCGTCAGCACAGAGATGGCAGACGCATGATGCTTGTAAATACCGGCAATACGCGCCGGGTCGAAATCGTCACGGATCACGCCTTTGGACGGAGACGCTTTTTTACACTCCAGAATAAACGCGGTACGCGCGCCCTGGAGCGCATCATAAAAACGACGGCTGCTCGGAAGGACGTCATTCTGAAAACTGGCGAGCGGCTGCTGTTGCTTACGGGCTTCCACCCAGATGGCCTTATCGGCGACGATTTTCGCTAAAACGGTCTGCATTATTTACCCTCTTGCCGCAAGTGCGGTAACGCGATCGTAAGCTGCACCGGAGCGCAGTACATCCAGAACTTTTTGGGCGTTGGCTTTCAGATCTTCCTCGCCATGTAAACGCATCAGCATGGCAACGTTGGCCGCCACGGCGGCCTCATGGGCGGCCTCACCTTTACCTTGTAATAAGCGCGTGAGAATGTCACGGTTTTCTTCCGGCGTACCGCCCGCCAGGGCGTCCTGATGGTACGGGGTCAAGCCGAAGTCAGCGGCCTCAAGCTGATAGTTCAGCACTTCGCCGTTATTCAGTTCGGCCACCAGCGTTGGTGCATGCAGAGAAACTTCATCCATACCGCCGCTGTGTACCACGGCGGCACGTTTGTAACCCAGGACGCGCAGCGTCTCCGCAATCGGCAGCACCAGTTCCGGGCTGTAAACGCCGATCAGCGCCAGCGGCGGGTGTGCCGGGTTAATGAGTGGACCGAGCACATTAAACAGCGTGCGGGTTTTAAGCTGCTGGCGAACCGGCATCGCGTGGCGGAAACCGGTGTGATACTTCGGCGCAAACAGGAAACAGACGCCCAGGTCATCCAGCGCTTCACGGGAACGCTCGGCGTTCATCTCCAGGTTGATGCCGAAAGCCGCCAGCAAGTCGGACGATCCGGAGCGGCTGGAGACACTGCGGTTGCCGTGTTTCGCCACCTTCAGACCGCACGCCGCAGCCACAAAGGCGCTGGCGGTAGAAATATTGATACTGTTACTGCCGTCGCCACCGGTCCCGACAATGTCGGCAAACGGATAGTCCGGGCGCGGGAATGGGGCGGCATTTTCCAGCAGAGCCGTGGCCGCACCGGCGATCTCCTGCGGGCTTTCGCCGCGCACCTTCATGCTTACCAGCGCAGCGGCCAGCTGCTCAGGCTTCAGCTCGCCACGCACGACGGCGGAGAAAAGCTGGTGGCTCTCCTGCTGGCCCAGGGTCTGGGCCTGATACAGTTTTTCCAGAATCGGTTGCAGGGTGTTGGTCTGTTCCAGCTTTTGCAGCGCCCAGTCGAGCGTCTGCTCCAGCAGGCGCGCGCCGTTGGACGTCAAAATAGACTCCGGATGGAACTGCATCCCACAGACGCGATCCGCATCGTGACGCACCGCCATCACCATCCCTTCAAACGAGGCGTTAATGGTCAGCCCGGCCGGAATATTGCTGCCGACAAGCGAGTGGTAACGCGCCACCGGAAGCGGGTTTGGCAGCCCGGCAAACATCGCCTGACCGTCATGTTCAATGCTCGAGGCTTTACCATGCAGGATCTCACCCGCCTGACCCACGTAACCGCCGTAGGCTTCCACAATCGCCTGGTGACCAAGGCAGATACCGATAATCGGCAGCTTGCCGCGCATACGGGTCAACAGCTCAGGCATACAGCCCGCTTCGCTCGGCGCGCCTGGCCCCGGGGAGAGCATCAGCACCGGGTTTTGCATGGTCGCCAGACGGTCTATCAGCGTCTGGGCGGGAACGTGGTTGCGATAGATAACGACGTTGTGACCATTCGCACGCAGCTGATCTGCCAGGTTATAGGTAAAGGAGTCGATATTATCGAGCAGCAGAATGTCAGCCATCAGAAAATCTCCTGTGCATGGTGAGCGGTAGCAATGGCACGCAGTACCGCGCGCGCCTTACTGCGGGTTTCGTCAGCTTCCGACTGCGGAACAGAATCCAGGACAATCCCGGCCCCGGCCTGGACGGTAGCAATGCCGTCTTCAACGTAGGCGGAGCGGATCACAATGCAGGTATCAAGATCGCCGTGAGCGGTGAAATAGCCCACGGCGCCACCGTAGCTGCCGCGACGGCGTCCTTCCGCTTCGGCGATAAGCTGCATCGCACGGACTTTCGGCGCGCCGCTCAGTGTGCCCATGTTCATGCAGGCGCGGTAGGCGTGCAGAACGTCGAGGTCGTGGCGCAGCTCACCCACCACGCGGGAGACCAGGTGCATGACGAAGGAGTAGCGGTCGACTTTGGTCAGGTCTGCCACATAGCGGCTGCCCGGCGTGCAAATACGCGCCAGATCGTTACGCGCCAGATCGACCAGCATCAGGTGTTCGGAGAGTTCTTTGTGGTCGGTACGCATCTCCAGTTCGATGCGGCTGTCGAGATCGCGGTCCAGGGAGCCATCGGCACGACGACCGCGCGGACGGGTGCCCGCAATCGGGTAGATCTCAATCTGGCGGCTGGTGGCGTCATATTTCAGCGAGCTTTCCGGCGAGGCGCCGAACAGGGTGAAATCGTTGTCCTGCATGAAGAACATATACGGGCTTGGGTTGCTTTTCTTCAGCACGTCGTAGGCCGCCAGCGGTGACGGGCAGGGCAGTGCGAAGCGGCGGGACGGCACCACCTGGAAAATTTCCCCGGCACGAATCGCTTTTTGCATCTGGCGAACCACTGCGCCGTACTGATCGTCGGTCTGGTTAACATCGCATGTCATCTTTTCCACGCGCTGTACGGGCAGCGCGGGTGGCGCTTCGGTCATTTGCTGTTGCAGTTGAGCGATGCGCTGCTCAAGGCGGTTTTTCTCAGAGGCCGACGGCGTGAACAGACTGGCCTGGATGCGGGTATATTTTTTCTGATGGTCGATCACCAGCAGGGTTTCGGCCAGGTAGAAGCAGTAGTCCGGGCAACGGTTACCCTGCTCGGTTTCCGGTAAATCCTCAAAACCGGCAACCAGGTCGTAAGCAAACAGCCCGCCAAAAAACATCGCTTCGCGCTCATCTTCCGGCACGGTGACCAGATTTTGCAGCAGGCGGAAAGCGTCGAAAACGGACAGCGAGCAGAGGCGGGCATCTTCATCCAGCAGCTGGCTTACCGGTGGGAAATGCAGAATTCGCAGATCCGGGTGGCGCTCATTTTCAATGCCTGAAGGCAGAGCCGCATCCAGCAGCGGCAGCAGGGATGCACCATTGTCAGACAACGCCTTAATGGTGACGGTGTCACCCAATGCGGTAATGCGCAGCGCGCTGTCAACCAGCAGCAGGCTTTTGAGATCGTCCTTGCTGTCGATGTCAGCCGATTCCAGCAGCAGCGTCGCGGGACGTGCGCCGCACACCTGATGAAACAGCGCGGTAGGGTTATGGCGATAGGCCGCCTCGCAGGTCAGCAGTTCGAGATGTGGTTTGGCTGTTTGCATGTTGTTGTTCTCATATTCTGTTCAAAAAAAAGCCCGCTTGAAGCGGGCCGGGTATCTGTTTGCTGTTCGCAGACGCGTGACACTGCCCGAAGATCAGGAAGTACGCCACCAACCGTGCAGAGCAAAATGTGTTGTCATTTTCAGATACCTTTCTCGTGTGAACTTGCGTACTAGTTAACTAGTTCGATGGCGTGTTGTCAACCCCTGATTTCAGTATTTAACGGTTAGTCGGTATCATAGGGGCTTCGGATGTCTCCAACCTGTTATGGGAAGTGCTTTGAGCGATACCACCTACGCCGTAATTTATGATTTACACAGCCATACGCAGGCTTCAGATGGCCTGCTGACACCCGAAGCCCTGGTCCATCGTGCCGTTGAAATGCGTGTCGGCACGCTGGCGATAACCGATCACGATACCACTGACGGCATTCCCGCCGCGCGCGCCGAGATTGCCCGCAGCGGGCTGGCGCTGAATCTGGTGCCCGGGGTCGAGATCTCGACGGTCTGGGAAAACCACGAAATTCATATCGTTGGCCTGAACATCGATACAGAACATCCGGCAATGCGGGCTTTTTTGCAAGAACAAAAAACACGCCGCAATCAACGCGCGGAGATGATTGGCGAACGTCTGGAAAAAGCGCATATTCCCGGTGCGCTGGAAGGCGCGCAAAAGCTGGCGAACGGCGGGGCGGTAACACGCGGCCATTTCGCCCGTTTTCTGGTTGAAACCGGTAAGGCAACGACCATGGCAAATGTCTTTAAAAAGTATCTGGCGCGCGGGAAAACCGGATACGTTCCCCCACAGTGGTGTACAATAAAACAAGCTATTGATGTGATTCATCATTCTGGCGGTAAGGCCGTACTGGCCCATCCGGGGCGGTATAATCTTTCTGCTAAATGGCTGAAAAGACTGCTGGCGCACTTTGCCGAATGCGGCGGTGAGGCGATGGAAGTTGCCCAGTGCCAGCAGGCACCCAATGAGCGTTCGCAGCTCGCGACCTACGCCCGTCAGTTTGGCCTGCTTGGGTCACAGGGTTCAGATTTCCATCAGCCCTGCGCGTGGATTGAACTGGGGCGCAAGCTCTGGTTACCCGCTGGCGTTGAGCCTGTCTGGCAGCTCTGGGAACAGCCACAGCAAATTGAAGAGAGGGAAGTATGAGTCAGTTTTTCTATATCCATCCGGATAACCCCCAGCCACGTCTGATTAATCAGGCCGTGGAAATCGTCCGCAAAGGCGGCGTTATTGTCTACCCAACCGATTCTGGCTACGCACTGGGCTGTAAAATCGAGGACAAAGGGGCGATGGAGCGCATCTGTCGCATCCGCCAGTTGCCTGACGGCCACAACTTCACCCTGATGTGCCGCGATCTCTCTGAGCTGTCGACCTATGCGTATGTGGATAATGTGGCGTTTCGTCTGATCAAAAACAACACGCCGGGTAACTACACCTTCATCCTGAAGGGAACGAAAGAGGTGCCGCGCCGACTGTTGCAGGAAAAACGCAAAACCATCGGGATGCGTGTGCCATCTAACCCGATTGCCCAGGCGCTGCTGGAAACTCTGGGGGAGCCGATGCTCTCCACTTCGCTGATGCTGCCCGGCAGTGAGTTTACCGAGTCCGACCCGGAAGAGATCAAAGATCGTCTGGAGAAGGTGGTGGAGCTGATTATTCATGGCGGCTATCTCGGCCAGCAGCCAACCACCGTGGTGGATCTCACCGAAGACGCACCAGAAGTGATTCGTGAAGGCGTGGGCGATGTTAAGCCTTTCTTGTAAGGGTGTAAGCAGATATACTACGCGGCCATCAAAGCAGGGCGCCGCCCTGTTTTTGACCTGATTCGACGCCTGTGAAGGCGAAAAATCACCGAATCAAATCAAAGTGTTAGCGTTAACTCCATGAAATGTATAACAAAATGGGTAACGCAATGAGGAACAGAGTGTACAACAAGACTCCTCGATTCACGACGAAGCGCGGTAACGTCTACTACATCAACTTTCGACTTCCCGACGGAACATTTTTCCGTCGTAGCCTCGGCACAGATTCATTGCAAGCGGTCGGGGTTACAATGTCACGTCTTAGTGCATACATCCCCCTTGTTCAAAATGGTTCGCTGTCCATCGAACAGTTCAAAATGCACATTGACGGTTTCAGGGAAGCCACTCAGCGCGATTTCGACACTTATCTGTTGGACTGGCTTAGGATGGGTGTTGATGAAGCTAAACGAATGCCGGAACTTGGACGGATGCAACGCAAGATCGATCCAGATGCAGCAATCTCCCCGACTGCCAACGTTACAGAGGCTAAAGGCCGTGCTGAGATACATCTGAACCGAGTGTATAACGGTGATGATTCAACGGCGCGGATGCTTCTTGCCACTTTGCTGATGAAGAAGGTTTCCTTTGATCAACGTGATGTTGAACAGGCTTACGATGTGGCGGGGCAGATTGATTTACATCAGGCTATGCTCCACCAAGCCTACGACGCTTTCTATTCTGGTGATCTTGTTCGATATCGCTCTTTGGTCGAAGAGATGCAATTCAAGCTGACAGAAGCCGAGCGATTGAAGAAGCCAGCAGCTAAACATGCTGTAGCGCCAACGGTTGAGTCTGAAAGTAACGATACGCCTCTGCTTTCTGTTTCATGGAAAATGTTTACCACTGAAAAAGGAAAGGACTGGGTGGCGGCTGTCGCCAACGAAAACCAGCGCTTCTATAATGTGTTGTTGCATGTTATCGGTGATCTTCCTGTCGGAGTGATCACGAAGCAGCACATACGGCAAACTATAACCATTATTGAAAATCTTCCCCGTCGAAATAAAAAACCTTATTCCGAAATGACGCTTACGGAGTGTATTGATTTTGATGTACCGGAAGAGGATTTGATGAGCAGCGCTAACGTCCAAAAGCATCTCAAGATTTATTCCTCGTTCTTCAAAGTCTTCCTGAAAGATGAAAAGGACATTTTAGAGAAAGCCCCCACAGAAGGGATCAAATACGAGGTAACGGAGAACAAGGGCGGCTCTTACTCAAAACCTGAGATGCAACGCCTTGTAACGTATTTGAATACTTGCAAAGATTGGCGACGTGATTATTTCCTGACTCTGATTTATACCGGAGCACGCCGGGGCGAAATTGCTGCTATCCGTAAAGAGCACATTCGCGAAGATGAAGAAACACGGCGTTGGTATGTCTTCATTGACGGCGGGAAAACTGAACAGGCTGTGCGGCAGATACCGTTAAACAAGACCTCAGAAAAGTTACTTTTGGCGCGTGTTAAATCGCTCAAACCCACTGATCCTGTTTTCGGTGATTTACCGACGTATGAGCAGATCGGGCTTGAGTGGAACAGCATCATGGCCGATTGCAACATACAAAAATTTAATGAATTTGGACAAAAGAGGGTGATCCATGCCCTTCGTCATACTTTTATTTCAGAGGCAATGACAAAAGCGATGCCCGTGATGGTGCAGTTTTGCGTCGGACACTCCCGAACTCAATCGTTAGGTATCACAGCACGGTATACACATAGGCCACCGCTGAGGGACTTACTTCCAGTGGTTGATGGCATAAACTGGTAAAGCTGTCCCACCAACGGGTTTTATGGTTTCAATTACCAGCTATCTTTACCAATTTTTTAAATTTTCCGCTGATTCACCCGGATAGAGAGTTGTTCGTGATTTTCTTTTCTTTCGCTGTAGCGGTCAGCAAGGTATTCAGTATGGTTTTTCAAAATCAGTGTGATTTTGAATAGTTCCTCCATCACATCAACAATGCGGTCGTAATAAGAAGATGGTTTCATTCGTCCATCATCATCAAACTCTTGCCATGCTTTTGCTACCGATGATTGGTTAGGGATAGTAAACATCCTCATCCAGCGTCCAAGGACACGCATTTGGTTAACTGCGTTAAACGATTGGGAACCACCGCAAACTTGCATCACTGCCAAAGTTTTTCCCTGGGAAGGGCGAATCGCTCCTTCTGTTAAAGGAATCCAGTCTATTTGGGCTTTCAGAATGCTACTCATCGCGCCATGTCGCTCTGGCGAACTCCACACCATGCCATCACACCACCGAACCAAACTCCGTAGCTCTTGCACCTTTGGATGTGTTTCAGGAGCATCGTCAGGAAGTGGTAAACCAGAAGGATTAAAAATTTTCACTTCAGCACCCATTTCCGTAAGCAATCGCCCGGCTTCTTCGGCACTAAATCGACTAAAAGATCGCTGACGTACTGAGCCGTAAAGGAGAAGAAAGCGAGGAGGGATGGCTGTACCTCCGACCTTTTCAGCTATGGTTGCATCAAAGCAATCAGTATTAAGAGCGGGGAATGTCTTCATGGCTTTACTCCAGAGTTTGTACACTATGCTTTACTTTTAACACATGCGGATTAACATATGTATTCGTTTTTATCTGAGGCTGCTTACAGATGTTACCTGTTCAACTTTTCAAGCTACTTGCAGACGAGACACGCACGACGATTATTCTATTACTGCGTGAGGCTGGGGAGTTGTGTGTTTGCGAGCTATGTTCGGTCACTAACCAATCTCAGCCAAAGGTTTCACGCCACATTGCTTTGCTAAGGGATGCCGGATTGGTGCTGGATCGCCGAGAAGGTAAATGGATCTATTATCGTCTTTCACCACACATGGCTGCATGGGCAGCTTCAATCATCGATACTGCCTGGAGTAGCCAGCGCGATGAAGTACGACAATCTTTGAATAACGTAAATACCGCTGTTTGCGGATGATAACAAAAATACATTCACTAAATCGAATGTGTTTAAGGGGTTCGGAATGTTATTGGCAGGAGCAATCTTCGCACTAACCATCTTCTTTGTGATTTGGCAACCTCGCGGGCTTAGTATTGGCTGGACTGCCTCAATTGGTGCGGTGCTGGCTTTGGTTACGGGGGTTATACAAATAAGTGACATCCCGGTTGTATGGCACATTGTATGGAATGCTACCGCAGCCTTTATCGCGGTTATCATCATCAGCTTACTGCTTGATGAGTCTGGCTTCTTTGAATGGTGCGCTTTACATGTTGCCCGATGGGGTAATGGACGTGGGCGGCTGCTATTTACCTACATAGTGTTGCTGGGGGCCGCTGTTGCTGCTCTGTTTGCTAACGATGGAGCCGCGCTGATTCTTACACCGATTGTTATTGCTATGCTACTGGCGTTGGGATTCAGTAAAGAAACAACGCTGGCTTTCGTTATGGCAGCCGGGTTTATAGCTGATACTGCAAGTTTACCGCTGATCGTATCTAATCTTGTGAACATTGTTTCCGCTGACTTCTTCAAACTTGGGTTCAGTGATTACGCTTCCGTGATGGTTCCGGTAGACCTTGCGGCGATTGCTGCCACGCTTGCGGTACTTCATCTCTTCTTCCGTAAAGACATTCCAGCCGTTTATGAATTGTCCCGGTTAAAAGCGCCAGCAGAAGCTATCAAAGATCTGGCAACGTTCAGAACTGGTTGGATAGTGCTATTGCTTCTCTTAATAGGTTTTTTTGTACTCGAACCTCTCGGAATACCTGTAAGTGCGATTGCAGCAGCAGGGGCTTTAATACTTTTTCTTGTTGCCAAACGAGGGCATTCGATTAATACGGGCAAGGTGTTGCGTGGTGCGCCCTGGCAGATTGTAGTGTTCTCGCTCGGTATGTACCTGGTTGTTTATGGTCTGCGTAATGCAGGACTAACCGAACATCTTTCGGGTGTTCTAAACCAGCTTGCTGATAGAGGTATCTGGGCCGCTACGCTGGGAACTGGCTTCTTAGCTGCGTTCTTGTCATCCATCATGAACAACATGCCCACTGTTTTGATTGGTGCTTTGTCGATAGATGGAAGTATGGCATCAGGGATTATCAAGGAAGCGATGATCTATGCCAACGTGATTGGCTGCGATCTGGGACCAAAAATCACACCCATAGGAAGTCTTGCAACGCTGCTTTGGTTGCATGTCCTTGAACAGAAAAGCATAAAAATAAGTTGGGGGTACTACTTCCGCGTAGGCGTGATTATGACGCTGCCTGTGCTGTTCGTTACCCTTAGTGCGCTGGCATTGCGCCTGTCGTTTTCCCTGTAAGATAAGAGAATAATCATGACTGACATAACCATTTACCACAATCCAGCATGTGGAACATCCCGTAATACGCTGGCTTTAATTCAAAATAGCGGTGTTGAGCCAACTGTGATTCTCTATCTGGAAACACCTCCAGACAGGGATAAACTCAAGGAATTGATTAGCGCGATGGGGATCAGTGTTCGTGCGTTGCTACGAAAAAATGTTGAACCATACGAGCAACTTGGTTTAACAGAAGACCGTTTCACCGATGAAGAATTGATAGAGGCAATGCTAAGTCATCCCATTTTGATCAACCGTCCGATTGTCGTTACGCCACTTGGAACACGCCTTTGCCGTCCATCAGAAGTGGTATTGGACATTCTTCCAAACCCTCAGAAAGGCGAGTTCATTAAGGAAGATGGAGAAAAGGTCGTAGGGAAGGATGGCAAGCGACTAATTTAACAATAATCTACTTCGCATCATCCGTATCAGTGTATAAACAAGACGTTTACCAGGTGATGTGTGTTGCGCCATTACTTGAGATGTTTAACACGATTTCCGCGACGCACCCAATTCCAGCGGTAGAATTCCTTAAATATCAGTGGCTTGTGGCCTCAAAAGGAATCTTGTTAGGCGGCGGCTTGTTCGGTCTTGATACGCTGCACGGTGCTGGTGGACACGTTGAAATCTTTCGCTATGGTTCGGATAGACTGACCAGCGGCAAGTGCTGACACAATCCCTACACGGTCAACCGCTGCGCCATTACCACGAGCGCCTTTGCGTCCCGCTGCTTTGGCTGCTGCGTAGCCTTCTGCCTGGCGTTCGAGCATCATTTCACGTTCCATCTGTGACATAGCCGCGAAGATGTTTAGCATAAGGTTGCTGGCGGCGTTGGCTTCTGCTCCTGCTGTTATCCCTTCCTTGTGGAATTGGACGCTTGCGCCTTTGGCTTTAACGTGCTCGATAATGTCGAGAACATCACGGAGGTTACGCCCTAAGCGGTCAAGGCTGTGAACGTGGATCACGTCGCCTTTACGAACGTAAGCAATCATCTCCTGGAGTTTGGGACGGTTGGTATTCTTGCCGCTTACCTTCTCTTCAAACTTTTCATCAAGTGTCACGCCGTCGAGCTGGCGCTCTGTGTATTGTTTATCTGTACTTACTCGAATGTAACCGATGTTAGCCATTGTAGTTTCCCTGTTCTGTTGAGCGTAGCGATTTAGTGTGTATCGATTATAGGTGTGTCGATTAAATTGATCAATACTATTTCGATACAATCTTGAAGGTAAAAGACCCGGATTTTGGTGTGTCGAAATACTGTGCTATTTCGCTACATGTTCCGGGAGGCTAAACGGGTAGTATCTGATTCGGTAGTCCTCAAGTGCCCAGGGGCTGCGGTGCGTGATTACAAAGTGGTTCCACTGATAGGAAACAAGTTCGGGATCTCTGGTGGTTCGTTCGTCTGTGACCGTGACCACGCTCAAGCCGTCGCGGTGAGCTTCCCACTCAAGGCGGTGAATGTAGTAGCCGGGGTGCATTTCGATTAAAGGCGTATCCGGGATCACTCTTGGGAAATGGTCTGCGATGTTCTCAGCGCTCCGTGCTTCCGCTTCGAGCTGGCGCTTCTCTTGCTGGTGGCTTGTCTCTGCGGCAAGCTGGCGCTCAACCTCGGCTAAACGGTGGGCCTTGCGACCGTTCTGGAAATAATTTACGTATGCTGCGTGGGTACGTCCTGACATGTAATGTCCTCCTGTAAAATTTGGATCTTTTTTGATGTGCTGGCTGTACGCTGGAGCGCGTCAGGCGGCGTGAATGTGGAAGGAACGAAGCCCGAAAATCCGGGCGGCGATACCGATCCACGGTATGAGTGATTTCAGATTTTGCTTTAAGGAAGTTGTTAGGCATTTGCCTATCAAACTTTTAAAAATTGATAGTCGGGAAACGCTGGTGCTCCTGTTATTCCCATTTGGAAAATGGTGAAGCTGTAGAACAGATCTAAGAATACTTAATAAGTAGCCCTGTTAGCCCTGTAGCCCTGATCAGGCCTGTAGCGGCGCGGGTTTCAAAATACAGGGCTAAAATCGTAGCCCTGTAGCCCTGATCATTTCGTCGGGGTTGGATAGTATTTATCGACAAACCAGGAAAGGGCGCTCTCCGGGATTTTCCCGCTGCCGTCCTGCGGCGCTCGATACCAAACTGATTTTAACCCTGCTCTGGTGTTCACTCTGGCACTGACATAGCCGTTGTCACGTAACCATTGACTCGCATCCTGTGGTCGCGGGAACGATGGACAAGCATCATGGAATGCCTTGAATGCAAACGCCGGATTCTCTCCAGTGAAGATCTCCGCTTCGTTCTGCTCTTCGGTGATGCTGGCTTGTTTCATGCGTTCCAGCGCCACGCTGTAAGGTGGGCGATAAGGGGTGAACTCGGACAAGGGGTAAGCCATTAGCCAGGCGTGTACGGCTTCCAGACCGCCAACGGCGAGCCACTCCGCAAGGCAGGTGATAAACTCGGCGGTTTCCTCCCTGCTCACCTTGTGGCGTATGTAGTGAGTGCAATAATGGCGGCGGTCATTCGCCTCCACTTCAATCGGACTTTCACTGTTTGAAAAGGTGAAGAATCTTGTAAATGTTGGCACTTTACGGGGCTGTTCGTACTTCCGGTTAATTTCGATAACCGGTTCTGTCTGAATGCTCTTTAGACGGTCTGCCATGTTGCGCGTGGCTGGCGGCGGGTCATCAAACAGGATCAGGATTGTACGGGCCATAGCATCGTTATGGACGCTGGTTAGGGTGCTGTAATTGCTGTACAGCGTTGTCTGGTGCATCAGGAGCGGTGACAAGATTTGATTGAACAAAAAACCCTTGCCCGTTCCGGTGTCGCTTGGGATCACGATGTGCCAGCTTGGGCGCTGTTCCGGGTGCTGGAACATGTGCGCCATGTACGCGCTCACTGTGGCGCGGTCTGTCTGGTCGGGGAAGAGTCGGGCCAGGTAGGAGTGCCATAGTGTCAGATCTGCCGCTGGTGTCTTATCACTGCGCCAGCGCCTGAATGTGTTCAGTGTGCCGTTCTGGTCGATACCGTAGGGCTGCGTCGGGTTGAATTCATTCACCTTGATAAAAGGAATGTGATCCCAGAGTAGGTTTAAATAACTTCGTCGCCACTGCTCACCAGTCGATAAATAGTATTCCCGTTCGAGAATGTCCAGACCGTGATTTGTGTTAGTGGGGATGTGGTGGAGAAGTATTTTACCTTGAGCGGAGATAAAAGCGTATTTCTGTTTCTGTAGATGGTCAATCAGCTTTTCTATTTGTAGCTTTGGATTCATTCGTTTCCTCGTTCGTCATTACCTTACGTAATGTCTTGATAATAAAAGTTGGGCGACTGTCATCACCCTTGCTTGCATCAATCCACGTCAGCAGATCTCGAGCTATTTTAAGTTGCAGCATTATTTAGTATCCTTATTTTTAAAGATGTAACCTTCGGATAATAGCCACTGGTAGAACTCCCCAATCGTTAGTTTATTCACTTCCTTACTGAATAGCTGAATCTCAGATTTGGCTATCTCTGCTGGTGGTTGGTTGTTCCAGTAGCTTCTAAGCCATGATAATGATTTCTCTGCTTTTGTAGTCATCTGTAATACTCCAAATGGTTGAGGTGGTCGAATCGCACGGCGTAATACACCGCAAACTGTTTTAAGATAAATCTGAAGTGGTGTTCTTTTAAATAACCATTCCGGCGCTCAAGCGCGGCATTGTATAATTCATCGTACAAGGTATCGTGAAAGCCAAAATAAACTTCCCACAAAAGCGGAGTAAAATCTTCACGATAAGCAACACGAGACAGGATGAGATTAAAGTCGCCTTCTATGGCATTCGTCACACGGTTCAGGATCAGGCGGCAATGTCCCGTCCTGTGGTCATGGTCAATAACCGGATCTGTCAGTGGTGAGCCTGTTATGAAGTCCCTCCCGTCCTGCTCGGCGATCATCATTTTCCGGTAGTCGCTGGCGCTCCTCTGGGCGAGTTTTGCCGGGTTGCGCTTCTGCGCATAAGGTTCAAACATGGGAGCCTTTCACAAAGGATGCACGTAGGCGACCAGAGAAGGTGAGAGCCTCGGTTTCTGCTGCTGCTTGCGCGGCTGCTTCTGCACGTTTACGGCGTTCTTCCTCTGCAACCATCTGTTGGTATAGCTCTTCCGCTTGAGCCTCAAGGGAGGCCATTAAAGCTGCTTCTGCTGCCTCTGTGAGGGAACGGCGCTCTGTGTCGATTTCCTGCTGCTTTTTGTTCATCACGATACGCATTGCAGGATCACCAATGTTGTAGAATGGCTGGCGCTCAAACTCCGCGATTTCGTACCCATCTTGAATAGCGGTCTGTAGCTTAATGAGCACTACCGGATAAAAATCAGAGATACTGAAAACATCCGTGAGATGGGATTCGATGTAATCAGCTACGTTTTGATCACGCTGTATTTTAAACTCGGCTTTTATTTCTTTGGTGAATGCTGCTGGTAGCTTAGTCATGAGGACATTGCTCCTTTATAGATAGAAGTTTCTTAATGTTGATTCGGTTGCAGGTGTGACAATAAAATGGGCTTACACCTCCAACAATGTACGAGGTGACGTAATAGAATTTTCCTTCAAAGTATTCCATGCTGAGAACTCCACTATCCACCCATCGATTTATTTCTCGGTGCTCATTGCCATTGCTCCATTCATCTACGAAGTCCTCGAACGTGAAGCAATGTTTCATGATTTCTTCGGCCCAGTACATAAATGCAACTCGGTGTGGAGTGGTTGGCATACCATACTGGCGTAACCTGTCACGATAGATGTGGTATTCGAAACGAGGGAGCCACTTTTTAATTTCTTTCAGATTTTGACTTTTCAACTGTATGAGTTTTCCTTTTCTTTGAGCATAGGAAAGCCTCCTCGGAAGGATTGCCCAAACGTCCAACACAACCGAAATAATCAGACCGGGTGATCTGGGAATCATCGACTTTAAAACGTTTAGCTTCCGGGAGGCTTTATTCTGCGGAGAGTGCGCAAGCTGCGCTATACGATACTAACTATGGGAATAGTAAGAAGTAGATTCTAAGAACAAAAACTATCGCTCAGAGGCGTTTGTTCACAACATTGCTTTCCTAATGTTTATAATACACTAAAAAGCATTTTTTGTCAATTGATTTTTGTTGACTTCTGTATTTAAATGTGCATTACGAGTTGTATTGTCTGGATCTGCATGAGGGGGATTGGATAGTGGGAATACAGCGAAGCTGTCAGAGAGAATGGCCAGTAGCACTCGTTAGAGCGTAGGCATTTGATCGGGGCTTCCGCTGTCCACTACGTCAGATAGCGGCACTGGTGGCTCGGGGAATCATCTTCTGGATGTTGCAGGGCGATTCCTTGGTATCGTCATTGCACCAGTGAGAAGGGCGACGGCTTACCGTGGTCCAGCTTTGGCATTGTTCCGAATAGCTGTTCACGCTTCGTCTACTGCGTCCTGTGCTGCTTGCGCTCAAAGGGTGGGTAAACATCAGGGAGATAGGCTGTAATGCGCACCGGGGCTGGTGGAAGTGGTTAAATGAAGATGTTGAAGACTGCCATCATCGAGACGATTCTCCAGCTTAATCTGGAATCTCATCATGATGAATCTCTGGTGGTGGTCATCGGTGAGCAACGGGAAGAGATAATGCAGGATAAAGTTTAAGGTTAAGTTAAAGGTTAGTTGGGTCAGAGTATGACTTCGGATTACTCCTGCCTACATCAGAGAGTAACAAGAAGGATTATTATCAAGGTTAGGTTAATTCAGATCAGAGATAGAGTGTACACTTGAGTAGTGATTGACACACAGGAACAGACATACACTCTCTTTCATGACTAACATGAAAGATCACTATTGTGCAAAGGTAATTCTCTCTCTTCGAGAGACAAACCTCACTCGCTTCGCTCGCGGACTTCGTGTGTAGGGTAGCACATCATCCCATGTCTTGTCAAGGGCGCGGCTACCATAAAAACTTAAAAATTACTACTTATTTCAAATCTTTCATACTCGCGCTTGTGAACAGATGCGCAACACTTACTTTTTTTTGCTTAAAACTTAATCAGAGGGTAAGTTTTAGGTGGTGAACAGGCTGTACAACAAAGTAGGTTACAATGTGGTGAACATCGCGTATAATGACCTTCAACTAAACATGCTAACGCATTGATTTATATAGATTTGTTAGTGTCTATTCGACGCCTGTGAAGGCGACACCTGAGGAAGCTCAATGAGCGAGAAGTTACAGAAAGTGCTGGCGCGCGCTGGCCACGGTTCGCGCCGTGAAATCGAAGCCATTATTGAAGCAGGCCGCGTGAGTGTGGACGGTAAAATCGCCACGCTCGGTGACCGCGTAGAAATCGTACCGGGGCTTAAGATCCGCATTGACGGCCATCTTATCTCCGTGAAAGAGTCTGCTGAACAGATCTGCCGCGTGCTGGCTTACTACAAGCCGGAAGGCGAACTGTGTACCCGCAACGATCCGGAAGGCCGCCCGACGGTGTTTGACCGTCTGCCAAAACTGCGTGGCGCCCGCTGGATTGCCGTGGGGCGTCTGGACGTGAACACCTGCGGCCTGCTGCTGTTCACCACTGATGGTGAACTGGCAAACCGTCTTATGCACCCGAGCCGTGAAGTGGAACGTGAATACGCCGTTCGTGTTTTCGGCCAGGTTGATGAGAACAAACTGCGCGATCTGTCGCGTGGCGTTCAGCTTGAAGACGGTCCTGCGGCGTTCAAAACCATCAAATTTACCGGTGGTGAAGGCATTAACCAGTGGTACAACGTTACCCTGACAGAGGGACGTAACCGCGAGGTGCGTCGTCTGTGGGAGGCGGTCGGTGTGCAGGTAAGCCGTTTGATTCGCGTTCGCTATGGCGACATTCTGCTACCAAAAGGTCTGCCACGCGGTGGGTATACCGAGCTGGATCTGACGCAAACCAACTATCTGCGCGATCTGGTTGGCCTGACGCCAGAAACCACATCGAAAGTGGCGGTGGAAAAAGATCGTCGTCGCATGAAGGCGAATCAGATCCGCCGGGCGGTGAAGCGTCACAGCCAGGTCAGCAGCAATCGCCGCTCTGGCAGCCGGAATAATAACGGTTAATTGAAAAGCCCGGTGAATATACCGGGCTTTTTTCTTTAGTAATCAATGCCAATTTGCGCCTTGATACCCGCATCGAACGCATGCTTAACCGGACGCAGTTCGCTGACGGTATCTGCCAGCTCCAGAATATCCCGATGACACCCACGCCCGGTGACGATCGCCGTCTGGTGCGCAGGACGATTCCTTAGCGCTTCAAGCACCTCTTCCAGCGGCAGGTAGTCATAGGCCACCATATAGGTGATTTCATCCAGCAATACCATGTTTAGCGACGGGTCGGAGAGCATTCTTTTGGCATGCTCCCAGACGGCGAGGCAGGCTGCGGTATCGGTTTCCCGGTTCTGGGTATCCCAGGTAAAACCGGTCGCCATCACCTGGAACTCAACGCCATGCGGTTCGAGCAGATTGCGCTCGCCGTTGGGCCATTCACCCTTGATAAACTGGATCACACCCACTTTCTGCCCATGCCCGACTGCGCGGGTGGCGGTACCAAAGGCGGCGGTGGTTTTGCCTTTGCCGTTGCCGGTAAAGACGATGACGATCCCGCGCTCGTCCTGAGCGGCCACCACACGTGCATCAACCTGTTCTTTCAGACGCTGCTGGCGCTGCTGATGACGATCTTCACTCATTGCGATATCCCCGGTTTACGGCCTGGCTGGGCATCAAAAGTCATTCCGGTTTTGCGACGGCTGTCGTCACCCATCAGCCACAGGTAAAGGGGCATGATATCGGCCGGGGTTTTGAGCTTCTGCGGATCTTCTGTCGGGAACGCGCTGGCGCGCATTTTGGTGCGCGTACCGCCCGGGTTAATACAGTTAACCCGCAGGTGGCGGCTCTGGTACTCTTCGGCCAGTACCTGCATCATTCCTTCAGTGGCAAATTTTGAGGCTGCGTAAGCCCCCCAGTTCGCACGACCCTGACGCCCCACGCTGGAGGAGGTAAACACCAGCGAACCGGAATCGGAGTTAAGTAATAAAGGAAGCAAGGCCTGGGTCAGGAAAAATGTCCCGTTGACGTTAACCTGCATCACCTGCTGCCAAATCTCCGGATCCTGTTCATCCATCGGGCGCACTTCGCCCAGTAAACCCGCGTTATGCAGCACGCCGTCCAGACGTGGATAATGCGTGCTAATGCGCTGGGCAAGGGCCTGACATGACGCTGGCGTGCAGGTCAACAGATCGAGCGTATACCAGGGCGTGGGCGTACCGCTGGCGTTTTCGATTTCACGGGCGACGGCTTTGAGCTTTTCTTCATTACGTCCCAGCAGAATCAGGCTCGCACCGTATTCAGAATAGGTCAGGGCCGCTTCGCGACCAATCCCGTCGCTGGCTCCGGTAACCAGAATGATGCGGTTCTGTAGAAGGTTTTTTTGTGGCTGATAATGCACGGTGGCTCCTCAGGCGCATTGGGCGTGACTTGCACCTTTATTTATGACTTTTCGGCTTTATGCCCGAAACAGCGTCAGAATTCAATCAGTCTACAGGACAGAACGCTGGGAAATTAACAATTTGCAAAGATTTAAACCAGATGCGAGGGATTCCTGAAGCCGCCTCGCACAGGTAATGTCCTGAGCGAGACGCCTGCGCAGGGCTGTTGTACACTGGCGTGAAAGAGTCGTGGTTTAATCAAGGTGGAACGCGTGGAATTACTTTCTCAATATGGGTTGTTTTTGGCCAAAATCGCGACGGTGGTTATTGCTATCGCGGTGATCGCCGTTCTGATTGTCAACCTGACGCAGCGTAAGCGTCAGCGTGGTGAGTTACGCATTACCCGCCTGAGTGAGCAGTATAAAGAGATGCAGGAGGAGATGTCTCTGGCGCTGCTGGACGATCATCAACAGAAGCTGTGGCTAAAGGCCCAGAAGAAAAAACATAAGCAGGACGCCAAAGCCGCGAAGGCGAAAGCAAAGCTCGCTACGCCACAGGCTGACGCAAAGCCGCGCGTTTATGTGCTCGATTTTAAAGGTAGCATGGATGCGCATGAAGTCTCCTCTCTGCGCGAAGAAGTGACGGCGGTGCTGGCTGTAGCGACAGCGCAGGATCAGGTGGTGGTACGCCTTGAAAGCCCGGGCGGGGTCGTGCATGGGTATGGACTGGCGGCTTCGCAGTTACAACGTCTGCGGGAGAAACAGATCCCGCTCACCGTGGCGGTCGATAAGGTTGCGGCGAGCGGCGGCTATATGATGGCGTGCGTGGCGGATAAAATCGTCGCGGCACCGTTCTCGATTATCGGCTCGATTGGGGTGGTCGCGCAGATCCCTAACTTTAATCGTTTCCTGAAAAACAAAGAGATCGACATCGAACTGCACACGGCAGGTCAGTACAAACGCACGCTGACGCTGCTCGGTGAAAATACCGAAGAGGGACGGCAGAAGTTCCGGGAAGACCTGAATGAAACCCACCATCTGTTCAAAGATTTCGTGCACCGCATGCGCCCAATGCTGGATATTGAGCAGGTGGCGACAGGCGAACACTGGTACGGCACACAGGCGCAGGAGAAAGGGCTGGTGGATGAAGTGGGTACCAGCGACGACCTGCTGATCAACCTGATGGAAGGCCGCGAGCTGGTGGGGGTGCGCTTCACCCGACGCAAGCGCCTCATGGACCGTTTTACTAACAGTGCGGCAGAAAGTGCGGACCGTCTGCTGCTACGCTGGTTGCAGCGCGGACAAAAGCCGCTGCTGTAAAGAAAAACGCGAGGCTGATGCCTCGCGTTTTCGTTTTAATCGACCAGGTGGTACTTCTCTGAGAGGGTATGCGCCAGGTATTTAAACATGTTAAACACGGCGGTGCTTTTCGGGGTGGGTAACCCTTGTTCATCAAGGAAGTATTCACCGCTGAATACCAGCACGCCATTACGTTGTTCCACGCCAGTCGCTTCAATCCCCGCCAGGGTGTCTTCATGGTCGCGAATGAGTTTGTTTGCTTCGATAAGCAGAGAAGCTCGGTCAATGGGTTGGGTTGTATTCTGCATATTCCACTCCTTAAACAGTGACAATAGTCTACGCCTGGGTCGCTTCAGGGGCAAATTTTCCCTGTTATCCGAGGGGATAAGGAAAGGGGGCTGGCTGGCGGGATTTGCTTTTGCATGCTAATAAAGTTGCGTAACGAATTTTATCAGGTACAGTGTGCGCTTTCGTCATTCTGGCAACAGAATTGCTTGACATTCGACCGGGAATTCGTCACGAATGAACTTTGATGTGAGAAAAATACCCGAAAACTCAATGACCTGGATGTCGCCATTCTGACGTTCGGTAAGACATAGGGGTTGATATCCCCTGATGACGTCGCAATATCAATGGCTCGTCGTCAGCGGAAGGGAAATCAACGTGCGGCGTATTCCTGGAAGAATTAAATTAGGTAAAGGTGAATATGGGTAAAGCTCTCGTCATCGTTGAGTCCCCGGCAAAAGCCAAAACGATCAATAAATATCTGGGCAATGACTACGTGGTTAAGTCCAGCGTTGGTCACATTCGCGATTTGCCGACCAGTGGCTCAGCCAGCAAAAAGAGCGCAGACTCTACCTCCACCAAAGGGGCTAAAAAGCCTAAAAAGGATGAACGTAGCGCGCTTGTCAACCGCATGGGTGTTAACCCATGGCACAACTGGGATGCACAATACGAAGTGCTGCCAGGCAAAGAAAAAGTCGTTAATGAGCTGAAACAGCTCGCTGAAAAAGCAGACCACATTTATCTCGCAACCGACCTTGACCGCGAAGGGGAGGCCATCGCATGGCACCTGCGGGAAGTGATCGGGGGTGATGACAAACGCTACAGCCGCGTAGTGTTTAACGAAATTACGAAGAATGCGATTCGTCAGGCGTTTGAGAAGCCGGGTGAACTGAATATTGACCGTGTTAACGCTCAGCAGGCGCGTCGCTTTATGGACCGCGTTGTAGGCTACATGGTCTCGCCGTTGCTGTGGAAAAAGGTTGCTCGCGGCCTGTCTGCGGGGCGTGTGCAGTCCGTGGCGGTTCGTCTTGTTGTAGAACGTGAACGTGAAATCAAAGCGTTCGTCCCGGAAGAGTTCTGGGAAGTGGATGCGAATGTCACCACGCCGGGCGGCGATGCGCTGCCGTTGCAGGTGAGTCACCACCACGACAAACCGTTCCGTCCTGAGAATCGCGATCAGACCATGGCCGCCGTGGCGCTGCTGGAAAAAGCGCGTTATCAGGTTCTGGATCGTGAAGACAAACCGACCAGCAGCAAGCCTGGCGCTCCGTTTATCACGTCAACTCTCCAGCAGGCGGCAAGCACGCGTCTGGGTTACGGCGTGAAGAAAACCATGATGATGGCCCAGCGTTTGTATGAAGCGGGTTACATTACCTACATGCGTACTGACTCCACCAACCTGAGCCAGGACGCTGTCAACATGGTGCGCGGCTATATTGAGGACAACTTCGGTAAGAAATACCTGCCGGATAGTCCTAATCAGTACGCCAGCAAAGAGAATTCTCAGGAAGCGCACGAAGCGATTCGTCCTTCTGACGTTTCCGTCCTGGCAGAATCGCTGAAAGATATGGAAGCGGACGCCCAGAAGCTGTATCAGCTGATCTGGCGCCAGTTCGTGGCCTGCCAGATGACGCCAGCAAAATACGACTCCACCACGCTGACCGTTGGTGCGGGCGACTTCCGCCTGAAAGCGCGTGGCCGTATTCTGCGCTTCGACGGCTGGACCAAAGTGATGCCTGCGCTGCGTAAAGGTGATGAAGACAGAACGCTGCCTTCAGTCAACAAAGGTGACGAGCTGTCGCTGGTTGATCTGGTCCCGGCTCAGCACTTCACCAAGCCACCTGCGCGTTTCAGCGAAGCCTCGCTGGTGAAAGAGCTGGAAAAACGCGGCATTGGTCGCCCGTCTACATATGCGTCAATCATTTCGACCATTCAGGATCGTGGCTACGTTCGCGTTGAGAACCGTCGTTTCTATGCTGAAAAAATGGGTGAGATTGTCACCGACCGCCTGGAAGCGAACTTCCGCGAGTTGATGAACTATGACTTCACCGCGCAGATGGAAGACAGCCTCGATGAGGTTGCCAGCCATAAGGCGGAGTGGAAAAAAGTTCTCGACAGCTTCTTCAGCGATTTTACCAACCAGCTTGAGAAAGCTGAGAAAGATCCTGAAGAGGGCGGCATGCTGCCTAACCAGATGGTACTGACCAGCATCGACTGCCCAACCTGTGGCCGTAAAATGGGGATCCGTACCGCAACCACGGGCGTGTTCCTCGGCTGTTCCGGATATGCACTGTCGCCGAAAGAGCGTTGCAAAACCACCATCAACCTCGTGCCGGAGAACGAAGTTCTCAACGTGCTGGAAGGTGACGATGCGGAAACCAACGCACTGCGCGCAAAACGCCGCTGTAAGAAATGCGGCACGGCGATGGACAGCTACCTGATCGATCCAAAACGTAAACTGCACGTTTGTGGTAATAACCCGACCTGCGATGGTTATGCGATCGAAGAAGGTGAGTTCCGCATCAAGGGCTATGACGGTCCGATCGTTGAGTGTGAGAAGTGTGGTTCCGAAATGCACCTGAAAATGGGACGCTTCGGTAAGTACATGGCATGCACCAACGACGACTGTAAAAATACGCGTAAGATCCTGCGTAACGGTGAAGTTGCCCCGCCGAAGGAAGATCCGGTTCCGCTTCCTGAGCTGCCGTGCGAGAAGTCTGACGCTTATTTCGTGCTGCGTGACGGCGCTGCCGGGGTATTCCTGGCGGCCAACACCTTCCCGAAATCGCGCGAAACCCGCGCGCCGCTGGTAGAAGAGCTGTACCGCTTCCGCGATCGTCTGCCGGAGAAACTGCGTTACCTGGCCGATGCGCCACAGCAGGATCCGGAAGGCAACAAAACTGTGGTGCGCTTCAGCCGCAAAACGAAGCAGCAGTACGTTGCGGCTGAAAAAGAGGGTAAAGCGACCGGCTGGTCAGCCTTCTTTGTCGACGGTAAATGGGTTGAAGGCAAAAAATAATCTTCTCTTACCGTAACTTACCTGTGAAAGGGCCGGACTTCCGGCCCTTTTTTATTACGTTATTATTATTTTTTGTTCCGTACTATACAGCCTGGCTATAAATGATATAGTGGTTATAGTTAACCCGTTTCTTATTATCAAATCGTCTTAAGCGATTGACGCATGCGCTAAATCGGATGGTCTGGCATGAAATTACAGCAGCTTCGCTATATCGTTGAGGTCGTCAATCATAACCTCAATGTCTCTTCCACCGCAGAAGGTCTTTATACCTCACAGCCCGGCATCAGTAAGCAGGTGCGTATGCTGGAGGATGAGTTAGGTATTCAGATATTTGCCCGCAGTGGTAAGCACCTGACTCAGGTCACGCCAGCAGGACAGGAAATTATTCGCATCGCACGGGAAGTGCTCTCCAAAGTCGACGCCATTAAATCCGTCGCCGGGGAACATACCTGGCCGGATAAAGGCTCTCTGTATATTGCCACCACGCACACCCAGGCGCGTTATGCGCTTCCCGGGGTCATCAAAGGTTTCATCGAACGCTATCCCCGCGTTTCCCTGCATATGCACCAGGGTTCGCCGACGCAAATCGCAGAGGCCGTGTCAAAAGGTAATGCAGACTTTGCTATCGCGACCGAAGCCCTTCATCTGTACGATGATCTGGTCATGCTGCCGTGCTACCACTGGAACCGCTCCATTGTCGTGACTCCTGACCACCCGCTGGCAGGGAAGGGAGAAGTGACAATTGAAGAGCTGGCGCAATATCCGCTGGTGACCTATACCTTTGGCTTTACGGGCCGTTCCGAGCTGGACACCGCGTTTAACCGCGCCGGATTAACACCACGGATTGTCTTTACGGCGACAGACGCGGACGTCATAAAAACGTACGTGCGTCTGGGCCTGGGCGTGGGGGTTATTGCCAGTATGGCGGTGGATCCAGTATCAGACCCGGATCTGGTGCGTCTGGATGCGCATGATATTTTCAGCCACAGCACCACCAAGATAGGTTTTCGCCGCAGCACGTTCCTGCGCAGCTATATGTATGATTTTATTCAACGCTTCGCGCCCCATTTAACGCGGGACGTGGTGGATACCGCTGTGGCGTTACGCTCTAATGAAGACATAGAAGAGATGTTTAAAGACATCAAACTTCCCGCCAAATAATCACACCCGGTATCTTTCTTCTGTGGAAAGATACCGTCATTCCCCTTCAAACCTGAATTAGAATTATCATCATCTACGCCCACTGTCATATATCGTCATAACCCATTTAATGACTATGGTTTTACTGTCGCAAATTTGCGACAAAAGTAGAAACTAATTTACAGGTGTGCAAATTATTCTTTTCAATTATTTATTTCTGGTCAAAAGATTGAATTTTCCCAGGCCCAGATACGTAAATTCACTGGCTTTTCGGCTAAAGTTTCTTTAGGATTTATCTCATCGGATGATTACTTGTGCCAATTGTTTGGTCTCTAAATGATAAGCGATGTCGATTGTATGAGGTTAGCAATGCCGTCAGGAAGTGAAGAACCGCAAAGGGATCCCGCGCTTAAGCGTAAAGCCTGGCTGGCGGTATTTCTTGGCTCTGCCCTGTTCTGGGTGGTGGTTGCTCTTCTTGTCTGGAATTACTGGGGTTGATTATGGTCATGACGGTGCGTACAGAAGCGAGAAAAGAGATGTGTCAGCTTCGTGACAATGCTCACAAAGCCCGTAAAGCGCCAGCAACCAGCGTGCCAGCCTCCTGGAAACTGACGCCTCAGCAGCAGGCCTTTATTGATGTGTTCGCGGAAGACGAACCCAAAAAACAATAATTTCGGTTTTTGCGTAACGATGCAAATAGTCTGAATAAAGACTGTGCACTTTTGTACTCTTTAATAAATACACATCAGCAATATAGAACGAGGGCAGACCTCGCAACCTTAAATAATTAAAGTCTGGTGTCCCTATGATGAATAACATGACAACCGTAAAATACTGGTCATGGCTCGGCGTATTCTCGGCGTCGATCCTCTTCTGGTGTCAGCTTCTCTGGCTGGCCTTACACTAAATCGTAAAACCTCGCCACGGCGGGGTTTTTTGTTTTATCCCCCGCGTTGGACCATTCCTAAATTTATCAATTTGGGTTGTTATCAAAACGTTACGACATCTTTGTGTTATCTTTAATTACAGCCCTGATGATTGTCAGGACATCCCTGTTTTAAGGAGGAGCTTATGTCGTTAACCCTACGCGAAGCCAGTAAGGATACATTACAGGCGGAAAATAAAACCTGGCGCTACTACAGCTTACCGCTGGCGGCCAGAACGCTTGGGGACATTTCGCGGTTACCCAAGTCGTTGAAAGTCTTACTGGAAAACCTCTTGCGCTGGCAGGATGGCGACTCGGTTACCGAGGAGGATATCCAGGCTCTGGCAGGGTGGCTGAAAAATGCTCATGCAGACAGAGAAATTGCCTATCGCCCGGCCAGGGTGTTGATGCAGGATTTCACCGGCGTACCAGCGGTTGTGGATTTGGCCGCCATGCGTGAAGCCGTTAAGCGTCTTGGGGGCGATACCGCTAAGGTTAATCCCCTGTCCCCGGTAGACCTCGTCATCGACCACTCCGTCACCGTCGACCACTTCGGTGATGACGACGCTTTCGGCGAAAACGTCCGTCTGGAGATGGAACGCAACCACGAACGCTACGTATTCCTGAAATGGGGTCAGCAGGCGTTCAGCCGCTTCAGTGTTGTTCCCCCGGGAACCGGAATTTGCCACCAGGTCAACCTGGAATATCTTGGCAAAGCCGTCTGGAGTGAATTGCAGGATAAAGAGTGGGTGGCTTACCCGGATACGCTGGTGGGCACCGACTCACACACCACCATGATTAACGGCCTTGGCGTACTCGGCTGGGGCGTTGGCGGTATCGAAGCGGAAGCGGCCATGCTCGGCCAGCCGGTATCAATGCTCATTCCGGATGTGGTGGGCTTTAAGCTGACCGGTAAGCTGCCCGAAGGCATTACCGCCACGGATCTGGTCCTGACGGTCACCCAGATGCTGCGCAAGCATGGCGTGGTAGGTAAATTCGTTGAATTTTATGGCGATGGCCTGGATTCACTGCCGCTGGCGGACCGCGCCACCATCGCTAATATGGCGCCGGAATACGGCGCGACCTGCGGCTTTTTCCCGATTGATAGCGTAACGCTTGAGTATATGCGCCTCAGCGGTCGCAGCGAGGAGCAGGTGGCACTCGTTGAGGCTTACACCAAAGCGCAGGGCATGTGGCGTAACCCGGGTGATGAGCCGGTATTTACCAGTACGCTGGAACTGGATATGGGCACCGTTGAGGCAAGCCTCGCAGGGCCTAAGCGTCCCCAGGACCGCGTCGCCCTGAGCAACGTTCCGAAAGCGTTTGCCGCCAGCAATGAGCTGGAGGTCAATGCCGCGCAAAAAGATCACCGTCCGGTGGACTACGTTCTGAACGGGCATCAGTATCAACTCCCTGACGGCGCCGTAGTGATCGCCGCTATTACCTCCTGTACCAACACGTCCAACCCGAGCGTGTTAATGGCAGCCGGGCTGCTGGCGAAAAAAGCGGTAGAGTTGGGACTTAAGCCACAGCCGTGGGTGAAAGCCTCCCTGGCGCCTGGTTCAAAAGTGGTTTCCGATTATCTGGCGCAGGCCAGACTCACGCCTTACCTCGACGAGCTGGGCTTTAACCTGGTGGGTTACGGCTGTACGACCTGCATCGGGAACTCTGGTCCATTGCCTGAACCTATTGAAGTGGCGATCAAGCAAGGTGATTTGACCGTTGGCGCGGTGCTTTCCGGTAACCGAAACTTTGAAGGGCGTATTCATCCGCTGGTGAAAACCAACTGGCTGGCCTCGCCGCCGCTGGTTGTGGCCTATGCTCTGGCCGGAAACATGAACATTAATCTGGCGACCGATCCGATTGGTCACGATTGCAAGAATGAACCGGTTTATCTGAAAGATATCTGGCCATCATCGCGTGAAATTGCGCGCGCAGTCGAGAAAGTCTCCACGGAGATGTTCCGCAAAGAATATGCCGAAGTATTTGAAGGTACGGAGGAATGGAAAGCGATCGACGTGGTGGGTTCCGATACCTATGACTGGCAGAATGACTCCACCTATATTCGCCTGTCTCCATTCTTCGATGAGATGCTGGCGGAGCCTGCACCGCTGAAAGATATTCACGGCGCGCGGATCCTGGCGATGCTGGGGGATTCCGTCACAACCGACCATATCTCTCCGGCGGGGAGTATCAAGGCGGACAGCCCGGCTGGTCGGTATCTGCAAAGTCGAGGCGTGGAACGTCGCGATTTCAACTCCTACGGTTCGCGTCGCGGTAACCACGAAGTGATGATGCGCGGAACATTTGCCAACATCCGCATTCGTAATGAAATGGTGCCGGGCGTGGAAGGGGGCATGACGCGTCACCTGCCGGATACGGAGGTCATTTCGATTTATGACGCTGCCGTGAAGTATCAGCAGGAAGGGACGCCGTTGGCGGTTATTGCCGGGAAAGAATACGGTTCCGGCTCCAGCCGTGACTGGGCGGCGAAAGGCCCGCGCCTGCTTGGAGTTCGCGTGGTCATTGCCGAATCCTTTGAACGTATCCACCGTTCAAACCTGATCGGAATGGGGATCCTGCCGCTGGAATTTCCACAGGGCGGGACGCGTAAAACGCTGGGGCTGACCGGAGAAGAGCAGATTGATATCAGCGGTCTGCAAAATCTGCAACCGGGTAAAACGGTGCCAGTGAAGTTAACGCGTGCAGACGGTACAACAGAAGTGCTGGAATGCCGGTGTCGTATAGATACGGCCACGGAGCTGACCTATTACCAGAACGACGGCATTTTGCATTATGTAATCCGTAAGATGCTGGACTGATAAAACTCGCCCGGCACATGTGCCGGGCGTTTTGCATTTACTCGCTCAGCAGGTGGCCCATTTTGGCGGCTTTAGTATCAAGATAGTGCGCGTTTTTCGGGTTACGGCCAACAATCAGCGGCACGCGTTCCACGATATTGATGCCCGCTTCAGTGAGGATCTCCACTTTCTTCGGGTTGTTAGTCAGCAGGCGCACTTCGTCCACGCCCAGCAGCTTGAACATATCTGCGCACAGGGTGAAATCGCGCTCGTCGGCAGCAAAGCCGAGCTGATGGTTCGCTTCGACAGTATCGTAGCCCTGATCCTGCAACGCATAGGCGCGGATTTTATTCAGCAGGCCGATATTACGTCCTTCCTGACGGTGATACAGCAGAACGCCACGTCCTTCCTCTGCGATATGAGAAAGGGCGGCTTCAAGCTGGAAACCGCAGTCGCACCGCAGGCTGAACAGCGCGTCACCGGTCAGACACTCTGAATGAACGCGGGACAACACCGGCGTTTGTCCCGAAATGTCGCCGAATACCAGGGCGACGTGATCTTGCCCGGTTGCCAGTTCTTCAAAACCCACCATCAGGAAATCGCCCCATGGGGTTGGCAGTTTGGCTTCTGCCACACGTTTAAGCTGCATGTGATTCTCCAGACCAGGCTGACACGTTTCGTGCCTTTGCCCCATTTTGCTTTCTGTATTGGACTATTTTGCCACAAGCCCGGCAACTTCACCTAATCGCCACCACGTTATACGGACGTTAAACGCACGATCCGACATCTCCACCAGAATGATGAAATTCAGTTATGATTGTGGTGCTTAGTGAAAAAGGAGAGGACATGCTTTCAATTGCCAGACGAACGGCCGCAGGCGCCGCCGTATTGCTTGTTATACCCCTGGTCGTTTGGTTCTCCGGCTGGATGTGGCAGCCAGAACAAAACGAGACGTGGCTGAAAGCCTTATACTGGATAACCGAGACGGTCACCCAGCCGTGGGGGATTATTACGCACGTGCTGCTCTGTGCCTGGTTCCTGTGGTGCCTGCGCTTTCGCCTTCGCGCGGCGCTGGTACTCTTTGCCATTCTTGGCGGAGCCATACTTATCGGGCAGGGGGTGAAGTCGTGGGTGAAAGATCGTGTGCAAGAACCCCGTCCTTTCGTCGTCTGGCTGGAAAAAACGCACCATGTTCCGGTGGATGAGTTCTACAATTTAAAGCGTAAAGATCGCGGTGCGCTGGTAAAGGAGCAGCTTGCGGAACAACAGGATATCCCGACTTTTTTACGCAAACACTGGCAAAAAGAGACCGGCTTTGCGTTTCCTTCCGGGCATACCATGTTTGCAGCCAGCTGGGCGTTACTTGGCGTGGGTCTGCTGTGGCCGCGTCGGCGTACCCTCACGATTGCGATTTTGCTGGTCTGGGCGTCAGGCGTAATGGGCAGCCGGATGCTGCTGGGAATGCACTGGCCGCGTGATTTGGTGGTGGCAACGCTGATCTCGTGGGTACTTGTGACGCTGGCGTCCTGGCTTGCACAACGTTTCTGTGGACCACTGACGCCGCCGCCGGAAGAGAAGGAAGAAATCGCCGAAAGGGAGTCTGGCGGAATCTGAAGGTTGATATTCCGCACTTTGACCATAAATCCATGTAGGGCGCGTTACTTTTTCCGTTTCGCGTCCGTCACTAAAATGGTAGCTTATAAGGCTGATTGCAGTGAGTTGAACACGCTTTATACGCTCGAACCACATAACGGGAAGTCATGTGAAATATTTACTCATTTTCTTACTGGTGTTGGCGATTTTTGTCATTTCAGTCACATTGGGCGCGCAAAACGATCAACAGGTAAGTTTCAACTATCTGCTGGCGCAGGGCGAGTACCGGGTGTCGAGCCTGCTGGCTGTGTTATTCGCGGCGGGTTTTGTCATTGGCTGGCTTGTATGCGGCCTGTTCTGGCTGAAGGTTCGTGTTTCTCTTGTTCGCGCTGAACGTAAAATTAAACGACTTGAACATCAACTTACGCCTGCGACTGACATTCCGGCGAGCTCTGGTGTGCCGGTAGTCAAGGAATAATCGAATATGCTGGAGTTGTTGTTTCTGCTTTTGCCTGTCGCCGCAGCCTATGGCTGGTATATGGGCCGCAGAAGCGCGCAACAAACAAAACAGGATGAAGCGAACCGACTCTCCCGTGATTATGTTGCGGGGGTGAACTTCCTGTTGAGCAATCAGCAGGATAAAGCGGTGGATCTGTTCCTCGACATGCTTAAAGAGGATACCGGCACCGTAGAGGCGCATCTTACCCTGGGTAACCTGTTCCGCTCGCGCGGCGAGGTGGACCGTGCCATTCGTATCCACCAGACCCTGATGGAAAGCGCGTCGTTGACCTATGAGCAACGGCTGCTGGCCGTGCAGCAGCTGGGACGGGATTACATGGCCGCGGGGCTTTACGATCGCGCCGAGGATATGTTCTCCCAGCTCGTGGATGAGACTGACTTCCGCATCGGTGCGCTTCAGCAACTTCTGCAAATCTACCAGGCCACCAGCGACTGGCAAAAAGCGATTGATACCGCCGAACGGCTGGTCAAACTCGGCAAAGATAAACAGCGCGTCGAAATTGCCCACTTCTACTGCGAGCTGGCCCTTCAGCAGATGGGTAGCGATGACATGGATAAAGCCATGGCGTTGTTAAAGAAAGGCGCCGCGGCCGATCGCAACAGCGCCCGCATCTCGATTATGATGGGCCGGGTCTTTATGGCTAACGGCGATTACGCCAAAGCCGTGGAGAGCCTGCTTCGTGTTATCGATCAGGACAAAGAGCTGGTCAGCGAAACGCTGGAAATGCTGCAAACCTGCTATCAGCAGCTTGATAAGCAGGACGAGTGGGTGGCGTTCCTGCGCCGCTGTGTTGAAGAAAACACCGGGGCCACAGCCGAGCTGATGCTGTCTGATGTCGTTGAACAGCACGAAGGGAGTGATACTGCACAGGTTTATATTACCCGTCAGTTGCAGCGTCATCCTACGATGCGCGTCTTCCACAAATTGATGGACTACCACCTCAATGACGCGGAAGAAGGGCGCGCTAAAGAGAGCCTGATGGTGCTGCGAGACATGGTGGGCGAACAGGTACGGAGCAAACCGCGCTATCGCTGCCAGAAATGCGGCTTCACCGCGTACTCGCTCTACTGGCATTGTCCTTCATGCCGTGCCTGGTCCACCATTAAGCCAATCCGTGGCCTGGACGGGCAGTGATTTTTTAAAACGCCGCAATTTAGTTACAACATACTAATGGTTGCAGTAACTTCGTCAGCACCGTGCGGTCTGGGGTTCAGCAGGAAAAGCATTCGATTCTGTTCATTTACCCCGAGGGCAGGTAGAATGCACGCCGTTTATCTGTTCCGCGCCGCTGCGCGCCCATAGACGAAAAGGGCTGGTCATGACGTCTGTTACATCCTCCACTTCCCGCGTAGTTACCGATTCTCCCGTAGTTGTTGCTCTGGATTACAATAACCGTGACGCTGCACTGGCCTTTGTCGAGGGTATTGATCCCCGCGATTGCCGTCTGAAAGTAGGCAAAGAGATGTTTACGCTGTTCGGTCCGCAAATCGTCCGCGATCTGCACCAGCGGGGTTTCGACGTTTTCCTCGACCTGAAATTCCACGATATTCCGAATACCACTGCGCATGCCGTGGCTGCGGCGGCTGAACTGGGCGTGTGGATGGTTAACGTTCATGCATCCGGCGGAGCACGCATGATGACGGCGGCGCGTGAAGCGCTGGTGCCGTTCGGCACTGACGCTCCGCTTCTGATCGCCGTCACCGTGCTGACCAGTATGGATGAATCTGACCTGCGCGACCTGGGTGTGACATTGTCACCTGCCGGGCACGCGGAGCGTCTCGCGCGCCTCACGCAACAGTGTGGGCTTGATGGCGTAGTCTGTTCAGCGCAGGAGGCGGTTCGCTTCAAATCTGAGTTAGGCCGCGATTTTAAACTGGTGACGCCAGGTATCCGTCCGGCAGGCAGCGCAACAGGGGATCAGCGACGCATCATGACGCCAGAACAGGCGTTAAGCGCGGGGGTGGACTATATGGTGATCGGCCGTCCGGTGACGCAAGCCGCTAACCCGGCAGAGGCCCTGAAAGCGATTAATGCATCACTGAAAAAGGGGGCATAATGCGTGACGCCAACAGTCGTCTGGTCTATTCAACCGATACCGGGCGCATAGAAGAGCCAAAAGAGAAAGCCGAACGTCCGAAAGGCGATGGCATCGTGCGTATTCAGCGTCAGACCAGCGGCAGAAAAGGTAAAGGCGTTTGCCTTGTCACCGGCCTTGATCTGGATGATGCAGACCTGGCAAAACTCGCCGCGGAGCTTAAAAAGAAGTGCGGATGCGGTGGGGCAGTAAAAGATGGCATTATTGAGATTCAGGGTGATAAACGGGATTTAATTAAAACGCTGCTGGAAGCCAAAGGAATGAAAGTCAAACTGGCGGGCGGCTAAAATAAATGAGCCACGGACATTGCCGTGGCTCTTTTTTTTACGTGCGTAAGTCAGACCTGAAAATACAAAATATATTATTTTACCGGTGAGAGCCGTTATGGTGATTATTTGCCCACCTGGTGACCGATAATACCACCTACGGCAGCACCACCTAATGTACCCAGCGTACTACCATCCGTTAATACTGCACCACCAAGCGCACCAGCACCGGCACCAATCGCGGTATTACGGTCACGTTTAGACCAGTTAGAGCAAGCGCTCAGGGACATTGCTACAGTGATTGCCAGAACAGCGGCGGCTAATTTTTTGCTGGTAAAGGTCATAATACTTTCTCCTGAATTATCGATTCACGGAAAGGAATGCACTTTAAGTATAGACAATATCCATACTTAAATTCTTTTCCCGTGAAAGCTGGTCGCGCAGGCGTTTCATCATCACGCAGGTGATAGTCACTTCCTGTTATATCGCTAATATTAATTTTACGTGTTTAGAACGGTTTCAACAGGTAAAAACTCTTAAAGGAAGGGTCGGAATACTCTCAGAGAAAGGTTTAAGTGCGCCCATTATTCGGGCGCAGCAGGATAATCAGGCCGTTTTTTTCACAATATCGACCGTCAGGCCGTCTTGTTCTAATTGCTGGCGATATTCATCTCGCAACCGCTCATCCGTAATCACACGGCTGAAGCGCGAAGCCGGACCCATCGTATAGGGGTGCACGGCGCCAAACTTAGAGCTGTCGGTCAGCACAATCGCTTCACACTCTTTGGCGAGCACGGCGTTAACCACGTCGGTACGCATCATGTCGCGCCCGGTAAAGCCGGTCTCAGGCTGCCAGCCGTCAATACCAATGAACGCTTTGCTGAAGTGGACCTGCTGAACATATTGACGCGTTAAAGGTCCCACCATGCTTTCGCTTTTTTTCTGGTAAATGCCGCCCAGCAGAATCACCTCGCAGCGAGTTTCCTTCAACAGGTGGGCGATATAGCTACTGACGGTGATGATGGTAATGTCTTTTTGTTCGGCAAGCGTGCGTGCCAGAAGGGCGTTACTGCTGCCATTTTCAATAAAGACGGTCTCACCGTTATTCACCAGGGATGCAGCAAACTCCGCCAGTTCCCGCTTGAGCGCATAATTGTTCATCATGCGGGTTTCAACATCCTCACTGTCCAGTGGGACGGCATAACCGTGCGCACGACGCAGGTAGCTCTGTTTTTCCAGAAGATTCAGATCCTGGCGGATGGTGACTTCAGAAACGCCGGTGGCTTTAGCGAGATCGACCACGCTCACGCGTCCCTGATCGATCACCATCTGCAAAATGATTTGTTGTCGGGAATTCATAGCATCCATTTAAAAGGCTAGGGCGGAAACGACGTGGTTACACTTCCCACGGGGCTTTTGGTTGAGTGGATCCTGGTGCGTTATCAGCGCCGTTCTCAGCCAGCAGTTCAGACTTGAGGATCTCAAGATTACGGATAGCAGAGTGATAATCGCCCGCGACGAGAATATCCAGCACAGTATCAATACGCTGTGCCACGGCTGCTGCATCAATGTTAGACATAAGCTCACCCTGAAGCGAAAAGTTAATATTATCAATGATGCAGAAAATTGATTCAAAAGAGAAGGTGAAAAATGCAATAACCAAAGTTCATCAATGAGAGTGATAAATTTAACCCCCGTATGCTGCGGATTGTAGGGGTGGATTAGTCTAAAACTGCGCGCAACGCGCTTTTTTATAAGAGGAATTCGACTATGACAGTTATCAACCAGACAACCTGCACCTTGTTTACTGATGCTGAACGATTCACTCAACTGGCGGCTTATTATGAGGCCGAACGGCGCACGGTGTGGATGATGTTACGTGCCGCCCCGCGGCCTTGTTTCAACCACGCGCTGATCGAGGAGATCATGAACCTCTCCTGGCTGGTACGGCAGTCAGGATTTATCGTGGATTTTTGGGTGACCGGATCGCTGGTCCCCGAAATATACAATACGGGTGGTGATTTACACTTCTTCGTTGAGTGCATCAAAAATAACCGACGCGAAGCGTTACGCGCCTATGCCCGGGCCTGCGTGGACTGCGTGCATGCCGCCTCGCGAGGGTTTGACACCGGTGCGGTCACGCTGGCCATGGTGGAAGGAAGCGCCTTAGGGGGCGGGTTTGAGGCTGCGCTGGCGCACCATTTCATACTGGCCCAGCGCGATGCCCGTTTAGGCTTTCCTGAAATCGCGTTCAATCTCTTCCCGGGTATGGGGGGCTATTCACTGGTGGCGCGCCGTGCTGGCATGAAAATGGCGGAGGAGCTGATCTATAAAGGTGAGTCGCATACGGCGGAATGGTATGAGCAGCACGGCCTTGTGGATGTCTTATTCGAGCCGTTACAGAGCTATATGTCGGTGCGGACATTTATCGATACGCTGCAACCGAAGCTGAACGGCGTCAGGGCCATGTTGCGCGCCCGTACGCGTGTTTTGCCGCTTCCAAGGAGCGAACTGATGGACATTACCGAGGATTGGGTTGATGCCGCCTTCTGCCTTGAACCGAAAGATATCGCCTACATGGAGCGGCTGGTTATGCTGCAAACTCGCCATCAGGCGACGGGCTTACACAAAGCCAGCTAACGGACATGCCTGGCCTGATAACGCTTTAGCCATCGCTCAAATGCGGCAGCGGGCATGGGCTTAGCAAACAGATAACCCTGCCGTTCGTTGACGCCATTCTTCGTCAGAAAGGCGTCTTCTTTTGCGCTCTCCACGCCTTCAGCAATGACCTGCAAATTCAGCGCCTGCGCCACGGCGACTATCGCGCGCACCAGCGACTGTGAAATGGACTGTTTATGGATATCCCGCACGAAAGACTGGTCGAGCTTAATGGCATCGATAGGGAATCGCGCCAGTTGCGACAGGGAAGAGTAGCCCGTACCGAAGTCATCCAGGTGAATTTGCGCACCCAGGCGGCTGAATTGCTGGATCACTGACAGGGCCAGCTCTTCATTTTGCCACCTGACGCACCACATCGAGCATAACCCAGCGGCCAAGAGGCACAATTAGCCCCGACTCCTCGGCGTAGGAGATAAATTCCATCGGCGGGATCAGGCCGCGTTCTGGCGACTGCCAGCGCACCAGCGCCTCCAGACTTCTGACTTCGCCGCGCCAGGTCATTTTCGGCTGGTAGTGGATCAGCAGCTGATCGTTATCCAGCGCTTTACGCAGGTTGGTATCCAGCCAGAGATATTCAAATACCCGCTGATTCATCTCTGGCGAGAAAACGCAGAATTTACCCCGACCATTTTCTTTGGCGGTGTACATGGCGGTGTCGGCATTGCGAATGACGCTTTCGCGATCGTTACCATGCTGGGGCGCAAGCGCAATGCCCAGCGAGCAGCCGGTGTAAACCTCTATCAGCCCGATGCGGAAAGGCTGACGCAGTCGGGTCAGAATGCGTGACGCCATGGCTTCCAGCGCGCCCTGCGAGGTATCGGTGGCCAACACGATAAACTCATCCCCGCCCAGGCGCGCCAGGGTTTGTCCTTCGTCCAGGCAGCTCAGGATCGCCAGCGCAACGGCCTGGAGTAACTGGTCGCCAAACATGTGCCCATAGGCATCGTTCACTTTTTTAAAGTTATCCAGATCGAGATACACCACGCCCACCTGCGTGTCACCTCGTGCGGTGATGGAATCGGAGATCAGCTCATGGATGGCATTTCGGTTAGGCAAACCGGTTATCGTATCCGTATTGGCGAGAACGCGCAGGCGCTCCTGGGCCCGGCGCTCTTCCGTTATGTCGGTACCCGAACAGATGAGGAAAATTTCATTTTTCCCGCTGCCGCTGTGAACGAATTTATTTCTGAAGAGAAACAGGCGTTGCCCCTTGCGGGTCTTGATCCAGCGTTCGACTTCGTACGAACTGCCGTTACGAAAAAAACCGGTGATGTTGCGTTTGGAGGCGGCGGCTTCGCTACGGCTCATAAACAGTTTGAACACGTTTTGTCCGATGACTTCCTGTTCCTTCAGGCCCGTATATTCCTCACTTAAACGGTTGAAGCGCTGAATATTCCCGTTCTGGTCGAGGATCACAATCACGGAGTTAGCCTCGGAAACCACCTGTTCGGCGAAGGAGAGCCCTTGCGCCAGGTCGCGCGCCACGGAAGGGGTATCGTTCCAGGCTGATGCCGTTCCTGCCCACTCATTTTTGTTAATTTTACGGCCAACAAGATGGACGGGAACCTCCACACCGTACAGTGGCAGAGTCATGGCAATGCTGGAGGTGATCACGGTTAGCTGGCGAATCAGCGCGGCCTGCTCATCATCCAGCGCAACGACCTGAATGATGTCAGCACTTTCACTGGCAGCAAGATGCAGAGCATTGCTGTCTGCTGTCAGTCGCCACCAGGGGCTATGCGTACCCATGTAACGAAACAGCAAATTCTGCTCCAGATCGTCCAACACGTTTTCTCCCGCGTCTGCTGAGTAGCGCACACATTATTCAGTTGCAGTCGACAATGACGGCTCTCTTTTACTGTAGATAATTCTGGCGAAATGTGGCGGCGGGAAAACGAAAAGTGTGAGAAAAAACGATGATTTTTCGGGAGATAATACAGGAGAGAACTCCCGGCAGCCCCTGAACGGGAAGGCCGGGAGTTTGCGCGGTTATCAGGCGACAGGGCGCGCGATAATGCTGCGGGTTTCCATACGGACTTCAGCGATGGTGACATCAATCACGTCTGTGACCTTGTATACCGTTTCGCCTTTAATTTGCACGGTCCCGTTTTCCTGGCTACAAACCAGTTCATCGCGAACGGCGTGCAGGAACGGGGCAGGGATAAAGGCAACGGCGCCATTATCTACCAGACGAACGCGCATACCGCCGCGGCTGATATCGATGATTTCAGCCGGGAAGCGGGTGTCAGTCCCCGCCTTATCATTCAGGAAGCGCGCGTACAACCAGTCACCGACATCACGCTCCGCCATACGGTTGAGACGGCGACGCTCTGCCATCTGCAACGTCGTATCATCCTGAGGGCGCGCAACAGATTCACCTTTAATGATCGCTTTCAGCAGACGATGGTTCACCATGTCGCCGTACTTACGGATCGGAGAGGTCCAGGTCGCGTACGCCTCAAGACCGAGACCAAAGTGCGGGCCTGGCTCGGTGCTGATTTCCGCAAAGGACTGGAAGCGGCGAATACGGCTGTCAAGGAACCCTGACGGCTGTGCGTCCAGCTCGCGGCGCAGTTTGCAGAAACCCTGAAGGGTAAGCACTTCCTCAGGATCAACGTGTACGTCATGAGTTTTCAGCAGGGCAGCCAGCGCTTCGGTGTTCGCCGGATCAAACCCGGTGTGCACGTTGTAAATGCCAAAGCCTAATTTGTCGCGCAGCACGCGTGCGGCACAAATGTTGGCGGAAATCATCGCTTCTTCAACGATGCGGTTGGCAATACGGCGCGGCTCAGCGACGATATTCAGCACTTCACCTTTTTCACCCAGCACAAAACGGTAGTCCGGACGATCTTTGAAGACCAGCGCGTGGGTTTGACGCCATTCGCTGCGGCTCAGACAGACGCGGTGCAGCAGACGAATTTGTGCAGCAATAGTGTCGGACTCGGGTTTCCAGCTGCCCGTATTCTCCAGCCAGTCGGATACGTTGTCATAGGCCAGCTTGGCTTTGGATTCGATGGTGGCGGCGAAGAACTCGATGTCCTCTTCAATGGTACCGTCAGCCGCGATGGTCATGCGACAGGCGAGCACCGGACGCACTTCATGCGCACGCAACGAGCAAAGGTCGTCGGAGAGTTCACGCGGCAGCATCGGAATGTTAAAGCCCGGCAGGTAGTTGGTGAACGAACGCACTTTGGCCATCTCGTCCAGCTTGCTGCCTTCAACAATCCATGCGGTAGGATCGGCGATGGCGACGGTCAGATGCAGCTTGCCATCGGCTGTCTCTTCGGCATACAGCGCATCGTCCATATCCTCGGTGCTGGCGCTGTCGATGGTAACAAAGTCCAGCGCCGTCAGATCGCGACGTTCCAGACCTTCGTCCTGCATTTCAGTTGCCACGCCATCAGGGGCTTCTTTTTCGAGGTTGTGGCGCGCCAGCGTCACCCACCAGGGGACGAAATGGTCGTCGCCGAAGGTGATGTACTGGGTTAGCTCTGCGTAGAAACCGCGATCGCCTTTTAACGGATGACGGCGCATCTCAGCCACCGCCCAGTCCCCCTCAACAAAATCATGCTCAACGCCACGCGCGGCGCGGCACGGAATAGCATCTTTCAGGAGAGGATGATCCGGCACGACAGAAAGACGATCGTCTTTTTTATGCACTTTCCCGACAAAGCGGGTCAGGAAAGGTTCGATCAGTGCTTCCGGCTCGGCAGATTCTCGTTCCTTTTCGGTATGAATAACGGCCGAAATGCGGTCGCCATGCATCACTTTCTTCATCTGAGGAGGCGGAATGAAGTAGCTCTTCTGACCGTCAACTTCAAGAAAGCCAAAGCCCTTTTCCGTGGCTTTTACGACCCCTTCTGCACGCGGCGTCTGGGAATGCAGTTGCTGTTTAAGCTGCGCTAGCAGCGGGTTGTCCTGAAACATAATGTTCTATTTTCGTAGCCATTGAGCGGCTGACAGTTTTACGCGAATCTCACTGCTACAGCAAGCGCTCTTTAGGTAAAGAGTATGGTTATTCCTCTTTGCCGAGCGCCATGCGCAGACGGTCCAGCCAGCCATAAAATGCCGATCGGGTTAACAGGCTGATGACCTTCTCTGGCGAGAGACCTGACTCGGTCAGGGGCGTTAACTGGGCAGCGCTAAAGCGATCCGGAGACGCGACGAGCAGCGCATGGGCGGCGGTGAGCATCGACGACGCCTGGCCTTCGCTTCGCGGAAGGTTAACCAGAATTTCGCCCGTCATGTTAAGCAGCATCGGTTCATGACACAGCACCGGCGTGAGCGCTTCAAGCGCCGGTTCCGCCTGCCAGCGAGAGAGTGCCTCAAGCTGAAGCGTACTGGCATATTTGAGTTCAACCGGGGGAAGCGTGGCGGTCCATTTGCTGAAGCTGACCGGCAAGGTATGGGGCTGAATGTGGTGTCCGGGAAGCCAGCGTACCGGATGGCCAAGCAACGCCTGAAATGCCGCGACCACTCGCGCCTGAAAACCGACAAAGCCGATGATCTGGTTAATAAGCACAATGTCATACGTCGTAAGTCCAACTTCATCAAGCTGGTTTTGGGCTTTGTTATCGATGACATCGGGTGAGCTGGCTAACTGGCGGGCATACTGGGTAATTTCTGCAAGGCGTCGATTGCTTTCCCGGGAGGAATCCGGCCCCGGAAGAGGCGCGAGGAGAGCAGCGTAGTGGTTACAGAGCCGCTGAACGCCACACGCCTGGGCAACCGTTAATGCCGTGCTCAGCCTGTCGTAGGCGCTGAGCGTATGCAGACGGTTCACGGGTGTTTCGAGTGGGAACAAAAGATGACACAGGTTTCGGGCAGGCGTAAGCCAGCCAGCACAGCGTGCGAGAATGGTTTCGGGCAGGGCTAAATCGAGCAAAAAACGATCGTCGACGTTAGCAGCTTCGGGCACCAGCGGCAGAACGTCCCTCTGCGAATGATTTGACTGGGTTTCATGATACCAGTGGCCTTTGCCGGAAAAACGGCGCTGTTCCATGGGCGTTCCTTGATCTCAAAATGGCGATCAATATCCTGGCGTAAGGCGGATGAGGGGAAAAATATTGTTAGGTGATAACAAATAGCAGAACGGAATAACGAAGGGGGGGGAGAAACTCTCTTCCCTGGCGGGAAGAGAGTGACAAGCTTATTTGATTTCCAGTTCGTTCATTGCAGCGATGTTGAAGCCGCCGTCAACGTGAACCACTTCACCGGAGATACCTGCGGAAAGGTCAGAGCACAGGAATGCCGCAGAGTTACCCACATCTTCAATGGTAACGGTACGACGAATCGGGGTAACCGCTTCGCAGTGTGCCAGCATTTTACGGAAATCTTTGATACCGGACGCGGCCAGGGTACGGATTGGACCCGCAGAAATAGCGTTAACACGCACGCCTTCAGGACCCATTGCGTTCGCCATGTAGCGCACGTTAGCTTCCAGAGAGGCTTTTGCCAGACCCATAACGTTGTAGTTAGGGATTGCACGTTCTGCGCCAAGGTAGGACAGGGTCAGCAGGGCTGCGCCCGGATTCAGCATCGCGCGGCAGGATTTTGCCATCGCAACGAAGCTGTAGGAGCTGATGTCGTGTGCGATTTTAAAGCCATCACGGGTAACCGCGTTCACATAGTCGCCGTCCAGCTGGTCGCCAGGTGCGAAGCCGATGGAGTGAACAAAACCGTCGAATTTTGGCCATGCTTTTGCCAGTTCAGCAAACATGCCATCAATGCTTTCGTCTTGTGCAACGTCACATTCCAGAACAATGCTGGAACCCAGCTGCGCGGCAAATTCTTCAACACGGCCTTTCAGCTTGTCGTTCTGGTAGGTGAACGCCAGCTCAGCGCCTTCGCGATGCATAGCCTGTGCGATGCCGTATGCGATGGACAGTTTGCTGGCAACGCCAGTCACCAGAATGCGCTTACCGGAAAGAAAACCCATAGCTTTAATCCTTATATTCATTGCTTATTTTGCCTTGTAATTCATAGCGTTACAGGCAGTATTTCAAAATCATTCGAAATTAGCTCGAAATTATAGCCCACTCACAGCCCCTTGTGTCACGATATTTCTCGCTCCTGCGTCGTGACTGGGTTCACGGAAGACGTTGACCTGACTCTTCATCAGGCTGTTTTGTGTGTATTCCAGCAGTATATCACCGCGCGCTGGGTTCGCCTCATCCAACCAGACACTGGCCGAAGCTGCACGCTTATACTGCCGGAACGGATATTACTTCGCTGGCGAGGGAATTCTGGCAATAACTTTAATTTCAAAATCAAATCCGGCCAGCCAGTTAACACCGATAGCCGTCCAGTTTGGATAAGGAGGGTGCGGAAACGCCAGTTTCTTCGCCTCCATGATGGCGGGGAACTGGTTTTCAGGATCGGTATGGAACGTCGTGACGTCAATCAGATCGTCAAAAGTACATCCCGCGGCTGCCAGAGTCGCCCGTAAATTATCGAACGCCAGCTGTACCTGAGCGGGGAAATCAGGCTCAGGCGTGCCATCACTGCGGCTGCCAACCTGACCGGAAACAAATAACAGATCGCCAGAGCGGATTGCAGCTGAATAGCCATGCTCTTCATAAAGGGCATGACGGTTGGCCGGGAATACAGGATCACGTGAGTGCATGGTTTTTCCTTTTCTGTCAGAGGTATTGTTGTGGTTACGCAGTGGAAGTAACATACGCGATGTATGTCAAAAATGTAATTCACATACATTGCGTATGTCAAATTAAAAGATTGCTTAATAAAGGAAGTCCTATGGCTACAAAACGTCGCGCTGAAACAGCCCAGGAAAATCGCGAGAAAATGATTCAGGCGGCGCGGAGGGCATTTGCAGAAAAAGGCTATGCCGCAGCGTCGATGGATGAACTGACGGCAAGCGTGGGGTTAACACGCGGCGCGCTGTATCATAATTTTACCGATAAGAAAGGGTTACTGGCGGCGGTAGTCGCGCAGATAGACGGCGAAATGGCAGCAAACGCGAAAGCCGTTGCCGCCGCCGCAGAAGATGACTGGGAACGATTGCTGGCGGAAGGCATTGCCTATATTAAAATGGCGCTGGTTCCGGAAGTTCAGCGTATTGTACTGCTTGACGGCCCGGCTGTTCTGGGCGATCCGGCGCAATGGCCCAGCCAGAACAGCTGCCTTGAGTCCACCCGTCAGACCATCGAAAAAATGATCGAATGCAAGGTGCTTAAAAAGATGGATGCCAGAGTTGCAGCCCATCTGTTAAATGGTGCTGCGCTGAATGCGGCTCTGTTGATAGCTGCCAGTGATGATCCGCAGAAGACGCTACCGCATGCCATAGAGGTGTTTACTCTGCTGGCAAGCGGATTACGTAACGGCTAGCGATCTTTACGCCACGCGTCCGCCGTCAACGCTTCACCAAAGTGTCCGGCAATCAGGCGTTTTGTCAGGTCATGGAGTGGGGAGGCCAGCACATCAGCCGTACTGCCGCGCTCAACGACTTCGCCCTGGTGCATCACCAGCACCTGATCGCTGATATGCTTCATCATGCCCAGGTGCTGAGTGACGTAGATATAGGAGATCCCCTGTTTCTCCTGTAACTCCAGCATCAGGTTAATGAGCTGCGAACGCATCGACATATCCAGCGCCGCCAGCGCTTCGTCGGCGATAATGACCTTCGGGCGCAGGATCAGCGCGCGGGCCAGACCGAGACGCTGTTTTTGCCCCGGGGCCAGCATATGTGGGTAATAGCTGACATGGTCGGGCAGGAGGCCAACCAGACGCAGGGTTTCGACAATCCGTTTGCGACGTGCTTCCGGCTCCAGGTCGGTATTCAACCGCAGCGGGAAATCCAGGATCTGGGAAATTCGCTGGCGCGGGTTAAGGGAGGTCGACGGATCCTGAAAAATCATCCTGATGCGCTGACTGCGGAAAGAGTAGTCCCCAAATTCCAGAGGATGATCGTCAATCAGTATTTCACCGCCGCTCGGCTCGACCATGCCCGCAAGCATTTTTGCCAGGGTCGATTTGCCCGATCCATTTTCTCCAATAATCGCCAGCGTCTGTTTTTCGCGCAGCATAAAGCTCAGCGGTTTAACCGCCTCGACGGTCTGACGGTGAAACAGGCCGGTGCGATAGCGAAAGGTCTTACTCAGGTTTCGCACTTCCAGTAAGGTTTCGACCATTTCACTCTCTCTCCATGTTCAGCGGGAAATGACAGGCAAACAGATGGTTTTTCGGCCCTGTCAGGCGCGGTGTTTCAATGCATTTACGCTGAGCATACGGGCAGCGCGGACCCAGACGGCAGCCAATGGGCAGCGATTCCAGCAGCGGTATCGCGCCTGGCAGGGTATTCAGACGGCTCTTGTGCGGCATCGCGCTGCCAAAGTCAGGGATTGCCCGGATCAGCGCCTGGGTATAGGGATGATGCGGCGTCGTCACCAGGTCTTCACTTGGCGCGGTTTCTACCGTCTGGCCGCAATACATCACGTCAATTTTATCCGCCCACTTGCTCAACATTTGCAGGTCATGGCTGATCAGCAAAATGGTGGTGTTGTTATTCTGGTTCAGACGCGTGAGCAGGCGGAAGATCTGGGCCTGAGTGGTTGGCTCCATCGCGTTCGTCGGTTCGTCCGCAATCAGCAGGCGCGGCTGATTCGCCAGGGCGATGGCAATCATCACTTTCTGGCATTCACCGTCGGTCAGTTCGTAGGGGAAACTGCGCATCGCGTCTTTATGATCTTTGATCCCGACACGGTGCAACAGCTCAATGGCACGGCGTTTACGCCAGCCGAAACGCTGCCACCAGCGGCCTTTATAGGTCCAGCCGGGAATGTTCTGCATCAGCTGTTTCCCGACGCGCTCGGACGGGTCGAGACAGGATTGCGGCTCCTGGAAAATCATCGAGACGTTATGACCCACCAGCTTGCGGCGTTCGCGTGGGGAAAGACGCAACAGATCGATGTCGTCGAAACGCATACGATCGGCGGTCACCCGCCAGTTGTCCTTCGCCACGCCGCAAATGGCTTTGGCGATCAGACTTTTCCCCGAACCCGATTCGCCCACCAGCCCGCGGATTTCGCCCTCAGCGAGCGTGATACTGATGCGATCCACGGCCTTGACCCAGCCTTCGCCCGTTTTAATTTCGATCGTGAGGTTGCGGATATCAAGTAACGGCATTATTGCACCCCCGCATTGATGGCGCGGCGGATCCCGTCGCCCAGCAGGTTAACGAGCAGCACGCTCACCATGATGGCCGCGCCCGGCAGCATCACCGTCCACGGCGCGACGTAAATCAGCTCCAGCGCATCGCCGAGCATAGCGCCCCATTCCGGGGAGGGGAGCTGCGCGCCCAGGTCCAGGAAGCCCAGCGCCGCGATATCCAGAATCGCCATCGACAGGGCACGGGTGATCTCCGTCACCAGCCCGGCGGCAATATTTGGCAGCACGGCAAACCAGAGAATATTGAAGGTGGTGGCGCCATCCAGACGGGCGGCGACGACATACTCTTTCTCCAGTTCGTCGTGAACCAGACTGTACACCGAGCGAACCATGCGCGGCAGAATGGCCAGCCAGACGGCAAACATCGCATGCGTGAGATGTGGCCCCGCGAAGGCCACAACGATAATCGCCAGCAGCAGCGAAGGAATCGAGAGCAGGGTATCCAGAATATGGTTAAGCACGGCTGACCGCAGCCCGTGGGTTGAGCCGGCAAAAATACCCAGCGCAAGGCCGCAGATCGCGGCGGCCAGCGTCACCACAAACGCGCCACCCACAGTGGGGGCCGCGCCGCTCAGTAAACGGCTTAGGACGTCGCGTCCGAGATCGTCAGTCCCCAGGAAGAAAGAAACCTCCCCGTAGCGCGACCACGACGGCGGTAAAAGCTGGTAGCCAAGGAACTGCTGATCGATGCCATACGGGGCAAACCACGAGCCAAAAACACATAGCAACACGAGGCCAATACAGCCGTAAAAGCCGATCATCGCCGTGGTGTCCCCGTAAAAATTACGCCACACGGTACGTAACGCACCGGGCGTGCGCTTTTCGCTGTAGACGTTATCGTAAGGCATACCATTCCTTATGCTTCAACGGGTTGGCCATGGCACCCAAAATATCGGAAACAACGTTAACAATAATGACCAGGGAACCTATCACCATCACCCCGGCGGAGATCGCAGCGTAATCCTGCTGGCGAATGGCGTTGATCATCCAGCGCCCAAGGCCCGGCCAGCTGAAAACCATCTCGGTGATCATGGCCAGCGTCAGCATGGTGGAAAATTGCAGCCCAAGACGTGGGATAACCGGCGGCAACGCATTGTGCAGCACATGGCGACGCAAAATCGTCAGGCGAGACAATCCGCGCGTGGCGGCAGCTTTAACATAGTTTTGATCGAAGACCTCGATGGTACTGATACGCATCAGGCGGATCACTTCGGTCGTTGGCGCGACGGCCAGCGTAAGTACCGGCAGCACCATGTGGCGCAGCGCGCTCACGATCATTTCGTCGCGCCAGACCGAATCAGAAAGCCAGGCGTCAACGATGGCGAAGCCGCTCACCGTTTGCACGTTATAGAGCAGGTCAAAACGGCCAGACACCGGCAGCCAGCCTAACGTCAGTGAGAAGAAGAGGGTAAGCAGCAGCGCCAGCCAGAAAACAGGGATGGAAAAACCAATTAAGGCAAGCGCGCTGATAAATTTATCCTGCCATTTATTGCGATAAATTCCCGCCAGCATCCCCACCGGGATCCCCACCATAAGGGCAAAGCCAAAGGCGAGTATACACAGCTCCATGGTGGCCGGGAAAACGACTTTCAGCTGCTCGGAGATAAGCTGTCCGTTGATGCTGGACACGCCAAAATCCCAGTGCAACAGGCCGTTAAACCAGAACAGCCAGGCGTCCCAGAGGGAGGAGCCCTGAAGCGGGGCGTGCGGCGTAAAGTAGCTAAGGCTAAAGCCGACAAAGGTCAGGAAGAACAGGGTGACCAGCAATAACAGCAGCCGACGCAAGGTAAAGATAATCATGGTTTTTTCACCTCTTGTTCTTTCTCACGGGTCACGCCCGCGAAGGAGGCGTTACCAAACGGGCTGAGTACCAGCCCTTTGATATCGTAACGGTAGGCCTGGAGGCGCAGGGAAGAGGCAAGCGGCAACACGGGAAGTTCTCTGGCCAGAATATTTTGCGCTTCATCGTAGGCTTCAATGCGGGAAGCAAGCTGTTGAGACGCCAGCGCTTTTTGCAGTACGGCATCAAATTCCCGGTTACACCAGTGAGCGTAGTTGGTCTGGGAGTTGATCGCCGCACAGCTCAATAGCGGACGGAAGAAGCTGTCCGGGTCGTTACTGTCGGTGGACCAGCCAGCCAGCGTTAAGTCGTGATTCATGTCCATCAGACGCGCCTCCTGGAAACGGCCTTCGACAGGCACGATGATCACCTTAACGCCCACTTGCGCCATATCGGCCTGTAACAGTTCGGCCGTTTTCAGCGGGCTGGGGTTCCACGCCTGAGAGCTGGTAGGTACCCACAGCTGTAGCGTCAGGTTCTCTGCCCCCAGCGCTTTAAGCTGTTCGCGCGCTTTCGCCGGATTGTATTCCGTGATCTTCGCCTCGCCGTCATAGGCCCAGGAGGCGCGCGGCAGAATAGAGGCGGCGGTTTCCGCAGTACCGTAGTAAATCGACTGCATCAGACGCTGGTTGTTGATCGCTAACGCCAGCGCATGGCGCACGGCCGGGTTATTGAGCGGCGGCTTATCGGTATTAAACGCCAGATAAGCGATGTTCATTCCCGGGCGCAGGGTCAGGCGCAGGCGAGGGTCGTCGCGCAAAATGGTCAACTGACTGGCCGCAGGCCAGGCAAGGACGTCGCACTCGCCAGTCAGCAGTTTAGAGAGTCGCCCTGTTCCGCCTGAGCCCAGATCAACAATTACCTGCGGCATCAGCGGTTTGCCGCGCCAGAAATGATCGTGACGTTGCAGGCGAATGTATTGTCCGGCGCGGTACTCTGCTAACTGGAACGGACCTGTGCCCACAGGTTCACGATCGAGACGTTCCTGACGATCCTTTTTCGTCAGCTGATCCGCATACTCGGCTGACATGACCGAGGCGTAATGGGTTGCCAGGTGCCATAGGAAGGAGGCGTCCGGGCGTGTCAGGCGAAATTCAACCGTACGGTTATCCAGTTTACCAACGCTTTTGACCGTATCAGCAAACTGCAAACTGTCGAAATAGGGGAAGTTGTCGCCGTTGACGTTGTGCCATGGATGATTGCGGTTGAAGATGCGCTGGAAGGTGAAAACCACGTCATCCGCGTTGAGTTTACGGGTTGGGGTAAACCACGGGGTGTGCTGAAAAGCGACGTCATCGCGTAGACGGAAGCGGTATGTGGCGCCGTTATCCATCACTTCCCAGCTCTCGGCAAGTTCCGGGACCAGCCGATAGGTGTAAGGATCGACATCAAGCAGGCGATCGTAAAGCTGTGCGGCCAGCGTATCAACAATCAGGCCGCTCCCCGCCTTTTGCGGATTAAAGGTATCAACTTGCCCGCTGACGCAGTAGACGAAACCACTATCACGGATATCAGGGGGCACAGCGCGATCGGGCGCAGCAAAGGCCAGATTGCTGAACAGACCGAGTGCAAACAGGGACGATAAAACCAGGCGCATAGTTTTTAAGGTTTTTAGATTCGATCTGCAAAGTGTATCGCACTTACGCCTGCTTCGTAAAAATGTCTGGGGGTAAGTGCTGATAATGTCAGCGCATTTGATGTTTTTTGAGCAATGCCCTTAACTGATGGTAGGTCAGACCCAGCAGTTCAGCTGCCCGTTTCTGGTTATATTTTGCCTCTTTCAGGCTCTGCTCAAGCAGTTGCTGTTCCTGCTGATGCTGGAACTGCCGTAAATCGAGCGGTAACGCCGGATCCTGCTGGAGCGTCGTTGAAGCCGGAGGCTGTTTAACCTCGCGCCGAAACGGATCGAGAATAATGTTGTCCAGCTCGGTCTCGCTGGTGCCATGACGGTAAACAGACCGTTCCACCACGTTTTTGAGTTCACGAATATTGCCCGGCCAGTGGTAACCGAGCAGGGTCTCGGTGGCCTGTTCGCTGAAGCCCGGGAAGAGCGGCAGGCCCAATTCCCGGCACATCTGAATGGCAAATTGATCGGCCAGCAACATGATATCGCTGCGCCGCTCCCGCAGTGGTGGCAGCTGAACGACATCGAAAGCGAGCCTGTCCAGCAGGTCGGCGCGGAATTTGTCTTCTGCCACCATCGCGGGCAGATCGGCGTTGGTGGCGCATACCAGGCGAACGTTGACCTGGAGCGGCTGACTTCCGCCAACGCGTTCCAGTTCACCATACTCAATGACGCGCAGCAGCTTTTCCTGCACCAGCATCGGCGCTGTCGCCAGCTCGTCGAGGAAAAGGGTTCCGCCATCGGCACGTTCAAAGCGTCCGGGATGCCGTTTTTGCGCGCCGGTAAATGCGCCAGCTTCATGACCAAACAGCTCGGTGTCGAGCAGATTTTCATTCAACGCCGCGCAGTTAAGGGAAATAAAGGGTCCGTCCCATCGGCCCGACAAAAAATGCAGACGGTTAGCGATAAGTTCTTTACCCGTTCCCCGCTCGCCAATAATGAGGACCGGTTTATTCAGCGGTGCCAGGCGAGAGACCTGCTCAAGCACTTCCAGAAAACTGTTGGCTTCGCCAAGCAAATTATCTTTATATTCAGCCATGATGAAATTAACCACTCCTTAGTGATATTCACCAGGTGAGCATAGCTGTCGGCTGAGTAAATATCAATCACATACAGTAAAATCAATAAGATAAAAAGTTGGCATGGCATTTGTATTACCTGTTCAGCAGGGCATCGCCCGATAACAGAACTATGAGGATTGAATTATGGGTATTTTTTCTCGTTTTGCCGACATCGTGAACGCCAACATCAACTCACTGCTGGAGAAAGCGGAAGATCCGCAGAAGCTGGTGCGCCTGATGATTCAGGAGATGGAAGACACGCTGGTTGAAGTACGCTCCACCTCCGCCCGCGCGCTGGCAGAGAAAAAGCAGTTGACGCGTCGTATCGAGCAGGCGACCTCCCAGCTCAACGAGTGGCAGGAAAAGGCCGAACTGGCGCTTCGTAAAGATAAAGAAGATTTGGCTCGCGCTGCGCTGATTGAAAAACAGAAGCTGAGCGATATGGTCACCACCCTGGAACATGAAGTGACGCTGGTGGATGATACGCTGACGCGTATGAAGAAAGAGATCGGTGAGCTTGAAAACAAACTCAGCGAAACCCGCGCACGTCAACAGGCGCTGGCGCTGCGCCACCAGGCGGCAAGCTCGTCCCGCGACGTGCGACGCCAGCTGGACAGCGGCAAACTGGATGAAGCGATGGCGCGTTTCGAATCGTTTGAACGCCGTATCGACCACATGGAAGCGGAAGCTGAAAGCCACAGCATCGGTAAGCAGAAAACCCTGGATCAGCAGTTTGCTGACCTGAAAGCCGATGATGAAATTAGCGAGCAGCTGGCTGCGCTGAAAGCCAAAATGAAACAAGACAACCAATAATAATTCCTGCGGCACCTGAGCGTGCCGCATCGTAAGACAAGGAGTACACATGAGCGCGCTTTTTCTGGCTATACCCCTGACCATTTTTGTGCTGTTTGTTCTGCCCATCTGGTTATGGCTGCACTACAGCAACCGTTCTTCACGCGGTGAGTTGTCCCAGAGTGAACAGCAGCGGCTGGCGCAACTCTCTGCGGAGGCAAATAAAATGCGCGAACGTATTCAGGCGCTGGAAGCTATCCTGGATGCGGAACACCCGAACTGGAGGGAGCGATAATGGCTGGACTGAATCTGAATAAAAAACTGTGGCGCATCCCGCAGCAGGGCATGGTACGGGGCGTTTGCGCCGGACTGGCACACTATCTGGATGTTCCGGTAAAACTGGTGCGTGTGGTCACCGTGTTGTCGATTTTCTTCGGCCTGGCCTTTATTACGCTGGTGGCTTATATCATTTTGTCGTTTGTGCTCGATCCGATGCCGGAAGGTGAACTGGATGCAGAGAACACGCCAACCAGCAGCGATCTCCTTAACGCGGTCGATGAACAGCTAAGCGCAGGGGAGAAGCGATTGCGTGAGATGGAACGTTATGTCACCTCCGATACCTTTACGCTGAGAAGTCGTTTTCGTCAGCTTTAAGAGAGAACTTACATGAAACAAAACTGGCAACAGGCCGGTCAGAAGGTAAAACCCGGCCTGAAAATCGCAGGTAAACTGGTTCTGATGACGGCGTTACGTTATGGCCCGGCCGGTGTGGCGGGTTGGGCGATCAAATCTGTTGCCCGCAAGCCGGTCAGAATGTTGCTGGCGGTTGCTCTGGAGCCGCTGTTACAAAAACTGGCAAAACGCGTTTCCCGGCGCTACTTTTCACGTTAGTCCCTCCCGCATACGCCCTTTCTCGCCAGGAGAAGGGGCATGAGTTCCCCCTCTGCGTTTCTTCTGCTTTTCTTCTTTCTTTGCGGCAGCTCACAATAATGCGTTGCGCTGCTCTGAGATTGCGGCTTTCTGCGCCCGGGTCCGTTGACAGATATTTTTCATGGGAGTAGATTGCCACCCCGTGGGACCGCTACCATGGAAAATAATGTGAACGCGAAAATTAAAAAACTTATCAATCATATTTACGGTGAATCATTTTCAGATGCACACCTGGACGTGTTATTAACTAAGCTTGAAAAAGCGGCGGTTAATATTACGGAAAAACGTAAGTCAGGCTGGGATGAAAAAGACGTGGTGCTGATTACGTATGCCGATCAGTTCTCCGCGAAAGGGGAGAAAGCGTTGCCGGTATTCACCCGGTTCTATAATGAATGGCTTTCCCGTACGTTTTCCCATGTCCATCTGTTACCGTTTTATCCATGGTCTTCGGACGATGGATTTTCCGTTATCGATTATCACGAGGTGGCACATGAAACCGGAACCTGGCAGGATGTTGCGGAATTAAAACAGTCAGCCAGCTTAATGTTTGACTTCGTTTGCAACCATATGTCAGCGAAAAGTGAATGGTTTGCTAATTATCTGGCGCAGAAGCCAGGCTACGAAGATTTCTTTATTTCTGTCGATCCCGAAACCGATTTATCCGCCGTGACGCGTCCACGCGCATTACCGCTGCTGACGCCATTCACGCTTCATGATGGCAGCGTTCGTCATCTGTGGACCACCTTCAGTGAGGACCAGATCGATCTCAATTTCGCCTCGCCGCAGGTGCTGATTGCAATGGTTGACGTTCTGCTCCATTACCTCATGGAAGGGGCGCGTTATATCCGTCTGGATGCGGTTGGGTTTATGTGGAAGATCCCGGGAACTACCTGCATTCATCTGGAACAAACCCATTGCCTTATCCAGCTGTTCCGCGCCATTACGGACGCCGTGGCGCCTGGAACGGTGATAATCACTGAGACAAATGTTCCCCACAAAGACAATATCTCTTACTTCGGTAATGGCGAAAATGAAGCCCAGATGGTCTATCAGTTTTCCTTACCTCCGCTGGTGCTGCACGCCGTTCATTGTCAGGACGTTAAAGCCCTGTGTCAGTGGGCGGGGTCACTGGCGCTGCCTTCAACACACACCACATGGTTTAATTTCCTGGCCTCGCATGATGGTATCGGTTTAAACCCATTACGCGGCATCCTTCCGGAATCCGAGATCCTCTCGCTGGTCGACAAGCTTCAGCAGGAAGGCGCGCTGGTTAACTGGAAAAATAATCCAGACGGAACGCGAAGCCCTTATGAAATTAATGTCACCTATCTTGATGCGTTAAGTTTACGAGACAGTTCAGATGATGAGCGCATTGCCCGGTTCATCCTGGCGCATGCTGTGTTGTTAAGTTTCCCTGGCGTACCGGCTGTTTATATTCAAAGCATTCTCGGTTCGCGTAACGATTATGAAGGGGTTGAGCGTCTCGGATATAACCGTGCGATAAACCGGAAGAAATATACCGCAGGTCAGGTTGATCGGGAACTCAATAATAAGAAGAGTATTCGTTATCAAATTTATTCTCGTTTGAGTGAGCTTATCGCTATTCGTCGCGGAGAGAGTGCGTTCCATCCCGACGGTCAGGCTATTTTTGACGCAATGGGTGAACATATTCTTAAAATTGTTCGTGTTGCTAAAAATGGCGAGCGAATAACAGCATTATTTAATTTTAGCAATAAAATGCAGACCGTTTATGAACAAACGCACTTCGGTAAAGAATTACTATCAGGACAAGATATTAGCGGTACGGAACTGACCCTCAATCCATGGCAGGTCATGTGGATTAAAGAAAACTAAAAAGGACCCAAAAATGAAAATGCCCAAAATTGTGCTGTTATCAGCACTGGTTTCGTGCGCCCTGTTATCAGGCTGTAAGGACGATAAAGCATCTCAGGTCACCATTGAGTTTATGCACTCGTCGGTAGAACAGGAGCGTCAGGCAGTTATTACGAAACTGATCGAAAAATTCGAAAAAGAGAACCCGACTATCACGGTGAAACAGGTTCCCGTTGAGGAAGATGCCTATAACACCAAAGTCATTACGTTGGCCCGTACCGGCGCGCTGCCGGAAGTGATTGAAGTCAGCCATGACTACGCCAAAGTCATGGATAAAGAGCAACTGCTGGACCGTGAAGCGATCGGCAACGCGATCAAAGCCGTTGGCGAAGACACGTTCTACGACGGCATTTTACGCGTTGTTCGCACTGAAGACGGTACCGCATGGACAGGGGTGCCGGTTAGCGCCTGGCTGTCCGGTGTCTGGTATCACAAAGATGCGCTCGCGGCAGCGGGGATCGGAGAACCACACAACTGGGAGCAACTGCTGAAAGCCAGTCAGGCGCTCAACGATCCGGCGAAAAAACACTACGGTATCGCGCTTCCAACCGCAGAAAGCGTCATGACGGAGCAGGCCTTCTCGCAGTTTGCTCTGTCTGGAGGGGCTAACGTCTTTGATGCAAGCGGCAACGTGAAAATCGAGACCCCTGAAATGTCGAAAGCGTTGGCGTTTTATCGGGCACTGGCCGCGAACACCATGCCGGGCTCGAATGATGTCATGGAGATCAAAGACGCCTTCATGAACGGCTCTGCGCCTATGGCGGTTTATTCCACCTATATCCTGCCCGCGGTCTACAAAGATGGTAATCCGGCCAACCTGGGATTTGTTGTCCCGACGGAAAAATCATCTGCCGTGTACGGCATGATCACCTCGTTGACGATCACGACCGGTCAGACCGAAGCAGAAACGCAGGCGGCCGAAAAATTTGTGACCTGGATGGAGCAGGCGCAGAACGCCTCTGACTGGGTGATGATGTCCCCTGGCGCGGCGCTGCCAGTGAACAAACTTGTGGTGGGCACTGAAAGCTGGAAAAACAACGACGTGATCAAAGCCTTCGGCCAACTGCCTTACGAGCTGATTGCGCAGTTCCCGAACGTCCAGGTGTTTGGTGCGGTGGGGGACAAAAACTTTACCCGCATGGGAGACGTTACCGGGTCCGGCATTATCAGTTCCATGGTGCATAACGTGACGGTGGGTCAAAAAGATCTCAATGCGACGTTAAGCAACAGCCAGAAAAAACTGACTGACCTGATCTCACAACGATAGGAGCGCTTTGCGAAGGGAATTATGAAGACGTTGTTTTCTGGTCGTTCAGATATGCCTTTCGCCATGCTGCTGTTGGCCCCCAGCCTGATTTTGCTGGGGGGCCTGGTGGCCTGGCCAATGATTTCCAACATTGAAATCAGTTTTTTACGTTTACCGCTGAACCCGCGCATTGATGCGGTGTTTGTCGGCCTTGATAACTACATTCGCATCCTGGGTGATGCTGCATTCTGGCACTCGCTGTGGATGACGTTCTGGTACACGGCGCTGGTCGTGCTCGGCAGCACCGGGCTGGGGCTGGCCGTAGCGATCTTCTTTAACCGTGAATTCCGCATGCGGAAAACGGCACGTTCACTGGTGATCCTGTCCTATGTGACGCCGTCTATTTCACTGGTGTTTGCCTGGAAATACATGTTCAACAACGGCTACGGGATTGTGAACTATCTGGGCGTTGATCTGCTGCATCTCTACGATCAGGCGCCGCTGTGGTTCGACAACCCTGGCAGCAGTTTTGTGCTGGTTGTGCTGTTCGCCATCTGGCGTTACTTCCCGTATGCCTTTATCTCGTTCCTCGCGATTTTACAGACCATTGATAAATCGTTGTACGAAGCGGCAGAGATGGACGGGGCGAATGCCTGGCAGCGTTTCCGTATCGTGACGTTGCCCGCCATCATGCCGGTGCTGGCAACGGTGGTCACGCTGCGCACCATCTGGATGTTCTACATGTTTGCGGATGTTTATCTGCTGACCACGAAGGTCGATATTCTGGGCGTGTATCTCTACAAAACCGCCTTTGCATTCAATGATCTGGGTAAAGCAGCCGCCATTTCCGTTGTGCTGTTTGTGATCATCTTCGCTGTCATTCTGCTGACCAGAAAAAAGGTAAACCTCAATGGCAACAAATAAACGCGTTCTGGGCCGTATCGGTTTTTATCTGGGACTGGCGCTATTTCTGATTATCACGCTGTTTCCGTTTTTTGTGATGTTGATGACGTCGTTCAAAAGCGCGAAAGAGGCGATCTCGCTGCACCCGACCATTCTGCCGCAGGAATGGACGCTCCAGCACTACGTCGACATCTTTAATCCGCTGATTTTCCCGTTTGTGGATTACTTCCGTAACAGCATGGTGGTGTCGCTCACCTCATCGATCATTGCGGTGTTTCTCGGCACGCTGGGTGCTTACGCGTTATCCAAGCTGCGCTTTAAAGGGCGCACGACGATCAATGCGAGCTTCTATACCGTTTATATGTTCTCCGGGATCCTGCTGGTGGTGCCGCTGTTCAAAATCATCACCGCGCTCGGCATTTATGACACCGAGCTGGCGCTGATCATCACCATGGTGACGCAGACGTTGCCTACCGCGGTCTTTATGCTGCGCAGCTATTTCGACACCATCCCGGACGAAATAGAAGAGGCCGCGATGATGGATGGCCTGAACCGCCTGCAAATTATCTTCCGCATCACCGTGCCGCTGGCGATCTCTGGTCTGGTGTCGGTCTTTGTCTACTGCTTTATGGTGGCGTGGAATGACTATCTGTTCGCCTCTATTTTCCTGTCCAGCGCCAGCAACTTCACCTTACCGGTGGGGCTGAACACGCTCTTCAGCACGCCAGATTACATCTGGGGTCGCATGATGGCGGCATCGCTGGTGACGGCACTTCCGGTCGTCATTATGTATGCCCTGTCTGAACGTTTTATTAAAAGTGGTTTGACCGCCGGCGGCGTGAAGGGCTGAGGCGGCCGATTTTAACAAGGAGTGAGTCATGAAAAAATTAGTTGCGACAGCGCCTCGTGTAGCGGCGCTGGTGGAATACGAAGATCGTCCTGTAGCAGCACATGAAGTCAAAATTCGTGCCCGTTATGGTGCTCCAAAACATGGCACCGAAGTCGTGGATTTCCGCGCGGCAAGCCCGTTCATCGATGAAGAGTTCAACGCTGAGTGGCAGATGTTTACACCCCGTGAAGAAGGGGCAGCGCGCGGCATCGAATTTGGTAAATTCCAGCTGGGAAATATGATCGTCGGCGACATCATCGAATGTGGTGCGGACGTGACGGATTACCAGATTGGCGACAGCGTCTGCTGCTACGGCCCGTTGCAGGAAACGGTCATCGTCAACGCGGTGGACAACTACAAGCTGCGCAAAATGCCGCAGGGCGCATCCTGGAAAAACGCCGTTTGCTACGATCCGGCACAGTTCGCCATGAGCGGCGTGCGTGATGCTAACGTCCGCGTAGGGGATTTCGTCGTGGTTGTAGGGCTGGGCGCGATTGGCCAGATTGCGATTCAGCTGGCGAAAAAAGCCGGTGCGTCAGTGGTTATTGGCGTCGATCCTATCGAACACCGCTGTGAGATCGCCCGCCGTCACGGTGCAGACCACTGCCTGAACCCAATCGGTACGGATGTCGGTCTTGAAATTAAGAAACTGACCGGCAAGCAGGGCGCGGATGTGATCATCGAAACCAGCGGTTTTGCAGATGCGCTGCAATCTGCACTGCGCGGTCTCGCCTACGGCGGAACGATCTCCTACGTGGCTTTCGCCAAGCCGTTTGCGGCAGGCTTCAACCTGGGTCGCGAAGCACACTTCAACAACGCGAAAATTGTCTTCTCCCGCGCATGCAGCGAACCCAACCCGGACTATCCGCGCTGGAGCCGCAAGCGTATTGAAGAGACCTGCTGGGAATTGCTGATGAACGGTTATCTCAATTGTGAAGATCTGATCGACCCGGTCGTCACCTTCACCACCAGCCCGGAAAGCTATATGAAGTATGTCGATCAGCACCCGGAACTCAGTATCAAAATGGGCGTTACTTTTTAAGCTAAGGACAGCAAATCATGAAAATCGCAACACAAAACCAGGCCTTTTTCCCGACCGCTATCATGGAAAAATTCGAATACATCAAAGCGATGGGTTTTGATGGCTACGAAATTGATGGCCGACTGCTGGTAGATAACCTCGACGAAGTGAAAGCGGCTATCAAAGCCACCGGTCTGCCGGTAACAACGGCATGTGGCGGATACGATGGCTGGATCGGGGACTTCATCGAAGAACGCCGTTTAAACGGTTTACAGCAGATTGAACGCATTCTGGAAGCGCTGGCAGAAGTGGGCGGCAAGGGGATTATTGTGCCAGCTGCCTGGGGAATGTTTACCTTCCGTCTGCCGCCAATGACTTCGCCACGTAGCCTCGAAGGCGACCGCAAAGCGGTAAGCGCCTCCCTGCGCTGGCTGGATGAGGTCGCCGCGCGTACCGGGACCACCGTCTACCTCGAGCCGCTGAACCGCTATCAGGATCATATGATCAACACCCTGGCCGACGCGCGTCGTTATATCGAAGAGAACGACCTGAAGCACGTGCAGATCATCGGTGATTTCTATCATATGAACATTGAAGAAGACTCGCTGACGGAAGCGCTGCATCACAACCGCGATCTGCTGGGTCATGTGCACATTGCTGATAACCACCGCTATCAGCCGGGCAGCGGCAGTCTCGATTTCGCCAGCCTGTTCGACCAGCTGCGTGCCGATAACTATCAGGGTTATGTCGTGTACGAGTGCCGGGTTCGTGCCGACGATCCGGCTAAGGCCTATAAGGACTCTCTCACTTACTTGCGTGAATGCTAAGGATGACGAGCGTGATGAGTGCTTCTACACCTTTGCCTCTGCGCGTCGCCATCATTGGCGCCGGGCAGGTTGCAGACAAAGTGCATGCCTCGTATTACGCCACGCGCAGTGATGTTCAAATGGTGGCTGTCATGGACAGCCGCCTTGAGCAGGCACAGGCGTTCGCGGAACGTTATGCCATTCCATCGGCATGGCAGGACGCTCACGAGATGTTGCAGGAAGTAAAACCGGATGTGGTGAGCGTCTGTTCGCCTAACCGGTTCCATTTTGAACATGTGATGGCGGCTCTCGAGGCAGGCTGTCATGTGATGTGCGAAAAGCCGCCAGCGATGACGCCGCAACAGGCTGATGAGATGTGCATCGCGGCGCGCAAGGCAGGAAGAGTCCTGGCATACGATTTTCACCATCGCTTTGCCCTGGATACCCAGCTCCTGCGCGATGCGGTTATGAACGGTACGCTGGGTGAAATTTACTTCACCTCCGCGCAGGCGCTGCGTCGCTGCGGTGTGCCGGGGTGGGGCGTGTTCACCAATAAATCGCTCCAGGGCGGCGGACCGCTGATCGATATCGGCATTCATATGCTGGATGCCGCGATGTATGTGCTGGGCTTCCCGGCGGTAAAACGGGTAACCGCGCACAGCTTCCAGAGACTGGGGAACCGGAAACACACCGGTCAGTTCGGCGAGTGGGATCCAGCGCAGTTTACCGTGGAAGATGCCCTGTTTGGCACGATTGAATTCTGCAACGGCGGCATTCTGCGTCTGGACACCTCTTTTGCGCTTAATATCCGCGAGCAGTCCATCATGAACGTCTCTTTCTGCGGTGAGAAGGCGGGTGCAACGCTGTTCCCGGCACACATTTATAACGACGAAGCCGGTGTTTTGCAGACGCTGACCCAGCGTGAAGAGGCGGACGATCGTCGACATCAGCGTAGTATGGACGCGTTTGTTCGCCACGTATTGGGCGAGTCGGTCATGATTGCCGATGCGGAGCAGGGGCTGGTGATCCAGCAATTAGTCGCGGCGTTATACGAAGCCGCGGAAACAGGGGAAAGCGTGACGTTATGCTGAACCAGTCTGTATTAACCGATCCGGGCTTTTGCCCGCACAGCCTGAATAAATACGCGTCCATTATGGCCTGCGGCAATGGCTATATGGGCCTTCGCGCCACGCATGAAGAAGATTACACCCAGCAGACCAGAGGGATGTATCTCGCCGGGCTGTATCATCGCGCGGGACGCAACGAAACCACAGAACTGATCAATCTGCCGGATATCACCGGGATTGATGTTGAGCTGGACGGCGTCAATTTCACGCTCCTTTCAGGCGACATTCTTGAGTGGCAGCGCGAGCTGGCCTTTGCTAATGGCGAACTGCATCGTAACGTGGTCTGGCGTTCGCCGGACGGTAAACGCTATCGCCTGGAGAGCCGTCGTTTTGTTTCGCTGGATCAGCTGCCCTTAGTGGCAATGCAGCTCTCCATCACACCGCTTGATGGTGCCGTACAGGCCGTGCTGAAAACCGGCATTGATGCAACGCAAACGAACAGCGGCAGGCAGCATCTGGATGAAATCTCGGTCAGGGTCTTTGACCAGCACTACATGCAGGGTGTCTATGAAACGCAGGACCGGGCGTCTGAAGTTGTTGTTTCGGCGTTTTGTCAGCTTTCCGCTAAAAGCGACAGCTGTTTCACCGCCAAAAATCGCCGTCTCAGCGTTCATCATTCTCTGACTATTTCGCAAGGTGACACTGTCACGCTTGAGAAAATCGTCTGGCTGACGCATCGCAGCGATAAATCGCTATCGCAGGAGTCCTTCGCTCGCAACGCGCTGGCCGATCTCAAAGTCTGCGCGGCAAGAGGCTACGATGCGTTGCTTGAGAGCTCAGCGTATGCCTGGGAAACGGTCTGGCGTGACGCCCGGGTGGAAGTGGCTTCCGCAGAGCATCAGGATCAGCTGGCGCTGGATTACGCCATCTGGCATCTGACGACAATGACGCCTGCCCATGATGAACGAAGCAGTATTGCGGCGAAAGGGCTGACGGGCGAGGGGTACAAGGGGCACGTCTTCTGGGATACCGAAATTTTCCTGCTGCCGTTCCATCTGTTTACCCGTCCACAGATTGCCCGCAGCCTGCTGCGCTATCGCTGGCTGAATCTCTCAGGCGCACGTGAAAAAGCACGCCGTAACGGTTGGCCGGGCGCGTTGTTCCCGTGGGAAAGCGCCGCCAGCGGACAGGAAGAGACGCCAGAGTTCGCGGCAATTAACATCCGTACCGGAGTTCGCCAGAAAGTCGCGTCAGCCCTCGCTGAACACCACATCGTGGCTGATATTGCCTGGGCCGTTGTCGCTTACTGGCAGGCGACACACGATGATGCCTTTATGCGAAATGAAGGCCTGACGCTGCTGATGGAAACCGCTTCGTTCTGGATGGGACGCGCGACGGAAATTAATGGTCGTCTTGAGATCCATGACGTGATCGGACCGGATGAATACACCGAGCATGTCAACAACAATGCTTACACCAACTATCTGGCCTGGCATAACGTTGCCTGTGCGCGTCACTTTATGGCGATGTTTGGCCGTGAAGATGCGCGTTTTACGGAGAATGCCGGGAAGTTTCTGGCGCGCCTGTGGCTGCCGGAGGCCGACGCGGAGGGTGTGATCCCGCAGGATGATACCTTCATGGCTAAACCAGCCATCGATCTGAGCCGCTATAAAGCTAAAGCGGGTAAGCAAACCATTCTGCTTGATTACTCCCGCGCGGAAGTGAACGAGATGCAGATCCTGAAGCAGGCCGATGTGGTGATGCTTAACTACCTGCTGCCGGAACGGTTCACACCGGAGCAATGTGCTGCCAACCTGGCGTTTTATGAGCCACGCACTATTCATGATTCCTCCCTGAGCAAAGCCATTCACGGCATTGTGCTCGCGCGCTGCGGTGACACCGAAGGGGCGTATGCCTTCTGGCGTGACGGTATCGCGATTGACCTGGGGGACGATCCGCACAGCAGCGATGACGGTATACATGCCGCCGCCACCGGAGCGATCTGGTTGGGTGCCATTCAGGGATTTGCTGGCCTGCACATTAGCGAAGGGGAACTGCATCTTGCGCCAAAGCTGCCTGCTCACTGGCAGAAACTCGCCTTCCCGCTGCGGTGGCGGAACGCAACAATGCACATTACCTGTGAAAGTGACCAGTTAACCATTGAAACCACTGCACCTGTCACGTTGACGCTGTGGGGCAAAACGCTGCACGTATCGGGGCGAAAAGTCTGTGCGCATAAGGACTTTATTGCACCTGTTAATGGGACCGCTACCAGGGAGGCGCGCCATGACGCTTAACGCTGTTGTATTCGATCTGGACGGGGTGATCACCGACACCGCGCACCTTCATTTTCTGGCCTGGCGCGCGGTGGCGGAGGAGATTGGTATCACCTTCGACGAAGTGTTTAACGAACAGCTGAAGGGAATAAGCCGCATGGATTCCCTCCAGCGCATTCTGAAGCACGGCGGGAAAGAGGGGATGTTCAGCGAGGAGCAGCTTCTGGCGCTGGCGACGAAAAAAAACGCGCTCTACGTCCAGTCGCTGGCGTCACTGACGCAGGATTCGCTCCTGCCGGGAATTCGTGACGTGCTGGCGGATATTCGCGTCGCGAAGGTCAAAATTGGACTGGCATCCGTATCGCTTAATGCCCCCGGGATTTTGCACGCGTTGGGTATTCACCAGGCTTTCGATTTTTGCGCCGATGCTTCGCGCATTTCCCGCTCAAAGCCGGACCCGGAAATCTTCCTTGCGGCCTGTAAAGGACTGAACGTGCGTCCTGAAGAGGCCATTGGTATCGAAGATGCCGCCGCAGGGGTAGATGCGATCAACGCCGCAGGAATGCTGTCGGTCGGGATTGGGCCTGGCCTGAACCATGCGGGATTACAACTTCATTCAACGCAGGAACTGACCTGGGAACGTCTGACGGCGTTCTGGGCATCCCGGGCGTTTTGATAAGGAATTAATAATGGCTCAACTGTCTCTGAAACACATTCAGAAAATCTATGATAACCAGGTCCACGTGGTTAAGGATTTCAACCTCGAAATTGAAGACAAAGAATTTATTGTCTTCGTCGGTCCATCGGGCTGTGGGAAATCCACGACGCTACGAATGATTGCCGGCCTTGAGGAGATCAGCGCGGGTGAACTGATTATTGACGGGGTTTGCATGAATGATGTTCCCGCCAAGTCCCGTGATATCGCGATGGTCTTCCAGAACTATGCGCTCTATCCGCATATGACGGTCTACGACAACATGGCGTTTGGCCTGAAAATGCAAAAAATCGCGCCCTCCGTCATTGAAGAACGCGTTAACTGGGCCGCACAGATCCTGGGCTTACGCGACTATCTCCAGCGTAAACCTGGCGCGTTGTCCGGCGGTCAGCGCCAGCGCGTGGCGTTAGGCAGGGCGATAGTGCGCGAAGCGGGGGTCTTCCTGATGGATGAACCTCTGTCTAACCTCGATGCCAAGCTTCGTGTACAGATGCGCGCTGAAATCAGTAAGCTGCACCAGAAGCTTAACACCACCATGATTTACGTGACGCACGATCAGACGGAAGCCATGACGATGGCGACCCGCATCGTGATTTTAAAAGACGGCATCATTCAGCAGGTAGGCGCGCCGAAGCAGGTCTACAACGAGCCAGCGAATATGTTCGTTGCAGGGTTTATTGGCTCACCTGCAATGAACTTCATTCGTGGCGCGATCGACGACCGCTACTTTGTAACCGAAACGCTGCGTCTGGAGATCCCGGAGGACAAGCTGGCCGTACTGAACGCGCAAGGTTACCAGCGTAAAGCGGTCGTCTTTGGGATCCGTCCGGAAGACATTCTCACCCCGCAGCGCAACGGTGAAAACATCACGGCGAAAATCAGCGTTGCCGAGCTGACCGGCGCTGAATTTATGCTGTATGCCACCGTGGGTGGGCATGAACTGGTTGTCCGTGCGGGAGCGGCGGATGATTACGTTGCAGGAAATAATATCGGCATTCAGTTCGATATGAATAAATGCCATTTCTTCGATGCTGATACTGAAACAGCTATTAGATAAGAAAGGTGTTCACCGGAAATGAAAATTTCCGGTTTTTTGTGTGTTAATTATAAAGGAATATTTTAATGAGTACTCTACTAAGAAGTGCTGCGCTCGTTCTGTGCGCAGGAGTGAGCTGCGCGCAAGCAACTGAATCAGCCAAACACTGGGAATTTAATATTGGTGCCATGTATGAAATTGAAAACGTCGAAGGTCAGGCCGACGATAAAGATGGATTATATGAACCTTCCGTGTGGTTTAATGCCACATGGGATGCCTGGACCCTTTCGCTGGCTATGTATCAGGAGGGGCCGGTCGATTACAGTAGCATGACGCGCGGCACCTATTTTGATCGTCCGGAATTTGAATTACGCTATCGCTTTATCGGCACCGATGATTTTACGTTCGGCCTGACCGGTGGCTTCCGTAATTATGGCTATCACTTTAAGGATGAGCACGGTGCTAAAGACGGCAGTGCCAATATGCAGCGCTACAAAGTTCAGCCTGACTGGGATATTAAATTAACCGACGACTGGCGTTTTGGCGGCTGGTTTGCCATGTATCAGTTTGCCAACGATCTGGAAAAAACCGGCTATTCTGACAGCCGCGTCGAGACCGAAACCGGTTTTACCTGGACAATTAACGAAACCATCTCGGCAAAAGTTAATTACTATTTAGAGCGCGGTTTCAATATGGACGGCTCACGTAATAACGGTGAATTCGCCACTCAGGAAATTCGCGCCTATCTGCCGATTTCGTTGGGCCAGACTACGTTAACGCCTTATACCCGTCTGGGACTCGATCGCTGGTCTAACTGGGACTGGCAGGACGATCCTGAGCGCGAAGGACATGATTTCAACCGTCTGGGTATGCTGTACGCCTATGACTTTAGCAATGGTTTATCCATGACCCTGGAATATGCTTATGAATGGGAAAACCATGACGAAGGTGATAGCGATCGCTTCCACTATGCAGGCGTCGGCGTGAATTACGCGTTCTGATGACCTGTTGCCAGGGGCGTAAGCCCCTGGTTTTTAGCGTAACGAAGTCGCATCGGAAAAATGCGTTTCAACCAATACCTTATGCGGCGCAGATTTACCCGCAATGCACTTGAACAACAAATTGCAGCTCTCTTCGCCCAGCTTTCTCGTGGGGATATCAAAGCCGCCTGGCGCAGGGGTTAAAATCAGAGAGAGCATCGGATCGCTGTATCCTGCCATTGCGACCTGTTCCGGGATCGTCAGATTTAACTCATCCGCGGCACGGTAAAGACTCAGCAATTTCATACTGTCAGTCGCAAAAACCGCATCGGGTGGGTTGTCTGAAGAGAGTAGCTGGCAGGCCGCCTGAAGCGCGCTTTCATGGGTATATCCGCCATCGATCACCCAGTCCGGGTTAATCGCAATACCCTGCTTCTCAAGGCTCGATTTATAACCCGCAAGGCGATCGATAGAAACGTGATAATCGAGCGGGGCATGCAGGCAGGCAATTTTAGTGCGGCCATGTTTGATAAAAGAGTCTGTTAATATGGCGCTGTCGTGGAAATTATCCGTGTCGACAGAATAGATATTCTGGTAAATGCCTTCCACTTTACCAATAACGACTACGGGGACACCGTATCCGTCCAGCGTCGCGAAAAAAGACTCGTTCGCTGGCGAGCTTAGCATGATGATCCCCTTGATCATCTTCTGCTTTATTTTACCTACGCATTTTTGCAGATCATCTTCACTGCTTTTGCTCGTTTGCAAAATAACATCAAACCCTTCCTCTTCTGCTTTTGCCGTTATGGCATGCAGTACATCAGAGAAAAATGGATTTCCCGCGGTGGTTTTGGTTGAACGGGTCGAAATAACCATAATGGCGTCGAAGCCAGAAGAGGTGAGTGCGCGGGCAAGCTTATTAGGTTGATAATTTAATTCATCTATCGCCTTCAACACTTTTTCGCGCGCTTCAGGAGAAATATTCGTTTGTTTATTCAGAACGCGCGACACGGTTGATTTCGAAACGCCAGCAACGCGTGCAATATCATAGATGGTGGGTGACATACACCTTACTCACTCCGGACGGACAGCAATTGCGCCCATCTTACTGGAGAGAAAACGGCAATAGCAATAATTAAGAATTGATAATCAACGATCTGCCCCAATTTACTGTATTCTGAAGTGACTTTTTTCAGGGTTCCAGGCAATGAAGGACGGCGATGAAGCGACTTAAAAACGAATTCAATTCTCTGATGAACCGTGGCGTTGATCGCCATCTGCGTCTTGCCGTGACGGGACTGAGCCGCAGCGGTAAGACGGCATTCATTACGGCGATGGTCAATCAGCTGTTGAACCTTCACGCAGGGGCGCGGCTGCCGCTGCTTAGCGCGGTGCGCGAGGAGCGGTTGTTGGGCGTGAAACGCGTACCGCAACGTGATTTTGGCATCCCCCGTTTCACCTATGATGAAGGTCTGGCGCAGTTATACGGGGAGCCTCCTGCCTGGCCCACCCCGACGCGTGGCGTGAGCGAAATTCGCCTTGCGCTTCGTTTCCGCTCGAATGAATCCCTGATGCGCCACTTCAAAGAAACCTCCACGCTGTATCTCGAAATTGTGGATTATCCGGGAGAATGGCTGCTCGACTTACCGATGCTGGCGCAGGATTACCTGAGCTGGTCCCGACAGATGACCGGTCTGTTGCAGGGGCAGCGGGCTGAGTGGTCGACCAAATGGCGCCAGCTTTGCGAGGGACTGGATCCGCTGGCACCGGCGGATGAAAACCGTCTGGCCGTCATAGCCGAAGCCTGGACGGATTACCTGCACCAGTGCAAACAGGAAGGGTTGCATTTTATTCAGCCGGGCCGCTTTGTTCTGCCGGGTGACTTAGCCGGTGCTCCCGCGCTACAGTTTTTCCCGTGGCCGGACGTGGACAGCATCGGCGAATCGAAACTGGCGCAGGCGGACAAGACGACCAACGCCGGTATGCTCCGCGAGCGATACAATTACTATTGTGAGAAGGTGGTTAAGGGCTTTTATAAAAATCACTTTTTACGCTTTGACCGCCAGATCGTGCTGGTGGACTGCCTGCAACCGCTCAACAGCGGGCCGCAGGCGTTCAATGATATGCGACTGGCGCTGACGCAGCTGATGCAGAGTTTTCATTACGGCCAGCGTACGCTGTTTCGCCGTTTGTTCTCGCCGGTCATCGACAAGCTGCTGTTTGCCGCCACAAAAGCTGACCATGTTACGGTCGATCAGCACGCCAATATGGTATCCCTGCTGCAACAGCTGGTGCAGGATGCCTGGCAAAATGCGGCTTTCGAAGGCATCAGCATGGATTGTCTGGGTCTGGCGTCCGTACAGGCAACGCAGAGTGGGTTGATTGACGTGAATGGCGAGAAAATTCCGGCCCTGCGGGGTAACCGTCTCAGCGACGGTGAGCCGCTCACGGTCTATCCGGGGGAAGTTCCTGCGCGCCTGCCGGGCCAGGCTTTCTGGCAAAGCCAGGGTTTTCAGTTCGAAGCCTTCCGTCCGCAGAGCATGAACGTTGATCAGCCATTGCCGCATATCCGTCTGGATGCCGCGCTGGAGTTTTTAATTGGAGATAAATTGCGATGACGGAACCGTTAAAACCACGCATTGATTTTACCGGCCAGCTTGAGCAGTCCCCGCATGAGGCGTTTAAAACGGCGCAAACCTTCAGCGGCCCGCAGGCCGACAACTTTGCCCCCGTGCTGGCAGAGGAGCCGCTGGTAGAAGAGGGGCAGGCGGAAGCGGTCGTTGATGCGGCACTGCGCCCGAAACGCAGCCTGTGGCGCAAGATGGTGACTGCCGGGTTAGCCCTTTTTGGTGTGAGCGTCATCGGGCAGGGCGTGCAGTGGGGCGTCAATGCCTGGCAAACGCAGGACTGGGTGGCACTGGGGGGATGCGCCGCTGGGGCGTTGATCGTCGGTGCGGGTGTCGGCTCAGTCGTCACCGAGTGGCGTCGCCTCTGGCGTCTGCGTCAGCGCGCCCACGAACGTGATGAAGCGCGGGATCTGCTGCACAGTCACGGCACAGGTAAAGGGCGTGCTTTTTGTGAAAAGCTTGCGGCTCAGGCCGGGATAGATCACTCTCACCCGGCGCTTCAGCGCTGGTATGCGGCGATCCACGAAACTCAGAATGACCGGGAAGTGGTCACGCTCTATTCCCATATGGTTCAGCCGGTACTGGACTCGCAGGCTCGCCGTGAGATCAGCCATTCGGCGGCGGAATCCACGCTGATGATCGCCGTCAGTCCACTGGCGATGGTGGACATGGCCTTTATCGCCTGGCGCAACCTGCGCCTGATCAACCGCATCGCCAGGCTGTATGGCATTGAGCTTGGCTATTACAGCCGTCTGCGCCTGTTCAAACTGGTGTTGCTGAATATCGCCTTCGCCGGGGCAAGCGAGCTGGTGCGGGAGGTGGGGATGGACTGGATGTCGCAGGATCTCGCGGCGCGTCTCTCTGCCCGGGCGGCACAGGGGATTGGTGCCGGTCTGCTGACGGCGCGCTTAGGTATCAAAGCGATGGAGGTCTGTCGTCCATTACCCTGGATCGATGGCGATAAGCCACGGTTGGGGGATTTCCGTCGCGAGCTGATTGGCCAGCTTAAAGAGACGCTCAACAAAAAACCTGCTCAGTGAGGTTTTGTTCACTATTCGTGCTGGCTGTCAATATTTGTTGACAGCCACCTTCCCGAACACCGTGATCTGACATATCATTTTACTGTTATTGGCTTAAACGGTGAATTTCCCATGCGTCTGGAAGTCTTTTGTGAGGACCGTCTCGGTCTGACCCGCGAGTTACTCGATCTTCTTGTTTTACGTAGCATTGATTTACGTGGCATTGAGATCGACCCTGTCGGGCGAATTTACCTCAATTTTGCCGAAATTGAATTTAACACCTTCAGTAGCCTGATGGCGGAAATCCGCCGTATCGCTGGCGTTACGGATGTACGCACCATCCCCTGGATGCCGTCCGAGCGGGAACATCTTGCGCTGAGCGCGCTGCTGGAAGCAATGCCGGAGCCGTTTCTGTCCCTCGATTTGAAAAATAAAGTCGAGCGCGTTAATCAGGCCAGCTGCCAGTTGTTTGCGCAGAGCCAGGAAAAACTTATCGGTCACCCTGCCACGCAACTGATCGCCGGGTTTAATTTCCAGCGCTGGCTGGACAGTAACCCGCAAAATACCCATAGCGAGCACGTCGTCATCAACGGACAGAATTTCCTGATGGAAATCACGCCGGTCTACCTGAAAGGGGAAAATGCTGCGCGGGTGCTGACCGGCGCAGTGATCATGCTGCGCTCCACGGTGCGTATGGGCCGCCAGTTGCAAAATCTTTCCAGCCAGGACGTCGGCGCATTCAGCCAGATTATTGCGGTGAGCCCGAAGATGCGTCATGTGATTGACCAGGCGCGTAAGCTGGCTAATCTCACGGCACCGCTGCTGATTACCGGAGATACCGGTACGGGGAAAGATCTGCTGGCGCATGCTGTGCACATGGCCAGTCCGCGTGCGGCAAAACCGTATCTGGCGCTGAACTGCGCGTCAATTCCGGAAGATGCGGTGGAAAGCGAGCTGTTCGGGCATGCGCCGGAAGGCAAAAAAGGCTTCTTCGAACAGGCCAACGGCGGTTCGGTGCTGCTGGACGAGATTGGCGAAATGTCGCCACGTATGCAGGCGAAACTGCTGCGTTTTCTCAATGACGGCACGTTCCGCCGCGTGGGGGAAGATCATGAAGTGCACGTGGACGTGCGCGTCATCTGCGCCACCCAGAAAAACCTGGTGGAGCTGGTGCAGAAAGGGGTATTCCGCGAAGATCTCTACTATCGTCTCAACGTTCTGACGCTCAATATCCCGCCGCTGCGCGACTGTCCGCAGGACATTATGCCGTTGACGGAACTGTTCGTGGCCCGTTTTGCCGACGAGCAGGGCGTGCCGCGTCCGAAGCTCTCTGCCGACCTTGGCACTGTGCTGACGCGTTACGGCTGGCCGGGCAATATTCGTCAGCTAAAAAATGCGGTCTATCGCGCATTAACTCAGCTTGAAGGGTATGAACTGCGCCCTCAGGATATTCTGTTGCCGGATTACGATGCCGGGACGGTATCGGTAGGCGAGGAGGCAATGGAAGGCTCGCTGGATGACATCACCAGCCGTTTCGAACGTTCGGTGTTAACGCAGCTTTACCGTAGCTATCCGAGCACGCGCAAGCTGGCTAAACGTCTTGGGGTGTCACATACCGCGATTGCAAATAAACTGCGCGAGTATGGGTTAAATCAGAAGAAGGGTGACGAATAAACAAAAAAGCCTCTTTGCAGAGGCTTTTTTACGTTTAGGCTTTAAGCGTCTCAAGTGCAGCGGTGTAATCCGGTTCGGTGGTGATTTCGTTCACCAGTTCACTGAAAACAACGTTGTCGTTTTCGTCGATCACCAGCACTGCACGCGCCGCCAGACCTTTCAGCGCGCCTTCGGAAATGGCAACACCGTAATTTTCCAGGAAATCCGGGCTGCGCAGAGTGGAAAGGGTGATGACGTTGCTCAGGCCTTCAGCGCCGCAGAAGCGGGACTGGGCAAACGGCAGGTCAGCAGAAATGCACAGCACCACGGTGTTGTCCATTTCGGTCGCCAGTTGGTTGAATTTACGCACTGATGCAGCGCAAACGCCAGTATCGATGCTTGGGAAAATGTTCAGGACTTTACGTTTGCCAGCAAACTGGCTCAGCGTGACGTCAGACAGATCTTTAGCCACCAGAGTAAAAGGCTGTGCTTTGCTGCCAGACTGTGGGATGGAACCTGCAACAGCAACCGGGTTGCCCTGGAAATGAACGAGTTGTGACATAGATATCTTCCTGTTTACAAATAGTTAACGTCGTGGCTAGTGTATGTCATCCGCAGTTAGCACGGCAAACCAATTTTATGCCTACCGGCCTGCAAGGAGTCAGTGATGAGAAGCGTTAAGGTTTATGAAGAAGCCTGGCCATTGCACACCCCGTTTGTGATTTCGCGCGGCAGCCGTAGTGAGGCCTGCGTGGTCGTGGTTGAATGTGAAGAGGATGGCGTGAAAGGTGTCGGGGAATGTACCCCTTATCCTCGCTATGGAGAAAGCCTGGCGTCAGTCATGGCGCAAATTATGACGGTAGTGCCCGAATTGCAGGCGGGCCTGACGCGTGAGGCTCTTCAGCAGCGGTTACCGGCTGGCGCTGCGCGCAACGCGATTGACTGCGCGCTGTGGAGTCTGGAAGCGGCGAAACAACACAAACCGCTTCCTTCGCTGCTGAACATGACTCTGCCGCAATCGATCGTCACCGCGCAAACGGTGGTCATCGGTGAACCTGAGCAAATGGCGGCCAGCGCCCAGGCGTTATATGCCACCGGTGCAACCTTATTAAAGGTGAAGCTCGACGATCGTCTGATTAGCGAACGCATGGTCGCCATTCGTGCGGCGGTGCCTGATGCCACCCTGATCGTCGACGCGAATGAATCCTGGCACAGCGAAGGGCTGGCAGCCCGTTGTCAGCTGCTTGCCGATCTGAACGTTGCCATGCTGGAACAACCCCTCCCGGCAGAAGACGATGATGCGCTGGCGAATTTTATTCATCCGCTTCCAGTCTGTGCAGATGAAAGCTGTCATACCCGTGAGAGCCTGTCATCCCTCAAGGGGCGCTACGAAATGGTGAACATCAAGCTGGATAAAACAGGCGGATTAACCGAGGCCCTTGCTCTGGCAAAAGATGCGCAGGCGCAAGGCTTCACTCTGATGCTGGGCTGCATGTTGTGCACTTCCAGAGCGATTGGCGCTGCACTCCCGCTGGTAAACAGCGTGCGTTTTGCCGATCTGGATGGCCCAACCTGGCTGGCGGTTGATGTTTCACCTGCTCTGAATTTTACTTCCGGCGTGCTTCATCTTTGAGGCTGCCAGCGCAGGAGATCTGTCATCGCCCGCAGGTATTTTTCGCTCGCTTCATCTGACGAGATGGGCGGAAACTCAGCGGTGATACAGTGAAGGCCGAGGTCCGCGCACCAGCTGCCAAACGACCCGGGTGTTTCATAGCCAACGCTGGTCACCAGAGGAAGCGCAAACGCATCCGCCAGCCACTGGCCGAGCGCCGTATGGCGAGGGTCTTCAATACAGGCGAGGGGATCGTGGAAAGAGACAACCCAGGCCGGGTGGATCTTATGAATAAGCTGGCACAACGCCTGAGTTTCCGGTTCGGACCCAGGTTTATCTCCCGTGAGCAAAACCACATCTCGCTCCTGAGCAGAACTGTTCCAGCGATATACCGTTTCACCGGCGCGCCAGTTTGCCGCCGGGAAGTTCCTGTTAAGGTCAACGCCTCGTGCATTCGCCCGTAATCCAAGCTGACAACCGTCCGGGTTGACGGTCAAAATCACATGATGACGTCGTAAATCGGGAGACAGCGTACGTAGCGCGCACGAAAGCGTCACGACTGATGAGTTTTCGTCGCCATGGGTGCCCGCAATAATTAAGCCGCTATTACGATCGGCCTCGGGTGCCGGAAACCAGATCAGTGGCGCGCCTAAAAACGAGCGGCCATAATGTTCAGTCCCGGGCGGGAAGGCACCGCGTTCCGTTCTTGGTCGGGTAGTTGCCATAGTAAACCCTGATAATAAAGTCACTTCTGGCAGTGTTGTGCAAAACCCGCGGTTAATCAAATAGTTTCCGTATGTCGTGAAAATTGCCTGGCATCAACTTTCCGGAGGAAGAATTTGCATTTCTCCGTTTCGAAACAAATAATTACGCATCTGCCTGTTACCTGACATCATTAAGGGGATCGTATGAAGCATCCTGTTTCGCTTCTTTGTACTGCGCTGTGGCTGTGCGGAGTTTCTTCACTTTCATATGCTGCGGAGGTTCCCGGGGGAACGGTTCTGGCGCAAAAGCAGGAGCTGGTTCGACACATCAAAGATGAACCCGCTTCGCTCGATCCGGCAAAAGCGGTGGGATTGCCCGAGATTCAGGTGATCCGAGACCTCTATGAAGGGCTGGTAAATCAGAACGAAAAAGGGGAGTTAGTGCCCGGCGTGGCGACGCGCTGGCAGAGTAATGATAACCGAGTCTGGACGTTCACGTTGCGGGATAACGCGAAATGGTCTGACGGTACTCCGGTGACGGCACAAGATTTTGTCTACAGCTGGCGTCGTCTGGTTGATCCCAAAACAACCTCACCTTTCGCCTGGTTTGCGGCGCTGGCGGGCATTAACAATGCCCAGGCCATTATCGATGGCAAAGCTGCTCCGGATACCCTCGGCGTGACGGCGGTCGATGCTAAAACGCTGCGGGTGCAGCTGGACAAACCGCTGCCCTGGTTCAGCAATCTGACGGCTAACTTCGCGTTTTATCCTGTTCAAAAGGCCAACGTGGAAAGCGGTAAGGAATGGACGCGCCCAGGCGCGCTCATTGGCAACGGTGCGTATGTGCTGAAAGAACGCGTCGTGAATGAAAAACTGGTGGTTGAGCCAAATTCACATTACTGGGATAACGCCAACACGGTGCTGAAAAAAGTCACCTTTGTGCCAATCAACCAGGAGTCCTCAGCGACCAAACGCTACCTGGCGGGCGATATTGATATTACAGAATCATTTCCGAAAAACATGTACCAGAAGCTGCTTAAAGATATTCCGGGACAGGTCTATACACCGCCACAGCTTGGGACCTATTACTATGCGTTTAACACGCAAAAAGGCCCAACCGCTGATGCCCGCGTACGTCTGGCGCTGAGCATGACGATCGATCGGCGCATTATGGCCGAAAAAGTCCTGGGAACCGGTGAGAAACCGGCCTGGCATTTTACCCCTGATGTTACTGCTGGTTTTACGCCGGAAACCTCGCCATTTGAGCAGATGTCGCAGCAGGAACTCAATGCACAGGCGAAAACGTTGCTCCAGGCCGCAGGCTATGGTCCTCAGCGTCCGCTTAAATTAACGCTGCTGTACAACACGTCTGAAAATCATCAGAAAATTGCGATTGCCGTCGCCTCTATGTGGAAGAAAAATCTGGGGGTTGACGTTAAGTTGCAGAATCAGGAGTGGAAAACCTACATCGACAGCCGCAATACCGGCAATTTTGACGTCATCCGTGCGTCGTGGGTAGGGGACTACAATGAGCCGTCGACATTCCTGTCGTTGCTGACCTCCTCCCACAGCGGGAATATCTCACGATTCAACGATCCTGCTTACGATAAGATTATTCACCAGGCGACGCTCGAAACCACTGAAAAAGCGCGTAATGCAGACTACAACATGGCCGAGAAGATCCTCGCTGAAAAAGCGCCCATTGCTCCAATTTATCAGTACACCAATGGCCGTCTCATCAAGCCATGGGTAAAAGGTTATCCGATAAATAACCCAGAGGATGTTGCGTACAGTCGTACAATGTATATTGAAAAACACTAAAACAGGCCAGGGCGCTACGTGGTTAAGATCTCTATCTGTTAACCGCATAAGCGCCCGAACCCCAGAGTTCATGGTTTTACTGCGTGGTTATTACCAACCATCCCTTCGTATCAGCTCATTACTCATTGTGTTGATGAATATCTTCAATCCCATTCTTCTTCCAGTTTATTGAAAAGCGCATAGTCATCTCTTCGCCATTCCTGTAGCAGCATAATCATTGCTATTTTAAGATTAAATTTGTCCGGAACAGGATTTTTCATATTCAGACTATTTATTGAATTAAGGCGTTATTTCTCTGCGCTGTTACGGAACGTGTTAAGAAGTGCATTGATATAAATCAATTATTCAACTTCATGGCACGATAAATTCAATATTGCCGATAAAAGCAGTCATTCCTGCCACATTATTGTAAATAAATAGTTAATATTTACTGCCTGTCATACATGCCTGGCATTTATGAATGCATCAATTTAGTGGAATATTCTTAAGAAAAGTCCAATCTTGGATCTTTGATCTGGGAAGTTGATTTTGAATGGGCTTTTGCTCTAATATGGTTTTGTAAAGAAACGTCACTCACTTAACATTTATTTCTTTTTAAGAAAGGGATTGCTATGGCCGATTCATTCCAGAATGAGGTGCCCAAGGCACGCATAAACTTAAAGCTGGCTCTGCATACAGGTGGCGCGCAGAAGAAAATCGAACTGCCGCTTAAACTCCTCACCGTCGGTGATTTCAGTAATGGAAAAGAGAATCGCCCATTATCCGAAAGGGAGAAAATCAACGTCAATAAAAACAACTTCAACAGCGTACTTTCGGAATTTAACCCGGAAGTTAATCTGACGGTTCCAAACACAATGGCCGGGGATGGTTCGGAGGAGAGTATAAAACTGAATTTCTCCGATATTAAGGATTTCGAACCTGAACAGGTTGCCCGCCAGATCCCTCAGCTCCGCGCCATGCTGGCCATGCGTAATTTATTACGCGACCTCAAATCCAATCTTCTTGATAACGCTACTTTCAGAAAAGAACTCGAGAAAATTCTTAAAGATCCGGCGCTGTCTCAGGAATTACGCGACGAAATGAGTGCACTGGCCCCGAAATAAGCGGCGTGCGTTATTTAATGGATTAACCGGGAATATGCTGATGTCTGTAAATACTGAAACCGCCTCCGCGCAGGGGCAGACCACCGTACTGGAAAAAGAGGGCGTTTACGCCTCCCTGTTTGAAAAAATCAACCTGACCCCGGCTTCCAGCCTGGGCGATATCAATGCGTTTCTGGATGATGCCGCGCTCTCTGACGCTCCGGCGGGTGAACGCCTGACGGCGGCGATGCAGGTGTTTATGGACTGCATTCGCAAATCCGGCCAGCCGGTGGAGAAGCTCGACAAGACGCTGATTGACCACCATATCGCCGAACTGGATTTCCAGATCAGCCGTCAGCTGGATGCGGTAATGCATCACCAGGAGTTCCAGAAGGTGGAATCCCTGTGGCGCGGCCTGAAGCAGCTGGTGGACAGCACCGACTACCGCCAGAACGTGAAAACCGAAATTCTGGATGTGTCGAAAGAAGATCTGCGTCAGGACTTTGAAGACGCGCCAGAACTGATCCAGAGCGGCCTCTACTGGCACACCTACACCGCCGAATACGACACCCCGGGCGGTGAGCCGATTGGATCGGTGATTTCTTCCTACGAATTTGACGCCAGCCCGCAGGATGTGGCGTTGCTGCGCAACATCTCAAAAGTGTCTGCTGCCGCGCACATGCCGTTTATCGGCTCCGTCGGTCCGAAATTCTTCCTGAAAGACTCGATGGAAGAGGTTGCCGCGATTAAAGATATCGGCAACTACTTCGACCGCGCCGAATACATCAAGTGGAAATCCTTCCGCGAGACGGATGACTCCCGCTATATCGGCCTCGTGATGCCGCGCGTGCTCGGCCGCCTGCCGTATGGCCCGGACACCGTGCCGGTGCGCAGCTTCAACTACGTCGAGCAGGTGAAAGGCCCGGATCACGAGAAATACCTGTGGACCAGCGCGTCATTCTCTTTCGCCTCTAATATGGTGAAGAGCTTCATCAATAACGGCTGGTGCGTGCAGATCCGTGGCCCGCAGGCGGGCGGGGCGGTGAAAGACCTGCCGATCCACCTGTACGATCTGGGTACCGGCAACCAGGTGAAGATCCCGTCCGAGGTGATGATCCCGGAGACCCGTGAATTTGAGTTCGCCAATCTGGGCTTTATCCCGCTGTCTTACTACAAGAACCGCGATTACGCCTGCTTCTTCTCGGCGAACTCCGCGCAGAAACCGGCACTGTACGACACCGCTGATGCCACGGCCAACAGCCGCATCAACGCGCGTCTGCCGTACATCTTCCTGCTGTCGCGTATTGCGCACTATCTGAAGCTCATCCAGCGCGAGAACATTGGTACCACCAAGGACCGCCGTCTGCTGGAGCTGGAACTCAATACCTGGGTGCGCAGTCTGGTGACGGAAATGACCGATCCGGGCGATGAGTTGCAGGCTTCTCATCCGCTGCGTGACGCGAAAGTGGTGGTGGAAGATATCGAGGACAACCCGGGCTTCTTCCGCGTGAAGCTGTTTGCGGTGCCGCACTTCCAGGTGGAAGGCATGGACGTGAACCTGTCTCTGGTGAGCCAGATGCCTAAGGCGAAAGCGTAACGTAAGGCAGGAAGCATGAAAACGGAACAACCGTTATGGGGCAGGGGCCAGATGGTCTCTCCCCAGCACTTCCAGCAACAGGCCGCCTATGCGGCCTGGTCTGCGGAATGTATCGCCCAGCTTGGTCTCTCCCATCCGTGGGGGGTGATTAATGCCACTTTCGAACCGGAAGTACTGAAATTGGGTCGTCTCCAGGCCCGTCATCTGCACCTCCGCTTCCCTGACGGGACATTAATCGATACGGATAATGCTGACGACCTTCCACCAGTGCTGGGGCTTGAGAGTGAATCACAGGAGGTGATGGTGGTTCTGGCCCTTCCGCTGCTGCGCGCGAATGGCGGTAACTGCCTTAAGCCCGATGAGGTAGCCGGGCGTCCTGTTCGCTTTCGCCAGCGCTGGCGGGATGTCCGCAACCTTTTTGGCGACGACACGCGCCAGATTGCAGTGATGCGGCCAGAGCTGACGTTGCGTTTCGCCCATCAGAACAACAGCGATTACCTGACCTGTCCGGTCGCCCGCCTGCAACAAGATTCGCAGGGAAACTGGGCACTTGACGATACGTACCTTCCGCCACTACTGGCGCTGCGGGGCAGTGTCTGGCTGTTGACCCAGCTGGAGCAATTGTTGACGCAACTGCGCGCCCGTCTGGGCCGCCTGATGGACATGCGTCGGGAAAGTAATGAGCGCATGGCGGATTTTGCCGTAGCTGACGTTTCCCTGTTCTGGCTGCTTAATGCTCTGAATAGTGCTGAACCCGTGCTGGGTCAGTTTCAGCGCCACCCACAAAGCCCGCCTGAGCGTCTTTATCCAGAACTGGCACGGCTTGCGGGCAGCCTGCTGACCTTCTCGCTCGAGCATCAGGTCAGTGCGATCCCAGTCTGGCAGCATGAGCAGTTAAATAACGTCTTCCCGCCGCTCTTTGATTTACTGGGTGACCTGCTGGAAGCTAGCCTGCCATCACGCGTGGTAGCGATTGAACTTGAGCATGATGCCCGGCTTCACTTCTGGCAGGCTCGTCTGCATGATCCGCGTCTGCGCGAAGGCGCTGATTACTACCTCTCCGTGCGTTCACCGATGCCGGTGGCACAATTGCAGGAACAGTTCCCGCGCCAGTGCAAGGTTGGCAGTCCCGATCATGTCAGGAGTATCGTCAATTCATCGCGGGTGGGCGTCCCTCTGACACCACTGCGCCATGTGCCGGCAGCCATTCCACTGCGTCTGGAAAATCAGTATTTCAGCCTTGATGTCTCTCATCCCCTGGCCATCGAAATGTTCCAGAGCGGCACCTGTATGTTTTACGTTCCGGGAATGCTCGCCGAGCCTGAACTTGAACTCTTTGCGGTACTGAGAACATGAGTGATCGTAAACGCGGTACTGCCGCGTTCATTGATATTGATGCCCTGTTACAGGACACCTGGCTACAGGTGATCAGCCTGCGTCACGGCCCGACATTCCAGGACGGGGAAGGGCGAACGCTTTGGGAGCGCTGCATTGATGATGTCAGGCGTGTGCAGCGAGACCTGAAAGCGAGCGAACTTGATGAAGCCAACTGCCAGCATATTCTTACGGCACAGTGTGCGCTGCTTGATGAGGCGGTCAAAGGGCGCGGTGTGGAGGATGACGCCTGTATACAGTGGTATGACATTCCCCTACAGGGGTACTTCCTTGGCACCATGGACGCCGGCGACACGTTATGCGATCGGATGCGTGATGTGCTGCGTGAACCGGCTCCTGACCACGCCGTGGTGACCTGCTTCCAGCGAGTCATGATGCTCGGGTTCCTCGGCAGCTTCCGCTCCCTGAACGATCCTGAGCGCGTGAAGCTCTTGAATGCACTTAATGAATATGTTGCGCCGTTCAGCTATTCACATCCCCATCCCGTACTGGCGGAAAGCCATGCCGGACGGGGGATGGGCGGCTGGCTGGCATCATGGCCCGTACGTATTGGCCTGAGTGCGGTGGTTGTCGCCGCATTATGGTGGGGGCTGGATCGCTGGCTGGATCAGACTCTGCTTACCCTGTTGCCGGGAGCCGTGAAATGAGCCCTGCACAACAGCGCGGGCTTGCGCTCTGGGCTGCCCTGCTGAGTGCAGTGGTCTGCCTGGGTTTCCTGCCAGTCACCCGCCTGGTTTCTGTGCTTGTTTTGCTGGTGCTGCTGGGGCTTATTCTGACGTTCTGGACTGTCGCCAGTCGTCGTGCGGGTCATGACGTCACGCTGTGCCTGGATGATCTCCCGGAAGCCACTTACCGTCAGCCCGTGGTACTGGTCTGTGGCGATCTGCCGTTGGCCTGGCCACAGCAGTCACCGGTGCTCACTGTCACCCAGGGATGCTGGATCCGCGTGGAGAATCATCAGGACCTGGAGCAAACAGCCCGCCAGGTACTGTGGTTGCGTCCTGACTGGGGTCGTCAGCTGTCGGTGATGGTCAGCGTCTGCCCGCAGAAACATGCTGACAGCGAAGCCCTGACCAGCCGTTTGCTGGCTCTGCGCTGGCAAATCAGCCAACTGCGTAAAGAAACCGGTCACTCTGTGCCGCTGATTCTGAATGGTCAGGTTGGCAGTGCGATGACGAATGACCAGCTCTGGCAGGCGGCTATCCCAGGGGAAGGCGTGAGGATCTGGCGGGAATCTTCCGCGCCAGCCTCAATCGCTGCATGGATCGCCACCAGCGGGTCGGCTGCGATGCAGCAACAGGTTTTGATGAACAGCCTGATGGACTGGTTCTATCAGCACGTTCAGGCCGTCTTTACGGATGAGAACCCCGATGTTCCTGTCATTACGCCTGTAGCGGTGCTGTGGGGAATGGGACCGATCCTTGCCGGTAGTCTGGCCTCATCGGCCTGGACGGCGTGGCTTTCTCGTCATACTGCAATGCAACAGGTAGTGGGCTGGCACCCGGTGGGAACGGACAGTACGGTTATTTCCCCGTTACCGGATTTTGTCCTGCCATTGCTGCCGGAAGGGCGAGGCCTGACGCCGCGTGACAGAACCTTCCGCTGTGCGCTCAGCATCTTCACGCTGGCGGCTGTTGCGGCACTGCTCAGCAGTGGCTGGAATAATCGCCAGCTGTTGCAACGAGTGAGCTTCGATATTGCCCGCTATGACGGTATCCCGATGAAGGATTTAGGGCCGAAAGGCGACGCGGTTGCTGTGCTGCGTGACGATGCGGCACAGCTGGATGCGTGGGCACGCAATGGGGTACCTGTACGAATGAGCCTGGGTTTGTATCAGGGCGGGCGTCTGCGTATGCCAGTACTGGAAGCGATTCGCTCGTATGTTCCTGCCCCTCCGCCGTCTAAACCGAAGCTTAAAACAGTACCGAAAATTGTACGCCTTGACAGCATGTCGCTGTTCGATACCGGCAAATGGGCGCTGAAACCCGGCTCAGTGAAGCTGCTGGTGAACTCGCTGGTGGGCATTAAGGCGAAGCCCGGCTGGCTGATTGTGGTCGCGGGCCATACCGACAGTACGGGCGACGACAAATCCAACCAGGTACTGTCCCTGAAGCGTGCAGAGTCCGTACGCGACTGGATGCGTGATACCGGCGACGTTCCGGAAAGCTGTTTTGCGGTGCAGGGCTATGGTGAAAGCCGTCCTGTCGCCGCCAACGACACGACGGAAGGCCGTGCGCTCAACCGCCGTGTCGAAATCAGTCTGGTACCGCAGGCGGATGCCTGTCAGGCGCCGGACACGACCCATGCGTCATCGCAGGATGATGGCGCTGATAACAATGTAACGGAGTAATTAACATGGCAATTCCTGTTTATCTTTGGCTGAAGGACGACGGCGGTGCGGACATCAAAGGGTCTGTGGACGTTCAGGATCGTGAAGGCAGCATTGAAGTGGTGGCGCAGGAGCACAACCTGTACATCCCGACCGATAACAACACCGGCAAGCTGACCGGTACGCGTATCCACACGCCGTTCCTGTTCACCAAGGAAATCGACTCCTCCAGCCCGTATCTGTACAAGGCGGTAACCACCGGCCAGACCCTGAAATCTGCCGAGTTCAAGTGGTACAAAATCAACGACGCAGGCCAGGAAGTGGAGTACTTCAACACGAAGCTTGAGAACGTGAAGCTGGTGAAAGTGAATCCGAAGATGCATGACATCAAGGATCCTGCTTTCGAGAAGCACAACCACCTCGAGCAGATTGAGCTGCGCTACGAAAAAATCACCTGGACCTACAAGGACGGCAACATCATTCATTCCGACTCCTGGAACGAACGCGCCACCGCGTAAGTCGCATGCGGACAGGGCCCTGTCCGCAGTTTTTTGCTGAGCGCCTGCCCTGACGGGCGTTCAGCAAAGAATCACACAATCTGCCTGCCCGACCTGATGCGCTTGGGGTTCCTGAATAAGGAAAAGCGACGGGCGGTAGCGTGTCCGGAACTGATAAAGAGAGAGTCTCATGGAAAATCCAGCCATCCTGTTACGTCGTCTTAACCCTTACTGTGCCCGCGCGATGGAAGGGGCCGCTTCCCTGTGCCAGACCCGGGCGCACGCGGAAATACTGCCTGAGCACTGGCTGCTGAAACTGCTGGAACAGGGTGAGGGCGACCTGACGGTGCTGGCGCGGCGCTACGAATGGGATATGGATGCGATATGGCAGGACATGCTGGGTTTTCTGGACAGTCTGCCACGGTCGGTGCGCAGCCGTCCGCAGCTGTCGGACAGTGTGCAGACTCTGATGCAGGATGCCTGGCTGCACGCCTCGCTGTCTGGGGAAGAACACATCCGCAGCATTCACCTCCTGATGGCTCTGGTGGAAAAACCGAAGCTGCTGCGCTGCGACGGCCTGTGGCCGCTGCTGACGCTGGCGCAGAGCCAGCTTGAGCGCCTGCGTGGGCTTATGGATGCGCAGTCGGATGAACGTCCGGAGGTGCAGCAGGAAGCGGAACTGGCGCAGGGCGATGAGGTTGAGTTTGTTGGCCGCCCGGTAAATGCGGATATAAAAGGAGAGCTGAACCCGGCCTTGCAGAATGCGCTGGACAAATTCACCCTCGACGTCACCGCCCGCGCCCGTGAAGGCAAAATCGACCCGGTGTTCGGGCGCGACAATGAAATCCGCCAGATGGTGGATATTCTTTCCCGCCGCCGCAAGAACAACCCGATTCTGGTCGGCGAACCGGGCGTCGGCAAGACCGCACTCGTGGAAGGACTGGCGCTGCGCATTCATGAGGGCAATGTGCCGGACGCGCTGAAGCCGGTCTCCGTGCGCACCCTTGACCTCGGCCTGTTACAGGCCGGGGCGGGTGTGAAGGGGGAATTCGAGCAGCGCCTGAAAAACATCATCGAAGCGGTGCAGCAGTCACCCTCTCCGGTGCTGCTGTTTATCGACGAGGCGCACACCATTATCGGCGCCGGCAACCAGGCGGGGGGCGCCGACGCGGCAAACCTGCTGAAACCGGCCCTGGCCCGCGGAGAGCTGCGCACCATCGCCGCCACTACCTGGAGCGAGTACAAACAGTACTTCGAGCGTGACGCCGCGCTGGAGCGTCGCTTTCAGATGGTGAAAGTTGACGAACCGGACGACGACACCGCCTGCCTGATGCTGCGCGGCCTCAAGTCACGCTACGCGGAGCACCATGGCGTGCATATCACCGATGAAGCGGTTAAAGCCGCCGTCACGCTCTCCAGACGCTATCTGACCGGACGCCAGCTTCCGGACAAGGCGGTGGATTTACTGGATACCGCCTCTGCCCGTATCCGCATGAGCCTGGATACGGTGCCGGAGCCGCTGACCCGCATGAAGGCGCAGCTCACGGCACTGGCTATGGAGAAGCAGGCGCTGCTGGAAGATATCGCGGTGGGCAATACCGCGCATGGCGAACGCCTGGCCGCCATCGGAGAGGAAGAAGTCCGCATTATTTTGCAGCTCGACGAACGGGAAACCCAGTACGGCCAGGAGCTGGCGCTGACGCAGGAACTGCTGGCCTGCCGCGCCGATATTTCCCGCCAGGCAGAGATTGCTGACCTGCAACAGCAACTGAGCGATGTACAAAAGAATAACCCGCTGCTGGGCCTTGACGTGGACGCGCGTACGGTTGCCACCGTTATCGCCGACTGGACGGGCGTACCGCTCTCTTCATTAATGAAGGACGAGCAGACGGAACTGCTGAGTCTGGAGCAAAACCTCGGCAGACGGGTGGTCGGCCAAGACAGTGCACTGAACGCCATCGCGCAGCGCCTGCGCGCCTCAAAAACCGGCCTTGCGCCGGAGAACGGCCCGCAGGGCGTGTTCCTGCTTGTGGGGCCGAGCGGCACCGGCAAGACCGAAACCGCGCTGGCACTGGCGGACGAGCTGTTCGGCGGCGAGAAATCCCTGATTACCATCAACCTCTCGGAATATCAGGAGCCGCACACTGTCTCCCAGCTCAAGGGCTCTCCTCCGGGATACGTCGGCTACGGCCAGGGCGGCATCCTCACCGAAGCTGTCAGAAAACGCCCGTACAGCGTGGTGCTGCTGGATGAAGTGGAAAAGGCGCACCGGGACGTGATGAACCTGTTCTACCAGGTGTTTGACCGGGGCTTCATGCGCGACGGCGAAGGGCGGGAAATTGACTTCCGCAACACGGTGATTCTGATGACCTCGAATCTCGGCAGCGACCTCATCATGCAGATGCTGGAGGAACAGCCGGAGGCGACAGAGCCGGACCTGCACGAGCTGCTGCGCCCGGTTTTACGTGACCACTTCCAGCCCGCGCTGCTGGCGCGTTTCCAGACGGTGATTTACCGTCCGCTCACACAGGCAGCGATGCGCACGATTGTCGGCATGAAGCTGAATCAGGTGAGCCAGCGTCTGGCCCGGCATTACGGCATGAAAACCGTTATAGCAGAGAGCCTGTCTGACGCGCTGACGGCCGCCTGCCTGCTGCCGGACACCGGGGCCCGTAATGTCGACAGCCTGCTGAACCAGCAGATTCTGCCGGTCCTGAGCCAGCAACTGCTGATGCATATGGCAGCGGGGCAGAAGCCGCAGCATCTTACGCTGGGCTGGGATGAGGAAGAGGGCATAGTGCTCGAGTTTGACCGGACAGAAGGAGTGCACGCATGAGCAATAATCCTCCGTTAAGATTCAGCCACAGCCATCACCTGCTGTCGGTGAAGGACTGCGATGCAGGGCTTGATGTGCTGGCGTTTGAAGGCGATGAAGCCCTGAGCACACCGTTCAGCTACCGTATTGAGTTCACCAGCACGGACCATGCCATCAGCAAAGAGATGATGCTGATGAAAGCGGCTTCCCTGACGCTTCAGGCCCCGGTTGACCAGGGTTACGGCATCAAAATACAGCAGCCGGTGCGGGTGATTCAGGGGGTGGTCACGGGTTTTGAACGCCTGGGTACCTCAAAGGATGAAACCCGCTACGGGGTGACGCTTGAGCCGCGTCTGGCCCTGCTCAGCCGCTCGCACCAGAACGCCATCTACCAGGACATGTCCGTCCCGCAGATTGTGGAGAAAATCCTGCGTGAGCGCCACGGCATGCGCGGCCAGGACTTCCTGTTCTCACTGAGTAAAGCGTATCCGCGCCGTGAACAGGTGATGCAGTACAGTGAGGACGACCTGCACTTTATCACCCGCCTTCTGGGTGAGGTCGGTATCTGGTTCCGCTTCACCACCGACACACGCCTGAACATTGACGTGGTGGAGTTTTACGACAGTCAGCAGGGGTATGAGAAAGGCCTGACGCTGCCGTCGGTGCCACCGTCAGGGCAGCACTCGCAGGGTGTGGACTCGGTGTGGGAGATGGAGAGCCGTCATAACGTGGTGCAGAAGGAGGTCAGCACCCGCGACTACAACTACCGTCAGGCCACGGAGGACATGAATACCCGGGTCGACGCGACCGGCGGAGATACCACCACCTACGGTGAGGCCTATCACTGGGCCGATAACTACCTGACACCCGGCAGCGCGTATGACCGCAACCCGGCAGCGGAGACCGGGGCGTTTTACTCCCGCATTCGTCACGAACGCTACCTGAATGGCCAGACGAAGACCCGGGCCTTCACCAGCTGCCCGGTGCTCTCTCCGGGTATGCTGCTGAAAGTGACCGGCGGGCACGAAGTGGCGGAGGTGTTTGCGCAGGGCGTGGTTGTCACGGCGATGCACAGCCATGCCCGGCGTGATGCGGACTTTTGCGTCAGGTTTGAGGGTATCCCGGACAGTCCGGATTTCAGTTTCCGCCCGGAGCCTGGTTCACGTCCGGTGATGGCCGGCACCTTACCGGCCCGGGTCACCAGTACCACCGAAAATGACACCTACGGGCATATCGATAAAGACGGCCGCTACCGCGTCAACATGCTGTTCGACCGGGACAACTGGGAGACCGGATTCGAGAGCCTGTGGGTACGTCAGTCCCGCCCGTATGCCGGCGACACGTACGGCCTGCACCTGCCGCTGCTGGCGGGTACCGAAGTGGCGATTGGTTTTGAGGACGGCAACCCGGACCGGCCGTACATTGCCGGTGTGCTGCACGACTCGGCGCACGGTGACCACGTCACCATCCGCAACTACAAACGTAACGTGCTGCGCACCCCGGCGAACAACAAAATCCGCCTCGACGACGAGCGCGGGAAAGAGCACATCAAGGTCAGCACGGAGTACGGCGGCAAGAGCCAGCTGAACCTCGGCCACCTGGTCGACAGCGACAGGCAGAAGCGCGGGGAGGGTTTTGAACTCAGAACCGACAGCCGGGGTGCCATCCGGGCGCAGAAAGGGATTTTTATCAGTGCTGACGGGCAGGCGAAGGCGCAGGGCCAGGTGCTGGAGATGGCGCCGGCGGTCAGCAACCTCGGCGATGCCCGGGAGCAGATGACAGCCATCTCGGATGATGCGCAGGAGGCGACCGCGAACCCGGCAGACCTTCAGGCGCAAATCGCCCTGCTGGAGCAGCATCTGACGGACCTTAAAAAATCGGTGCTGCTGATGAGCGCGCCGGACGGTATGGCACTGACCAGCGGACAACACCTGCAGGTCTCGGCCGGGCAGAACCTGATTGCCACGGCCGGTAAAAATGCGGACGTCAGCGTGGTGAAAAATCTGTTTATCGGGGTGGGCAGTGCGCTGAGCGTGTTTGTGCGCAGGCTGGGAATAAAGCTCATCGCGAACCAGGGGCCGGTACAGGTACAGGCGCAGAACGACCTGATGGCATTGCTGGCACGCAAGGAACTCAGCATTGTCAGCACGGAAGATGAAATCAAAATCCTTGCGAAGAAGAAGATCACGCTGAACGGTGGCGGGAGCTATATCACGCTGGACGCGAATGCGATTGAGGCGGCGACGCTCGGGGATTACCGGACACGGGCGGGATTTTATGACCGGCAGCAGAAGGCATCAGCGAAACCTTCATTTTTAACGTTCCCTTTACTGGATGGAACAGATCCCGGTAAATCAGGTACAGACGAACAGGGAAGCGAAAAGGAAGATCCAGATAATAAACAACCGGTATCAGAACCCTGCGAGCAAAGTTTACGTTTTGCTTTTCCTGGTGCGGATAGTGTCAGCCAAAGTATGGACTGGATGATAAATCAACCATACAACATTACTGACAGTAATGGAAAAATTCTATCTACCGGAACGGTAGATAGTACAGGCCGTATCCCGAAAATAATACTTCCTGAAAGCGAAACATTGAACTTAACCATTGGACGAGAGACTTGGGTTACGGAAGAACTTTCTATTTCATCAACTGAATATGACGATATGGAGGATATTGAGAATGAAGAACCTGGTGACGATCTTTATTTAAGTGAAGTGGGTTGTGCAGGAGATAGAACATCAGCATTGACGGAATCAATGATTGCAAAATTGTTAAACTTAACAAAGGTAAGTTGATAATGTTAAATCTGCTTATGAAACTTACGTTGAGTATAGCTATCTTAGTTTATCACTTCGGTGTAAATGCTACATGTCTGAAAGAGGGGGATGAGATAGTACTCTCAGGAGTGATTAAAGAAGAGTTGTTTTACGGCCCCCCTAACTGGGGGGAAGACAGGAATCATGACGAAAAATTACTTTACTGGATCCTGCATTTAGACAGTCCGTTAAAGTGTGTGATTGATGCTAATACTGAACAAGAGGGTTGGGACAGTAATGTTCAACTCATTATTAGCGGTGAAGATTATAAAATTAAACGTAGTTTACTTAATCATCATGTCGCTGTAGATGGAAATGTTATGCTTGCTGTAACAGGCTATCATATGACTTCAGTTTTACTAAAAAACATCAGTTTTAAACAAACGAAAAAAATTAAAAAGGATGACATATGAAATTTGTAAAAGCGTCATACCATCTTAAAACCAAAACGGTTGAGTATGAAGCTGGAGATGGTACTCGTTTGCTAAAAATTGGTGGGGCATTGAGTTGGCGATTTAACAACCCTGGTAATATAATAGCATTACCTAATGCCAGTAGGCAAAAAGGGCGAATAGGTGCCGGGACTGTGTATAATCCGAAAAAAAATACATTTGTCATTTTTTCCAGCATTGAAATTGGGGAGCGAGAGAAATGCGCGTTATTGAAACGAAAATATAAAGATAATACCATATCTGAAATGATGTTGCAGTATGCGCCTGAGTCCGCTGGCAATGATCCCGTAGCTTACGCCAATTTTATTAGCTCGGAAAGTGGAGTTTCAAAAGATAAAAAAATATCAGATCTGAATGTTAATGAATTCGACAAAGTTGTGGCTGCAATCAGTAAAAAAGAAGGTGGCTTGAAGCCCGGAACTGAAAAATGGGTGTACGTGACAAACGTGACTGTTTCTGATGGCTCTCGACCAGTTGCAGATGTACCATTTAAAGTGACATTGGGAAGCACTACCTACGAATGGAAAACAGATGCTTACGGCAAGCTCAAGACGATCATCCATACAGAACAAGGAATGGCTATTATCCTCAAATATACAAATTCTGCTGGAAAAGAGGATATTGTTTATTCTGCTGTTGCGAGGGATGAAACGAAAAATATACTTCTCACGAGAAACTTTTCGCAATTTTCCGCAAAAACACTTGCCGAGAACCCAAAAGTCCCACGGGAGAAAAGCACTCAGAAGCCGATAGAGTACATAGTCATGTCAGGAGACTCGCTCTCGAAAATTGCCGAGCGTTATAAGACAAGTACTGATGAAATTGCTAAAAATAATAATATAAAAGATGTAAGTAAGATTTTCCCCGGTCAGCACTTGACGATTTATGGGGGCAACACTAGTAGCCCTTCAGTATATATCGTTTCACCAGGTGATACACTTGCTAAGATTGCCGCACAAAATGGTACGACTGTCGATGAACTCGCTCGCGAAAACAATATCTCAGATCCAAATAAAATCTATCTAGGGCAGTCGATATTTATTTCAACTATTACGGAAGATTCAAAAGCAAGTAATCCAGTATCATCTTCAGATAAACAAGCGCTCAAACCTGAACACTCAGTCAAGAAGTCTCCGGTCAATTTAAATAAAAAAATACTGGAATCTGTAGGTTCTAAAAACTCTGATGAACCGATAGCTTTGCTACCCCATGATCAAAGGGAGGCACCATGGATGGCGATTGCGATCCGTGAGGTTATAGAATGGCATGGAACAGGAGAGAAGGAAATTACTGATAATTATCATAAGCTAATGGGATCAAAGGCATCATTGGGTAGTACGGCGTGGTGTGCTTCGTTTGCTAATTATTGTCTGAAAGAAGCGGGGTATGACTACTCTAAGAGTTTTACAAAATCTTCTCAATTTCCGGTTTATGACAAAACGAAATTTGTCGAGATAAAAAATCCTGTATATGGTGCATTGATGGTCTTTCGTACATATATTGAATCAAGTGATGAATTTACAGGAAATGGACATGTAACATTTGTTTATGGAAAAACGAGTAATGGTGATATTACTGGGTTAGGCGGCAACCAGGGAGGTAAAACATATGGTGGAGGTACTATCAAGTTATCAATGTATAGTACCACGAAACCAACATCCAGATTCAAAATGACTGTCAGAAAAAAAGCAGAAACCCCTGTATATCAAAAATTTTATAAGTATTATATTCCTGTGGCGTATAAAGAATATCATTCAAAAATTTCCGTGGAGTTACCTTTAGTTGATGTTGACGATGTTAATAAGAATTTATTCGGATTTGATAGCGAAACTAAATCTGCGAATGATGAAGGTGGTGGTCGATGAAAAATTATAGAGTTATATTTCTGTTACTGTTGTTGTCATCTAGAGTGCTGGCAGGAGACACCGGTGGAATATCCTTACTTGTTAAGGCCTTGCCGTCGGCCAGTGATTATAAATATGTCCTTGATGGCTTTTTTAGAAATTATTACGGTGTGGACAATCCTCGTACTCCTACATGTGATCAAAAAGATTATGTCCCATATATTGATAATATATATCTGAATACTCTTCCTAAAGGTATTGATGATAATATTTTAATAAAGTCTATAACAGACTCATCGGCCAGAACTCAGATTGCTAAAATATTATCATCTTACTCTGATGATCAAGTTTCGGGGTTTGATGGAGTTCTTTTTTATGCTGCTAACGATAACAAATTATTTATTTACACATTTGACTCAAAATCCCCGGTGTATATTTTCAAAAATGAGTTGAATATTAATGATATTATTAATTTTAAGCTTTTGGGAAGATCTGTTTGCCAGTCTATAAGCTCAAAAATACTCCCTCCTAGCCCTTGATGATAATGAGGTAAGCAAATTTATTTCGATGCCATTTGTATTTTAGTGCTATTTGATATCGTAGGAAATTGGTTTGAGTGTATACGGCATCGCTCGGCAGTAAATATATCAGGCACTAATGAAATGCGCCCTTGGGAATCATTTTCTGTAAGCAAAATTGGTAGCAATACTACTGATTAGTCTGAAAAACTAGCAGTTAATTTTCCAGCCTCAAAATCAGTGAATAAAAAACAACATAATAAAGAAGTAAATACCAATAAAAACGCTGGAATTGATTGGGGTGAAATTCTGGAAATCCGATTGCGTTACTTCCTCATGAGCAGAGAGAGGGTCCTTGGATAGAGCTTGCAATTAGAGAAGCTAAAATATGGAAAGGGACAGACGAATCTATAATAACCTAAACATCTAATTACCATCAGTTGATCGGCTATGGGAAAATCTTGCCAAACCTTGTTGGCAGCAATCACGCTTGGTGTGCATCGTTTGTAAATTATTGTTTGAAAGAAGCGCGATATGCTGAATCTCATTTGCCGTTCAAAGCAAGATCATTTATTGGTGATAGTAATTTTTTCGAAATTTCTTTCCCGTTTACGGGGCTATTGCGACATCTGTTCATCATGCTATCCTTATTTATGGAATTGCAAACGGTGCCATCATTGGCTTGGAGGTAATCAAGGAGGGCCCTCTTTTATAAATGGGGCCGTATCTGCAGGGACGATTAAATTCTCCACTTATAAAGGGATGCGATATTTCTTACCTATAACTTATAAAGCATATTATAACGAGCCACAAAAAAAAAGGAACACCAGGTTTTTTTACCGTAATCCCAAAAAACCTAATGAAGTAATCGAAAGATCCCGCCCTGGTAATTTAGGTAAGGAGTTCGTTGAAAAGTTGAGAAAAGAATTTAATCTGGGTAAACCAACCAAATATAAACAATCTTAGGGGCGGGGTATGGGTAATGCTAACAGAGTAAATTATTTTTTCCCTTTTAGCTAATTCTTAGAAATTTTGAATCATGAGAGTGTGAATGCCTTATTCCCTGAAAGATCCTCCTGAATGTTATCCACGACCGGTTCCGCCAAAAACATCCCGCTGGTTTGTCGTTCTGGCGGGAATGTTGGTTATTAGCGTGATCTTAATGCGGATATTCGGGCGCTACATTGACACCAGGCACTTCTGGTTGCTTGCTATTGGCACACCTGTCGTTGTGTGGATTATAAGCTTCGGTTTTCGCATGTGGCTCTGGTCATTACAGGACTGTAAAGCGAATAGTTTTGACCGCCGTCGGGAACATTGGATTTTAAGTGAGACCCGTAAAGCACGCCGTGCGCTTCAGATACTAAATATAACATTTATAACTGCCCATCAGGAAAACAAACAGAGTTCTGTCGCTGTTGAAATGCTCAATAATCACAGCATTATCATTTCTCAGTCGGACTGGAAAGGTGAAAAAGGCAAGAGGCTGAGCCGTATTACGACAGAGCCAGGAGAGACTCCTGAGCTGGTTGTCTCACGTCTGCTTTCTGAACTCATTGCTGATCTGCCAGTTGGTCAGTTCCCGGAAAATGCCTCACTGGCAGTCATCCTTGATATCTCGTCATCTTTGTCATTCCCTGCGGTTCGGGAGATTTGGCAGGAAGCCTGGCAGGAAAGTGGAATAACCTGCGCGGTTGAGTATGTGGACAGCAATGGGCCGGGAGTAGTTAGCCACTGGCTGGATTACCGCATTAGAGATGAAGTGATGTTATTGATAGTCGGTCTCCAGATTGATCCGGTTGCATCAAACAATACTGCAGAAGCCGCTGTTGCACTGCTTCTGGGCAACCGCCTGACACAGGAGGCGCTCGAACCTCTCGCGTTACTGCACCGGCCAGATGCTTCCCCTCCTGGTGAACTGAGCGAGGGGATGAAGATGGCCGCATGGAACGTCCCGCTCAAAGGAAATATCGTTAAAAATTTATGGCTTGCCGGGCTGACGGGTGAGCAGCACGCAGAAGTGGTCACGTGTCAGAATGCACATCCTGCGCAGTCTGTAGCGGACGACTCCGTCATTTCACTCGACATGTCTATGGGACGTGCCGGTGCCGCAGCCCCCTGGCTGGCCATCGCTGCCGCCACTGAAATCACCCGACAAACACAGTCACCACAGATGATTATCTGTGGTGATAACACAAAGAATGTGCTGTGGAGCACGCTCATTACCCCGATTGCTTCCCGACAGGAGATGGATCCGTGAAGCTACCTTTTGCTTTTGCACCGAAGACTACGGAAGGCCGCTATCTTGCTATCGTATTGCTTTTCTTTTTGTTTTTAGCCGTTATGACGTTCATGGTCTGGAAGCATCCGGATATTGCCGGGGTTCAAGAAGGTAGTCAGCAGCAAATTTACTGGCTTATCGCTGGCGGATGTATCTCAGGTTGTACACTTATCCTATCCGTGGTGCTCCTGGCGGCAGTTCGTAATGCCGGTAAGCAGGAGTTTAATGCGCTTGTCGACGATACCCGTGGTGATGATGAGAAAAAGAAGCGGGGAAATGATAACACCCCTGTTCACCCTGCGGTGGTCATGTGTGACAGGATTCGGGCACATCTCCGCTCCCGTATTAGTTTTTACTGGCGTAGCAAAACACGACTGCTGTTAATCACTGGCGATGAAGCCGCGATTGAGCAACTGGTACTGCAACAGCAGCTGTGGCTTGAAGGCAACCGCACCGTGCTGATTTACGGTGGCAGCCTGGCATCGGAGCCTGACCGCGAAAAATATACCGCGCTGCGTAAACTGCGCCGTGGGCGCCCATTGGACGGAATTATCCGTGTACTGCCGGAGTCGCTTAATCTTACCCCAAAAATCAGCGACAGCGATTTACGCGGCCTGGAAAAAATCAGCGAATTACTGGGGTATTCCGCCCCAGTCTGGCTGTGGCAACTGTGCAGCAGTCACTGGTCACAGGGTACGCGTCCTGAGCAGGCGGTGGGCGCAAGCTTCCCACTACGCGCAAAAGAAAACGATGTAATCCGCCAACTGGAACTGATGCTGCCGGCCCTGCGGGCGCAGGGTGTGAGTCAGGTTGCGGGAAACAATAGCCACGACTTCCTGCTGCGCCTGGGCCAGCACCTGAAAGACGGCGGTATCACCCGTTGGGCTCAGCAACTGGTGCCATGGCTCTCCGTTTCTCAGCAGCGCGTTTCGCTGCGAGGGTTGATGTTTAGCCTGCCTGCCGATACGTCAGCGGGAACAGCCGACGCTGAGAATTATGGATCACAGCGTCATGCCCTGACCCTGCCGGCAACCTGGCAGGGTATTGTTGACGACTGCAAACGCGTACGTGGACGTCGTGTCGGTATGCCATGGGAACGAGCTCTGGCCTGGGCACTGATGGCCACTATCAGTGTCTGGGGATCAGGGACGCTGTTGTCGTTTGCGGTTAACCGGTCACAGATAGTCTCTGTTGCACAGCAGGCGCATGCTCTCGTGGAGCACCCTTCCGTATCGGATTACCAGCTGACGGCCCTGCATACTCTGCGTAATGATGCCGGTCGCCTGCTGCACTATATTCAGGACGGTTCGCCGTGGTATCAGCGCTTTGGTCTGGACCATAATCAGCAGTTGCTTGACGCAATGCTGCCCTGGTACGGGGTGGCGAACAACCGTCTGATACGTGACTCGGCAAATGAAGCGCTTAAGCAGAAGCTCAGTGCGCTGGCAAACTCTGCGCCCAACAGCGATCAGCGTACACAGATGGCGAATCCGGGTTATGACCAGCTGAAAGCCTGGCTGATGATGTCCCGGCCGGATAAAGCCGATGGCGCATTCTACGCGCAAACCATGAAAGCCGTGCAGCCGACGCGTTTAGGCATCTCAACCGGTCTGTGGCAAAGCCTGTCACCGGATTTGTGGGCTTTCTACATCACCGAACTGCCTGCGCAGTCACAGTGGAAAATCACGCCAGATGCGCAACTGGTGAGCCAGAGCCGCCAGGTACTGCTTCAGCAAATTGGACGGCGCAACGCGGAAAGTACGCTGTACGAGAACATGCTCAAATCTGTACGTCGTAACTTCGCCGATGTGACTCTGGAAGATATGACCGGTGGTACCGATGCCCGCCGCTTGTTTACCACCGATGAGGTGGTACCGGGCATGTTCACACGTCAAGCCTGGGAGGGAGGTATTCAGCAGGCCATTGAAAAAGCGGCAAACTCCCGCCGTGATGAAATCGACTGGGTGCTTAGCGATTCCCATAAAGCCGTCTCCTCAGACCTGTCGCCGGAAGCACTGAAAGCACGTCTGACACAGCGTTATTTCACTGACTTTGCTGGCAGTTGGCTGAGCTTCCTCAACAGTCTGCAACTGAATCCGGCAAACAATATTGCCGACGTCACCGACCAGCTGACGTTGATGAGTGATGTCCGCCAGTCCCCACTGATTGCCCTGATGAATACCCTCGCCTGGCAGGGGCAGACCGGCCAGAAGAGTGAAGGTCTTTCGGACTCCATCATCAAATCGGCTAAAGATCTGGTGGGTGGACGGGACAAACCGATGATTGACCAGTCAGCCTCAGGCCCGCAGGGGCCACTGGATGAAACCTTTGGACCGTTGCTGACACTGATGGGTAAAAACAAAGGCAGCAACATCATGTCGGCTGATAACTCACTGAGCCTGCAAACGTATCTTACCCGTATCACCCGAGTGCGTCTGCGTCTGCAACAGGTGGCCAGCGCCTCTGACCCGCAGGAAATGATGCAGACCCTGGCACAGACCGTATTCCAGGGCAAAAGCGTGGACCTGACCGACACCCAGCAATACGGCAGTCTGATTGCGGCTAGCCTTGGCGAAGAGTGGAGTGGTTTTGGCAGCACCATGTTTGTGCAGCCACTGACCCAGGCCTGGGAAACGGTGCTTCAGCCATCGGCAGCGAGCCTGAATGACAAATGGAGTCGTTCCGTGGTGGCGAACTGGCATACGGCTTTTGATGGACGTTTCCCATTCGCTGTCAGCAAGAGTGATTCTTCTCTGCCAATGCTGGCTGAGTTTGTGCGCAAGGACAGCGGACGTATTGAGCGCTTCCTGACCACGGAACTCGGCGGTGTGCTGCACAAGGAGGGGAGCCAGTGGGTGCCGGATAAGGTCAACAGCCAGGGGCTGAACTTTAACCCAGCCTTCCTGCGGGCGATTAATCAGCTCAGCCAGCTATCGGATATCTTGTTTACCGACGGCAGTCAGGGCATCAGCTTTGAACTACAGGCGCGTCCGGTACCGCAGGTGGTCGAAACGCAACTGACTATTGATGGACAAAAGCTGCATTACTTCAATCAAATTGCTGACTGGCAGTCTTTCCGCTGGCCTGGTGACACCTACAAGCCCGGAACCATGCTGACATGGACCACCGTCAATGCGGGTGCACGTCTGTTTGGTGATTACAGCGGAACCTGGGGTTTTATTCGCTGGCTTGATGAGAGTAAGCGAGAGCAGCTTGACCGCAGTCAGTGGATGATGAGTTTTACCGCGCCGGATGGTCGTACCCTACAGTGGGTACTGCGTTCACAACTGGGCAGTGGCCCGCTGGCGTTACTGGCACTGCGGGGCTTCACGCTGCCAGATCAAATATTTAGCGTAGACAGCGCGGCTATGGCGGAGGCGCTGATGACCAACACAGAAAACAGTGACATGGACGGAATCGAATAATGGACGCTTTGCAGAATCTTGTTGTTGCCTGTCAGGCAGATGAAACCCTGTTGCGACAGCAGGCGCAGTCACGTACGGAAAGCTGGCAACGCTGGTTTGCCCCGGTGAGTGAGATCAGTCCTACAGGAGAAGACCCGGGATATGATGATGATTTCCAGCGTATCCGGGAGGAGGTCAATAAACTTTCCGGCATTGATACCGGGCTAATTTGCCAGCTGGCTGAAAAGGTACTGACCACAGTGGCCAAAGATGTCCGGGTTGTCACTTACTATTGCTGGGCGCGGCTGCATCAGGACGGTGAAACCGGCTTTGCTGAAGGACTTGAGCTACTTGCGGGATTACTAACGCGCTATGGAAAGCAGCTTCACCCACAGCGAGAGCGAAGCCGTAAACCAGCACTGGAGTGGCTCGCAGGCTCTCGTCTTCTTGACAGCCTGTTACTCTGGCCGGAAGTGGTACGCGACGATGCTCTGCGCACGACCGGAGCGCTGCTGCTCATCCGAGACAGTCTTGAAACTGAGCCTGAAGCGTCACGCCCTGACCTGAATGCCCTGTACAGCGCGCTGGGATCCCGCCTGACAAAAGCCGGTGGTGTGGATGCGGTAATACCACAGAATGCCAGCAGTCAGACTCGCCCGCAGTCGGCATCTCACACGGCAGAACAGGACGCGCCAGCATTGAGCCGCATCACGTCAGGTCAAGATTTGCTGGCTCAGGCCCGAACCCTGACGGGATATCTGCGTGAGCAACCTGATGGCTGGCTTGCCGCACACCGGCTGATGAAAAGTCTGCGTCACGACACGCTGAGAGCGATCCCGGCACCGGATGCCGAAGGAAAAACACGTATCGAACCGCCGCGGGCTGACCAGAGGGCGATGCTCAAACGCCTTTATTTGCAACAGAGCTGGCTGGAGATACTTGAGCAGGCGGACAGCACGTTTTCGCGTGGTGCCAATCATCTCTGGCTGGATTTGCAATGGTACATCCATCAGGCCCTGATTAAGTTGGGCCAGGATGTGCTGGCCGATATCATTACCGATGACCTGAAAGGGTTGCTGCGGCGCCTCACTGGTCTTGAAACGCTGGCTTTTAATGACGGCACACCGTTTGCCGACGAGGTCACGCTGAACTGGATAAACCAGAGCGTGCTCGACGAGTTGTCCAACTGGCGGGATGAACCTGTCAATGCCGCGAGTGAAACTGACAACGATATTCTGGCCCTTGAACCGGAAGCACTGGAGAAAGCTGACACAGAGGGTCTGGATGCCACACTCCACTGGTTGCAGACTCGTCCAGGGTCCAACACCACGAAAGACAAATGGTTAGTGCGTCTGTTGATGGCTCGCGTAGCGGAGCAGAAGGGCAGGAATGAACTGGCCCTGCATCTGCTGGGGGAACTTGACGGTGCAGCACAGTCAATCACCCTCATGCAGTGGACGCCAGCGTTGTTGTTTGAAGTGAAATCGCGTCGCCTCAGGCTGCTGCGTATGAAAGCCGCTCGCAGCGAAACCGATAAGTCACGGCTTCAGCCAGATATGGACCAGCTTCTGGCCGGTCTGATTGCGCTCGACCCGGCAGGCAGTGCGGTGCTTTGCGGGTAACCAGAACTGAATTCAGTAAAAAGGAAAAACGTATGCCAGCAAAAGGCTTTTATCTGGTGCAGGGCGACAAAACGACCTGCGGCGGAAGAATTATCACGGGCGCAGAAGATCACACTCTGTTTGGTAAACCTGTTGCCCGGGAACAGGACGGCGTGACCTGCGGTAAATTTCCAGGAATTTACAAGGTAGCCGGAGGCATCGATAACGATATCATTCATGGCAGGCGAATGGCCGGCACTCTCGACAGCTACAGTTCATGTCCCTGTAAGGCAAAGTTTATTCCCTCGATGTGGGATGATACGTACGAAAAGAGTTCAGCCGGAGCAATTTTAGCAGCAGAAGAATCTGGAAGGACATCCCTGGCGAATGCGGTTTCTCAGGCGTTTCTGGCTGGCTCACAGACTGATACAATGTTAGCGCCGGGATATCCTGTGTTAATCAACACTCATACCGTACCGGATGACAACGTTCGAGGGATGCTCAGAGCTAACAGACATGATTTCCTCTTACTGACGCTGGAGGAATGTCAACGGATTATTGACGGCTGGGATTTTGTAAAAAAAACATGGAAAGATGCCGTGACAAATCCCGTTGGTAATACTGTCAAAACATATGCAACGAATATCGATGATGCAGCCAGTGCTTCAGCGATGGTTTACAAACTGGGAAGCATCGGTATAACCGCAACGGTGTTTATTAACCACAAAGGAACACGCCTGATAAAAATTAGTGGTTATGCCGCAATCAGGAAAACGCTCAATGCCCCTGTCTTTGCAGAGATGAACCCCAAAATCATCGAGGCTGGAATAGGGAAATTTGGATTAAAGAAATCCATCATTCAAGGTGCGATTCTCGGTTTTATATATGTTTCGGTTATAGATACAATTGATTTTATATTGAATGATGAAACAACACTCGCAAAGTTCCTGGGCACGCTTGCTACCGATATCGTCAAAGTAGGAATTACTTCAGCAGCGCTTTATGCTGTTGGATTATATACAATGTCTGCGTATATAGTCCTGAATATCGCTGTTGTTCTTGTTTTTGGAGCTGGTTTAGCTTGGGTGTTAAACACTCTGGACAGGAAATATCATATTACGGATAGTCTGGTTGAGTTCATGGCACCTTACATCGAATCTGCACAGCAAGAGTTTGTTGAAAGATCCAGGGAAATCTCAAATGATTTACTTGATTTGGGAGCCATGTATATAGATGGAAAGCTCAGAGAAGGGCGGCAAGTAATAGAATCCGAAATAAAGCAGTATATTAAAAAACTTATTGGCGATCTGGCGCCGCAGGTAATTAACTTATGAGTGCGAAACGCAGGTTTTTTGGAAATATTATTATTTGGTGTGTTTCATCATTAGGTTCCCTGTGGTTTGCAAATGATGCATTTAGTGAGCTATTTGAATTTGGAAATGATATAGTGTTTTCACCAATTGTTTCCGCTCTGCTAATGATTCCGATAATTCTTCTCTTCCCATGCATATACTGGTATTTGGCAATGAGGCACGGAGAAGAGCAGGCAATTATCAAATGCAAAAAAACAAACAGGGTATTTATAGGTCTGGTTGGTGTTTTTATCATAAGTTCTGTCATCTTTTCCTTTGCGTATACTTCGATTCTTGAGAGTAAAGGCTATGTGAAGTGCGTCGGCCGCCCTGATGGATGGATGCCGGGAATGGCCACCGAATACGTACTCCCACCATCAGTATGTGGAGGAAGTAGGCTCGCCGGAAAAGGATCGAGCAGTTATGCTCCCACTACATTCAGCCAGTCACAGGACGTTGAGAATGATTAAGTATCTGTTGCTTTTTTTTGCGCCTGTAGCTTCATTTTTACTGGTCAGGCATCACAGATAATATTAATAAACTATTTTTCGTACATGCAGGTAAGAGCATCTCTATCGGTTTTGCTCTTTTCCATAAACAGGGTGAATATGGCCACAGTTTGACTGCGATTAATATCCTTGACGCGCTCGAGCAAACACCTAATGTGCTACTACCGCACTCAAAGGAAAAGCATTGGTGCTGGAATATAGATAATCCAGATAAGATTGGGGAATGATCATGAAAAAGAAAGTAATTCTGGGGTGCATTATATTATTTTCGGGATTGTTGGTGCTAGTTGTTCATGTCTTCCCGATACGACCTTTCGTTACGATTACAAATAATACTAACAAACATCTTTTTATATATGCTGGTGAGAGTATCTATGACGTCGACCCCGAACCTGAAGAAGTTGAGCGAATTGTAAGGTCAAAACCTAAAATCATAGCTCCAGGCGAGAAAAGTGAATTTACTGCTTCATTTATATCTCTGGTTAGAAGAGACGCAGTAATCGATATTGGTTGGAGGATCGGTGGCCAATACGAATATAATTCAGTTGGTGGTGGAGGCCGGAATTTCATTCTTTCCTCAACAGCAGGTGCGTGTTCTGTGTCGATTAAAATAAACGATGGGTTTAATAATGATATTCTAGAGAAAGCTCCCGGTGATTTATGTTTTAAAAAAATAAAAGCATTCAACTATAAATATTGATCCATAGCCTGTTTTCTAGGAAATGTCTGTTTAAAGTTGGAATTTCCAGTGTTTAATAAATGATAAGAAATTAATATAAATATATGGATGATTTAACCCTGCGTTATTACGACGCTGAAATGCGCTACTTCCTGGAAGTCAGAGAAGAATTTGCCCAGGCTCACCCTGAGCAGGCTGAGAGTTCCATGAGACCTGATGTGATAAAATCACAACTTCAGCAAAAGATGGACCAGCTTCTGGCGGACTTGATTGTGCTCGATCCGGCAAGCAGTGCGGTGCTTTGCGGGTAACCAGAACTGAATTCAGTAAAAAGGAAAAAACGTATGCCAGCAAAAGGCTTTTATCTGGTGCAGGGCGACAAAACGACCTGTGGCGGGAAAATTATCACGGGCGCAGAAGATCACACTCTGTTTGGTAAACCTGTCGCCCGGGAACAGGACGGCGTGACCTGCGGTAAATTTCCAGGGATTTACAAGGTAGCCGGTGGCATCAATAACGACGCTATTCATGGCAGGCGAATGGCCGGAACCCTCGACAGCTTCAGCTCATGTCCCTGCCGGGCAAAGTTTATCCCGTCGATGATGGATGATACGTACGAGAAGAGTAGCGGAGTATCTACAGCAGAATCAGCAGCAGGTTTTGTGGCACCGGCGCAAACTACTCCGGAATTGCCCTCTTATCTCACTGGTGAGCAAAAGCCAACGGGATTCGTATCTGATTACCCTGTGTTAAAAAATATACATGATTTACCTGATGAAAAGTTAAGAATGATGTTTAAGCAAAATAACCAAGACATCATGTTACTAACTTTACCCGAAGTGTTTGAAATATTGTCATCCTGGGGTGCCTGGAAATACGGTTGGATTGCGATAACTGAAAGCACACCAGGTCGAATAATTGTTAACTATGGTACAAATATAAAGGATGTCGTTACAACATCCATGTTGGTGGGGCAGTTAGGTAGTTTTGGGATTAAGGCCACGGTATATGTGAATCATAAAGGCACAGAATTGATTAAAATCAGTGGCTACCCTGGGGTTAGGAAAATATTAAATGCGCCAGTTTTTTCTGCAAAAAACCCTAAGGTTGTAGATATAGGAATAGGCAAGTATGGTCTGGCGAAGTCGATCATAGAAGGTGCAAGATTAACATTTTATGTAGCTGCAGCATATCGCACAATCGATTACATTATGAATGATGAAATCTCCTTCGCTGAATTTATTGGTAGTCTGGCAACAGATGTAGTTAAGATTGGTATAGCATCTGCTGTCGTTTGGGGGATGGGACTGGTTCTGGTAACTCCATGGATCGTTGCAAACTTAGCAATAGTGGTCGTCGTTGGTGGTGTTGCTGCCATTACCTTAAATGTTCTTGATGATAAATTTGGTGCGACTGATAAGGTTTTAGCCTATATAGAATCAGCACAACAAGAATTTGCAAACAAAGCCAGAGAGGTTGAACAGGGATTACTGGATCTAGGGGCAATGTTTGCTGAACAAATGTTAATTAGAGGAAGGGACGTGATTGTTGAGAAAGTTCGCAATTATATTCGGGATAATCTGACGAGTATTCAACGGAGATTGTACTGATGTTTGAAGAAAAAATCCGACCTTTTCTTGCTGTAGTAATAATTCTTGGCTTATGTGTGCTGTGTATTTATCTTGGGGGTAGTATATTTCAGTCATACTTCTCTTTCGAAGATAGTATTATTTTTTCATGGTTAAGTATTGCATTAATTGCCTTGCCTGTTGTGATGATTTTTCCACTTGTTTATTTTGCCCTGATAATTGTTAAGGGGAAAAATTTTACTTTCAAAAAAATGGATAATTATGTTTCTTATTTGAAGTGGAGTTGCATTGCTATCATAATATTAGGGTTGTTATTTTCCTGTTTGTACCCCAAAGAATTGCTCAGCAAGGGATATGTCCGTTGTAATGGTGTTCCATCAGGCTGGATGGCAGGAACTGCAACCCGCTACGTTAAACATCCGTCTATCTGCGTCATTAATTGACGAAATTTAAAATCATCTGGTTATATGACGCAGCCAGATTTCCCACCGCCTATAAAATAGTAATTAATTAAGCAGAAATAAATATGGACGATTTAACCCTGCGTTATTATGACGCTGAAATGCGCTACCTCCTGGAAGCTGGCGAAGAATTTGCCCGCGCTCACCCGGAGCAGGCAGCAATGCTCAATCTCGATAAAGCGGGCGCGCGCGACCCGTACGTGGAGCGCCTGTTCGAGGGCTTTGCCTTCCTGATGGGCCGTCTGCGCGAGAAGCTTGACGACGACTTGCCGGAACTGACTGAAGGGTTGGTCAGCCTGTTGTGGCCGCATTACCTGCGCACCATTCCCTCGATGTCGGTGGTGGAGTTCACTCCTGACTGGCGTGAGATGAAAGAGCCGATGCGTATTGCCAGAGGTTTCGAGGTCAATTCGCGGCCGATCGGTGAAAAAGGTACGCGTTGTCGCTACACCACAACTAAAGAGATAACCCTCCAGCCACTGGCGTTGGAGCATGCCCGTCTGTCGACTGATCCTGACGGGCGTTCTGTCATCAGCCTGCGCTTCAGTTGTAGCCATCTTGCTGACTGGAGCCGTGTCGATCTCAGCCAGATCCCGTTCTATTTCAACGCTGACGCGCCGCTGGCCTGCGCCATGCATGAAGCCTTTACCATGAACACTGCGCGCCTGTGGCTACGCATGCCAGGTGACACGGACAGAAGGCCGATGGATGGGTATTTCACCGCACTGGGATTTGGTGATGATGACAGGCTCTGGCCGAAGGGGGACAGCAGTTTCAGCGGTTACCAGTTGCTGCTGGAGTACTTCACCTTCCGCGAAAAATTCATGTTCACGGGGCTGCGCGGGCTGGAGAACATTGCCTTTCCTGCTGATCTCCCGTGGTTCGAAATCGACGTGGTGCTGGCGGAGCGCTGGGAACATGACTTCAGCTTTAGCGAAAAGCATCTGCGCCTGAATTGCGTGCCGGTCATTAACCTGTTCCCGCTGGAATCCGATCCGCTGACGCTCAATTCTCTGCAAACCGAATACATGCTGCGCCCGATGCGCGTGCAGGATGGCCATACCGAGATATACACCGTGGATTCAGTGATGTCGTCGAGCCAGCATACCTACGTGCCGTTTTCGAGCTTCCGTCACAAGGGAGGAATGATGCGTCATGAAGCACCGGAATATCACTACCACACCCGCGTGCGCCGCGGTCCGTCCGGTCTGCATAACACCTGGCTCATCCTTGGCGGCGAAGCATTTGATAATCATACCGTCCCGGAAGACGAAAGCCTGTCGCTGACGCTTACCGGTACCAATGGTCAACTGCCACGACGTGCGCTGCAAAGCACCGTGCTTGATACGGTGATGAAAACCACTTCGGTCAGCATTGCCGTGCGCAACCTGTGTGCGCCGACGCTGCCTTGTTACCCACCGGCGCAGGACCGTTTCCACTGGCGCGTGCTGAGCCACCTCGGCAGCGGTTTTTTGTCGATGATGGATAATGCCGACGTGCTGCGCGGCACCCTGGCGCTGTATGAATGGACCGACAGCGAGATGAACCGCCGCCGCCTTGAAGCCATCCTCGAGGTGAAGCACAGTGAAACGGAGCGCTTTGAGCAGGGCTACCTGGTCCGTGGCGTGCAGATTGAAGTCACGCTGGACAGCCATGGCTTTGCCGGACGCGGCGACATCTGCCTGTTTGGCGAGATGCTGAGCCGATTCTTTGCGCTCTACACTGACATCTATTTGTTTAACCGACTGATTATCATTCTGCAACCGACCGGAGAACGCCTGGAATGGGAAGAGAAGCACAATCGCCGCATTCCCGGCTGAGCCCACGGCTTGAAGCCGACTTGCATCGTATTAACTTCTACCGTTTATGCCAACTGCTGGAGAAGCGCAATCCGGGCATGCCTCTGATGGGCTCGACCAGTCACCCGGGCGATGACCCGGTACGCTTTGCGCCGCATCCGGGGATGGGGTTCCCAGCCAGCGAACTGAAGGCGGTCGAATATGACGAGGATGATGACAGCAGACCACCGCTTATCCGCACGACTTTCATGGGGATGTATGGTGTCGACTCTCCCTTGCCGACGGCCTATCTCGATGACATCACCCAGCGCCGCGAAGGGCATGAAGCATTACAGGGTTTCCTCGATATCTTCAGCCATCGCATCCTGACACAGTTTTACCGCATCTGGCGTAAGTACTCCTATCCGGCCACCTTTGAACCCGGTGGTACCGACAGCATCTCGCAGTCTCTGCTGGGCCTGGTAGGGCTGGGTATTCCCGGTACAGCAGACCATATTGCCACACCGGTATCCCGTTTTCTGGCTCTGTTGGGTGTCCTACAGCAACCGGGCAAAACGCAGGAGGGCATGCAGGCGCTGGTAACTTTGCTGGCTCCGGATACCACCGTGAGGGTCAGTCCGTACTGCCTGCGGCCGGTGGAAATTGGTCAGCCACTGGGCTTTTACGGTGACGACGATTTTCTGCTGGACGGCAATACGCCACTGGGTGACGAAGCGATGGATGCGAGTAGCCAACTGCTGGTTGCCCTTACAACGGATAATGAACAGGAGGCACAGGGCTGGAAGCCGGACGGTCTGCTGTATCAGGACTTTCTGGTGATGCTTCGTGTCTGGCTCGGCTGGCGTTTTAAGGCAAAGATCACCCTGACCACCCGCACCCGACTGCTGGCCGTTCCGCCGCTTGGCGAAGGTCCTTTCTGGCTCGGGATGAATGGCGTGCTGGGCGCTGAGGAGGGGGAGCTTTCAGACGATATCCCACCGACCTTTACGACGGAACTGGGCTATTACACCGGCCTGAAGCCAGCAATAAAACAACAAGGAAACCGACGTGTTACGTACAAATTTAATTAAACCAGCTTGCTGGCTACCTGCTCTGCTGGCATTCAGCCTGACGGGTTGCGGGGTGACGCAGGGTATCGCCGATGGCACCAAATCGGCATTTAACGCTGTGTTCTACAAAAAGATTAAGGTACTGCACCTGGATTTTACGGCGCGTGAGGCGCTCAACACCGATACCCGCGAGAGTAATTCACTCTCCGAGCCGGTGGTAGTTCGTATTTATCAGCTAAAAGACCGCAAAACCTTCGATAAAACGGTTTACCAGCAACTCCTGAAAGATGGCGAAGCCATGCTTGAAACTGACCTGTTGGCGACCCGCGATGTGGTCGTAAAACCGGGCGGTGATACGAATCTTGATATGCCAATGGAAGACGAAGCGCAGTTTGTCGCGGTAGTTGGCCTATTCCGCCACCCGGACATGGTCAAAAATACCTGGAAGCAGGTTCTAAAACGTGAAGATCTTGATCCGGATAAGCCGCGCATTCTGGAGGCCGGGAATAACCACCTGACGTTATTGCCATTGGAGGATGACTGATGCCACAGGGACACAACACGCCATCGCTTTATGAAATGCTGAGTGGTAATTTTTCAGGCGGCCTGAGCCTGAGCCAGGTCAGCGAACAGAACCAGGTGATTTTATCGGTACTCGATAACATGCAGCGAATCCTCAACAGTCGCGCGGGTACGCTGGCCCACCTGCCGGACTACGGCCTGCCGGATATGACAAAAATCCTCCAGGGTATGCCCGGCACCGCCCACGAACTGATTACCACGCTGTCGGCCGTGTTGCTGAAATACGAGCCGCGCCTGAGCAAAATTAACGTGGTGATGCAGGAACAGATACGGCCCGGTGAACTCCGCTACGCCATTGACGCGGAGCTGAAGGGCGTCGGTCTGGTGCGCTACGGTACGGAATTTATGCCGGAAGGCAGGGTATTAATCCGTCATCTTAAACACCAGCAATACCTCGATACACGTGCCGCAATCTAGTGATTACTCAGGTTAAAACGGTTATGACAATACATTCTGAACGCCAACTTAAAACCGGCGGAGATCCGCGCACGCTTACGGATTACGCCGCCTTGCGCGATGAAATGAACAAGCTCACCCATCCGGCACGCCCGGATGTTAACTGGCAACACGCGGAAACGCTCTGCCTGTCACTGTTCGAGCATAACGGTGTGGAGCTACAAACGGCTGCCTGGTATACGCTCACCCGCACGCATCTGGCCGGTCTCTACGGCATGAATGAAGGACTGGCGTTAATGGCTGCACTGGTCGTCCGCCAGTGGGGGAACCTCTGGCCACAGCCTGTTCATGCGCGAGTCGAAATCCTCAGTGCACTGAGTAAACGGCTGCAACAGGTGGTACGGACGCTGACGTTGACGTATGCCGATTTACGGCAGCTATATCTGGCTGAGGAGCATCTGAACACTCTGAGTGACGTGTTGCATCGTCTCGAACTTAAGCATGCTGCTCAGCTTGATGCGCTGCGCACGATGATGCAAAACGCAGCAGTACGTCTCGAAAATAGCGAAAATACAGGCGTAACCCTGCCCGGTGACGCGGTGGAGGCTGCGGAACTTCACCTCACCGAACCGACAGAGCGTAGTAAATGGGTTTATGTAGTTCAGCCCGAGCCGTTGCCGCATGTTGAGGTGGTTAAAGAGCCTTCGGTGCCCGTTAAGCAGTGGAAACCATTTGCTGCGGGTATGTTGACCATGCTGGTGGCTGCCAGTGTTGTCGTAGGGGGATGGCAGATGATGCATGCGGCAGATTCGGCGCAAATGCAGCTGGCTGCGACTCTGGCTCCTTTACCTGAAGGACTCTCTACAGCGCAGTTGCAGGCGCTGCAACAAACGTCACCGTCACCTGAACTGGGGATCAGTAAGACGCAGCAGCTGTTAGCGCAACTTTTACAGTTAAAACCAGACTGGGCAGTAAGCTACGGCGACCGTCTGGTGCAGCAGGCGCTGACGCTGTGGCCGGAAGAGGCTAAACCCCTGGCGCAACAGTGGCAGAAGCAGATGAGTCTTAACGCGCTTGCAAAGTCCGATCTCAATGGCTGGCATGAGGGTATGACGCAGTTACAGCAGCTGACGACCAAGCTGAACGCGCTGGATGAGCAGAAGGGGAAGTACATGACGGTGAGTGAACTGAAATCAGCCGTGTTTGCCATGTCGCAGTCCTTTGGCCATACCGTTCCGCTTGAGGAGCAGCTTCGTCTGCTCTCTGCTTTACCGGCCGGGCAACCCCTGTCAGCAGCGCAGCAAAACCAGACCGAACAACATCTTCAGCAGTTGATTGCCAGCTACGCCCTGCTGAAGCACAAAAAAGAACAATGAGACTGGCGAAAACACGGAGTTAACATGTCAGCAAGAGAGCGTTTTTTTAAGAAAGTGCAGCAAAATAACGGGGATAAACCGATTTATATTAATACAGCTGAAGCCGAAGTCAGGGCATTTTGTCAGCGGATGGATGACCTTGCACAGCAGATCATGGCGTGGTTTGACGGTTCAGGTATTGACGTAATTTTATCAAAAAAACATATTACCGATTTAAGTACGGTTGGCTATAGCCTCAATAGCAGTATATGTCGTTATGCTATCACGACAATCAGTCTGCAAAATGGAGATCGCAGCGTCAGTATTCTGCCAGAACAGATGATTCGGGGAGCAGAGAAGGGGTGTATGACAATGCGTATTTATGCGCCCGGCAGTATATCGGAGGAAAGGATATATCATTTAAGCATGGCACCTGAAACAGGCTGGTATATTCGTCGCGAATATCAAAGTGCAAAAGAGAATGTCCTTATGACTGAGGACTATTTTTTCCAGACTGTCGACTGCCTGGCCTGATCTTAAGCCACCCTAACGGGAGGCTACGCGCTAACGTAGTTAATATCATATATTAACTACGTTAACTTATTAAGCATCGCTAAACAATGCTGTCCTACGGTATCCCTCCTAAAATATATACATGTTAATATTGAAGGGGAGATAATAACCAAATTACAAGCTGGGTGTTTACCATAAAACACGCTTTATCCCTTCCTTAAGTCAAACTCCACACATCAAACTGCAAAACAACAAACCGACGATGAACGTGAGGACAAATTCTGGTGGCAATGCTATAACCCTTAATGCCCACCAAAATATAAAGCCCCAGGAAAATGTATGCTAAGAAATATTAGTGTCAGAACGTTTATTCTCTATTTCCTTTTATGTGTGTTTTTGGTAAGTGACGGAGTTATCGCGCTATTCTCACGAAGTTCCTCGCTTTTTATTGCCGTCATTGTTGTACAATGCATCGCCTTATTTTTACTTTGGGCGTATATGACAAAATATCTTGTGACGCCGATCAATACTGTGAAAAAAAGTATTGAAGAAGTGACGTCAGGCAAACTGGGCGTGTCGATCCCTGAATTTGGCAACAACTGCGCGGGACGACTGATCCCGGGGATTAATAGTCTCTCCAGCAATATTGCAACGCTGGTCCGTGAGATCCGCGCCTCCTCGCAAACCGCGATGACCCTTTCAGATCAACTCTCTTCACGCAGCGCGCAGCTTTCCGTTAAAACAGAACAGCAGTCAGCTTCGCTGGTACAAACGGCAGCCAGTATGGAACAGATGGCTGCCAGTACAAAAAATAATGCCGACAATACCCGTTTAGCCAGCGAGCAGGCGAATATCGCGACGTTGCAGGCGCGTAAAGGCGGAGAGTTAATGGGGCAGGTTGCGAACAATATGCAGTCGATTACCGACTGCGCCCAGCAAATGACAGAGATTATCTCGCTGATTGACGGTATCGCTTTCCAGACCAATATTCTGGCGCTTAACGCCGCCGTTGAAGCGGCAAGAGCGGGGGATCATGGTAAAGGGTTTTCTGTGGTGGCTGGTGAGGTCAGAAGCCTGGCGCATCGTAGCGCCGAAGCGGCAAAAAATATCAAGTCCTTGATTGAAGTCACCAGCCATAACGTAACGCAGGGCGTGAACGTGGTCTCTGAAGCCGAAAAAAACATGCATGACATTGTTACCGGTTCGGGCAATGTAAGCAGATTGATGGATGAAATCTCCGCCTCAACATCAGAACAGGAAAAAGGCATTTCACAAATTACGCAGGCATTGTCAGAGCTGGAACGCGTCACGCAGAGCAACGTGTCGATGGTTGAAGAACTCAATGGTTCGTCCGATGTACTGCGCAATCAGGTGATTGAACTCCAGACACGAACCCGCAATTTCCGTCTTGAAAATGAGTACGTGACTGACAATGCGTTAAGTAGCCGCGAATGGGCGGTGAATTCCTGAGCGTATTCAGGACGATGCCTCACATAATTATTGCTTAACCTCCGGCGAAAGCTAGACTGACACCGAAAGAGATAAAACGGTGGAGGCGCTGTGGAGAGCATTAAAGGGTCTGAGGTTAACGTACCGGACGCAGTTTTTGCATGGGTGTTTGATGGACGTGGCGGCGCAAGGCCGCTTGAAGATCAGGATCACATCGACAGCGAACATCCATGCTGGCTGCACCTCAACTACACGCACCCGGACAGCGCCGAGTGGCTCGCGTCCACGCCGCTATTGCCCAACAACGTTCGGGATGCGCTGGCGGGAGAAAGCCTCAGACCCCGCGTCAGCCGGATGGGTGAAGGCACGTTAATTACGCTGCGATGTATAAACGGCAGTACGGATGAACGACCTGATCAGCTGGTGGCAATGCGCGTCTATATGGATGAACGGCTGATTGTTTCCACCCGCCAGCGAAAAGTGCTCGCGCTGGATGACGTCATTAACGACCTGAAAGAGGGAACGGGGCCTACGGATTGCGGCAGCTGGCTGGTGGATGTGTGTGATGCGCTGACCGATCATGCCAGCGAGTTTATAGAAGAACTCCACGATAAAATCATCGATCTGGAAGATAATCTGCTCGATCAGCAAATCCCCCCACGTGGTTTTCTGGCGTTGCTGCGTAAGCAGCTTATCGTGATGCGCCGCTATATGACCCCGCAGCGCGACGTTTATGCGCGACTGGCCAGCGAACGCATGAGCTGGATGAACGACGATCAGCGCCGCAGAATGCAGGATATCGCAGACCGGCTGGGACGTGGTCTGGACGAGATTGACTCGTGTATCGCCCGAACGGCAGTCATGGCGGACGAGATTGCGCAGGTGATGCAGGAGTCGTTAGCCAGGAGAACGTACACCATGTCGCTGATGGCGATGGTCTTTTTACCGAGTACGTTCTTAACAGGGCTGTTTGGCGTGAACCTCGGCGGGATCCCCGGCGGTGAATATCACTATGGCTTCACCACGTTTTGCGTCATGTTAGTGGTTTTGATTGGGGGTGTTGCATGGTGGTTGCATCGTAGTAAATGGCTGTAAAATTACGCATTTTCAAACGAATCGGGTGCTTCAAAACGACATTTTAATTGAGCGAAGTCAATAAACTCCGACCATGTTAGGTGCAATATTACTCCCGCAGGTGAATGCAACGTCAAGCGATGGGCGTTGCGCTCCATATTGTCTTACTTCCTTTTTTTGAATTACTGCATAGCACAATTGATTCGTACGACGCCGACTTCATAGTCGGCTTTTTTTTGCCTCCTGTTTATCTGCGTCTACCCTTTAGGGGTCAGCACCCTAATCAGGAGGAAAAGATGAGTATGCTACTTGCCCTGCAACGCCTGAACACCTGGCAGTCCGATCCGGTGCCCACCGATCCGACGCCGATACCCGATCCTGTCCCACGTCCGCAGCCGATGCCAGATCCGCCACCGGATGAAGAACCGATTAAATTGTCGCATCGTTAGCGGAGATCTGCGAGGATACGCGCCATCTGACTGCAATCATCACCACGAGAGTATATTGTGACCGCTTTTTCCACGCTGAACGTTCTGCCTGAAGCCCAACTGTCTAACCTGAATGAGTTGGGCTACCTGACTATGACCCCCGTCCAGGCCGCCGCTCTGCCGGCCATCCTCGAAGGCCGTGACGTGCGCGTGCAGGCGAAAACCGGCAGTGGAAAAACGGCTGCATTCGGTCTGGGCCTGTTACAACACATTGATGCAACCCTGTTTCAGACCCAGTCCCTGATACTCTGCCCGACGCGTGAGCTGGCCGACCAGGTCGCGGGGGAGTTGCGTCGCCTGGCGCGTTTTTTGCCTAACACCAAAATTTTAACGCTCTGCGGCGGGCAACCGTTCGGTGCGCAGCGCGATTCCCTTCAGCATGCGCCGCATATCATTGTGGCCACGCCGGGGCGTCTGCTTGATCACCTGCAAAAAGGCACCGTTTCACTCGATGCACTGCAAACGCTGGTGATGGATGAAGCTGACCGCATGCTGGACATGGGCTTCAGCGATGCGATTGACGAAGTGATCCGCTTTGCGCCAGCCACACGTCAGACGCTGCTCTTTTCTGCCACCTGGCCAGAGGCCATTGCGGCGATCAGCGGGCGTGTGCAAAAGAACCCCCTGACCATTGAAATTGATACTGTCGATGCGTTGCCAGCGATTGAGCAGCAGTTCTTCGAGACATCGCAGCAGGGCAAAATTCCACTGCTGCAAAAGTTGCTGAGCCAACACCAGCCTGCGTCCTGCGTGGTGTTCTGTAATACCAAAAAAGATTGTCAGGCGGTGTGTGATGCCCTGAATGACGCCGGGCAGAGCGCATTATCGCTGCATGGCGATCTGGAACAGCGCGATCGCGATCAGACGCTGGTACGTTTCGCTAACGGCAGCGCTCGCGTGCTGGTTGCAACGGATGTCGCTGCCCGTGGCCTGGATATCAAATCGCTTGAGCTGGTGGTCAATTTCGAACTGGCATGGGATCCGGAAGTGCATGTCCACCGTATCGGGCGTACCGCACGTGCGGGTAACAGTGGTCTCGCCATCAGCTTTTGTGCACCTGAAGAGGCGCAACGCGCCAATATTCTTGCGGAAATGCTGCAACTGAAACTTAACTGGGTGAGTGCCCCAGGTAATATCAGTATTGCTCCGCTGGCGGCGGAAATGGCCACGCTGTGCATCGACGGCGGTAAAAAGGCTAAAATGCGTCCCGGTGACGTTCTGGGGGCATTAACAGGGGATATCGGTCTCGACGGGGCAGATATTGGCAAGATCACGGTCCATCCTGCACATGTTTACGTAGCGGTTCGCCAGGCGGTTGCGCATAAGGCCTGGAAACAGTTGCAGGGCGGGAAGATTAAAGGGAAAACCTGCCGCGTTCGGCTCCTGAAGTAAGCTTGAAAGCGTCTCAGAAACGATATCTGAGACGCGGTCAGGTTATTTGACTTCTACCACGTTCAGGCGCAGTTCATCGAATTGCGCATCTTCTTCCTCTGGCTGCCAGCCAGCAGGTTGCATCGGGATCTCTTCCCGGTCAAACGCCAGATCCCCGCCATTTACCACCTCTGATCCGTGGTTAATCCCTTTGAAATCGAACAGTTCAACATCCGCGAGGTGCGAAGGCACCACGTTCTGCATGGCGCTGAACATGGTTTCGATGCGGCCCGGATAGCGTTTATCCCAGTCACGCAGCATGTCGCCAATGACCTGACGTTGCAGGTTCGGCTGTGAGCCGCACAGATTGCATGGAATGATAGGGAAGGCTTTGGCCTGAGAGAAACGCTCAATGTCTTTCTCGCGGCAGTAGGCGAGTGGGCGGATCACGATGTGTTTGCCGTCATCGCTCATCAGCTTCGGTGGCATTCCCTTCATTTTGCCGCCGTAGAACATATTCAGAAACAGCGTTTGCAGAATGTCGTCCCGGTGATGACCAAGCGCAATTTTGGTGGCGCCCAGTTCAGTTGCGGTGCGGTACAGAATGCCGCGACGTAAACGTGAGCAGAGCGAGCAGGTCGTTTTGCCCTCTGGGATCTTCTCTTTAACAATGCCGTAGGTATTCTCTTCTACGATTTTGTACTCAACGCCCAGGTTTTCCAGGTATTCAGGCAGGATATGCTCCGGGAAGCCAGGCTGTTTTTGATCGAGGTTAACCGCGACCAGGGAAAAGTTCACCGGTGCGCTTTGCTGAAGATTGCGCAGGATCTCCAGCATGGTATAGCTGTCTTTACCGCCCGACAGGCAGACCATGATGCGATCGCCTTCTTCAATCATGTTGAAGTCTGCAATGGCTTCGCCCACGTTACGGCGCAGTCGCTTTTGCAGTTTATTCAGGTTGTATTGTTCTTTTTTGTTAATTTCTTGATTTTGTTGCATTTATACGTTACTCAGATCTTAAATGGGGCACAGGGTGAGGAAAACGACTTCAAAGCGTCAGCTTCGTGTTCATCTCTTCTATCCATGTAGCATAGATTTCATACACCATCAGCGCATTTTCGTGCCCCATCTGGTTAGCATTTAAAGACGGGTTTGCGGCTGCCGGTAAAAACCAGCATGCGAAAGTGTGCCGTGTATGGTACGGATTGCAGCGACGAATGCCAGCACGATTTACAAATGAGCCCCACAGGAGAAGTTTGGTTAAGACTGAAGGGTTGTCTACACTTACAGCTTACGCAGTAAAAACGGAGGTGAAAATGACTGACCGTCCCGTTAATGGTGACCATCCTGATTATAACCCCAGCCCGGAAAACCCGGAAAAGGATGGAAAAAAACCGAAAGATGATCCTGGCTCAGCGCCTGAATCAGGTGATAAAGATCCAGAGTGATGACAAGCCGCCTTCACGAAGGCGGTTTTAACCTAAATTACGGCACCGCTATCAACCCTATCCTCGTCAACATTGTCTGATGACCGATCCCCTGTTTTGCCGGGCGATAAAGCACGGATCTCATACCTGCGTGCCAGCGTGTTTTACAGTACTCCTGCTACGCTTTTTGAGAGGGACAAGGGAGCACTTCTATGAAGAATAAAGACGAGCAAACAGGATTAGTTGGGCTGGCGATTGGCGCTGCCGTAATTGGGCTGGTTTCATCGCAGAAGATCATCAACCGTGAAAGTATTGTCGATGAGCTGGTGAGGCTCGGCAGACAGAAGGGAGATGGTGTCGAAGATGAGGTTTTTCTAAAAGCCGCTGAGTTAGTGAGAAAAGGGGTATAAACGATGGCTGACATTCGTCTTGCACAGTGTCATTGTGGGGCGGTGAAATTTACAGTTGAGCTGACGGACGGCCTGAATACCGCACGTCGATGTAGCTGTTCATTTTGCAGGATGCGTGGAGCGGTAGTGGTTTCCGCGCCATTAACGGGCATTAAGGTGACGCAGGGCGCGGATGCGCTCACAGAGTACCGTTTCAACACCGGCACGGCGCGCCATTTCTTCTGCTCGATCTGCGGTATTTATACGTTCCATCAGCGGCGTTCCAATCCCAATGAATATGGTGTGAATGTCGCCTGTCTGGAAAATGTCACGCCTTTCGACTTCCCGGAGGTGGTGGTAATGGATGGAGTAAATCATCCTGCGGATGGCGACAGCGGGGTAATTGGCTATCTCTCTTTCCGCAAAGAAGAGGCGAAACAGAGATAAAAAATTAGCCCGCAGATCGCTGCGGGCTAACGGGATTAGAACTGGTAAACCAGACCTAACGCTACGATGTCATCGGTGCCGATGCCATTGTTTTTGTAGAATGAATCATCTTCATCCAGCAGGTTGATTTTATAATCAACATAGGTGGACATATTTTTGTTGAAATAGTAGGTAGCACCTACATCAGCATATTTCACCAGATCTTTATCGTCCTGGCCATTGCCCAGATCTTTACCTTTGGACTGTAAATACGAAATAGCCGGACGCAGGCCGAAGTCAAACTGATATTGTGCGGTCACTTCAAAGTTCTGGGTTTTGTTTGCCACCGCATCCGCATTGTCACCGTACGGCGTCATATTACGGGTTTCGGAATACATTGCCGCCAGGTAAATATTGTTGGCGTCGTATTTCAGGCCAGCGGTCCAGGCATCCGCAGTGTCGCCGCCCGCAGTGGTGTAATTCACCTGATCGTTGGTACGGTCAGAAGAGGCATATGCCGCACCCGCGCTGAAGCCCATGCCGAAATCATATGTCGCAGATATACCGTAACCGTCACCATTCTCATGACGTGTATCACGACCGTTGTTGGTCCCTTCATTGGTAGAGCAGAAATTCTCGTCGCAGTTGTTACCTTCATTATTACCCTGATACTGCACCGCGAAGTCCAGACCCTGCACCAGACCAAAGAAGTCGGTGTTACGATAGGTCGCCACGCCGTTTGCACGACCAGTCATGAAGTTATCGGCGTTAGTATAAGAGTCGCCACCAAATTCTGGCAGCATATCGGTCCAGCCTTCCACGTCGTACAGGACGCCATAGTTACGGCCATAATCGAAGGAGCCGTAGTCACCAAACTTCACACCCGCGAAGGCCAGACGCGTCCAGGACTGATTGTCAGACCCTTCGGTGTTGTTTGCCTGAATGTTGTATTCCCACTGTGCGAAGCCGGTCATCATGTCGTTGATTTGGGTTTCACCTTTGAAGCCCAGACGCATATAGGTTTGGTCGCCATCTTTAGATGTGTCGTCAGAGAAATAATGCAGACCATCTACTTTGCCATACAGATCCAGTTTATTGCCGTCTTTATTATAAATTTCAGCTGCGTGGGTTGCTCCAGCCATTAACAGAGCGGGGATCATCAGTGCCAGTACTTTTCTTTGCATTTTGATTATTCCTTTGCAGTTATTTTTTTATTGCTTAGTGAACTTTCCGGGCTGGAAAGGTGTCCCATGCTAAATCACTCTGGCGGCGGATGAATAAATTATAATTGTTACGGGTTAAGTAAAATCTAAACCAAATGATGCGATTGAAATAGCGATTGATGCAGTGAATGAGTTGTTGGAATCAATACAAAATAAAAATTATTAATCATGAGTGAAATAGGGTAATCTCCACGCCGTTATATGCCTTTAAGATTTCTTCATCCATAATTCATGTGAATATTTCTCAGAACATTGAGGCAATTTTCACCGATCTTCTGGATTAGCCCGGTGCACGTGCATCGGGCTTTTTTTCTGGCAAAAAAATGCCCGGACAAGCCGGGCACAGGGATTAATCACTGGTCGATTTTTCGGCTTTCCCTGCCAGTTGCGCCAGGAAGTCATATCGTTTCTGAAGATCTGCTGCCGCATCCTTCCATAGCTGCTCCGCTACTTCTGGCTGTTGGGCGTTCAGTCGGCGGAAACGCTGCTCCTGAAGTAAGGTTTCGGCAAGCGCGTCTGATGGCGGACGCGAATCCAGCGCCAGCGGTAATTTCCCTTCATCGGCACGGCGCGGATCAAAGCGGTACAGCGGCCAGAAGCCGGTAGCGGTGAGCTGACGCATCTGGTCGTGACTGAGCGCCAGATCGTAGCCATGCTCTTCACACGGGCTGTAGGCGATGATCAGCGACGGGCCAGGATACGCCTCCGCTTCCTGTATGGCTTTCACCGTCTGGTTAAGCTGCGCGCCCAGTGAAATCTGCGCGACGTAGACGTGTCCATACATCATCATGCTGACGCCCAGATCTTTCCGCGCCTTGCGCTTGCCATGCTCACCAAATTTCGTGACCGCACCCAATGGCGTTGCTTTTGATGCCTGTCCGCCGGTGTTGGAATAACACTGAGTATCGAGCACCAGAATATTGACGTTTTCGGTCAGGCTCAGGACATGGTCAAGACCACCAAACCCAATATCATAGGCCCATCCGTCACCGCCAATCAGCCAGACAGATTTTTCTACCAGCGCGTCCGCATCGGTCAGCAGTTGTTCAGCCCCCTCAGTACCCTGAAGCGCGTTATGCAGTTCAGCAACCTGGGCACGACGAACGTCAGGTGTGGCCTCCGCATGCAGCGCGTCATTCAGTTCCGCCGGGATCTTATCGGCAAACTGTGCCAGCAAACGCATTACGCGGGCGCGGTGCTGATCGACCGTCAGACGGAACCCCAGACCAAATTCTGCGTTATCCTCGAAAAGCGAGTTTGCCCACGCCGGACCGCGACCATTCGCGTCGGTGGTATAAGGCGTGGACGGCAGGTTACCCCCGTAGATGGACGAACAGCCCGTCGCGTTGGCAATCAGCATCCGGTCGCCGTAAAGCTGGGTAAGCAGTTTGATATACGGCGTTTCACCGCAGCCTGAGCACGCCCCGGAGTACTCAAAGAGCGGGGTGATGAGTTGCGAGGTACGAATGTCAATGCGTTCCAGCTTGTTGCGATCGATTTCAGGCAGGTCGAGGAAGAAATCATAATTCACTTTCTCTTCTTCAACATGTTCCAGACGCGACATCATATTGATGGCTTTGATTGACGGATCCTGACGATCTTTCGCCGGGCACACCTCGACGCACAGGTTACAGCCGGTACAGTCTTCCGGCGCCACCTGAAGAACATATTTCTGGCCACGCATATCGCGGGATTTTACATCCAGCGAGTGCAGACTTTCCGGTGCGGCAGCCAACGCTTCTGGGGACACCACTTTGGCGCGAATGGCGGAGTGCGGGCAGGCCGCGACGCAGTGGTTGCACTGGGTGCACAGCTCTTCTTTCCAGATAGGGATCGCTTCGGCAATATTGCGTTTTTCCCAGCGGGTTGTGCCCATCGGCCAGGTGCCGTCAGGCGGAAGCGCAGAGACGGGAAGGGTATCACCCAAACCCGCAAGCATCGCCGCCGTGACGGTTTTGACGAAATCCGGGGCGGCGTCAGACACCACGGGTGGCCGGTTCGGGCTGCTGGCATTGACCGGCTGCAACGGCACCTCGAACAGCGACTCGCGCGCCAGCGCCAGCGCCTGCCAGTTGCGCTCAACCAGCTCCTGACCTTTGCTGCTGTAGCTTTTGGCAATCGCCCCCTGAAGTTCCATCAGCGCACTGTCACCCGGCAGAATATTGGTCAGATGGAAGAATGCCATCTGCATGACCGTATTGATGCGCGCGGCCAGGCCGCATTCGCGGGCGATCTTCGCGGCGTTAATGACATACAGGCGCGCCTGTTTCTGGTTCAGTACCGCCTGGACTTCCTGTGGCAGACGCGCCCAGACCTCATCGGCGCTGTAAGGGGTGTTGATCAGGAAAATACCGCCGGGCTTCAGGCGCTCGGCCATCTGGTATTTATCAATGAACTGGAGCTGGTGACAGCCAACAAAATCTGCCTGAGAAATCAGGTATGCCGAGCGGATCGGGTGTTCGCTGACGCGCAGGTGGGAGACGGTCAGCCCGCCCGCTTTTTTGGAGTCGTAGACGAAATAGCCTTGCGCATACCACGGCGTGGAATTGCCGATAATTTTAATGTTGTTCTTGGTCGCCGAGACGCTGCCGTCACTGCCCAGGCCGTAGAACAGCGCTTCCAGTTTCGCATTCGAAGGCAGGGTGTTTTCTGGCAAGGGGAGGGAAAGGTTAGTTACGTCATCATAAATGCCGACCGTAAAGCGCGGCTTCGGTTTTGACTCGCGCAGTTCAGTAAATACCGCCAGGACGCACTCCGGCCCGAACTCTTTGGAAGACAATCCATAACGCCCGCCAATAACGCGCGGCAGCGTTTCACGCTCACCGGAGTTAAACGCCTCTGCCAGCGCGGTCATCACGTCAAGATAAAGTGGTTCAGCCTGCGCGCCAGGCTCTTTGGTGCGGTCTAGTACCGCCACGGCACGTGCGCTGTCCGGCAGGGCTGCGAGCAGATGTTTCGCCGAGAAGGGGCGATAGAGGCGAACTTTAAGTACGCCAACTTTTTCACCCCGCGTCAGCAGCGCATCGACCACCTCTTCGCAAGTGCCGATGGCGGAGCCCATCAGGACGATCACGCGCTCGGCCTGCGGATGACCGTAATATTCAAACGGCTTATATTCGCGACCCGTCGCGGCGGCAAAATCGTCCATCGCACGTTCAACGTGCTCATAGACCGCGTTGTACCACGGGTTTGTCGCCTCGCGGGACTGGAAATAGGTATCCGGGTTCGCAGAAGTACCCCGGATCACCGGATGTTCCGGATTGAGGGCACGCGCGCGATGGGCATCAATGTCAGCCTGCGGCAGCAGGTTCAGAAGGGTGTCATCCGGCAGCGGAACGATTTTATTGATCTCGTGGGAGGTGCGAAAACCATCAAAGAAATGAATAAATGGCACACGGCTTTTCAGCGTGGCGATATGCGAAATGAGCGCGAAGTCCTGCGCTTCCTGCACGCTGCTGGCGCAAAGCATGGCGCAGCCAGTCTGACGAACGGCCATCACGTCCGAGTGGTCGCCAAAAATCGAGAGCGCGTGCGTGGCTACGGTGCGAGCGGCAACGTGCAAAACAAACGGCGTTAATTGTCCTGCCAGCTTGTAAAGCGTGGGGATCATCAACAGCAGCCCCTGAGACGAGGTAAAAGAGGTCGACAGGGCACCGGTCTGCAACGCACCATGCACGGTGGCAATAGCGCCAGCTTCGGACTGCATCTCTACGACACGCGGGACATCGCCCCAGACGTTTTTAACCCCATTACCTGCCCAGGCGTCTGCCTGTTCAGCCATCGTGGAACTTGGGGTGATAGGGTAGATGGCGATTACTTCGCTGGTACGAAACGCAACAGACGCGACTGCACCATTGCCGTCAATAGTTTGCATAGGACAACACCCTTACATTGCGCAAAAAGGGGGCCTGTAAAACGACGACAGACCCTGAATATTATCTGTGTATTTTAGCAAAGCTCAGGTTTTACGATTTTCGCTTTTGTGTCCTGGTATGCGCTGTATCAATGAGTGGATGGCTATTCGCGTTAAAAAATTGCGAGAAATTGTTACCAGGGCGCATAAATACGCACATCCGCTCTCGACGATGCGGCGCGTGATGCCTATTATGCATAGGTTTCGCTTTAACTACGGGGAGGAAGGTATGCGTTCAGCATTTTGGGTAGGATGTGCCGCGTTACTGTTGTCGGCATGCAGCAATGAACCTGTACAGCAGGCGACAGCGGCACACGTTACGCCGGGTATGCGAGCGGCTATGTCCAGTTCCGGTCAGGCTAACTGCGCAATGATCGGAGGGTCACTTTCCGTTGCCCGCCAGCTCGACGGTTCCGCCATCGGCATGTGCGCGTTGCCAAACGGCAAACGCTGTAGTGAGCAGTCGCTTGCCGTAGGTTCGTGCGGAAGCTACTGAGTTACTCTACTCGCTTGAACATCAATGTCTTATCGGCTGTCGCCAGCGTTAACTGGTCTTCGGTCAGGTCAACCTGTGCGCCTTTGCGTAGCATATCGGCGATGGTCTGATCCAGTTCATTAAGCTGCGGCTCGGTGCAGAGTTTCCGGGTCATTGCCAGCGTTTTGACCGTCAACTCTCCTTCGGACAGTTTCCCCTGGCCGTTGAAGCCGTTGCACATTGTGCCGGAAACGACAATATTGTTAATCAGGCTGATATTGGGCTGCGCACTAAAGCGGATTTCTGGCAGGGTTTTCCCGCCTTTAACGGCTTTGCCATCCACGTTTTCCAGAACGAAACGGTGATTCTCTAACTGATCGGTCTGAACGGAGGCTTTACCAGGATTAACGCATCCAGCCAGTGCGAGGCTGATTAAACTTACTGCCGCGAGCTTTTTCATTTTTCTTCTCAAACTATCAATGCTGTAAATATTTTTTCAGTGTAACCATACCCCCCAGAGTGTTAATGGGGTTTATCTGAAAGTGCGAGAAAGGACCGGGCTGCGGCGCACCCGGTGAGCGAATTAGTGCGATTTAAAGCCTGCCGCTGACATCAGCATTTTGAAGAGCATACTTACGCATGCCAGCGCCAGTACGCTGCCACCCCAGATGATGGCAAGCCACATCAAACGTTTCCATAAAGGTTGTTGCATCAGTGATAACCCTCCCCATGCTGTACTTTTCCGCGAAAAACGTAATAACTCCAGAAGGTGTAGACCAGAATGACGGGAATGATCAACAGTGCACCCACTAACATAAAGCCCTGGCTTTGAGCTGGCGCGGCAGCCTGCCAGAGAGTGATGTCCGGCGGGATGATATGCGGCCAGATGCTGATCCCAAGCCCGATAAACCCAAGGAAAAGCAGCCCTATCGTCATGATAAACGGCAGGGTATGGCTCGCAGGATCGTTCAGGCAGCGCCACTGGCACAGACTGAGGATGACAACCAGTGCAGGAACGGGCAGCAGGTAAAACAGATTCGGCAGCGTAAACCAGCGCGCAGCAATGGTCGGTTGCGCTAGAGGCGTCCAGATACTGATTGCTGCAATGAATACCAGAAGCAGAAGCAGGAGCACTTTCGATATCTGGCGCATCCGCTGTTGCAGGGTATTTTCGCTTTTCATTACCAGCCACGTTGATCCTGACAGCGCGTAAGCCACCACAAGACCCGCGCCGCAGAAAAGGTTAAACGCGGTAAACCAGTCAAACGGACCGCCGCTGTATGCGCGACCAGTGACGCTGAACCCATGGATGACCGCGCCGACGGTGACGCCCTGACTGAAGGTTGCGACAATCGACCCGCCAATAAAAGCCTTATCCCAGAACGGGCGGTGCGCCGGAGTCGCTTTGAAGCGAAATTCAAAGGCGACTCCGCGAAAGATAAGCCCGATCAGCATTATTGTCAGGGGAATGGTTAGCGCGTCGATGATGACCGCATAGGCGAGAGGAAAAGCGCCAAACAGGGCCGCACCGCCAAGCACCAGCCAGGTTTCGTTTCCGTCCCAGACGGGAGCCACGCTGTTGACCATCACGTCGCGATCGTCGGCATTTGGCGTTGCCGGAAACAGGATGCCTATGCCCAGATCAAAACCATCCATCACGATATACATCAATGTGGCGAAAACGATAATAACGAACCAGATAATGGAAAGATCGATACCCACTACGGTTACTCCTTAAATTCAGTGGTGACGGCGGAAAGCGGACGAGCAGGGCGGCCATCGAATTCGGTCGCGAAGGACTCCTGGGGCTGTGGCCCTTTTTTAATCAAACGCACCATATAGCTGTAACCCACGCCGAACACTGCGGTATACACCACAAAGAAGGCCAGCAAACTGACACTCATATGCAGATCACCATGCGCGGAAACCGCATCCTTCGTACGCTGTAGCCCATAGACGACCCACGGCTGGCGGCCGACTTCCGTTGTTACCCAACCGGCAAGGATCGCGATCAGCCCGGACGGCCCCATCAGCAGGGCAAACCACAGGAACGGACGTGAGGTATAGAGGCGCTGTTTGTAACGCAACCAGACTGCCGCCACGCCCAGAATCAGCATCAACATCCCTAAACCGGCCATGATGCGGAAAGACCAGAAGACAATGGTGGCGTTCGGACGATCTTCTTTCGGAAACGCTTTTAGTGCTGGCACCTGTTTATCGAGACTGTGGGTCAGGATCAGGCTGCCGAGAGCGGGGATCGCCAGACTAAAACGGGTCCGCTCCTGCTCCATATCCGGCCAGCCAAAAAGCAGCAGCGGAGTAGGTTCACCCGGAAGATTCTCCCAATGGCCTTCAATGGCAGCTATTTTCGCTGGCTGGTGTTTTAAGGTATTAAGCCCGTGCATATCCCCCACCAGTGCCTGGATCGGAGCCACGATCAACGTCATCCATAACGCCATAGAGAACATGGTGCGAATGGCGAGCGTGCTGTTTCCGCGCAGCAGATGCCAGGCCGCGGAGGCACCGACAAACAGCGCGCTGCTGAGGAATGCCGCTATCGACATGTGCAGCAGGCGGTAAGGGAAGGAGGGATTAAACACCACGGCAAACCAGTCCACCGGAACAACCTGACCGTTAACGATTTCATACCCTTGCGGTGTCTGCATCCAGCTGTTTGACGAGAGGATCCAGAACGTAGAAATGATGGTCCCTAGCGCCACCATGCAGGTCGAGAAGAAATGCAGCCCCGGCCCGACCTTATTCCAGCCAAATAACATCACTCCGAGGAACCCCGCCTCAAGGAAGAACGCGGTAAGGACTTCATAGGTCAGCAGAGGGCCGGTAATACTGCCCGCGAACTGCGAAAACCCGCTCCAGTTGGTGCCAAACTGGTAAGCCATCACCAGACCGGAGACCACGCCCATACCGAAGTTAACGGCGAAGATCTTCGACCAGAAATGGTACAGCGAGCGCCAGACGGGATTTTTTGTTTTCAGCCACAGCCCTTCCAGCACGGCGAGATAGCTCGCGAGGCCGATGGTGATCGCCGGAAAAATAATATGAAAGGATACGGTAAAGGCGAACTGTATTCGCGCAAGATGAAACGCATCTAGACCAAACATGCACTGCCTCAATGTTAAAAGGTGTGCTGTTATGATAAAGAGGGGCCAGGGGAGATATCAGAATCAGAAAGTGATAATTTAGCTATAACAGTTGAAGAAAATGATGAACTTTATCTGGCTGATATAGTTTGCAAAGAAGAATAAAAAATTTCTTTTTATGATTTTTACGCATTAAACAGCTTGCTTTGTCACCAGCAACATGCGTTAATGGATTTCTGGTTTTGAATCCAAATAAATATCTGACGTAGTTTTATAAAGCAGTTCTCATCACGTTGTGCCTCTCCGCAGCCTCTCTTGGGTCTTTATCTACATTCCGATTCGTTTTGTATCGAACCATTTTTTGCCTGATCGGCTCATGAGTAATTTACGTTTTTACGTTTACAGGAGAATCCTATGACCTCTTATATTCATTTCCGCTGCCCATGCTGTCATGGCTCGCAGTACCGCACCTCAGCTTTTGACGTGTCTGACAAAAATCCGTTCGGCGCCAAATGCATTTTCTGCAAATCGCCGATGATCACGCTCGACCATCTGGCCGCAGCGCGTTTCGCTCAGAATCACGTTACTGAATACCGCAAGTAATTAACTGCATTTCCCATAACAGTTAGCAAAATCTTCTCTTTTTCTCCTGCTGATATACACTGTCAGCATTAAGGAGAATCTGATGAAAAAATACCAGCGTCTGGCGCAACAAATTATCTCGCAGATTGAGCTTGGCGTATGGTTGCCGGGCGATAAGCTGCCTTCCCTGCGAGAGCAGGTGGCAAGCAGCGGCATGAGTTTTATGACCGTGGGCCACGCGTATCAGATGCTGGAAAGTCAGGGGCGCATTGTTGCCAGACCGCAGTCGGGGTATTACGTTGCCGCCCGCCCGACCACACACCAGCCCGCACCGCCTGCGCAGGTAATGCGCGAAGAAGTGGTCGACATCAACACCTATATCTTCGATGTGCTACAGGCCAGCCGCGACCCCTCCGTTGTTCCTTTTGCCTCGGCGTTTCCCGATCCGCGCCTTTTCCCTCTTCAGCAACTCAACCGATCGCTGGCTAATGTCAGCAAAACGGCTACCGCCATGAGCGTGATCGAAAATCTGCCGCCGGGTAACGTCGATTTACGTCATGCCATTGCCCGTCGCTACGCCCAGCAGGGGATGAATATCTCGCCGGATGAAATTGTGATCACCGCGGGCGCGCTTGAGGCGCTCAACCTCAGTTTGCAGGCTGTCACAGAACCAGGGGACTGGGTTATCGTTGAAAACCCCTGTTTTTATGGCGCGCTCCAGGCGCTTGAACGCCTGAAACTGAAAGCGCTGTCGATTGCCACTGACGTTCGGGAGGGCATCGATCTCAGTGCCCTTGAGCAGGCGTTAAACGACTATCCGGTGAAAGCCTGCTGGCTGATGACCAACAGTCAGAACCCACTCGGCTTCACGCTAAGTGCAGAGAAGAAAGCTCAGCTGGTGGCCTTATTAACCCGGCATAACGTCACGCTGATTGAAGACGATGTTTACAGCGAACTCTACTTTGGCCGCGAAAAACCGCTTCCGGCAAAAGCCTGGGATAAGCAGGACATGACGTTGCACTGCTCCTCATTCTCCAAGTGTCTGGTGGCCGGTTTCCGTATTGGCTGGGTGGCGGCGGGAAAACATGCGCGCCGTATCCAGCAGTTGCAGCTGATGAGTACGTTATCCACCAGTTCTCCCATGCAGCTGGCGCTGGTGGATTATCTGGCGACCAAACGTTACGACGCTCACCTTCGTCGCCTGCGGCGTACGCTTGCTGAACGCAAACAGCAGGCCTGGCAATCGCTTCTCCGCCATATGCCTTCTGGCGTCAAAATTCATCATAACGACAGCGGTTACTTTTTATGGCTGGAACTGCCTGAACAGCTGGATGCGGGACGGTTGAGTGAAAAAGCCTTAACCCATCAAATCAGCATTGCGCCCGGCAAGATGTTTTCCACCTCCAATATCTGGACACCGTTTTTCCGTTTCAATACCTCATGGGGCTGGGGCGAGCGGGAGGAGCTGGCGGTCGTCCAGCTGGCGGCGTTAATCCGCGAAATGATGCTGCCTCCAGTCACACCTTGATGAAAATTCCTGAAGCGGCATGACGCGCAGACTACCTTTAGTAAGGGAGTGCGGATTGGTGGCGTGACGTTGTCACGTATCGATTCGCCAGAACGTGTGCTAACAGCGAAAAACAATGTCGATTTCAACAGGACAATGCTATGCAAAATCAATTGCTGATAAATGGTGAACTGGTGGCTGGCGAAGGTGAAAAGCAGGCGGTTTTCAATCCTGCGACGGGTGAGGTGCTACTGGAAATTGCTGAAGCGTCGGCCGCACAGGTAGATGCTGCCGTGCAGGCCGCCGATCGTGCCTTCACCGGGTGGGGGCAAACCACACCCAAAACGCGCGCTGAATGTCTGTTGAAACTGGCTGACGTGATAGAAGCCAACGCCGACGCCTTTGCACAACTGGAGTCCCTTAACTGCGGGAAACCGCTGCATTGTGTCCAGGGGGATGAGATCCCTGCGGTGGTCGATGTGTTTCGCTTCTTTGCCGGGGCCGCCCGCTGTCTGAATGGGCTGGCTGCCGGAGAATACCTCGAAGGACATACCTCGATGATTCGCCGCGATCCGGTTGGCGTCGTTGCCTCCATCGCGCCCTGGAACTATCCTCTGATGATGGCGGCGTGGAAGCTGGCACCCGCGCTGGCGGCGGGAAACTGTGTCGTTATCAAACCGTCTGAAATTACGCCATTAACGGCGCTGAAGCTGGCGGAACTGGCGAAAGATATCTTCCCGCCAGGCGTGCTCAACGTGCTGTTTGGTCGCGGCAAAACCGTAGGGGATCCGCTGACCGGTCACGAAAAAGTGCGTATGGTTTCTCTCACCGGCTCTATCGCTACCGGAGAACATATTATCGGGCATACCGCATCTTCTGTGAAACGTACCCATATGGAATTGGGCGGAAAAGCCCCGGTCATTGTCTTTGACGATGCAGATCTGGAGGCCGTGGTTGAAGGGGTGCGTACGTTTGGCTTCTACAATGCCGGTCAGGATTGTACTGCGGCCTGTCGTATTTATGCCCAGAAGGGGATTTATCCCGCGCTGGTTGAAAAGCTGGGTGCCGCCGTTGCCAGCCTGAAGATGGGCGCACCGGACGATACGTCAACGGAGCTGGGACCGCTCAGCTCCGCAGCGCATCTTTCCCGCGTTTGTGCTGCCGTGGATGAAGCCAAAGCCCTCGGACATATCCGCGTCGTCACCGGTGGCAGTAAAAAAGAGGGAGCCGGATATTACTTCCAGCCAACGCTGCTGGCCGGGGCGAAGCAGGAAGATGCGATCGTCCAGCGCGAGGTGTTTGGTCCGGTGGTCAGCGTAACAACGTTTGAGGATGAAGCGCAGGTATTGGCCTGGGCTAACGATTCGCAATACGGCCTGGCCTCGTCCGTCTGGACCAAAGACGTCGGACGCGCCCATCGACTCAGCGCGCGTTTGCAGTATGGCTGCACCTGGGTCAATACCCATTTTATGCTGGTGAGCGAAATGCCCCACGGTGGGATGAAGTTATCCGGTTACGGAAAAGATATGTCGGTCTACGGACTCGAGGACTACACGGTTGTGCGGCATGTGATGATCAAACACTAAGCCCTCATGCCCGGCGCAGTGCCGGGCGATTCAACTTACCAGCCACACACCTCGTGTTCATTTTCCGTATCGTAGGCGCGAACGGTATTCACCAGGTCCTTGACGACATCTGCCGCAACGTCCGGGATCAACAGCTCCATGGGCGCCTCGGTCTCATAATCCACCGATACGCCGTTGCTGTTGTTGGTGACGGTCACGGTATAGGTAGCCTTACCCATCATTTACTCCTTATGCGTGTTGACCACTTTACCGATACCCGCACCGCTAAGCGTGACGGCAGGATCCGCGAAAAAGTCGATATTAAAATAGGTGTCGTCGGTCAGTAGCTCAATGCGGTGCCATTTTTGCGGTGGAGAGATGCCAAAAGATCCGGCCTCAATCACCACGTCCAGATCGGGCTCGGTGGCATCGCCATCGGCAAAGCCAAAGTAACGCACCGCACCCTGCATAACGGACAAACGACCGTACACGCCAGCTTTGGTGTTGTGATGGGTAAAAAGCGCTTCTGGCGCGGTCTCTTTATTCCAGAACGGGGTCGAGCGGGTATGAACAAAGTTTTCAGGAATACGTAACATAATAGTTTCCTTCATGCTGTCGGGCGCTTAAAGGGACTTAAGCACCTCAGGTTCAACAAAGAATTCAATATTGAACAGGGTGTCGTCGGTCATCAGCTCAATGTGGTGCCATCTCTCTGGCGGGAAAACGCCGAAACGACCCGCTTCAATGACAAGCTCGCTGTCAGGCTCAGGTGTAAATTCATCAGCATAGCCCAGATAACGCACTGCACCACGCATCACCGACAGGCGAGGGTAGACGCCCGGGCGCGTGCCCGTATCAAGGTGACGTTTAAAAATGCCTGCGGGGGCCGTTTCTTTGTTCCAGAAAGGCGTGGAACGGGTGTGAATGCAACTCTGCGGAATGCGTAGCATGTTTCCTCCCTTAAAAGCCTGCTCTTATTAGACTGCTTTCTGCTGGGATGCATTTGTCAAAAAGTGCATCTAATATGCATCTTATCAATAATAACCGTTTTGCGTTACCCGGCGTTGTTACGCAAGGTACTCAGTTGTTATTATCCTTAGTATTTAAGTGGTTATGATGTAACGAAAAAACTTGATCTGTGTCAACATATGACGCATATTGCGTGCGGTTATTTTTCGGCTCAGGTAAACAGAATGACGTTGTATCAAAAGATGTTGGTGTTCTACGCAATCATGGCCTCCATCTGCGCATTAATCACCTGGTTCCTGTCTAAAGATCGTAAACGCATTCGCCTGTTGAGCGCATTCCTGGTGGGTTCCACCTGGCCAATGAGCTTCCCTGTTGCCCTGTTGATCTCTCTTTTCTGAAGCACGCTTCCAGAACCGGCATCCAGACATAGCATTCCATACATTGAGCATGTATAAATATACAGTTGATTGTACATGGAGTGCTTATGAACAGTTTCTATTCGCAGCAAGCAGGCTGCACTGTGCGCTGGCAGGATCTTCCTGGTTACGGTGACCCGGTTGTGTTTATCCACGGGTTGGGCTGCGCATCGTCGTATGAATATCCTCGTATCGTCTGTGATCCCCGTTTCGGGGGGCGCAGAGCCATTCTGATCGATCTTCCCGGTAGCGGTTACAGTGACAAACCTGACAACTACCGTTATCGCACGAGCGAACAGGCGCAGGTGGTGGTTGAACTGTTAAACCATCTCGACCTGGATAGTCTTTGGCTCTATGGTCATAGCATGGGGGGAAGTATCGCGATCGAAACGGCAACGCTGTTAACGTCGCGCGTTAAGGGCCTGATCGTGTCTGAACCCAATTTCCATGCGGGTGGCGGGATGTTCAGCCGGGCAATCGCGGCCCAAACGGAACAACATTTTCTGGAACAGGGCTATGATGACATGCTGCGGGCGGAAATGTCGCCGTGGGCGGGAAGCCTTCAAAGCAATGCCCCCTGGGCCGTCTGGCGGGGCGCAACAAGCCTGGTCAAGGGCGTCAAACCTGACTGGGAACACCTGTTCTTGTCATTGAGCTGCCCGGTAATGTTAGTTTTTGGTGAGCTATCTCTGCCTGATGACGATTTTAACCGCCTGCAACAAAAAGGCGTTGCGTTAAAAATTATCCCTGATGCAGGCCATTCAATGTCCTGGGAAAACCCGTCAGCGTTGGCTCAGGCTTTGTCTGGCTTCATAAACGGCTCATGAATGGGTAGCCCGCATTGCTGCGGGCTGCAATGATTAAGACAACAAAGCAGACAAGGCTTTCCGCGCGGCAGGCTGAACGTCATACGGACACTGATAATCCACGTTCTCAATAGCGCGCGTGTAGAGCGCAACCAGCCAGTCATACACATAGGCTGTCGCCGCATGAACAGGCTGCTCGCCAAGTCGGGTAAGACGGGGTGAGGCGCTGCTCACAACCGGCGTCACGAAAATGGGCTGACCTTTGCGGATCCGGCTTGCAGGCCGTTCAGAGACGGGCGTCACTTCGTAGCCAAGCCAGCTAATGAAATTGCCTGTTGCGGCATGCAGCTGCGCAGCGCTGCTTTTATCTGTTTCTACAATCCGTTGCAGTTGCAGCGGCAGATCCAGCCGGTAGCTGGTGACGATCAGCACATCGGCAATCTGCTGTAAAACCTCTGCGTCCAGGCCCAGACGGGCAGCCGCCGCGTCGTTGCGACTCCACTGACGCAGATGATTAACCCACACGCTATGAGCCATCCGCGCTTTGTCTTTGGTCTGCACCGCGGCAGGATTTTCCTGCGTCTCTTCCGCAAACAGATCGATAACATCGTTAAACAGACCGTTGACCTGTTCCTCTCGAGGCTGGTGAACGGTCAGCAGCGTCTCAAACGCTTTTAACGGCGGCAGAAGTCCTTCAAGCAGTTCACCATGACGGGCGGCACTGCCTTGCAGCGTTCGGACCATTTTTTCGGCCTGCGAGCGTCCAGCGCCTGGATCCTGAGTGAGGGGGCCGACATACGGGCGCATCAGCGCCGACAGCGACTGTTGCAATAACCTTTTCAGCGTGTGAAGACGCTTCTGACGCTGTGCCGGTAGGGTAGCCTGCGACAGCCATTCAATCACCCGCTGCATGCTGTGGGTATCGAGCGCCTGTAGCGTTCCCCAGCGCAGACCCGGCTGGCCCAGCAATTGTTGCACCGCTTCGTCCAGATTCTGCTTTGTGGTGAATCGCGCATCGTGAGGGGTAATGGCCCAGACCAGCCCCGGCAACGCGGACTCTTCAACCGGCTGCGTCTCTTTAACCCAGTTTTGCAGGCGTCTGGCCGTTTTTGCCGTCTGCTGGTGGTGCGCCGTCGCATTGCAGATAACCAGAACATCAGGCTGAATGTGCTGACGATAATGATCCAGCAACCACAGGCATTTTGCCTGCGTCATCAGCGGCGTGTGTTCTTCAGAAATAGCCGGAATATCAATGATGTCAACGTTATCGAGCACGCAGTGCTCAACGGGCAGCACCAGTTCGCGGGTAAGCGATGCCAGTACATCAACAGGCAGGCTAATGGCATTAAGCAACTCGCCGTTTTTTACCGGATGAAGGAGGGTTTCCTGTGTTTCCGGCATGGTAAACGCCCCGTGAGTCAGGAAGCCTTCACACGGCAGACCAAAGCTGTCCACCAGCAGACTCAACGGCGCAGCAAGCACGCTGGCATGGCTGGTTTGATGCAGCACATGGGCGAGCTTCAGCCACTGCTGGGTTAACTCCTGCTGCTCACCCCACAGCAGAGACCAGACGCTGGCGCGGGTGCTGAGATCAAGCGACGGAACCAAAAGGGCAAACTGGTGCCACAGGGCATCGTCAATGTGCTGCTTAGCGCCGGGGACTATGCTCTGCCAGAACCGGGCAATGGTCGCGACCTCCCGCGCCGTCATTCCCGGCACGCTCTGCGGTTGACGTAGCGCACGCCATTTCTCAAGCCGGGCTTCAATCACCGATTTATCCACCGCGCGGATCTGCGGATCTAACGTGGTGCGGGCGATAAACAGCTGCACAAGCTCGGCCTCCGTTACCAGGCGCAGGCGCAGGGGAAACGTGTCGTCTGCGACCTCGTCGGACGCTCTGCTGAAACGCACGGCCATGTTGGTGGGCGCATGCCCGGGATTAATATGCGAGAAGTAATCAAACGTGCGCTGACCCGGCGTAACGTTCAGCCGTTCGTCGCCGCTGCCGCACAGGGCGGCCAGCAGGTGCGCTTTCGCGGCCTGCGAGTGGCCGTATAAGCCGATGCTGCCCGGGCTGGCAAGGGCGCGATCGAGCGCCTCTTCCCGCGCGCTTGCTGCGTTAAGGCGGGCAAGCAGGGCGTCGGCTTCGTTATCCAGCATCGGAGCGTGCTGTCGCGTCTCGTTGATCCACCCGATTAAGGCCTGAGTGGTGGCAGTCGTCGCAGTCATTTGAGGTATACGCTCCCGCTGTCGATCCAGTAGTGGCTGCCGCTGTGTCGGCGATCGGCCAGAGTATTCAGTTTAAAGGTCAGAGCATCCGGCGGCACTGGCGTGCCGTCCTGTAGCCAGGCGTCGCTCAGTTCGAAAGATTCCGGGCCTTCCTGCTTGTTACCGCCACGCAGCTTCAGGCGCACGTTCAGTACGCCGTCGCCCGCAATGGCTTTTGCCAGCTCGGCAGAGTTGATGCTCAGGGTATAGAGCGGCGTCGCGGGCCAGCGGGCATTGGCCAGTTGCCGGAAGCCGAGGGTGACATTGCCGCGCAGCGGAAAGTGCAGACGGGCGTCCAGTTTCGCGCCGGGTTTATCGAGGTCGATATCGTGATACCAGACGTTCTCGTCCCGCAGGGTATTGATCGTGTTATCCAGCACGCCCAGATAGCGCACCGTAGAGTACGCGCCGATATCCGCTGCTTTAAAGTTAAAGCGCGGCAGGCGGAGATCGAGCGCCAGGCTACAGAGCATCGCACCCACGGCGGCGGTGGATTTCGGGTTGCCGATCCGCCCCTGCTGGCTGAACGGATACCATTCATGAACCTGGTATTTATCCAGCCAGACGATGCGGTTGACGGGTACCGGTTGCAGGTGGCGAATCAAGGCCTGCACGCCCGGCAGACAGCCAGGCCGTCCCGTGATGAGCAGAATATCGCAGCTGTAGTGAGAGATCGCCTCACAGACCGCATGAAGCGGGGCGGCGAGCGTGAACTGGCCCGCCAGCATCGCGTCCTGCATCTCCCGGAAATTGACGTGCAGCGGTACGCTGAACAGATCAACGTTTTCAGAGCCAGCAGGCAATGCATGGTCGATCGCCTGCTGGAGGTAATTCATCACGTTACGCGTCGGTTTTTGCGTGAGCAGATCGCCAAAGGTGGCATGCAGCCCGGCCAGCGGATCGTCAATATCGCTTGCTTCCCACGCGGCCAGGATCGCGTGGCCGATCGGCATAAAGAGCTGAAGCGTCGTCTGCTGGCGCAGTATCGCCTGGGTATCAATCCGCCCGGAGTCGCCGAAGAGGGATGCCATCAGCTGTGGGGCATCGGCTATGCCGGATTTCTGAAGATGCGTTTGCAGCGCGGGCAGTACGTAGCGCTGGATCACGTCCAGCAGCGTATCGTCGCCAGCTACCTTGAACCCTTCGCGGAACAGTAGCTGCGGGGTGATTTTAACGTTATTCCCGGAACCATCATCTAACTGATAGTGCGTGATGGCCATATCCGTCGTGCCGCCGCCGATATCAATTGAGGCAACACGCAGCGCGCGTCCCGGCTGGACGCCCGGCTCAGGTGCGCGATCCGGACGGGCAAGAGAGGCGAAAAAGGCCTCGGTCTGGCCACCGAAGTGGGAAATGGCTTCGTTATACAGCCACACCAGCTGGCCGCAGCTGGCTTCGTCCCACTCCATGTGGATCTCAGGAACCGGCACCACGCTTTTTTCCTGCTGCTTGCGGCTGGCAAAATCCTCATCCTGCGGGTGCCAGCCCATCGCTTTCCAGACGATGGCAATAGCTTCGAACATGCGGCGACGGAAAATCTCGCGCTCCTGTTTCGGCATCGCCGAAGGCAGGGTGAGGATCAGCGTCCGCAGCTGGCGCGGAGAAGCCGGGAAACCAAGCCGCAGACGTGTGGCCACGCTGTTAATTTGACCGAGCGCCTGAGCCAGCAGCTCGCAGAGCATGTGCGTCATCAGGGTGCTGCGGCTGTACTGCGGAGAGAACACCGGCAGGCGTTCATCCTGCGGCAGCGTAAAGAGCGGTTCCCCGTCGTCGTTCATCAGGTTCATCAGCGGAAACGCGGTGGCCAGCGGTTCGCGCTGGGTTTTGCTGTTCATCTGGCTAAAGCGCCAGTCCTGCACTACCGGGGTTTCATCCCACAGATAGCGGCGCGGGCTGGAGATGCCACTGTTGCCTTCCGTGCCCAGACGCTGCATCGCCAGCTTACGTGCTTCATCACCCACGCGGACGATCGATGGCCAGACGAACGCGTCTTCCCGGCCACTTTCCACCGAGAAGTGTTGCTTGCCAAAACGCGCTTCGGAAAATTCGAGACGGCTGGTAAACAGCGGCTCATTCAGGAACTGCGGCTCACTCAGAGATCGTACCTGAAGTTCAGCCGTCTGGCGCAGGCCGTCGTTGGCATCACCATGATCTTCAATAATCACGCCGCAGGTGTGGGTGTTGCCTACGTCAAGGATCAGATCGACAGGAATGGCAGGCGTGCTCAGGGTATGGGTGACAAACTTCACTTCCGGCACGGTGAGTTGTTCACCGAGCATGGAGAGCAGGTTGAGCCAGTGCGCCTGATATTCAAAGCTGCGCATGGCCTGATGCAGTTCGCGCTCGGAGCGTTTTTCAACCCCGTCGGCAAACTGCGTGAAAGCTTCGCGCAGCCAGCCGTCAATCCAGGTCTGGTCGAGGAAACTTTCAATCTCACTGTCGCGCCAGGCGAGTGCGAAACGCGTGCCGTTCAGGATATCGTTTTCAACCGGCGACAGGGCAGACGTCGCATGCTCTGCAATCTGGCTGTCGAGCGCGACGGTGACCCGGTGCGTATTGCCAGCCGCGTCGGGCGTGGAAAGCTTTCGTACCTGGACGCGCGCCCAGTTATCCGGGCCTTCAACAAACGTCCGCGGCGGGTTGAAGCGCAGGAAAGGAAGCGGCAGCCAGACGCCGTCGAGCACGGTCAGGGAGTCATGCAGTGGAATGGTGCTTTCAGGTTTGACCACTTCCGGCTGCCCGCCATTGATGGCGGGCAGGGTGTACCGGCCGTTAACCAGATCAAAATCCAGGCGCAGCAGCGGGCCATTTGCCGTTTTACGCACGAAACGCCCGTTGCTGGCGGTATCCTGCGGAGTCAGGCCAAAATCGAGAAACTGTACGCCGCTGTTAGCAATCAGCGTCACGCTCTGTTTATAGTCGCAAAGATTAACCAGCATAGGATCAGACACCTGCTTTCTTGAACGTCAAAGGAACGACGGTGTTGGCATCGTAACGTGCAGTGCATTCCGCCACATCGCTGGCACCGGCCTTACAGGTCACTTCCGGCATCGGATAGCGTGAACCGTCGGAGCAACGAGCGTTACCGCGCGTTTTGATCAACAGCTCGCCGTTGCTGTGTAAGCCGGAGAAGACGTCTACCCGACAGACAATGTTGTCGCCATGCACGACCCGGGCGAAACCTTTGTTGTTCTGGATCTGGTAGCGCAGCGAGGGCGGTTTGCCGGTGAGCGGATCCTGCACATCGAGAAACGCGCGCCAGGTGCCGTTCAGGAAGCGCGTTAACCCCGCTTTGACCTGGTTTGCCTCCATTACCATCGCATCTTTTGGTATTGCGGTAATGACCACCGGTTCGGCCGCCGGGGCAGGCGTTTTCACCTTCGGCTCAACCACTTCGGCCTGGTGCAGCGGGAGTTTCAGCTCCAGCGGCTCCACCGTCTTCACGGGGGCCGGAGCAATCGCGACAGGGGCCGGTGCAGGCGTGGCGGCTGGCGCTGCGGTCGGGGCCTGTTTTGGCCAGAGCAGCGGGGTGGCGATAGCCGCAATGATGACCGCGGCAACCGGCAGTAACCACAGGGGGGAGCGACGTTTTTTCTGCACGACCGCCGGGGCGGGCTCTGGCGGTGTGACGTCCATACGCACCGGTTCAGGCGTATACAGTTCATCTTCGGTGATACGGACGGTAGCCGCGGGCGTGATAAGCGGCGCATCGGCCTGCTCAAACGTCACCACCGGGGCCGGTTCTGGCTCCGGTTCAGGTTCGTTGATCACCACGGGCTCAGGATCAGGGATCAACGATTCGCGCAGGCAGTCCAGCACGTCATCGCGCGCACTCTCGTTAAGATTGACGAAACCCCAGAAGCAGATCACCGGTTTGCCATCGACCAGATAGACAAAGTTTTCCCCGGGGAACTGGAAGGATTTCGAGAGCAGAGAGCCAAACAGTTGCTGCGCCGTTTTCGGTGACTGAAGGCATTTTTTACTCAGCGACTCCACGCTGGCGAGCGTGTTTTCCAGATAGCGCAGGGCGCGAAAACGGTCATCTTCATCCGCTGCCTTCCAGCTGGAGACGGTTCCCTCAACCGGGGAGTACCAGTCAACGCGATCGCCGCCGTCGTTAACCTGAGGTATAGCCAGGCAATCGACGATAGCCTGCTGTTTGCGCAACCGAAGCGCTTCGCGGATTTGCAGCGCTGATTCAAAAACGGCCTGTCCGCCGCCGCCAACGGCCTGAAAATCATCCAGATTACCGCTGCGTAAGAGTGTTTTTGCCACGATTTGGTCCTGTAGACTTCTTCACGCCATTACTTTAGCGAAACCGGTAAGCAAGCAAACGGCTGAGGAGACGGCAAAAGGGACGATTTCTTGCGGCATTGATCGTGACGGTTGTGCTTGACGAATAATGGACCTTAAGGCAAATCGGTTTATGCGGGCTGATGCTAAAACCAGCGAAATGTAGGTCTTTAGAATAACCTGATAGTGATTCGTTATTTGTCAGGTCAAAACGTCTGTGCTGTTATTACTGTTCACTATAATAAAACCGAAAGGGTAATAACCATGTCTACAGGGAAAACCGTGCTCGCCCTCGCGCTGAGCGCGCTGCTACCGGCAAGCGCCGCATGGGCGGCAAACAATGACACCATTATCTACTGCTCCGAGGCGTCGCCGGAGTCGTTTAACCCGCAGATCGCCAGCTCTGGGCCCTCGTTTGTCGCCAGCTCGCAAACGCTGTATAACCGTCTGATTAACTTCGACCCGGTAAAAAACACGCCGGTTCCTTCTCTGGCGGAGTCATGGACCATTTCGCCTGACGGCAAAACGTATACGTTTACCCTGCGAAAAGGGGTGAAATTTAACAGCAATAAATACTTTAAACCTACCCGCGATTTTAACGCTGATGACGTTATTTTCTCCGTTATGCGTCAGAAAGACCCTAAACATCCGTATCACAATGTTTCGCAGGGCAATTACGAATACTTTAATGACGTGGGCCTCGACAAGCTGATTCAGGATGTGAAAAAGATCGACGATTACCACGTCCAGTTCACCCTGAGCGAACCCAACGCGGCGTTCCTGGCCGACTGGGGAATGGACTTCGCCTCGATCCTCTCTGCCGAGTACGCGGACGCCATGCTGAAAAAAGGCACACCTGAAAATGTGGATACCTGGCCAATCGGCACCGGGCCGTATGCGCTTCAGCAGTACAAGGTGGACTCGCTGATCCGCTACGTCGCCAACCCGAATTACTGGGACGGTGAGGTGCCAACCAAACACCTGATCTTCTCCATCACGCCGAACGTTGAGACGCGCCTGGCGAAGCTGCAAACGAACGAGTGCCAGATCATTCCTGCGCCGTCGCCGGTGCAGTTCGACGCGATCAAGAAAAACAAAGACCTGACGCTCCACTCGGTGGAGGCGCTAAACGTGGGGTATCTGGCGTTCAACACGGAGAAAAAACCGTTTGATAACGTGCTGGTGCGCCAGGCGCTGAACTATGCGACGGACAAAAAGGCCATTGTGAACGCGGTCTTTATGGGGTCTGGTACGGTCGCTAAATCGCCGATCCCGCCGAATATGCTCGGCTTTAACAAAGACCTGAAGGATTACGGCTACGATCCGGAAAAAGCGAAAGCGCTGCTGAAGCAGGCGGGTCTGGAGAAGGGCGCGGAAGTGACACTCTGGTCAATGCCGGTGCAGCGTCCGTACAACCCGAACTCCCGACGCATTGCGGAGATGATCCAGGCTGACTGGGCGAAAGTAGGCGTGAAGGCGAAAATTGTCTCCTACGAGTGGGGGGAATACCTGTCCGGCATGCGTAAAGGCGAGCATGACTCCGCACTGTTCGGCTGGATGTCTGACAACGGCGATCCGGACAATTTCGCCGACGTGCTGCTGGGATGTAACAGCATCAAAACCGGATCCAACGCCGCGCGCTGGTGTGATAAGGGGTATGATGAACGGGTGCAACAGGCCAAACTGACCAGCAACCCGGAAGAACGTGCGAAGCTGTATGGCCAGGCACAGGAGATTTTCTACCAGCAGGCGCCATGGATTGCGTTAGCTAACGGTAAAACGTTCTACGCGACACGCAGCAACGTGACCGGGTACAGCGTAAGCCTGATGGGCAGCGATTTCTCGAAAGCGAAGCTGAACTGATCGTATTATTGCCGGGTGGCGGCTACGCCTTACCCGGCTAACATTTGCCACCGGGCACGTGAAAAGGAGTGACAATGTCACATTTAAGCGATGTTATCGTCCGCGTCGACGCCGCCATCGAAGAGAGCGTCATTACCCACATGAACGAATTGCTGATCGCATTAAGCGATGATGCAGAACTCAGCCGTGAAGATCGCTATACCCAGCAGCAGCGCCTGCGCACTGCGATTGCGCATCATGGTAAGCAGCATAAAGAAGAGGCGGAGGCGCGCCATGCTCACCTCACGCAGGGCGGTACCATCCTGTAAGGGTTAAAACTGGCGCCGTGCCACCAGCCAGGCGCCGACCACCAGCATCACTGCGCCGCAGACCGGCCCAACCAGCGCGCGCAGGGGCACACCGTTGCTTTTGAGGATGTCCATCACCATGCCGCCAATCAGCTGGCTTGCCACCAGTACGGCAATAGTCGTGGCCGCACCCACGTTCTGATACCCGCTAATACTGGCAAAGACAAAAAATGACCCCAGCAGGCCGGGGATCAACGTCCACCAGCGCACCGTTGAAGCCAGTTCGTTAAATCCCGCCAGGCCATTTTTCACCAGCAGAATGCTGACAAACAGCACAATCCCCACCAGCGAGTTCAGCAGCATGGCGATAAGAATGGTGGAGGAGGATTGCGTAATGCGCACCATAAGGGTGTTTTGCACCACCAGGCCAATTCCGGCAGCCACCAGAAACGCTAACGTCAACGACTGATTCATGACAGAGCATCCGGTTCGCTGCGCTCATCGAGCAGGAGCTGCATAAAGGTTAAATCCAGCCAGCGACCGAATTTGGTTCCCACCTGCGGCATCTTTCCGGTGGTTTTAAAGCCCAGGGTTTCATGCAGATGAATTGACGCCTGGTTCTGCGCCTCGATGCCAGCCACCATCACATGTTTACCGATCTGGCGGGCTTCCTTGATCAATTCCGTCATCAGCAGTCGGCCAATGCCTTTGCCCTGGTGATCGGGATGAACGTAAACCGAGTGCTCCACCGTATGGCGAAAACCGTCGAACGCTCGCCAGTCGCCAAATGAGGCGTATCCCGTTACCACACCCTCTTCTTCACTGACCAGCACCGGATAACCCAAAAGCGTACGCGCCTCAAACCATGCAATACGGTTATCGGTGTCGACAGTGGTATCGTTCCAGATGGCGGCGGTGTGCAGCACCGCATGGTTATAAATTTCACCGATAGCGGCACAATCTTCTTTGCAGGCATGACGAACAATCATGATTAACCCTCTGGCTGTGATGTTTACTATAGTAGTACGATTTTCTCACAATATTACACAGTTCTTGTCGTGCATCGCTACGCAAAATCCTGTTTTATTGTCATTAAATTGCCCCGAGTCACCATCCATACACTATAGTATTACGTCATGAATACGATGACAGACAATATGAATCAACGGATTAGCGTCCGCATACGCCTTGAACGCGAGTCGCGGGGCTGGTCTTTAAGCGAACTGGCCGAACGGGCAGGCATCTCGCGCGGCATGATCCACAAGATTGAACGGGGTGACAGTAGCCCGACGGCGACCCTGCTTGCCCGTTTATCCGGTGCCTTTGGTATCAGCATGTCTACGCTCATTGCGCGCGCGGAAATGCAGGAGGGTAAACTTTTACGTCTGGCGAACCAGCCCGTCTGGCGCGATCCGCAAACCCACTATTTGCGTCGCCATGTGTCGCCGCGCACCGATATGCCTATCGATCTCGTCCAGGTGGAACTGCCCGCACGCAGCGATGTGCCTATGCCTGCATCCTCTTATGCGCTGGCGCGACAGTTGATTTGGTTGCAGGCAGGTGAACTGGTCTTTCTGGAAGGAGAGACCCGCCATGAAATGAAGGCCGGAGATTGCCTGGAACTTGGGCCACCGAACGACTGCCGGTTTATCAACGAAACGGATGAGCCGTGCCTTTATCTGGTCGTGCGGCTTAATCAGTCCGGCTCATAATGCGAAGGCGATCCGCAGGATAACGTGCCAGACTTTAATGACATTTTCAGCAGTAAGGAGCGATGAATGAGTCAATCAACTACGCAAAACCGACGCTGGGTACTGGCTTCCCGTCCACACGGCGCGCCGGTCGCCGATAATTTCCGTTTAGAAGAACAGCCGATCCCCACGCCATCAGAGGGGCAGGTATTGTTACGCACCGTATGGCTCTCGCTTGATCCGTACATGCGGGGCCGTATGAGCGATGCGCCATCCTATTCACCTCCGGTCGAGATCGGCGCGGTGATGGTGGGCGGTACGGTTAGCCGCGTCGAGACCTCGCGTCATCCGGATTATAAAGAGGGTGAGTGGGTTCTGGGCTACAGTGGCTGGCAGGAGTATGAACTGTCAGACGGGAAAGGGCTGGTGAAGCTGGGTGAAAACCCGTCGCACCCTTCATGGGCGCTCGGCGTACTGGGGATGCCGGGCTTCACCGCGTATATGGGCCTGCTTGATATCGGCCAGCCGCAGGCGGGGGAGACCCTTGTCGTGGCGGCAGCCACGGGGCCGGTCGGCGCAACGGTGGGGCAGATCGGTAAAATCAAAGGATGCCGGGTCATTGGCGTGGCTGGCGGGGAAGAGAAATGCCGTCATGCGGTTGACGTGCTCGGTTTCGACGCCTGTCTGGATCACCACGCGGATGATTTTGCCGACCAACTAGCGAAAGCCTGCCCGCAGGGCATTGATGTTTATTATGAAAACGTTGGCGGTAAAGTCTTTGACGCCGTGCTGCCGCTCCTGAATACCTCCGCGCGCGTGCCGGTTTGCGGACTGGTGAGCGGCTACAATGCGACCAACCTGCCGGAGGGTCCGGATCGGTTGCCGCTGTTGATGGGAACCATCCTGAAAAAACGCATCCGCATGCAGGGCTTTATCATCGCTCAGGACTATGGTCATCGTATCGACGAGTTCCAGCAGGAAATGGGCCGCTGGGTGCAGGAAGGCAAAATTCACTATCGCGAGCAGGTCACTGAAGGGCTGGACGCGGCGCCGGACGCGCTGATTGGGCTGCTTGAAGGGAAAAACTTCGGCAAAGTCGTGATCCGCGTGGCGGCAGACTAATCAGACCATCGGTTATGGCGGGCGATGTCCGCCATAATTATTTGTGAAGATACGATATATTGTCTTTAATTAATCCATAAGCTTTGCGCGCCCTCGGCCAGCTGAGCCAGAATTGAAAAATGCAATATTATTTGAACGAATGTAATTTTACGCGCGCCCCTCATACCAGGCATGACGATACAGGATATATCTGACCGGCGACGTTTTTTTAAACAGTCGCTGAAAATGGCATTTTGTTTGGCTACGGGAATTAAACATGCTTGATTTGGAACATTTGGAAAAAGCACAAAGAATCAGTCTGACTTTGCAAGTTGAGAACAGTTTAAAGGGAGCGTTAATTACGGGCTCATTAAAACCTGGGGCTCGACTCGTCACGAAAGAGATTGCGGATAAATTAGGCACCAGTATCACACCGGTGCGCGAAGCCCTGCTGCGCCTGGTGTCTGCGGGTGCCTTACAGGCCACGCCAGCGCAGGCATTTCTGGTGCCAGAAGTGACGCTGGAGCGCTATAACGAAATTAACGCCATCAGAAAGCAGCTTGAACCGATGGCCGTTGCGGCGGCGTGCCAGAATATGACCGAGACCAGGCTGGATGCGTTACGCGCGCTGTCCGATAACTTCAGCACCGCCATGCATCAGGGCGACGTGCAGAAAGCGATCTATGCCAACCGCGTGTTCCGCTTTACGCTCTATCAATATGCCGAGATGCCGACCCTGAACTCGCTGATTGAGCAGCTCTGGGTACGAATTGGCCCGTGTATCAATTACCTGCACGAAGAGCTGAAAGACATCCCCGCCACGACCTATCATTATGCCGATCTGCTTTCTGCGCTGGAGCAACGGGATGTGACGGCGAGTCGGGAGGCGATCGACCGGGCTATTGATGAAGCCAATATCCTCCTGCAACGGCAATACTACAGTTAAGGATCCCTCTGACGCCCTTATTTAAATATTCGTATTACCCCTCCCGGATTATATTCCCGGCGCATCAGGCTACCGGGAATGACGTTATTTCGCTTAATTTTTACCGGCAACGTACGCTGCCGGAGAATGTTTTACTCAAAGCGATAAGAGACCGACAGACCGACGCCATAGTTACGGCCAGGAGCAGGTTCGTAATAGCGATTGTAGCCAGCGTTAACAATCTCTGAACCGGCATACTCTTTATCGAACAGGTTATCGACGCGACCAAAGAGGTCCATTCCCCATTTACCGTAATTGAGTTTATAGCCGGTATTCAGGCCAACCACGGTATAGGAGGGCGCTTTGGCGGTATTGGTGTCGTTTGCCATCACGTCGCTCATGTAGCGCGCATCTGCACCCGCGTACCAGCCTTCTTCAGGCTCCCAGCCAAACGACGCATACCCCATGTTACGGGCAATGCCCGGCATCCGGTTGCCGCTACAGTCTGTATTGTTACAGACGTTGGTACGGTAGGTCGCATCGAGATAGGTCCACGCCATCTTCAGCTTCCAGTTCTCGGCAAACTGCTGGTCGAGCGCAATTTCCACACCCTGACGGCGCGTTTTCCCGGCATTTTTATAGGTGGTGCGACCCTCTTTGTTTTCGTCGACCACGATCTCGTTGTCGGTATCCGTGCGGAACAGCGCCGCCGTCAGGATGCCATTGCCGATGCGGGTTTTACTGCCAATCTCATAGGTGTTGTTGGTTGACGGTTGCAGGTTGATATTGAGGCCGCCTTTGCCATCAGAACGGTAGGAGAGTTCGTTAATGGTCGGAGTCTCAAATCCCCGTCCCGCCGCGGCATACAGGTTCCATGCGTCGGTCACGGCGTATTTTACCGCACCTGCCGGGAGCCATTTATGGTAGCTGGCGTCACCGCTGTCATCGCCGTTTTTCGGGGTAATGTAATGATCGTTGGAGTCAAACCAGACGGAGCTGTAACGCACGCCCGCCTCAACGGACAGCTTTTGCGTTAGCTGCCACTGGGTTTGCAGGTAAGGATCAAGGTTCCACATCAGGTTACGTTCGTCACGGCGTTTGTCACCCTTCACGCCATAATCCGTCACGCCGTTGTTCACCACAAAGTTTTCATACCCGCGGCGATTTTCACTCATATTTTCGTAGTTAAGGCCGGTGGTAAACGTTACCGGCACCAGCAGCTCGCCGCGGTGGGTCCAGCGGGTATCAATACCCTGATAGTGGCGCTGCATATCAATTACACCACCCGAATGCGCAGGATTGTCACGCTGAGTGGACGCCGGAATGGACTGGTACTGGGTCATTTCACGCTCACCGGCATACATCATCACGCTGAGGTCATCCTGTTCGCTCAGCTGGCGGTCGTAGCGGATCCCGGCCTGGGTCTGCTTAATGGTTTTTCGCGTGTTGTACTGATCGCCGCGAGGTGACTGGCGCGGGTTATTCTGCCATTCCTGATAGCTCAGTCCGCCCGGATCGTTGGCTTTCATGTCCACGCTGTTAAAAATCAGCGTCAGCTTACTGACATCATCAATGCGCACGCCCAGTTTCGCGTTGGCGAGGTTTTTCCGTGCGCCGCTGTGATCGCGATAGCCATGGGTGGTGAAACGGGTGGTGGAGACGGCGTAATCCACATCTCCCGCCTGAGTCCCGTCGCCCACCGCACCGGTGGCCTTCATGCCGTAACGCCAGGTGCCGTAGCTGCCGTAATAGCTGCTGGCTTCAATTGTGGCTGGCTGTTGTCCGGTCTGGGTGTGGATGTTGATCACGCCGCCGGAGGCATTGCCGTACAGGGCGGAGAAGGGGCCGCGCAGCACGTCGACGCTCTCGATGCTGTTGAGATCAATGTTTGACGTCTGCCCCTGGCCGTCGGGCATGGTTGCCGGAATGCCATCTACGTACATGCGGATCCCGCGTACGCCGAAGGTTGAGCGCGCGCCGAATCCGCGGACAGAAAGTTGCAGATCCTGAGCATAGTTCTGGCGGTTCTGGATTTGCAGGCCAGGTACGCTTCCCAGAGATTCAGAAAGGTTGATACGCGGGGTGGCATGTCGCATATCGTCGCCACTCACCACGCTGACTGCGGCTGGGGTGTCCAGTTCGGAGACGGTTTGCGGCGTGGCGCTGACGATCAGGGTCTGTTCATCTGCGGCCATCGCGCTCAGCGGGCCAAAAACGACGGGAACGAACAGCAGGGGTAGCGATACCCTACGGGCAGTAATAATTTTCATGAAGTAAACCGATTAAGAAAAAATTCGAACCAAATCAACTGGAACCTGTGTATATATGTTAAATCCTTTGTAAATGTTATGAAAACTATAACCGCACATTTCGTGAATGTAAGGGTTTGAAGGAAAGAAATACTCCACATTCGACCCATTAATGATTACTATTCTCATTAAAATAACGGCAAAGCGATGACTTTGCCCACCGGAAGTGATGTCAGCGGTAAATCTCCTCATTTAAAAAGGAATTGTTATGTCTTTACGTCATCTGTGCTCGCCGCGTCTGCGTGGGTCTCTGCTGCTGGGTTCTTTACTGTTTGCCGGTACGTTCCAGGTTCATGCTGCTGAAGAGATGCTACGCAAGGCGGTAGGCAAGGGCGCGTATGAAATGGCCGTCAGCCAGCAGGAAAACGCGCTGTGGGTTGCGACGACTCAAAGCCGCAAAACCGATAAGGGCGGCGTGGTTTATCGTCTGGATCCGGTCACGCTTGAAGTGACGCAGGCGATTCATAACGATCTCAAGCCGTTTGGCGCCACGATCGATAAAGCCACCCAGACGCTGTGGTTCGGAAACACCGTCAACAGCGCCGTGACGGCGATTGACGCCAAAACGGGCGAGGTGAAAGGGCGCCTGGTGCTGGACGATCGCAAGCGTAGCGACACGGTGAAACCGCTTCAGCCGCGCCAGCTGGTGGCCGATGACACAACGAATACGGTGTACATTACCGGCATTGGTAAGGAGAGCGTGATCTGGGTTGTTGATGGCGCAACGCTGAAGCTGAAGGACACCATCGCGAACACCGGCACGTTCAGTACCGGGCTGGCGCTGGATGCACAGGCAAAACGTCTGTACACCACGAATGCGGACGGCGAGCTGGTCACCATTGATACGGCAACCAACAAAATCCTCAGCCGTAAAAAGGTGCAGGACGACGGAAAAGAACACTTCTACCTGAACCTGAGCCTGGACACTGCCGGTCAGCGCGCGTTCCTGACGGATTCTAAACAGCCAGAAGTGCTGGTGGTGAGCCTGAAAGATGGAAGCGTGATGCAGAAAATCGCCGCGCCAGAATCGCTGGCCGTACTGTTCAACCCCGCGCGTAACGAAGCCTATGTGACGCACCGCGAGGCGGGCAAGGTGAGCGTGATTGACGCCAAAACCTATAAAGTGACCAAAACCTACGATACCCCGGTTTACCCGAACAGCCTGGCGCTGTCTGCGGACGGTAAAACGCTGTACGTGACGGTGAAACAGAAATCAACCCGTCAGCAGGAAGCGACCCAGCCTGACGATGTGATTCGTATCGAGTTGTAAGGTGTGAATTGCCCGGTGGCGCTGCGCTTACCGGGCCAGAAAAAACCATGAAATGCAGGCCGGGTAAGGCGAAACCGCCACCCGGCTTTTTTATTAACGCGAGGTCTCTTCCACCAGGGGACCATCCTGTTTGTTATCATCAGGATGAACCGGTGCAGTGCTGTGAATTTCGTTCACGCGTTTACGCACGCCAAACCAGCCAGCAATCAGCAACACCGCCAGCAGCGGGATCGTGGCGATGGTGTAAGTCCCGTTCGGGTAGTCGAAGGCCATCAGCACCAGCACGCTCAGCAGGAACAGCAGGGTAAGCCAGGAGGTCACCGGTGCGCCCGGCAGCTTGAAGCTAACGTCAGCCGCTTTCCCTTCTTTGATCGCTTTGCGCAGACGCATCTGACACACCACGATAAAGGCCCAGGAGGCGATGATGCCCAGTGCGGCGACGTTCAGCACAATCTCAAACACCTGAGACGGCACCAGATAGTTCAGGAACACGCCAAAGATGTACACCACCAGCGTCGCCAGGATACCCGCGTAAGGCACCTGCTGCTTGCTCATCTTCGACATAAACTTCGGCGCAGAGCCGCCCATCGACATGGAGCGCAGGATACGACCTGTTGAATAGAGCCCGGAGTTAAGGCTGGAGAGCGCGGCGGTCAGGACCACGATATTCATGATGCTGCCCACATACGGGACGCCCAGCTTAGAGAAGAAGGTCACAAACGGGCTTTGACCCGCCTGGTATGCGTTCCACGGCAGCAGCAGCACCAGCAGTACCACGGAGCCTACATAGAACAGGCCGATACGCCAGATCACGCTGTTGATGGCTTTTGGCACCATCGTCTGCGGATCCTTACATTCACCGGCCGCCGTCCCCACCAGTTCGATGGAGGCAAAGGCGAACACCACACCCTGCACCAGAACCAGCGCTGGCAGCAGACCGTGCGGGAAGAAACCGCCGTTATCGGTAATCAGGTGGAAGCCGGTCGCATTGCCGTCCAGGGGTTTACCGGTGCCGAGGAACACGGTACCGACCACCAGGAAGATCACAATGGCCAGCACCTTGACCAGCGCGAACCAGAACTCCATCTCGGCGAACCATTTCACGCCGATCATGTTCATGGTCCCGACGATCGCCAGTGTCCCAAGGGCGAACACCCACTGCGGCACATCGCCAAACGCGCCCCAGTAGTGCATGTACAGCGCAACGGCGGTGATATCGACGATACCGGTCATCGCCCAGTTAACGAAGTACATCCAGCCCGCGACATAGGCGGCTTTTTCACCGAGGAATTCACGGGCGTAAGAGACAAAGCTGCCGCTGGAAGGGCGGTGGAGCACCAGTTCGCCAAGGGCGCGAAGGATGAAGAAAGAGAAGATCCCGCACACAAGATAGACCAGGGCGAGAGCAGGGCCAGCCATTTGCAGACGTGCGCCTGCACCTAAAAACAGACCTGTACCGATAGCGCCGCCGATGGCGATCATCTGCACCTGACGGTTGCCCATCGCCTTGTGATAGCCCTCTTCATGAGAGTTCAACCAGCGACGTTTCGCAGCATGATGATCGGCTGCGCTTTTATTGCTTGTTTTCATTGAGTTACCTGTTTGCCTGTCTGAACCATTAACGTGATAGTCCTGCCTGGCGGAAGCCAAAACAAACGATTGCTTCTGCACAGACACATGCTGCCTTTCCAGTCATTCTGTGTATGGATAAGGCAAAACATGGCGAGGCATCCTACCCGCAATTGATAAGCGACGCAAAATATAACCGTGTCGAAAGTGATGCACGTCGAAGGAAATCGTGTGGTCAGAGCAGACGGGGATCACAACGCGCTGAATCGTGGCGTTTTTTTAGTCAAAAAGGCCAGTAAATGCGGATTTAATCATCAGGTTTACTTAATAATTACTGACAGGTAGGGCATCAGGAATGCCGCAGGGCTGCGATGAGGAAAGCAAACGCCGTCGTGTGCTGGCGGCGGCTTGGATAAAACAGATGGTAGCCTGTAAAAGCCGGACACCAGGCTTCAGGAACACGCACTAACCGGCCTTCCGCAAGAGCGTCGAATATCGAATCTTCTGGAACGTAGGCCAGCCCCAGACCGTTTTCGGCGGCATCGATGCGTTGCGGCAGGCTGTTGAGGATCAGTTGGCCGTCCACCCGCCCTCGCTTCCAGATTGCGCATCGCGTGACTGAGCGCCGACTGAGATACCCCAAGCTGCGCTCCCGGGCGACGACCATAAAGGAAAGCAGATCGTTGACCCATATCGCCATTGCAGAAGCGGTTAACGGCAGTCCGGTGGAGTGGCTGGCGAAGGTCGCTGACGAGCAGTATCCGAACGAGTAGTCTGGCGTTTCGTAAACAAATTTTTAACGTTATGATTCGATCCGTTTTCTTCAGCATGTGCAGGCGGAACGGTGAAAATCAATATCATTGGCACCAGCGGAAGTGGGAAAAGCACGTTTGGCAGGCGAATCGCGGAGGCGCTGTCTATCCCTTACATTGAGATGGACAGGCTTTACTGGCGAGCGAACTGGCAGGGAACCCCTGATGAGGAGTTTCTCGCAGCGCTGGAACAAACGCTCGCCGCATCGCCTGACTGGGTACTGGACGGGAATTACAACCGTACACGCGACGTAAAGTGGCGCGACGTTGATATGGTGGTGTGGATAGATCATGGGTTTATCCGCACGCTCTGGCAGGCGGTGACGCGAGCCTTCAAACGTGCATGGCACAAACAGGAGCTTTGGCCCGGTACGGGGAACCGCGAAAGCTTTCGTCAATCGTTCTTTAGCAAGGACTCCATCATCATCTGGACGATCAAGACCTGGCGCAGCAACCGCAAACGCTATGAAGCGGATATGCACAACCCGCAGTACGCACACATTCGCTTTCTCCGCATTACCCGACGGCATGAAGCGGAAACACTCATTACATCGCTCCAGTCACGCCGTTGACAGATCCTCTATTGCCGTTTTCCGGCAATCCAAATGTAAATAAATTGTTTCTCAGAGGTGAAATCCGCCTTTAATAATGACGCCATGTTAAGTCAAACGAGAACGCAACATGTCATGGCGAATCAGCATTCTGGATAAAAGCCCCGTCGCAGAACACGAAACAGCCGCCGATGCGCTGGCGCGAACCTTAACACTGGCGCAGCAGGCGGAAACGCTGGGTTATCACCGCTTCTGGATTGCCGAACACCACAATACCCCGCAGCTTGCCAGCCCCTCGCCGGAACTGCTGATTGCCTGGATCCTCGGGCAAACAAAGCGTATTCGCGTGGGTTCCGGCGGCGTCATGCTGCAACACTACAGCCCCTATAAAGTCGCCGAAAATTTTAACGTACTGGCTGCCCTGGCGCCGGGCCGGGTTGATCTGGGCGTTGGTAAAGCGCCCGGCGGTCTGCCGCTCTCAACTCGCGCGTTGCAGCACGGCCTGGAACCGCAGAAAAAAGGCAGCTTTGCTGAACAACTGACGCAGCTCGATCGCTGGATCCGCCCTGAAAATCAGTCAGCGGAGGAGGACGTTCGCGCCACGCCGCTGCCGCCGGTGCCTGCCCATGGTTTTCTGCTGGGCGCCAGCACCGAAAGCGCGCTGCTGGCGGCCTCCCTCGACTGGCATTTTGTCTTTGCCGCCCACCTGAACGGTGATCCTGAACTGCTGCGCGAGGTCGTTACAGCCTGGCGTCAACACAGCGTCCGGGAGGTGATTGTTGCCGTGCAGGCGATCGTTGCGCCCACGCAGGCCGAGGCCGACGCGCTGGCGCAGAAGGTTGAAGTGTGGGGCGTGGAGCTGGCAAACGGGCAGCGCGTCACCGTGGCCAGCGAAGAACAGGCCTACGCCTTTGCGCGGCAGGCGGGGAGTAAACCGGTGCGCATCGCGCGTCGGGCGCAGTCTCTGCTGGCCGGAACGGCGGCGTCGGTGCTTGAACAGCTCAACGCGCTGCATCAGCAGTGGGGGATTGAGGAATTTATCATCGACACGCCGGTGGCGGATGGCGCAACGCGCGTGCAGTCCCTGCGACTGCTGGCCGAGGCGCGCCTTAACAGGGAGGTGACCGTATGAGCTTTAGCGAACAACTGATTGCCTGGCGCCGTGAGCTGCACCAGAACCCTGAACTCTCCGGTCAGGAGGTCGAAACAACGGCTCGCCTGCGCGAGTGGCTGACGGCGGCCGGGATTGCCCCGCTTGATTACGATCTCAAGACCGGGCTGGTTGCGGAGATCGGCACGGGTAACGCACTGGTTGCGCTGCGCGCCGATATCGACGCGTTACCCATCGACGAGCGCAGTGGGGTGCCGTTTAGCTCCCGGCGTGCGGGGGTGATGCATGCCTGCGGACACGACATTCACACCAGCGTGATCCTCGGCGCAGCGTTAAAGCTGAAAGAGCGGGAAGCCTCGCTTAACGGCCGCGTGCGGATCCTGTTCCAGCCAGCGGAAGAGAATTTCGGCGGTGCAAAAAGCATGGTGCGGGCCGGGGCGTTACGCGACGTACGCGCGATTTTCGGCATGCATAACGAGCCTTCACTGCCGGTCGGCGAGTTTGCCACGCGCGGCGGCCCGTTCTATGCCAACGTTGATCGCTTCGTTATTCACGTGACCGGCAAAGGCGCGCATGCCGCACGTCCGCATGAAGGCAACGACGCCATCGTGCTGGCAAGCCAGCTGGTAACCGCGCTGCAAAGCGTTGCCAGCCGTAACGTCAACACGCTGGATTCGGTTGTTCTGAGCGTGACGCGCATCGCCGGGGGAAATACCTGGAACGTACTGCCGGAAAGCGTTGAGCTGGAGGGTACGCTGCGTACGCACCGCACGGAAGTGCAGCAGAACGTGAAAGCGCGCGTCGGTGAAATCGCCGCCGGATTTGCCAGCGCCTTTAGCGCGCAGATCAACATCACCTGGTACGCCGGGCCTACCGCGCTGGTGAACGATGAGCACTGGGCCGGGTTTGCCACCTCGGTGGCGCGCGAAGCGGGATATGAAACCCGGCATGCGGAACTGCACATGGGCGGGGAGGATTTCGCGGTCTATCTGCAAAACATTCCCGGCGCGTTTGTCAGCATTGGCAGCAACAGTCCGTTTGGGTTACATCACCCGGCATTTAACCCGGACGAAGCACTCATCGAACCCGCTGCCCGCTATTTTGCTCAGCTCGCGGAACAAGCCCTGCAACACGTTTAATTCATTTGAGGTGAATATGTCTGCATATCGACAATTGCGGCTGGGGACCATTTTGCATGGTGCATCCGGAAATATGTCTGCCTGGCGCCATCCGGCGGCGGTCGCAGATGCCAGCATTAATTTTGATTTCGTTAAAGAAACGGCTTTAAAGGCGGAAGCGGGCAAGCTCGACTTTATATTTGTCGCCGACGGTCTTTATATTAACGAGAAATCCATTCCGCATTTTTTAAACCGCTTTGAGCCACTGACGGTGCTGTCCGCGCTGGCGAGTATCACCTCGCACCTGGGGCTGGTCGGCACGTTATCCACCTCCTACAGCGAGCCTTTCACCGTTGCGCGCCAGTTTGCCAGCCTCGATCACCTGAGCAACGGACGGGCGGGCTGGAACGTGGTGACGTCGCCGCTGGAAGGATCGGCGAAGAACTTCTCCCGCGAAAAACACCCGGAGCATGCGCTGCGCTACCGCATTGCGGATGAGTATCTCGACGTGGTGAAAGGGCTGTGGGATTCCTGGGAAGAGGATGCTTTTATCCGCAATAAAGAGAGCGGACAATTCTTTGATGCGTCGAAACTGCATACCCTTGATCACCACGGTGATTTCTTCCAGGTTTCCGGCCCGCTGAATATTGGCCGCACGCCGCAGGGACGTCCGATTGTCTTTCAGGCTGGCGCGTCCGACGACGGTAAAAAGCTGGCGGTAAAACACGCCGACGCCATCTTTACCCACCATGACACGCTGGAAGACGCCCAGGCCTTTTACCGGGATGTTAAACAGCAGCTGGAAAGTCACGGCCGCCGCGCAGGGGATTTACATATATTCCAGGGCGTCAGCGTCATTGTCGGAAACAACGCCAATGACGTCGAAAAACAATATCAAACCACGGCGGCACTGGTCTCCATTGCTGATGCGCTGAATTACCTCGGACGTTATTTCGAGCATCACGACTTTAGCCAGTATCCCCTCGACGCGCCGTTCCCGGATATTGGCGATTTAGGCCAAAACAGCTTTCGCAGCACCACCGATGAAATCAAACGTAATGCCCGGGAGCGCAACTTAACTCTGCGTCAGGTCGCGCTGGAAGCCGCATCGCCGCGCCCGCGTTTTTCCGGCACACCGGAGCAGGTGGCCGATGGTTTACAGGCCTGGTTCGAGGAGAAGGCGGCAGACGGCTTCATCATTCAGGGCGGGACGCCGGACACCTTCCCGCGCTTTGTCGACCAGGTGGTGCCCGTTTTACAGGCGCGCGGCCTGTTCCGCACCGACTATCCCGGCACCACGCTGCGCGAAAGTCTGGGCTTAGACGAACCCAAAAACCAGTTCACACAACAATAAAAGAGAACAATGCTATGCAGAAATCATCGCTTATTCTGGCGCTTGCGCTGGCCTTTACCCCTGCCGTCTGGGCAGAGAACGTCAATATTAACGGCACCGGCGTGAGCATTGAGGCCAATAAAACGCCGATCAATACCGCCAAAAACAGCGATGCGATCGCGCAACTGCCGAAAGACTATCACTTTGCCGTGCCAGGGAAATTCACCGTGGCGGTAGCGGGCCTGAATCAACCGCCGCTGACGGTCTTTTCTGACGACAACAAAACCCTGCTGGGAAGTGAGGTCGACATTGCGCGTCTGGTGGCGGACAGCCTCGGGCTGGAGCTGAACGTGGTTCCCACCTCCTGGGAAGACTGGCCGCTGGGGGTGGCCTCCGGGAAATACGACGCGGCTATCAGCAACATCACCGTCACCAAAGCGCGCAAAGAGAAGTTCGACTTTGCCACCTATCGCAAGGATTCTCTTGGCTTCTACGTGAAATCCACCAGCCCGATCGCTTCGCTCCAGAAGGCGGAGGATATCGCCGGGCTGCGCATCATCGTCGGCTCCGGCACTAATCAGGAAGCCATTCTGCTGGCATGGAACGAAGAGAACCTCAAAAAAGGGCTTAAACCCTTTACGCCGATCTACACCAAAGACGATGCGGCGCAAACCCTCGCGATTCAGTCCGGACGTGCGGATGCTTACTTCGGCCCGAACGTGATCGGCGCCTGGAAAGCGGCGCTCAACGGGAAAACCAAACTGGTCGGCAGCGTCGACGGCGGCTGGCCGAAGGCGGCGCACATTGCCGTGACGCTGAAAAAAGGCAGCGGCCTGGTCGAACCGGTTCAGACCGCGCTGAACGGCGTGATCAAGAACGGAGATTACGACAAAGTGCTGAACCGCTGGGGGGAAGGCGTGGAGCGTATCCCCCATTCCGACGTTAACCCGGCCGGTCTGGGCGATTAAGGAGGCGCTATGCGGGAACAATTTCGTGACGTTTCGCCGGAAGATGCCGATCTTCAGCCCATTATCGAGGGGCTGTTCGGTGAATACGCCGCGCGTTACGGTGACTACTTTTCAAAGGATGCGGAAGTCGAGCTGACAGAGTGGTACCTGGCGCCGCAGGGGCTGTTTATCGTCCTGGAGCGCGATGGCGAAATCCTCGCCACCGGTGCGTACAAGCCTTTCGACGAACGTACCGCGGAAATCAAACGCATCTGGACGGATAAAACGCTGCGCCAGCAGGGACTCGCCGCGCGCGTGGTGCAGGAGCTGGAGCGCCGGGCGGTGCTGGCGGGCTACAGCCACATCTACCTGACAACGGGGTTTCGTCAGCCGGAGGCGGTGCGGCTCTATCTCAGCCAGGGGTATCAGCCGCAGTTCGATCTCAACCGCGATCCGGAAGAGTACAGCCAGCCGCCGTTCGATGGTCGGCTACGTTTCACCAAAACGCTGATCCGCGAAGCGCTCAGCAAAACCGCATAAGGAGCGACGATGAGCAACGTTGAAACCATAAAAGTGGTCCCGGCACGTTATCCGCTGCGCGCTGCTGGCGCCGTGGTGGCGCTGTTTGTGCTGGCGGTCGTGATCCAGTCCGTGGCCTTTAATCCGCGCTGGGAGTGGGCGGTTTTTGCCCGCTGGTTCTTTGACCCGGTGATCCTCGAAGGCGTCGGTCAGACGCTGCTGCTGACGTTGATAGCTACCGTGCTGAGCGTGGTGACGGGCGGCATGCTGGCGCTGGCGCGGCTCTCCTCATCATGGCTGTTGAGCAGCCTGGCCTGGGGTTACATCTGGCTGTTCCGCTCGCTGCCGCTGATCGTGGTGCTGATCATCCTCTATAACTTCTCCTATTTGTACGACACGCTCTCTCTCGGCGTGCCTTTTACCGGCATTACCTGGGGCAGCTTTGACACCATCAACGTGCTCGGGCAGTTTTCTACCGCCATCGTGGGGCTGACGCTGGTGCAGAGCGCCTATACTGCGGAGATCATTCGCGGGGGTTTCCTTGGGGTCGACCACGGTCAGTATGAGGCGGCCGCTGCGCTAGGTCTGCCGGCATGGCGTCGCACGGTGCGCATAATTCTCCCGCAGGCGCTGCGCACCATCCTGCCGTCCGGGTTTAACGAAATCATCAGCCTCGCCAAAGGGACGGCGATGGTTTACGTGCTGGCGATGCCGGAACTGTTCTACACGATCCAGATGATCTACAACCGCACCCAGGAGGTGATCCCGCTGTTGATGGTGGGGGCCGTCTGGTATCTGGTGATCACCACCGTACTGTCTGCCATCCAGCATGTTATTGAGCGTGGACTCGCCCGCAGCGAGCGCCGCTCCGCCGTTAACCACAACCGGGCGGCCAGTCGCGCGCGTTCCGTCACCACTTCGCCAGCACAGGAGCCTGTTCATGCAAGCCTCTCCTGAAGGACATATTTCCATTACCGGCGTCAGTAAGTTTTTTGGCCGACATAAAGCGCTCGATAACGTCACGCTTGAGATCCCGCCGGGCTCCGTGACGGTGATCCTCGGCCCCTCTGGATCGGGAAAATCGACGCTGCTGCGCACCATTAACCATCTGGAGCGCGTAGACGAAGGCTTTATTCAGATTGACGGGGATTACATCGGCTATCGCCGTCAGGGTGACAAACTCTACGAGCTCAAAGAGAAACAGATCCTCAAACAGCGCGTCAACGTTGGGTACGTGTTTCAGAACTTCAATCTTTTTCCGCATCTCACGGTGCTGGAAAACCTGATTGAAGCACCTATCGCGCATAAAAAATTCAGTAAAAAAGAGGCTGTTGAAAACGCCTACAGCCTTCTGGATGTGGTAGGTCTGCGCGATAAAGCCGATGCATGGTCGCGTCACCTCTCCGGCGGCCAGCAGCAGCGTATCGCCATTGCCCGCGCGCTGGCGCTGCGCCCGCGCGTGATGCTGTTTGATGAACCCACCTCGGCGCTGGATCCGGAACTGGTTGGCGAAGTGCTGGACGTGATTAAAAAGCTCGCCCGTTCCGGCACTACGCTGGTGGTGGTCACCCATGAGATCGGCTTTGCCCGGGAAGTGGCGGACAAGGTGGTATTTATGGTCGACGGTAAAATTGTGGAGCAGGGCAGCAGCGACGACGTGTTAAACCGACCGTCGCATCCGCGAACGCGCCAGTTCCTCTCAAAAGTGCTGTAAGGAGCGCAGATGAAATATGGACTCCTGGCTGGGCTGGTCTTCACGACGGCGAGCTACGCCAGCATTGATTTAAAGGCCAACGAACAGCCGCTGCCGGTGACGGTTGATCAACAGGCAGTGGCGAAAATCCCGGCGAACTATAAATTTGTTGAGCCGGGTACCCTCACGGTGGCGATTTCAGCGCTGAATTCTCCGCCGCTGGCGCTGCTGGCCAGTGATAACCGCACCCGTATTGGCAGCGACCCGGATATCGCCCGGTTGCTGGCGGGCAGTCTGGGGCTGAAGCTGAAGCTGGTGCCAACGGCGTGGGAAGACTGGCCGCTGGGGATCACTTCCGGGCGTTATGACGTGGCGTTGGTGAATATCGCCGTCACCGAGCAACGTAAGGCGAAGTTCGATTTTGCGACCTATCGCGTCGATTCCCTCGCCTTCTCGGTGAAATCCACCAGCAACGTACAGTCGATCACCCGTGCGAAAGATCTGGCCGGTAAAAAGGTGATTGTCGGGTCAGGCACCAATCAGGAACGTATTCTGCTGGGCTGGAACGAAGAGAATAAAAAGGCCGGGCGCGAGCCTGCGTTGCCGGTTTATCTGACCGACGACGCCTCAGGCAATCTTTATATTCAGTCCGGCAGGGCGGATGTTTTCTTTGGACCGCAGTCCGTTTCGGCCTACAAAGCCGCGTTAACCGGCAAAACCCGCGTCGTGGGATTAGGGCCGAAGAAAGCCTATGTCGCCACCACAACCAAAAAAGGCAATGGGCTGGTGTATGCGTTGCAGGCTGCGCTGGACGGTGCGATTAAGCGCGGGGATTATCAAAAGGTGCTGGCGCGCTGGGGGGAGGCGGGCGAAGCGGTGACGTCTTCTGACGTTAACCCGCCCGGGATAACCTACTAATGGTGCTCTACACTTAGGGTTTTCATCCCTGAGGGGGCAACATGATCAAACTCTATGGCGTACCCGGCTGGGGATCGGCAATCAGTGAAGTGATGCTGACTCTGGCAGACATCCCGTATCAGTTCGTCAACGTGGACGGGTTTGACCAGCCCGGCCCGCAGCGCGAATTGCTGTTGAAACTGAACCCGCTGTGCCAGGTGCCGACGCTGGAGCTGGAAAATGGGGCGATCGTGACGGAAACCGCAGCGATCGCCCTGATGGTGCTCGACAGACGTCCCGACCTCGCGCCGCCCGTAGGGCAGGCCGAGCGCCAGCAGTTTCAGCGCCTGCTCATCTGGTTTGTGGCGAACGTCTATCCCACCTTTACGTATGCAGACTACCCGGAACGCTGGGTTCCTGATGCCCCGGAACAGCTGAAGAAAAACTGCATTGAGTACCGAAAATCGCTCTATCTGTGGTTCGACAGCCAGCTCAGCGCCTCGCCGTTTGCGTTTGGCAAACAGCTGACGCTGCTTGACGTCTATATTGCCGTTGCGCGTACCTGGGGGCCACGTCATGAGTGGTTTGCCACTAACACGCCTAATATTACCGCCGTCGCGGATGCCGTCTGCGCGCTGCCGGAACTGCACAAGGTGCTAAAAGCTAACGATATAATCTGATAACGTGGAACGCTCACCTATAAAAGGAGCCCTGCCCATGCCACACGTAGATATCAAATGTTTTCCACGCGATCTGACTGACGAACAAAAAACGGCCCTGGCGGCGGATATCGCCGAAGCGATCGCCCGTCACCTGAACAGCAAAGATCGCTCAATCTCCGTGGCGCTTCAGGAGGTTCAGGAAGCTGACTGGAAAGCGCAGGTCTGGGATACCGAGATCGGCCCGAAACTGGATGAACTGATTAAGAAGCCCGGCTATTCGATGTAACTTGCCTGCCGGGTGGTGCAATATCACCCGGCGATCCCCACTTTTATTCCCTTTCGCAAAAATCGATAATAAAAACCATAACGATTCCGCTACAATTCATCCATCCGAACAATATCCGTTAAATCAGCAGGTAAGCATTGCAACTGCACCAGATTAAGTACAAATTAGTAAAAGGATAATTTTTCCATGACAAAATTACCTCAGTTTTCACTCGCCTTTATTCATCCTCGTTACTGGCTCAGCTGGGCAGGCATTGCCGCGCTCTGGTGCACGGTTCAGCTTCCGTACCCGCTGCTGTTGAAAACAGGTCACGGGCTTGGGCGTCTGGCTATGCGCCTGCTTCCACGCCGCGTGGAGATCGCCAGACGAAATCTTGAGCTTTGCTTTCCTGATATGAAAGAGGACGAGCGCGAGCGTCTGCTTGAGCGTAATTTTGAATCGGTTGGAATGGGCGTCATCGAAACGGGGATAGCGTGGTTCTGGCCAGACTGGCGCGTACGGAAACACTTCAGCGTGACCGGCTACGAACATATGGAACAGGCGCGGGCGCAAGGAAGGGGCGTGGTGCTCATTGGCATGCATTTTCTCACGCTGGAATTAGGCGCACGCATCTTTGGCATGCTCAACGCGGGTATTGGTGTGTATCGTCCCAACAATAATGCGTTGCTCGACTGGCTGCAAACGCGCGGTCGTCTGCGTTCCAATAAAACCATGCTTGACCGCTATGACCTGAAGGGCATGATCCGCGCGCTGAAGCAAAACGAGATCCTGTGGTATGCCCCGGACCACGATTATGGCAAAACGAATAGCGTGTTTGTGCCGTTTTTTGCCGTCCCGGACGCCGCGACAACTGCCGGGAGCTACATGCTGGTGAAAAGTGCCAGACCGGCCGTGATCCCGTTTGTACCGCGCAGAAAAGCAGATGGCACAGGGTATGAGCTGATTATTCTGGAAGATATTAGCGATACCTTGCAGGGAGGCGACAAAGCGTCGGTGGCCACGCAAATGAACAGAGCGATTGAGCGCGCCGTGATGATGGCGCCTGAGCAATATATGTGGCTGCATCGCCGGTTCAAAACCCGCCCTGAAGGCCAGCCGGACCGGTATAAACGCAAAAAACAGATCCCATCTTCTGCAAGAACCTTTTCTGCCAGCGATATTTCGGACCGGTCGAGTATCCAGCAGTAGCCCGGCAGGGCGGATGCCGGTGCGCTCCGCCCTTTATAAATCCTGCCGCGCTGGATAGAATTACCGCATCCATATTGACGGGATGCCCCACATGACCGGAAGAGTCGATTATCATCTAGAAAAATACCTCCTCACCGAAGCCGACGAGCCGGAACGTCTGACGCGCCAGTGGGCCGAGGTGATGCGCGAGTGTCATGACCAGAAATCCGGGGCAGAAGAGCGGCTGCGTCTCGCGCTGCTGAATGTGGATTATGTGACCAGCTTTGAGCTTCCCTTCCGGTTACTTCTTACCCGTGCACCGCAGCTGATTGATAGCATCAGAAATGAGTTTCAGCTCAGTCAAAAAAATGTCCTGTTCAACGGGAAGCGGTTTGGCTGCGTCTACAGCCTTAAACGGGATTTGAACGGCATTCCCGATGAATTTACCTACCACCTGAAGACCCGTATTCAGCGGATCGATGCGTCCGGCGGTTCGGAAGTGCCTTACCGGCAAATCGCTCAGCAGGTGAAAGCCCCCCGCGAGCGCCTCCAGCTGGCGCTGGAACAGGGGCTTGCGGTCACCGCGCTTGACGGGCTTTTCTGGTTTGGCCTCCAGCGCATAGCCGCCGAGGTGCAGCGGTTAAGGAAGACCGGGATGAGAATAGTGACGTCCGATACGGAGGTGTTCGACACCCTTACCGGAACAACACGGCGCGTTCCGGTTTATCGTCTTGAAGATGCTGCCGCTACTTAGCCTGGAGCAAGATCGCCATCAGCCCTGGAAAACGGGCATCCAGATCCTCTCTTCTTAGTGAAATCATATTCTCGCGCCCCTGCGGGCGCTGCCAGATCACGCCGCTGTCGCGCAGGACGCGCCAGTGGTGGGTCATGGTAGATTTCACTACCTCTTCCGGGCGCAGCGCGTTACAGCTCAGTTCGCTGCCGTCGGCCAGCCTGCGGATAATCGCCAGTCGCAGCGGATTGCCGAGGGCGAAGAGCACATTTTCCAACACTATTTGTTCAGGTTCCGGGTGGTTTGGGATCATCGTTTTCCTGCGTCTCACGTCAGATTGAGCTATATCAACAATAGGTCAACCGTTAAAAAACAGTTCGATAATACTCGTACAATAGGACTATTATAACAAACGAACGAATACGCGACCATCCCGGTCGTCACATACCCGTCATAAAGACGTAAGGAAATATCATGCCCCGACCCATTCCACTCGAACGTTATCGCAACATCGGTATCTCCGCGCATATCGATGCCGGTAAAACCACCACCACTGAGCGCATTCTGTTTTACACCGGGATGAGCCACAAGCTGGGTGAAGTACACGATGGCGCGGCAACCACCGACTGGATGGCGCAGGAGCAGGAGCGCGGGATCACCATTACGTCGGCGGCGGTGAGCTGTTTCTGGCCCGGTATGGACAGAGGCTTTGAGCCGCACCGCATCAATATTATCGACACCCCCGGGCACGTAGATTTCACCATTGAGGTGGAACGTTCCATGCGTGTGCTCGACGGCGCGGTAATGGTCTATGACTCCGTTGGTGGCGTGCAGCCCCAGTCGGAAACCGTCTGGCGTCAGGCGAATAAATATCACGTCCCGCGGCTGGCCTTCGTCAACAAAATGGACCGCCCGGGTGCGGATTTCTTCCGCGTGGTGCAGATGATGCAGGAGCGTCTGAAAGCTAATCCGGTCCCGATTGTGATCCCGGTGGGTGCGGAAGAACACTTCACGGGCGTGGTGGATCTCATCAAGATGCGCACCATTCTGTGGGACGATGCAACGCAGGGTATGGCGTTTAGCTACGCGCCGGTGCCCGACGATCTGCTGAGCACCGCCCAGGCGTGGCGAGAAAAAATGGTTTCGGCGGCGGCAGAAGCCAGCGAGGAACTTATGGATAAGTACCTTGAGACGGGCGAACTGGATGAAGCGGAAATCATCAAAGGGCTGCGGATCCGGACTATATCCGGTGAAATACAGCCCATGCTGTGCGGCAGCGCCTTTAAGAACAAAGGGGTGCAGCGCATGCTCGACGCGGTGATTGAGCTGATGCCGTCTCCGCTGGACGTGCCCGCCATTGACGGTGTTGATGAAGACGGACAGCACGCCGAGCGCCACCCAAGCGATCATGAACCGTTCTCGGCGCTGGCCTTTAAACTGATGAGCGATCCGTACGTCGGCCAGCTGACCTTTATCCGCGTCTATTCCGGCATACTGCGCAAAGGCGACGCGGTGTATAACCCGGTGAAAGGCAAGAAAGAGCGTATCGGACGCATCGTGCTGATGCATGCCAACGATCGCCATGAGGTGGACGAGCTGCGCGCAGGGGATATCGCAGCCTGTGTCGGGCTGAAAGACGTCACCACCGGTGACACGCTGACCGACCCGAATGCGGTGATCACCCTTGAACGGATGGAGTTTCCGGACCCGGTTATTTCGCTGGCGATTGAGCCGAAAACCAAGGCCGATCAGGAGAAAATGGGGATCGCCCTACAGCGTCTGGCGGCGGAGGATCCGTCGTTCCGCCTGCACACGGATGATGAGTCCGGCCAGACGATTATCTCCGGGATGGGCGAGCTGCATCTGGAAATCATCGTTGACCGCATGAAGCGTGAGTTTGGCGTTGAGGCGAACATTGGTCGTCCGCAGGTCACCTACCGCGAAACCCTGCGTAAAGCGGTGAAGGATATTGAAGGTAAATTTGTCCGGCAGTCCGGCGGGAAAGGGCAGTATGGTCATGTTGTCCTGAGCCTGGAGCCTTTAGCCGCCGGGAGTGGTTTTGTGTTTGAAGATGCCACCAAAGGCGGGGTGGTGCCGCGGGAGTACATCCCGTCGGTGGAAAAAGGCTTGCGAGAAGCCATGAATACGGGAGTGCTGGCGGGCTATCCGGTGGTGGATGTGAAAGCGACCCTGACGTTTGGTTCCTACCATGACGTTGACTCCTCGGAGATGGCCTTCCGCATGGCGGCGATCCTCGGCTTCAAAGAGGGCGCACGGCGGGCGGATCCGGTTATTCTTGAGCCGGTGATGCACGTTGAGGTGGAAACGCCGGAAGAGTACGCCGGGAACATTATGGGCGATCTCTCCTCCCGTCGCGGCCTGGTGCAGGGGATGGCAGAGCAGTACGGTAGCCAGATTATTCGCGCTGACGTGCCGCTGGCTGAGATGTTTGGCTACGCTACCACGCTGCGATCGATGTCCCAGGGGCGCGCGACGTATACGATGGAGTTCCATCATTTTGCGGAAGCACCGCGGAATGTTGCGGATGAGATTATTGCGAAGCGTGTGAAGAGTTAATTAATTGCACATGGTAGTCATTTGGCTACCATGTGCCTTTATTATTACGACAGGGAGTTTATGCCTGTTACTTAATTAGCGTCGCCGATCGCACTTTCCATTTTCCTTGCTCTTCAACGAGACAATCTGCAATAACATGATCTTGCTTCTTACCAAATGCGACATAGACGTTTGTGCAAACGGCGTCAAAATCAGAATGTAAGACGGTTACCTGATTCCAGTCATCATCCCAGTCCTGCGCTTTGATAAACATATCCGCATCGGGCATATCTTTGCCGTTACTGTCGCCAGAGTACATTTCTTTAATTGCTGCAATGGTCCCTGAGGCTACGTACTCGTTCATAATGTCTGGATTGAGTACGGGTGGTTTGTTCTGATCTAACTGCGCTATATACCATTGATTGAATTTAAGCGCCGCTTGACCCGGTGCATAAATGTTTTCTGCGGCCGCGAGCGGAGACAGGGCGAAAAGTAAAAAGTAGAGTGGTTTCATTAATCATGCCTGAACAGTTCGTAATGAGGTTGTATGTTGCGGTAAGCCTGCCCAGGATACATGGTGCGTTGCACAAAATCGCTGATCCGCTGTTGACCATCGTATATACAAACGTGACCGCTATCATGACCAATTATATTTTGGATAACTGCGACGTCACCAGCATGGGGTTGATCATATACCAGGTGAAAGCCTGCATTGACTAATGTGCGCCCCATATCTTTTGCCAGACGCGTGTTGGGGATTTTTAATCGACCACCCGCTCTGATCGCTTCTGTTACGTAACGAGCACAATAACCCGTGCTGCTGGGTTGCGCGTGTGATTTCGCATATGATATTGCGCCATCTTTGTTCCATGACATGGATATTTCCTTTACGAAAGATTGTTTATGCAACAGCTTGTGAAATATCCTCCGTTTAACATCGTCATGATAAACATAAAATGCCATAGAAATTTCATATAATTCAGATGGGTATAATTAAAAAATCATTCCAGCGCCTTCACCATTTTCCCGCTCGCGACAAACGTACCGGCACCCAGATGATGCAGCGTATTCAGCTTATCCCCGTCAAACTGCCAGCGCCCGGCGACAAATGCGCGCTCATCCGCCGCGGCGGAAACCACTTCGCCAAAAAGAGTGTCATATTTCTCGGCCGCAGAGGTTACAGGTAATAACCGGCACTCCATCCACGCCAGACATTTCTCTTCTATAACCGGCAGGCCAAGCTTAGGGCCATAAATAACCGGGATCCCGTAGCAGTTGAATTTATCCTCGTCGCGCCCGCTGACGCTGCCGACCGCCCAGGTCCAGTTGGCTGCCGCCACGCCGGGGATCACAATGCCGAATTTCCCGCTGCGTTCGATCAACTCCCGTGACCACGCGCTTTTGTCTACCACAATCGCGATACGCGGGGGCTCAAATTCCACCGGCATAGACCATGCGGCGGCCATGACGTTGCGACGATCGATGGTCTCATCTCGGCTGGTGATGAGCACGGTTGGACCGTGATTCAGAAGACGGCTGGCATGGCGTAATTCAACAGGGCGAAAGTGGTTCATAGGATCTCCTCATGTACACGATGAGTATGACGAAAAAGCACTTTTGCGCATATGCATAAGGGAAAATAGTTTATAAACAGGGGATATCACATCCTGGAGCAAATCATGTCCCCATTTCTGAGTGCTTATTTCGCCCGCACGGGCTGGCAGCAGCCCGTACAGGTTGATATCGATACCCTGCGGGGGCTGCATTTACACCATAACTGCGCAATCCCTTTCGAAAATATCGATGTTGTTTTGCCGCGTGAAATCCATCTGGACGACGGGTGTCTGGTGGATAAACTTGTCACCGCGCGGCGGGGGGGATATTGCTTTGAGCAAAACGGCCTGTTTGAGCGGGTGTTACGCGAAGTCGGTTTTACGGTGCGCAGCGTGCTGGGGCGGGTTGTGCTGGCTAATCCGACGCAGATGCCGCCGCGTACGCACCGGTTGCTGCTGGTTGAGCTGAACGGCGAGCGCTGGATCGCCGATGTGGGATTTGGCGGACAAACGCTGACGGCGCCGATTCGTTTGATCGCCAACGAGGAACAGGAAACCCCGCACGGGAGTTATCGTTTGCTGAGCGAGGGTAACGACTGGGTACTGCAATTCCGCCATCACGAGCACTGGCAGTCAATGTACCACTTCGACCTGGCGACCCAGTACTTCAACGATTACGTGATGGGAAACTTCTGGTCGGCGCACTGGCCGCAGTCCCATTTCCGTCATCACCTGCTGATGTGTCGCCACCTGCCGGACGGGGGCAAGCTGACGCTGACCAACTTTAATTTTACCCACTGGCAGAACGGGCATGTGGAGGATCAGATCCATTTGCCGGATGCGGAGGCGCTGTATAAGCTGATGCAGGCGCGGTTTGGCCTGGGCGTTGATGACCCGAAGCACGGCTTTACCCTGGCCGAGCTGACGGCCGTGATGGCGGGGTTTGATACGCATCCACAGGCAGGGAAATAGCCCGGTGGCGGCTACGCCTTACCGGGCCTACAGCGGCTTGAAACGTAGGTCGGGTAAGGCGAAGCCGCCACCCGACAAAATCAACGGCGCGATCTCACCACCTGATAGCGACGGGTAAAATACTCAAACGGCGCACTCCAAACGTGCACCAGACGGGTGAACGGGAAGATAAGGAAGATCGTCATCCCCAGCACCAGATGCACGCGGAAGATCGGTGCGACGCCGCTCAGCATTTCTGACGAGCCTCCCTTAAACGTCACGATCCCCTGCGCCCAGCCGACCAGCTTCATCATCTCGCTTCCGTCAGGATACTGGGCGGAGAAGGGAATGGTCGACAGTCCCAGGATGCACTGAAGCAGCAGGATACTCATGATGATGATATCCGGCGTGGTGGACGTGGCGCGTACCCGTTGGTTGAACAGGCGGCGGTAAAGCAGCATTGACCCGCCAATCAGCGTCAGTACCCCGCAAATCCCGCCCGCAATCATGGCTAACTGCTGTTTAACCGCGACGGGTAAAAACCAGGCGTACATCCAGTGGGGGGTTAACATGCCGAACAGGTGCCCGAAGAAGATCCCCAGGATCCCGATATGAAACAGGTTCGAGGCCCAGTTCATCCCGCGTTTGCTGAGCATCTGGCTCGACGAGGCGCGCCAGGTGTACTGCCCGTAGTCGTAGCGCAACCAGCTACCGAGGAAAAAAACGGTGGCGCAGATATACGGATAAATGTCATAGAAAAACACGTTCAGGTAATGTGTCATTTTGGGCCTCCGGCGCTGACGTCCACGTACTGCGGCGCGACGTCCTGGCTAAAGCGTCGTTGATATTGCTGCATCGGCGAGCTGTCGCACGATGTGGCGTTGTCTTCGATAAACTTCACCTGTTCCTCTTCCCACACCGCGTCCAGCGCCTGACGGGTATCATCCCGTTTTTCACCGGACACCTGTTTCGCCACGCTGTCGCTGGAAAGCCGCGTTTCCGCCAGCGTCAGCAGGGCGTCAAACAGCTGGTAATGCGCCACGCCGCGCTGTTTCAGGCGGCCACCAATCAGCGCCAGAATAGGCGCGACGTTTTGCAGCCCTTCGCGCGCTTCGTCGTCGGTAACGATGCTAAGGTATTCCAGATAGAGCGGCAGATAGTCCGGCAGCTCGCGGCAGTCAAGCTGAAGACCCGCTTTCTCATACTGACTCATGAGATCGACCATCGCCTGACCGCGATCGCGGGACTCGGCGTGAACATGCTCGAACAGCAGTAGCGAGGTTGCGCGACCACGTTCAAACACTTCACACCATTCAGCCTGCTTATCCAGCAGCGGGGCGCTCAGGTGCTGCTGCGCAAACGGCAGCAGCATGGGCGCGTCCTGTTCAACCAGGGAAAGCGCTTCGTCGCGGTTTTCCCACAGCAGTTCATCGGGATACTCAATCAGCAGCGCGATGATTTTGAGGATTTGCATTACTCTCCCTCCCCGTGATCGCGCACCTCGGTGATGTTGATCGCATCGATGCGGCTGCTGTTGAAGAGGTTGAATTTGGTGTCAGAGCCGTGGCAGCCGTCGCCAAAGGTGAAGCCGCAGCCGTTTTTCTCCGGGAAGGCATCGCGCGCCATTTCACGGTGGCTGGTCGGGATCACGAAGCGGTCTTCGTAGTTAGCAATCGCCAGGTAGCGGTACATCTCCTCAACCTGCGCTTCGGTCAGGCCGACCTCTTCAATGGCGCGGGTATCGGTCACGCCTTCCACGGTCTGGGAGCGTTTGTAGTGACGCATCGCCATCATGCGTTTCAGGGCGCGCAGCACCGGCCCGGTATCGCCAGCGCTCAGCATGTTTGCCAGGTACTGCACCGGGATGCGCAGGCTTTCAACCGCAGGCAGAACGCCGTCGCTCTGCGGCAGACCGCCCGCGTCCGCGTAGGACTGAATTGGCGACAGCGGCGGCACATACCAGACCATCGGCAAGGTGCGGTATTCCGGGTGCAGCGGCAGGGCAAGCTTCCAGTCCATCGCCATTTTGTAAACCGGCGAACGCTGGGCGGCGTCAATCACGTTCTGCGGAATACCCTGCTTCAGCGCCTCCTCAATCACCGCTGGATCGTTCGGGTTGAGGAACACGTCGCACTGACGCTCGTACAGATCGGTTTCATGCTCGGTGCTTGCTGCCTCTTCAATACGGTCCGCGTCGTACAGCAGCACGCCGAGATAGCGGATGCGCCCGACGCAGGTTTCCGAGCAGACGGTCGGCTGGCCGGACTCGATGCGCGGGTAGCAGAAGATGCATTTTTCTGATTTGCCGCTCTTCCAGTTGAAGTAGATTTTCTTGTACGGGCAACCGCTGATGCACAGACGCCAGCCGCGGCATTTATCCTGGTCGATCAGCACGATGCCGTCCTCTTCGCGCTTATAAATGGCGCCGCTCGGGCAGGTGGCGACGCAGCTCGGGTTGAGGCAATGCTCGCACAGGCGCGGCAGGTACATCATGAAGGTGTTTTCAAACTGACCGTACATCTCCTTCTGTATCTTCTGGAAGTTGCGGTCGCGGGCGCGTTTTTCGAACTCGCCACCCAGCAGCTCCTCCCAGTTGGGTCCCCAGACGATTTTGTCCATCCGCTTGCCGTCGATCAGCGAACGTGGGCGGGCGGTAGGGAGGTGATCCCCCTCCGGCGCGCGGTGCAGATCCTGATAGTCGAAGGTGAAGGGTTCATAGTAATCGTCAATCTGCGGCAACACGGGGTTGGCGAAAATCTTCGACAGCACGCCCATTTTGCCCCCGAGGCGCGGGGTCAGCTTGCCGTGGATCCCGCGTATCCAGCCGCCTTGCCACTCATCCTCATCTTCCCAGTTTTTCGGATAGCCAATCCCCGGTTTGGTCTCCACGTTGTTAAACCACGCATACTCCATCCCTTCGCGCCCGGTCCAGACGTTCTTACAGGTGACCGAGCAGGTGTGGCAGCCAATGCATTTATCGAGATTCAGTACCATGCCAACCTGTGAGCGTATTTTCATTTTTTCGCCTCCTGTACCTGATCCCGACCTTCGCCGTCCAGCCAGTTAATGTTTTTCATTTTGCGGATCATGATGAACTCGTCGCGGTTCGAGCCGACGGTGCCGTAATAGTTGAAGCTGTAGGCCAGCTGCGCGTAGCCGCCAATCATGTGGGTCGGTTTCGGGCAGACGCGGGTAACGGAGTTGTGGATCCCGCCGCGCCGTCCGGTCACTTCTGACCCCGGAATGTTCAGGATGCGCTCCTGGGCGTGGTACATCATGGTCATGCCCGGCGGTACGCGCTGGCTGACCACTGCGCGTGCGGTGAGAGCGCCGTTGGCGTTGAAGGCTTCGATCCAGTCGTTGTCCTCAATGCCCAGTTCGCGTGCGTCGGTTTCGCTGATCCAGACAATCGGCCCGCCTCGCGACAGGGTCTGCATCAGCAGGTTTTCGCTGTAGGTGGAGTGAATGCCCCATTTCTGGTGCGGCGTCAGGAAGTTGAGCGCTTTTTCCGGGAAGCCGTTCGGCGGGATCTCGCGCATATGGGTGACGCTGCGGGTGTCAATCGGTGGACGATAGGCCACCAGGCTCTCCCCGAAGGCGCGCATCCAGACGTGATCCTGATACAGCTGCTGGCGGCCTGAAATCGTGCGCCACGGGATCAGCTCGTGGACGTTGGTATAGCCTGCGTTATAGGAGACGTGCTCGCTCTCAAGGCCGGACCACGTCGGGCTGGAGATGATTTTGCGCGGCTGCGCCTGAATATCGCGGAAGCGGATTTTCTCGTCTTCTTTGTTCAGCGCCAGATGGGTGTGATCGCGCCCGGTCAGTTCCCCGAGGGCTTCCCAGGCTTTGACCGCGACCTGACCATTGGTTTCCGGCGCGAGGGCGAGGATCACCTCTGAAGCGTCAATGGCGGTCTCGATGCGCGGGCGACCTTTCGCCGGGCCGTCGAGCTTGACGTAGTTGAGCTTGCCGAGGAAATCGACCTCGTTCTGGGTGTTCCACGATATGCCTTTTCCGCCGTTGCCGAGCTTGTCCAGCAGCGGTCCAAGGGCCGTAAAGCGCTCGTAGGTTTCCGGGTAGTTACGCTCGACCACGGCGATGTTCGGTGCCGTTTTGCCGGGGATCAGATCGCATTCGCCTTTGCGCCAGTCCAGAATATCAAACGGCTGCGACAGTTCCCCCGGTGAATCATGCTGTAGCGGCTGTAGCACCACGTCAGTTTCGGTGCCGAGATGCCCGACGCACACTTCAGAGAACACTTTGGCGATGCCCTTGTAGATCTCCCAGTCGCTGCGCGATTCCCACGCCGGGTCAACGGCGGCGGAAAGCGGGTGAATAAACGGATGCATGTCCGAGGTATTCATATCGTCTTTTTCATACCAGGTGGCGGTGGGCAGGACGATATCCGAGAACAGGCAGGTGCTGGACATGCGGAAATCGAGCGTCACCAGCAGATCCAGCTTGCCCTCAATGGCGGCGGTTTGCCACTCCACCTCTTCAGGCTTCACGTCGTCCGTTGAGCCTAAATCCTCACCCTGAATACCGCTTTCAGTGCCAAGCAGGTATTTCAGCATGTACTCATGGCCTTTCCCGGACGAGCCGAGCAGGTTCGAGCGCCAGACGAACAGGTTGCGCGGGTGGTTCTTGCCGTTGTCCGGCTGTTCACAGGCGAAGCGAATATCACCCGATTTTAACGCCTGCACGGTATAGTCCTGCGGCGACATCCCGGCGGCGTCGGCGCGGGCTTTCACATGCAGCGGATTAAGGTTGAGCTGAGGGGCCGACGGCAGCCAGCCCATGCGCTCGGCGCGCACGTTGAAATCGATCAGGTGTCCGGTGAATTTCGTCGCGTCTGCAAGGGGAGAAAGCAACTCCTGGGCGGTCAGCTTCTCATAGCGCCACTGGCTGGCGTGGTTGTAGAAGTAGGAAGTGCTGTTCATCTGGCGCGGCGGGCGGTTCCAGTCCAGCGCGAAGGCCAGCGGCAGCCAGCCGGTTTGCGGGCGCAGCTTCTCCTGGCCCACATAGTGAGACCAGCCGCCGCCGCTCTGCCCGACGCAGCCGCAGAAGACCAGCATGTTGATCATCCCGCGGTAGTTCATGTCCATGTGGTACCAGTGGTTCACACCGGCACCGAGGATGATCATCGAACGGCCGTGGGTTTTATGCGCCGTGTCGGCAAACTCGCGGGCGATTTTTTCAATCAAGTACGCGGGCACGCCGGTAATTTGTTCGCCCCAGGCCGGGGTGTAGGCTTTTATCTCGGCGTAATTTAACGCGGCGTTACTGTCTTCCAGACCGCGATCGAGGCCGTAGTTCGCCAGCACCAGATCGTACACGCTGACCACCCGTCGCTGGCTGCCGTCCGCCAGCGTCAGGGTTTTACTCGGTACGCGGCGCGTCAGCACCGGCTCCTGGTTCACGCTGCGGAAGTGTGGGTTTTCGTTACCGCCGAAGTACGGGAAGGCGACGTCCGCCACGCTGTCGTGGGTGATGAGCAGGGATAGCGTCAGCTCGGTTTCCTGACCCGCCGCCAGCGACTCCAGGTTCCATTTGCCTTTTTCACCCCAGCGGAAGCCAATGGATCCGTTCGGCGCCACCAGATTCCCGGCCACGTCAAAGGCGATGGTTTTCCACTCCGGATTATTCGTTTCGCCCAGCCCGTCGGCCAGATCCGACGCGCGCAGCATGCGGCCCGGCACCACGCGACCGTCTGCCTGCTCATCCAGCAGGACCAGCATCGGCATGTCGGTGTAGCGACGGCAATAGTTGAGGAAATACTCGCTCGGGTTATCAAGGTGGAACTCTTTGAGGATCACATGGCCCATCGCCATGGCGAGGGCGCTGTCGGTACCCTGTTTGGGAGCCAGCCACTGGTCGCTGAGCTTCGCCACCTCCGAGAAGTCCGGCGTAATGGCGACGGTCTTGGTCCCTTTGTAGCGCACTTCGGTGAAGAAGTGGGCGTCCGGGGTACGCGTCTGCGGCACGTTCGAGCCCCAGGCGATGATATAGCTGGAGTTGTACCAGTCGGCGGATTCCGGCACGTCGGTCTGCTCGCCCCAGGTCATCGGCGACGCGGGCGGCAGGTCGCAGTACCAGTCGTAGAAGCTCAGGCAGGTGCCGCCCAGCAGAGAGAGGTAGCGCGTTCCGGCGGCGTAAGAGACCATCGACATCGCCGGAATAGGGGAGAAACCGGCCACGCGATCCGGGCCGTAATGTTTGATGGTCCAGACGTTGGCGGCGGCAATAAGCTGGTTGAGTTCTTTCCAGTTTGAGCGGATAAACCCGCCTTTACCCCGCGCCTTTCTGTAGCTCTGCGCTTTTTGCGGATCGTTCTGAATGGCGTCCCAGGCCAGCACCGGATCGGTATGCTGCGCCAGCGCCTCGCGCCAGAGTTCAATCAGCCTGCGGCGCACCAGCGGGTATTTAAGACGGTTGGCGCTGTAGAGATACCACGAGTAGCTCGCGCCACGCGGGCAGCCGCGCGGTTCGTGGTTGGGCAGGTCAGGGCGGGTGCGCGGGTAGTCGGTCTGCTGAGTTTCCCAGGTCACCAGCCCATTTTTGACATAAATCTTCCAGCTACAGGAGCCGGTACAGTTAACGCCGTGGGTGGATCGTACAATTTTGTCGAACTGCCAGCGCTGACGGTAGCTGTCCTCCCAGTCGCGGTTGGTGTGATACACCTGCCCGTGCCCCTCGGCGAAACTGTCGCCTTTTGTTTTGAAGTAACGGAAGCGGTCCAACAGTTTGCTCATGACATTTCTCCTGCTTCGATAGCATGGCCGGAGGGTGAGGCATCACACTCCGGCGAAGATATAGTTATTATTTTTGTGAGGATTTGCGGCCATACACCAGCCAGGTGACGAGCACGCAGACGATGTAAAAAACGAGAAAGACTTTCATGGCGCCCACCGGAGAACCGGTCATCGCCAGTGACGTACCAAAGGCTTTGGGAATAAAGAACCCGCCCACCGCACCGATGGCAGAGATAAAGCCCAGCGCGGCAGCCGTTTCGGTCACTGCTTCATGCTGCGCCTGTTCGTCGCTCCCGCCCTGTTTTTTCACGCGGTCGAGGGTGATTTGACGGAAGATAACCGCGATCATCTGGAAGGTCGATCCGCTGCCCAGCCCTGCGGTCAGAAACAGGCCCATAAAGACCAGATAGAAGGCCATAAAACTGCCGGAACCTGATCCGGGGAGCGTCAGGAAAATCAGGGCGCTAAAGATGGCCATAAAAACAAAGTTGATCAGCGTAACGCGCACGCCGCCCAGCCGGTCAGAAATCATCCCGCCAGCCGAACGCGCCAGGGCGCCAATCAGCGGACCGAAGAAGGCGAGGTGCAGGATGTTCACGTCCGGGAACTGGGTTTTCGACAGCATGGCAAAGCCCGCCGAGAAACCAATAAACGATCCGAAAGTCGCCAGATAGAGCAGGCTCAGCAGCCAGAGGTGAAAGCGCTTCAGCACCCGAAGCTGGCTGGCAATGGAGGCTTTCGAGCTGGCGATGTCATTCATGCCAAAAAACGCCGCAATGGTGGCCAGAATCAGCAGCGGCGCCCAGATCCAGGCCGCGTTCGCCAGCCACATTGTCGAGCCATCCTCCTGCGGTACGCCGTGCACGCCGAGGAAGGTGAACATCGGCAGGAAGATGACCAGCGGCGCAACCAGCTGCATCACGCTGACGCCCAGGTTTCCCAGCCCGCCGTTAATACCCAGCGCGCTGCCCTGTCTGGCTTTCGGGAAGAAGAAGCTGATGTTTCCCATGCTGGAAGCAAAGTTGGCGCCAGCAAAACCGCACAGCAGCGCGATGATGATGAAGACCCAATAGGGCGTAGCGGTATTCTGGATGGCGATCCCAAGCCAGACACAGGGCACAACAAGGATCACGGTGCTTAACACGGTCCAGTAACGTCCGCCAAATATCGGTACCATAAAAGAGTAGGGGACGCGCAATATCGCGCCGGAGAGAGAAGGTAATGCTGTTAGCATAAAAAGCTGATCGGTGCTGAAATTAAATCCGACCTTATTAAGATTCACCGCAATAGCGCTAAACAACATCCATACACAAAACGCCAGAAGCAAACACGCGACGGAAATCCACAGGTTTCTGCGTGCGATATGTTTCCCTTTATTCTCCCAAAATTGCGCGTTTTCCGGTTTCCAGTTACTCAACAGATGCTGATTACTCTTCTCACTTTGATGTGACATATCACCCTCTTGCTTACCAAATGAAGAGAAAAAAGAAGTGAAAACAGAAAGATAGTTGTCGATGGTTTGTAGAAATTATTGGATGTTATGGGATACATCTGAAAGGATAGATAAAAAAGCGAATCCCTGAGTTTGGAATGGGAATCAGGGTTCGCTTTATGTGTTACTAATTGTAACTTTTTGCAGAAATTAATACCCCGATGGGAGTATTAAAACAATTCGAGGGAGATAAGTTTATCCAGATGCTTATTAAATGCCGCATCGTCCATTTCAGGCATATTTAATACGTATATGCCGTCCAGTCCGCATACCAGGCCGATTAATCGCCAGGCAATATTTTCTGGCTGGTCAGCAAGCGTAAAGGCGTTGGCCTCTGCGCCGGCACGGATAATCGCGACCGTCTCCTGGTGCCACATCTCCATGGTCAGAACGTAAGCGCCTTTAATGTCGCTATCCCGGCTGGCAAGAATTTGCGCCTCCCGCCACAGTCGAATATAAGGCTCAAACCCGCCGTCATCGCTGCCGAGCATAGCATGCAGGCGCTCGCGCCACCCGGCGTTATCGCCCACGATTTCAGCGTCCAGTAAATCGCGGATCAGCCGCACAAACGCCAGCGATTTAAGTTCGCCCGCCGACGCAAAGTGGTGATGAACCTGCCCGGTTGCAACGCCCGCTTCGGCGGCGATGCGGCGAACGGTCATCGCAGCTAACCCTTCAGTCAGCGCCACGCGCATCGCGGCCTGTAGGATCTCTTCCCGCCGTTCGTCCTTGCTCAGATAACGCATATTTTCTCACTCTCAATGGCAACGAAACGAGTGTAACAAAGAGCTGGACAAGTGTTCAACTTTACGTAGGATCGCAATCTGGACATGTGTCCAGTTTTTAAGTGATAAGGAAATTTATGTTTCGTCAGTGGTTAGCGTTAGTGATTATCGTGCTGGTGTATATCCCGGTGGCGATTGACGCGACGGTGCTGCACGTGGCGGCGCCAACATTGAGCATGACGCTGGGTGCCAGCGGCAACGAATTGCTGTGGATTATTGATATTTACTCGCTGGTGATGGCGGGGATGGTGCTGCCAATGGGCGCGCTGGGGGATCGCATTGGCTTCAAGCGCCTGCTGATGATCGGCAGCGTGCTGTTTGGCCTGTCATCGTTAGCGGCGGCTTTTGCGCCGTCCGCGGGCTGGCTGATCGCTGCCCGCGCGTCGCTGGCGATAGGGGCGGCGATGATCATCCCGGCAACGCTTGCAGGGATCCGCACCCTGTTTAATGACGCGCGGCACCGCAATATTGCCCTCGGTGTCTGGGCGGCCGTTGGTTCGGGCGGCGCGGCGTTTGGCCCGTTGATTGGCGGCATGTTGCTGGAGCACTTCTATTGGGGGTCAGTGTTCCTGATTAACGTGCCGATCGTGCTGATCGTGGTTTCGCTTGCTGCGCGCTTTGTGCCTGCTCAGCAGGGGCGTCCCGAACAGCCGCTCAATATCAGCCATGCCATTATGCTGATTGTCGCCATTTTACTGCTGGTCTATAGCGCCAAAACCGCCCTGAAAGGGGTGCTGTCGCCGTGGATGGTGGCCTGTACGCTGCTTACCGGGGCGGTGATGCTGTTTATCTTCGTCCGTATCCAGCTGCGCGCCCGCGTGCCGATGATCGACATGCGTCTGTTTTGCCATCGCATCATTTTAAGCGGCGTGGTCATGGCAATGACCGCCATGATTGCGCTGGTGGGATTTGAACTGCTGATGGCGCAGGAGTTGCAGTTCGTGCATGGTTTTACGCCGTTTGAAGCAGGGATATTTATGCTGCCGGTGATGGTGGCAAGCGGATTTAGCGGGCCGATCGCGGGTGTGCTGGTCGGGCGTCTGGGGCTACGCATTGTCGCGGCCGGGGGTATGGGGTTAAGCGCGGTCAGTTTTATCGGCCTGTCGACACTCGATTTCAGCACCCAACAGTGGCAGGCATGGAGCCTGATGGTGCTGCTGGGCTTCAGTGCCGCCAGCGCACTGCTGGCATCGACGTCAGCGATCATGGCCGCCGCCCCGAAAGAAAAAGCGGCAGCCGCAGGCGCGATCGAAACGATGTCCTATGAGTTGGGGGCCGGTCTGGGGATCGCCATTTTCGGTCTGCTACTGACCCGCAGCTTTTCGGCGTCTATTGAACTGCCGCAGGGGCTGAGCGCGTCGCTTACCGATAAAGCCTCGTCGTCCATCGGTGAAGCGATGAAGGTTGCGCAGGAGCTGACGCCGTCGCTGGCCGAGCCGGTAATAATGGCGGCAAAAACCGCCTTCATCACCTCGCACAGCGTGGCCCTGAGCAGCGCGGGAGGCATGCTGCTGATCCTTGCGGTGGGTATCTGGTTTAGTCTGGCGAAGGTCGGGCAACAGCAATAAAAAAGGCCAGCCGTAAAGGCTGGCCTGAGTGCACTAACACATCTTAGAACTGGTAGGTCAGACCCACGGCCACGATGTTGTCGGTAGCCACTTTGGCATCTTTGGTGAACTGGCTGTCGTCAACCAGGTTGATTTTGTAATCAACATAGGTGGACATGTTTTTGTTGAAGTAGTAGCTCGCGCCAACGTCAACGTATTCAACCAGATCCTGATCGCCGTAAGAACCGATGTCTTTACCTTTGGATTTCAGGTAAGCGATGGACGGACGCAGACCGAAGTCGAACTGGTACTGAGCCACAACTTCGAAGTTCTGCGCTTTGTTGGCAACGTGACCGTTACCGAACGCCGTCATGTTGCGGGTTTCAGAGTAGGTGGTAGCCAGGTAGATGTTGTTCGCATCGTACTTCAGGCCAGCAGCCCAGACTTCTGCGTTTTCGCCACCGGCGTTCAGGTTGCTTGCTGCACGAACCTGACGGTCAGTACGGTCAGATTTTGCGTAGGTCGCACCCACACCAAAGCCGTCGAATTCATAGGTAGAAGAGAGACCCCAGCCGTCACCGTTGGATTCGGTGATGTCGTCACGGTCGTTTTTACCCTGGTACTGTGCCGCCACGTTCAGTCCGTCAACCAGACCGAAGAAGTCGGTATTACGGTAGGTTGCAACGCCAGTGGTACGGCCAGTCATGAAGCCGTCAGTCTGCGTCCAGGTATCGCCACCGAATTCTGGCAGAACGTCAGTCCATGCGCCGATGTCGTATGCAACGCCGTAGTTACGACCGTAGTCGAAAGAACCAAACTCATCGAATTTCAGACCAGCAAATGCCAGACGGGTTTTGTTGCCGTCTGCACCCTGATTTTCAGAGCGGTTGCCCTTGAACTCATATTCCCACTGGCCGTAACCGGTCAGCTGATCGTTGATCTGGGTTTCACCTTTGAAACCAAGACGCACATACGTTTTGTCGCCGTCGCTACCAGCATCATCAGAAAAATAGTGCAGACCCGTAACTTTGCCGTACAGATCCAGTTTGTTACCGTCTTTGTTAAAAACTTCAGCCGCGTTAACAACGCCTGCTGCCAACATGGAAGTGACTGCCACTGCAACTAATTTAAGTTTCATCTTAAATAATCCTTATAATTTTATTTAGGTATTTCCTAAGCCACCTGAGCGATTTTTAAACGAGGCTTATCGTCAATGGCAGACTATTTTTAAAATTCCATAGACTGCTTTCAATAATAAGTTTCAAAATATTAAAGATAATTTCAATTAGTGTGATCCTGATCCGATAAATTGCTCTCATCTCGCCGAAATAGATTAATATATATACATAAATTGATTATTAACCGACCATGATAATATGGCTACACATAGTTTATGAAGGTTTTAGTTTTTAGATGAAACTAACGGATATTAGCGCAGAATAAAAAAATATAAGGCGTGTAAACTTCTTTTAGAACAGGTGATTATGAATTTTACGGCGAGCAGAAGCTTGTTTTTGAATAAACACATTCAGAAATATACTATTGCAATTCGTGCTATATAGCCCGGGAATATTGGTAGTGAATTAATTACCTGTGTTGTCAGTTTATGTCAATTAACACTACTGTCTTGCTTTACATTTGCACTCTATACAGAAATATAAACACACGCGAATGTTAAGAATTATATTCCCGAGTGTGATCACATATTAAAATATTGTTAATTTTTTTGCCGGGCATATTTCGTGCCCGGCAAAAATAAAAAGCTATTTGCGTGTGGCGTACCAGCATAGCAACGATCCGGCGCAGACCATTAATGCCCCTTGCCAGAATGAGAATGAAAGCGGGGAGCTGAGTAAAAATGCCGCCAGTGCGGCGGAAAGAACGGGCGTGAAATAAGAGACAGCCGCAAGCACCGTCACGTTACCGTGGAGAATACCGATATTCCATGCGGCGTAGCCAAAGCCAAGGGCAACACCGCACATCAACAGCTTCACCACTACCGGTACGCTGAACACCATTTCGGGCTGATCGCTGACGGCATATTTAACCCACAGGCTCAGGGCAGTCAGCAGGACGAACAGGGTAATGCCATTTTGCCCTTTGGCATACTTACTGGTGACGGTGCAGTAGGCGGCCCAGATAAAGGCGCCGGCAAACGCCAGCCCATAACTTAGCGGGCTGGAGACGACGTTTTGCATGATGTCATTCAGATGCAGGCCGTTTTCGCCGCCTAAAACCCAGCACACGCCCAACAGCGAGACGAGAAGCCCCGGGATCACCCACAGGGTAGATTTTTGTCCGTTGAATAAAATCGCGAATGCTATCGTCAGGCTTGGCCAAAGATAATTGACCATACCCACTTCAATCGCCTGCGAGCGTGTTGCGGCATATCCCAATGACAGGGCCAGGCACATCTCATAGCTGACAAACAGGATGCTGCCCGCAATGAGATAGCGCGTGGAAAAACGCCGAAGATCCGGAAAACCTACCGTCACCAGACATAACAGCCCGCTGACGGTGTAAATCATTGCCGCGCCGCCCACCGGGCCCAGTCCCTCGCTGACGCTGCGGATAAGACCCACCATGGTGCTCCACAGCAATATGGCCGCCAGACCAATCAGCGTTGCTCTTTTTCTGTCCATTACCCTGCCAGTCTTTTAAAAATCAAAGGGAAAACTTATAGCATCTATCCGCGGCAGCTGGCGAATTTTCTCAGAGCCTGTTAACCCGAAAGGATTAAAAAATCGTACCGGCAGTGACTATTAAGGGGGCGAAGACTGGCGACCTTGATTTGACGCAAAAAAAACAGGGGCTTTGCTGTTAGTTTGCGGCGCGAAGTCTTATCAGATAACGAGGACAGCAATGGACGTCAGTCGCAGACAATTTTTTAAAATCTGCGCGGGCGGTATGGCCGGAACAACAGCCGCAATGCTGGGATTTGCTCCCAAAATGGCGCTGGCTCAGGCACGCAACTATAAACTGCTGCGCGCGAAAGAGATCCGTAACACCTGCACATACTGCTCCGTGGGTTGTGGGCTATTAATGTATAGCCTGGGGGATGGCGCGAAGAACGCCAAAGAAGCGATTTATCATATTGAAGGGGACCCGGATCATCCGGTGAGCCGCGGGGCGCTTTGCCCGAAAGGGGCGGGCCTGCTGGACTATGTTCACAGTGAAAACCGTCTGCGCTACCCGGAATATCGAGCGCCGGGTTCAGACAAATGGCAGCGCATCTCCTGGGACGAGGCCTTCTCCCGAATTGCAAAACTGATGAAAGCGGATCGCGACGCCAACTTTATTGAAAAGAACGAGCAGGGCGTCACCGTAAACCGCTGGACCTCCACCGGGATGCTGTGTGCATCTGCGGCAAGTAATGAAACCGGCATGCTGACGCAAAAATTTGTGCGCTCCCTTGGCATGCTGGCGGTTGATAACCAGGCGCGCGTCTGACACGGACCAACGGTAGCAAGTCTTGCTCCAACATTTGGTCGCGGTGCGATGACCAACCACTGGGTTGATATCAAAAACGCTAACGTCGTGGTGGTGATGGGCGGTAACGCCGCTGAAGCTCATCCGGTGGGATTCCGCTGGGCGATGGAAGCGAAAAACAACAACGATGCGACGCTCATCGTCGTCGATCCACGCTTTACGCGTACGGCATCGGTGGCCGATATTTATGCGCCGATCCGCTCCGGTACGGATATTACGTTCCTTTCCGGCGTGCTGTTGTATCTGATCGAAAACAATAAGATTAACGCGGAATACGTTAAGCATTACACCAATGCCGGTCTGCTGGTGCGGGAAGATTTCGCCTTCGAAGATGGCCTGTTCAGCGGCTATGACGCCGGGAAACGTCAGTACGACAAATCGTCCTGGAACTATCAGTTCGATGAAAACGGCTACGCGAAACGCGATGACACCCTGACCGATCCGCGCTGCGTGTGGAACTTGCTGAAACAGCACGTTTCCCGCTACACGCCGGACGTGGTGGAAAACATCTGCGGTACACCGAAAGCAGATTTCCTGAAAGTGTGTGAAGTGCTGGCCTCCACCAGCGCCGCCGACAGAACCACGACGTTCCTTTACGCACTGGGCTGGACGCAGCATACCGTGGGCGCGCAGAACATTCGCACCATGGCGATGATCCAGCTGCTGCTCGGCAACATGGGGATGGCCGGTGGCGGCGTGAACGCCCTGCGCGGACACTCTAACATTCAGGGCTTAACCGACCTCGGCCTGCTGTCGACCAGCCTGCCGGGTTACCTGACCCTGCCGTCCGAGAAACAGACCGACTGGCAAAGCTGGCTTGACGCCAACACGCCAAAAGCGACGCGCCCGGACCAGGTGAACTACTGGAGTAACTATCCGAAGTTTGCCGTCAGTCTGATGAAATCGTTCTACGGCGATGCGGCGCAGAAAGAGAACGACTGGGGCTTTGAGTGGTTGCCGAAATGGGACCAGGCTTACGATGTCATCAAGTATTTCAACATGATGGATAAGGGCGCCGTCACGGGGTATATCTGCCAGGGCTTTAACCCGGTGGCGTCATTCCCGGATAAAAACAAAGTTGTTCGTAGCCTGAGCAAGCTGAAGTACATGGTGGTTATCGATCCGCTAGTTACCGAAACGTCTACCTTCTGGCAAAACCACGGTGAATCAAACGATGTCGATCCGACAGCGATCCAGACCGAGGTGTTCCGCCTGCCATCGACCTGCTTTGCGGAAGAGGACGGTTCTATTGCCAACTCTGGCCGCTGGCTACAGTGGCACTGGAAAGGTCAGGATGCGCCGGGCGAAGCGCGTAATGACGGCGAAATTCTGGCGGGCATTTACCATCGCCTGCGCGAGATGTACCGCACCGAAGGTGGCAAAGGCGCTGAGCCGCTGCTGAAGATGAGCTGGAACTACAAGCAGCCGGATCATCCCGAGTCCGAAGAGGTGGCAAAAGAGAACAACGGCGTGGCGCTGGCCGACCTGTACGATGCCAACGGCAATCTGGTGGCGAAGAAAGGCCAGCTGCTGAACAGCTTTGCGCTGTTGCGTGACGACGGCACCACGGCCTCTTCCTGCTGGATCTACACCGGCAGCTGGACGGAGCAGGGTAACCAGATGGCCAACCGTGATAACGCCGATCCGTCAGGCCTCGGTAACACCCTGGGCTGGGCATGGGCGTGGCCGTTGAACCGCCGCGTACTGTACAACCGTGCCTCCGCCGACGTGAACGGTAAGCCGTGGGATCCGAAACGCATGCTGATTGAGTGGAACGGCTCGAAGTGGACGGGGAACGATATCCCGGACTTCAACACCGCCCCGCCGGGCAGCAACACCGGGCCGTTTATCATGCAGCCGGAAGGGCTGGGACGTCTGTTTGCCATCGACAAACTGGCGGAAGGGCCGTTCCCGGAACACTACGAGCCGATGGAAACGCCGCTGGGTACTAACCCGCTGCACCCGAACGTGGTGTCCAGCCCGGTGGTGCGCATCTATGAAGAGGACGTGCTGCGTTTAGGTAAAAAAGACAAATTCCCGTATGTGGGAACGACCTACCGCCTGACCGAGCATTTCCATACCTGGACCAAGCACGCGCGGCTTAACGCCATCGCGCAGCCGGAACAGTTTGTGGAGATAAGCGAAACGCTGGCGAAGGCGAAGGGCATTGCCAATGGCGATCGCGTGAAGGTCAGCAGCAAGCGCGGCTTTATTCGCGCGGTGGCGGTGGTCACCCGTCGTCTGCAAACGCTGAACGTGCACGGCCAGCAGGTGGAAACGGTGGGTATTCCGCTGCACTGGGGCTTTGAAGGGGTGGCGCAGAAAGGCTACATCGCTAATACCCTGACGCCAAACGTCGGCGATTCCAACTCGCAAACGCCGGAGTACAAAGCGTTTCTGGTCAACATCGAGAAAGCGTAAGGAGCGATTAAATGGCGATGGAAACACAAGACATTATTAAACGCTCCGCGACTAACCCGATCACTCCCGCGCCTCGCGCGCGGGATTACAAGGCAGAAGTCGCCAAGCTGATCGATGTCTCCTCCTGCGTGGGCTGTAAAGCCTGCCAGGTGGCCTGTTCGGAGTGGAACGATATCCGCGACGAGGTGGGGCACTGCGTTGGCGTTTACGATAATCCGGCTGATCTGAGCGCTAAAACCTGGACGGTGATGCGCTTTAGCGAAACCGACCAGAACGGCAAACTGGAGTGGCTGATCCGCAAAGACGGCTGTATGCACTGTGAAGATCCGGGCTGCCTGAAGGCGTGCCCGTCTGCTGGCGCAATCATTCAGTACGCCAACGGGATTGTCGACTTCCAGCAGGATAACTGTATCGGTTGCGGGTACTGCATCGCAGGCTGTCCGTTTAATATCCCGCGTCTCAATAAAGAGGATAATCGGGTCTATAAATGCACGCTGTGTGTCGATCGCGTCAGCGTCGGCCAGGAGCCTGCCTGCGTAAAAACCTGTCCGACCGGGGCGATCCACTTCGGCAGCAAAAAAGAGATGCTGGAAGTGGCGCAGCAGCGGGTGGATAAGCTCAAAGCGCGCGGCTATGACAAGGCAGGGATTTATAACCCGCAGGGCGTGGGCGGTACGCACGTCATGTATGTTCTGCACCACAATGACCAGCCGGAGCTGTATCACAATCTGCCGAAAGATCCGGCGATCGATACCTCCATCAATCTCTGGAAAGGGGCGCTCAAACCGCTTTCAGCAGCGGGCTTTATCGCCACCTTTGCCGGGCTGATTTATCACTACATCGGTATCGGGCCGAATAAAGAGGTGGATGACGACGAGGAGGAGCATCATGAGTAAGTCGAAAATGATAGTGCGCACAAAATTTGTCGATCGCGCCTGTCACTGGACGGTGGTCATCTGCTTCTTCCTGGTGGCGGTATCCGGCATTTCGTTCTTCTTCCCGACGCTACAGTGGCTGACGGAAACCTTCGGGACACCGCAGATGGGGCGCATTTTGCATCCGTTCTTCGGCGTGCTGATTTTCGTGGTGCTGATGTTTATGTTTGTGCGTTTCGTTCATCACAACATTCCTGACAAGCAGGATATTCCATGGCTGAAGGGAATTGTTGAGGTTCTGAAAGGCAACGAGCATAAAGTTGCGAAGGTGGGCAAATACAACGCCGGACAGAAGATGATGTTCTGGACCATCATGAGCATGATTTTTGTGCTGCTGGTGACCGGAGTGATCATCTGGCGTCCGTATTTTGCCCAATACTTCCCGATTCAGGTGGTGCGCTACGCGCTGCTGATCCACGCGACCTCGGCCATTATTCTGATCCACGCCATCCTGATCCATATGTATATGGCATTCTGGGTGAAGGGGTCGATTAAAGGCATGATTGAAGGGAAGGTGAGCCGCCGCTGGGCGCAAAAACACCATCCGCGCTGGTACCGGGACGTTGAGCGTCTTGAAGCGCAAAAAGAGAGTTCGGAAGGGTTGAAGTAAACCTGGCGCCGTCGGCATTGTCCGGCGGCGCTGCGCTATTTACCAGTGGCGTTGCAGCGTTTAAATAACCTCTTAAATGATTGTGATAGCTTAACGGTACAATAAATCTCGTTGATAAGTCCTCATAATAATCTTGTTGAATAATCATAAAGTAGGGCTGATATTCACGCGTTCTGTCTGATGGATTGCGATAAACGTCAAACTGAAAACACATCAAAGCCCTCCGAAGCAAGGGTCATCCGACAATAGCCCGGCTTTGGCCGTTAACTCATTCATAGCTTTGATGAAATTTTGATCCTGTTGACGCTGGCGCGCTCGCTCTGCTGCCGTTGTGTCTGGGCGAGGTCTTTTTGCCATGCGGTGCTCTGTTCTGCCGCACGTTTCTGAACGATTAGGTTTCATGTTTTCTCCTTTGTTGGTGCGGCCATTATCAACCGCAGCCAACAAAAAACAATACTGTTTCCCCTGGTTATCTACATTATGCGAGCCGTATTCCAGTAATATCAAAACCGCTCCGCAACATACCGGAAGGGATATTTTGTAGGCTTCACTTTACCGATCTTGCGTTTCGGTAAATCCACCTTGTCTACGTGAATTTCTTTATAGGGGATTTGGGAAAGCAGATGCGAAATAATATTCAGCCGCACCCGTTTTTTATCTTCTGAACGCGCCACAAACCACGGCGCCCAGGCGGTATCGGTCGCTTTAAACATCGCGTCGCGGGCGAGGGTATATTCATCCCACAGATTGAAAGATTTAATGTCCATTGGAGACAGTTTCCAGATCTTGCGACCATCATTAATGCGATCGCGCAGGCGGCGCTCCTGCTCTTTCGGCGTTACCTCAAGCCAGTACTTCAACAGGATGATCCCGGCATCGACCATCGCTTTTTCCATCACTGGCGTTCCATCAAGAAATTTTTCGACCTGCTCTTCGGTACAGAACCCCATGACTTTTTCCACCCCAGCGCGGTTGTACCAGCTGCGGTCGAAAATGACGATTTCACCGGCAGAGGGCAGATGGGAAACGTAACGCTGAAAATAGAGCTGACTTTTCTCTTTATCGGTCGGGGCCGGTAGCGCAACCACGCGGAACACCCGAGGGCTGACGCGCTCGGTGATCGCTTTGATAGTACCGCCCTTACCGGCGCCGTCTCGCCCTTCAAAAACAATACAGACCTTTAACCCTTTGGCGACCACCCATTGCTGGAGCTTAACCAGTTCAACATGGAGGCGGCGAAGCTCTTCTTCGTACGCTTTGGTTTTGAGTGGCGCATTTTTTGCGACATCATCAACACGGGTTTTCTTCTTACTGACCATGGTGGGTCTCCCTTTGTGTCCGGTCGCGGGATCGAGGCCGTATTAAGAGTGTAATCGACCTGAATGAATGGATTAATGTGTCAGAAAGTTGATTTGAACTGGCTCACCATACAAGTTTAATCAATAATGCACGCTGCATATTTTTCAACAGTGGTCGCGGTATGAAAAAGACAATTTTTTCGTTAGCACTGGGTACCTTTGGCCTGGGGATGGCTGAATTTGGCATCATGGGTGTGCTGACAGAGCTGGCTCACGATACGGGAATTTCGATTCCCTCCGCCGGAAATATGATTTCGTTTTACGCTTTTGGCGTGGTGATCGGCGCGCCGATTGTGGCGCTGTTCTCCAGCAAATTCTCGCTGAAAACAACCCTGCTTTTTCTGGTGGCGATGTGCGTTGTCGGAAACGCGCTCTTTACCTTCTCTGACTCCTACGTGGGGCTGGCGGCGGGGCGCTTAATCTCTGGTTTCCCGCATGGCGCGATTTTCGGTGTGGGGGCGATAATCCTGTCAAAAATCGCACCGCCGGGTAAAGTGACGGTCGCTGTGGCCGGGATGATTGCCGGGATGACCGTTGCCAACCTGCTTGGCGTTCCGCTCGGAACATGGCTCGGACACGAATTTAACTGGCGTTATACCTTTTTCTTAATTGCGGTCTTTGATGCGCTGGTGATCCTCTCTGTTCTGCTGTGGGTGCCAGACATTCGCGACACGACAACCACCCGGCTGGCCGAACAATTCCACTTCCTGAAGAAACCGGAACCGTGGCTGATTTTTGCCGCTACGATGTTTGGCAATGCCGGGGTGTTTGCCTGGTTTAGCTTCGTGAAGCCGTTTATGGTCAACGTGTCAGGCTTCTCCGAGGGCGTCATGACCGCGATCATGATGCTGATGGGGCTGGGCATGGTGCTGGGTAATGTGTTCAGCGGCAAGCTGTCGTCGCGCTTTAGTCCACTGCGCATTGCTGCCACCACCGACCTGGTGATTGTGGCTTCCCTGCTGGCGTTGTTCGCATTTGGCGAGCTTAAAACAGCTTCACTGGTGATGGGATTCGTCTGCTGCGCCGGGCTGTTTGCGCTCTCTGCGCCGCTGCAAATTCTGCTGCTGCAAAATGCGAAAGGCGGCGAGATGCTGGGGGCCGCAGGCGGGCAAATGGCGTTTAACCTCGGCAGCGCAATTGGCGCTTATTTCGGTGGATTGATGATTACGCTCGGCTTTAGCTGGAGCTATGTCACGCTGCCGGCCGCGATTTTATCCTTCTCTGCGATGACCTCTCTGCTGATGTATGGTTATTTATGTGCCAAAAAGCGTCAGGCCAACGCGCGCGCGTTGGCCTGATGTCGCCTTTTGGGTCTCCACACCCTTCACCGGGGAGACCCTCGCGGTTAAGAACGTAAATCAATCACCATACGGCCACGGATCTGGCCCTGTTCCATCTCTTTGAAGATAGCGTTGATATCTTCCAGTGGGCGCATTGTAACTTTCGGTTTCACCTTACCTTCAGCCGCAAACTGGAAGGCTTCGAGCAGATCCTGACGGGTACCCACCAGGGAACCCACTACCTGAATCCCATCCAGAACCAGACGTGGAATATCCAGGCTCATCGCTTCCGGCGGCAGGCCTACAGCCACCACGCGGCCACCGGCTCGCACCGCGTCAACGGCAGAGTTGAAGGCCGCTTTCGCCACCGCCGTCACCACTGCCGCATGCGCGCCGCCGGTTTTCTCCTGAATCACTTTTGCCGCATCTTCACTGCGGGAGTTCACGGTTAAGTCTGCGCCCATGCTGGCAGCGAGCTTCAGCTGCTCGTCATTCACGTCAATGGCTATAACTTTCGCATTGAAGACATTTTTGGCGTATTGCAGCGCGAGGTTGCCCAGACCGCCCAGGCCATAGATCGCAATCCACTGGCCGGGTTTGATGTCAGAGACTTTTACCGCTTTGTAGGTAGTGACCCCGGCGCAGGTGATGCTGCTGGCCGCCGCAGAGTCCAGTCCGTCCGGGACTTTAACCGCGTAATCCGCGGTTACGATGCACTCTTCCGCCATGCCGCCGTCAACGGAGTAACCCGCGTTTTTCACGTCACGGCACAGCGTTTCGTTGCCTGTATTACAATATTCACAGTGGCCACAGCCTTCGAAGAACCACGCCACGCTTGCACGATCGCCTACTTTTAGCGACGTGACGCCAGGACCAATCTCTTTGACGATACCAATCCCTTCGTGGCCGAGGATCACCCCGGTCTTGTCGCCAAAATCGCCGTTTTTAACATGGAGATCGGTATGGCAAACGCCACAGCACTCCATCTTCAGCAGCGCTTCACCATGCTTGAGCGCGCGTAAGGTTTTTTCTGTGACGTTAACCTGATGATCCTGAGTGACAACAGCAGCCTTCATATGTTTCTCCTTTCATGATGAGTATCTGCATAGCAGGTCTAATTACCCATTAAGGATTAATACTTTGGCGCTGTAATGCAAGGAAACGGCAACATAATGTCATTAATTAATGCATTTTCGGATTAAGAAAAGGGTGTATCACCCATAAACAGGGGTGAAAAACACTGGCCCGGCGATATCACCGCCGGGCTCAGATTTACAGCTGCGCTTCTATCACCTCGATCTCTTTTCGCCATTGTGCCTGCAACTGCGGTTTTTGGTGTTTTGGCTTGCGCGCCAAATCCTCTTCCAGCAGCGTTTCGAGGGCAACCAGGCGTTCAAGCAGATCGTCAGACGCCGCAGATGGTGGCGTTGATGCGGCCTTCGACGCCTCAGGTACAACCGGACCGGTGCCCTCACGCAGGCGTTCAAACATCGCCTCCGCATCGTGCCATTCGCTCAGCCTGCCGTCCTCAATCAGCCAGAAACGGTTGCAACTCTGACGAATTAACTGACGATCGTGGCTCACCAGCAGCACGCCGCCTTCAAACTGTTGCAGTGTTTCTGCCAGCGCCTCTTTGCCTTCCATGTCGAGGTGGTTGGTCGGTTCATCGAGCATCAGCAGACTATAGCGGGCAAGCGTCAGGCCGACAAACAGCAGGCGCGAACGTTCCCCGCCGCTCAACGTACTGACTTTTTGCCCGTGACGCGCCCATGGGAACCCGGCACTGATGAGCGCCATTTTGCGGGTCTGCGGATCTGGCGCGAAAGGCTCCAGCGCATCAAGTAGCGCCGCATCGTCCGGCAACTGGTGCAGGGTCTGATCGTAGTAGCCGGGCGAGACGCGCGGGTGACGCTTAAGCCGGTCGTCCGCGATCTCGTCGCGAAAATGACGCCAGATAAGCCTCAGCAGCGACGATTTACCACAGCCGTTACGTCCCACAATCGCCACGCGATCGCCGCTTTTCAGCCGGGCGCTGTCGAGCGTAAACAGGTCTGGCAAACCCGGCGCAGGGGGTACGCCGAGGTGGGTCATTTCCAGCAGGCGGTCAGCCCGAAGCGCGTCCCCGCGCAGGGTTAAGGTCCACTGGCTTCCCGCCGTCAGTTCCGTCTGGCTCTCTTTCAGCCGTTCGACCTGTTTTTCCATCTGCTTAGCCTTCCGGGAGAGATCTTCGTTGTCGTAGACCTTGCCCCAGGTCGCGAGACGTCTGGCGCTGGCCGTTACGCGGTCGATCTCTTTTTGCTCTGCCTTATGGCGTAGCGCATCGCTTTCGTCTTTCGCGTCGAGCGCCTGACGGGCGGCAGTGCAGGGAAGGGCGAAGGCGTGCAGCGTCTTATCGCGCAGGAACCAGCTGCCGTTGGTTACCGCGTCCAGCAACTGCCTGTCGTGTGAGACCAGCACAAAGCTGCCGGACCAGTTTTGTAAAAACTGCTCCAGCCACAGCAGGGTCGGCAAATCGAGGTGGTTGCTCGGTTCGTCCAGCAGCAGCAGATCCGGATCGTTTATCAACGCTCGTGCCAGCAGCAAACGCGTATGCTGACCGCCGCTCAGCGTGGCGGACTGCAACAGGGTTTCCTGCACCGTAAAGCCCATCCCGGCCAGCAGCGTCTCGGCTTTCCAGCGCAGACTGTCGCGCTCAGCTAAAGGCAGCTGCGCCAGCACTGCATCCAGCATAGTCAGGGGATAAAGGGTTTCCGGCAGATGTTGTTCCACGCGCGCCAGCAGGCAATGTCCCGCCAGCGAAACGGTTCCGGCGGCAGGGGACTGCGTCCCGTCGAGGATTTTCAGCAGCGTACTTTTTCCGCAGCCGTTATCACCCAACAGGCCAATGCGATCGCCTTTTTTTAACGTAAAGGAGAGAGAGTCGAAGAGCGTGCCGAACGCCGTATCAACGCGTAAAGAATGTGCAGTGAGTAGAGTGCTCATTGTTGCTTACCCAGGAGTTACAGGCATGTTTATGCCTCGTCAAACATCGCTGACGATAACTCAGTAAGCCCGAGAGAAGGGATTTCAGGGGTTGGTGTCTTCGCTCAAGCGGAAGTTATCGCAGCACGATACCGATAACGCTTGAGCTGGTGCGATCACCAAATGTATGTGAAACATTGAAAATTTCACAGTACAGCATAATTGGCCTCCTTATATATTCAGTAGGTTAATGGATGAAGGGAGTGTAGCGGGGGAAAATGGGTTTGGCTAGTGGGTAGTGCCGTATATTCCCCTCACCCTAACCCTCTCCCCAAAGGGGCGAGGGGACTGTCCGGTGCGGTTTTCACCCTCTCCCCTTTGGGGAGAGGGCTGGGTGAGGGGCAATATTTAAATCGAAGTACGACGATAGCTACGGTATTCCGGCATCCAGAAGTTATCGTCAATCGCCTGCTGCAACGCGTCGGCAGAGGTTTTCACCGCGACGCCTTGCTGCTGCGCCATTTTGCCAACGGCAAAGGCAATAGCGCGGGACACTTTGTGAATGTCCTTCAGCTCCGGCAGTACCAGCCCTTCACCGTTATTCACCAGCGGTGAGTGACCCGCCAGCGTTTCGCTCGCGGACATCAGCATTTCGTCGGTGATCCGTGACGCGCCGGAGGCGATGACCCCCAGGCCAATTCCCGGGAAGATATAAGAGTTGTTGCACTGCGCGATGGGGTAGAGTTTGTCCTTCCACAGCACCGGATCAAACGGACTGCCGGTCGCGACCAGCGCCTTACCTTCGGTCCAGGCGATAATATCCTGCGGCGTCGCCTCAACGCGTGAAGTCGGGTTAGACAGCGGCATCACGATTGGACGTTCGCAGTGTTTATGCATCTCGCGAATAATCTCCTCCGTGAAGAGACCGGTCTGCCCGGACACGCCGATCAGAATGTCCGGCTTCACGTTGCGCACCACGTCAAGAAGCGAGAGCACTTCGTTGTCGGTATCCCAGTTTTTCAGATTCTCGCGCTTCTGCACCAGTTTGGTCTGGAACGGGAGCAGGTTCGGCATACCGTCGGTCAGCAGGCCAAAACGATCCACCATAAAGACGCGGGAGCGGGCCAGCTCTTCGCTTAAGCCTTCGCGCTGGGTCTGGGCAATAATTTGCTCGGCGATGCCGCAGCCCGCGGAGCCTGCACCCAGGAAGACAATTTTCTGATAGCTGAGCTGGCTGCCTGCCGCACGGCTCGCAGCAATCAGCGTTCCCACGGTGACCGCCGCGGTGCCCTGAATGTCATCGTTGAACGAGCAGATCTCATCGCGGTAGCGGTTCAGTAGTGGCATGGCGTTTTTCTGCGCGAAGTCTTCGAACTGCAACAGCACGTCCGGCCAGCGGTGCTTCACGGCCTGGATGAAATCATCAACAAACTGATAGTACTCGTCGTCGGTAATGCGCGGGTGACGCCAGCCCATGTACAGCGGATCGTTCAACAGCTGTTGGTTGTTGGTCCCTACGTCCAGCACCACCGGCAGGGTGTAGGCCGGACTGATTCCGCCGCAGGCGGTATACAGCGAAAGCTTACCGATGGGGATCCCCATCCCGCCAATGCCCTGGTCGCCGAGACCCAGAATACGTTCGCCATCGGTTACCACGATCACTTTGATGTTGTGGTTAGGCACGTTTTGCAGAATATCGTCCATGTTGTGACGGTTCTGGTAGGAGATGAACACACCGCGGGAACGGCGGTAGATCTCTGAGAAACGTTCACACGCCGCGCCGACGGTTGGGGTGTAAATGACGGGCATCATCTCTTCGAGATGGTTCTGCACCAGGCGGTAGAAGAGGGTTTCGTTGGTGTCCTGGATATTACGCAGGTAGATGTGTTTATCGATTTCGGTTTTAAAGCCCTGATACTGGATCCAGGCACGTTCTGCCTGTTCTTCAATGGTTTCAACCACTTCTGGCAGGAGTCCCAGCAGGTTAAAGCTGCTGCGCTCTTCCATGCTGAAGGCGCTGCCTTTGTTCAGAAGGGGGAATTCCAGTAAAACCGGACCGGCGTAAGGAATATAAAGGGAACGATGTTTTTTCAGTTTGTTGTCCATGTCACTCACTCTTTTTAAGAAGATCCGTCCCTGACACTGCTGTTTGTCATCTTTCTGGCCTGTGCTATGGGGTGCGGTCGGGCGGTATTATAAAGGAGCTGAATATTAATTACCGCAACACATAAACAAAAACACCACCGGGGAAACCGATGGTGTTGTGGATTTCGTACTGGAACTTACTTGTCTGCCTGACGTTTCCTGCCGGTGGCGTGGGTCACTTGCTTTTCGCTCCCCTCTTCAATAACCACTTTACGCTGGTTAGAGAGCTTGTAGTTCAGTCCCAGAATGTGGCGTGCCTGACGGTTCGATTTCATATTAACTCCTCAATCCTGTTGATAGTTTTAAGGACAAGTTTGCTTACGCAAACGAAATGTAACCCCTTAGGTTGCAGATCCAGCTTAGCAGGTTTTTACAAAGGTGCATTTTGCCCGCTGACCACATAGTTGATGGTTTGCTGGTAGATGTCACTGAGGATGTCATTATCCGTGGATTCCACCCATTTGGTCAGTTCCATCAAAATGTCATCTTCAGTAACAACACCGTGCTCCGCCTGAAGACCCTGTGCAATCGCGTTAACGAGTTCGGGTTGTGCTGCTGTGGTATGTGCCGGGTAATAAGTAAACATGCTGCCTCCGTGTCGTTGTCTGTTTAATGTTACGGCGTGCAAAATCGTAATTCGTATTCAGATTGGCAAATATTTTTGTCGTTGTGGCTCAGATTCGTCCTGGAAATAAAAATATCATATCCCGTAGCACAGAAATAAAATTTAGGGTTTCCAGCGACGTAAATTTGTCGTTTTTTCATAAGGCATGGGCGTCGGCCAGGAGATCAATTCCACAATGCTACCCCAGGGGGTTTGTCCGTAGCAGAAAGCATTACCTTCACCTTGCTCATCCGGAAACGCGAGCGGCTTTGGCTCGGTAAACATCTCCCCGCCGGCTGCGGTGAACGCAGCTATCGCCTTGTCAAAATCATCAACATAAACAGCAAAATGCTGAAGGCCAAAGTCGCTTGCGCGGGCAGGCATACCCTGTTCAGGGCCATGCATTTCGAAAAGTTCTATGCCGGGTCCGTGAGGCATGGCGAGCATGCGGATGGCGTGAATTTTAGTGCCGGGCAATAATTTTAAGGTGTGCTGTTGGGCGGTCTGGTCAATATTATCGCTTTCCGCATCGACAGAATGATATAAAACCTGTGCGCCGAAAGCGCGTTCAAAAAATAGGGTGGCTTTTTCAATGTCGGGCACCGTAATACCGATATGGTCGATGCCCCTTACTGACGATTGCATATTAATCTCCTGCTATAAAAAATGTAAATATAGCAGGAGATAATCAGGCGATTACCACTTCATTTCGCCGGTATTCACTTTCGCACTCAGTTCCAGCGAGCTGACTTCCGCCAGGTTCGGCCACTGTTTTTTCATCGTGTTGATAACGTCGGTTGACGCTTTATGCGACGTGAGGGCCAGTTCAAACTGCTGAAGATAGCGACGGGTAAAGTCGATAGCGCCGGTCCCCGCTGGCGGTGTCCCCAGGTAGTGGCCAGGAATAACGCGCTCGGGCTTAAGGGCTGCCATGCTATCCAGCGTCTGCTGCCACTGTTTGCGGCTTTTCGGCGTTTGGGTATCCGCCGTCCAGACGTGAATGCCCCACGAGACGCCCGTGCCGCCGAGGATGGTTTTTGCGGAGGGGATCCAGACATACGCCGCATAGCTCTCAGGCTCTTCAATATTCACTCTCTCACCGTCAATCATAAAGGTGGTTGAGGCAAGCACTTGCGGCACGTAGAGCTGTGTCGGCGCGCCGTCTTTCATCTGCGGCCCCCAGAAGGCGAGCTTCGCGTCTTTTGTGGCCCTGATATGGTCCACCACCTGTTGCGTGGCGACAACTTTGGCGTTGGGGAAGGCTTTCACCAGCGGTTGCAGGCCGAAATAGAAATCCGGATCGCCGGAGGTGATCACAATTTTGTTCAGCGTTTTACCGCTGTGGCGGATTTTTTCTACCAGCGCTTCGCCATCTTTCACGCTGAACTGCGCGTCAAACAGCACCGCCTCTTTCGGGCCAGACACCAGGGTGGAAGAAACGGCAAAAATGCCTTTTTCCTGCGGGTTGTACGTATCAATGGTTAACGGCGCGGCAAAGACGGCCGGAGTGAAAAGGGTGGTCAGCAAAGCAAGGCGGGCGATTGTCATGGTTATGTCTCTGTTCTTCAGGAAAGTCTCTATTGTACGGATCTCTGCATTTGCCAGAATTCCTGAAACAGGAGATGCTTAGTTTCATAAATCGAGCAAATGGAGGTCAGAATGGATCGCGTTATTGCCGCCCAGGTGTACAACCGCATCTGTGAGCTGGGGAGTTTAAGCGCGGCGGCGCGGGCGCTGGGGATCTCCCGCCCGATGGTGAGCCGTTATCTGGAGCAGATGGAGAAGTGGGCCGGTGCGCGGCTGGTAAACCGTTCCACCCGCAAGCTGACGCTGACGGCGGCGGGGGAGAAGGTGCTGCAAAAGACACGCACGCTCTCGCAAATTTCTCAGGAAATCGAAGATCAGTCCGTGAAGGAATCCCCCTCAGGCACCCTGCGTGTCGCCTGCGCGCATTTTACCGCGATGCAGATTATCGCTCCGGTGCTGCCGGATCTGTTGCAGAGTTACCCGCAGCTGCGCATTGAGCTGGATGTGAATAACCATCCGGTGAGCCTGGTTGGGGAGCGAATTGACGTGGCGATCCGTATCACCGATAACCCCGAGCCGGGCATGATCGCCCGCCGACTGGGAGAGTGTCGGTCCGTGCTTTGCGCTTCGCCGCTCTACCTCGCCAGCCGGGGTGTTCCAGAGCAGCTGGAGGATTTAGCCCGGCACAACTGCCTGCATTACAGCTTTTTTGCCGGTCAGTCGTGGCGTTTTTTATCGCCCGAAGGGGAGCCGGTTACGACGGCGGTCAGCGGCAATCTCAGCGCCAGCATTTCGTCTCTGCTGATGGAGGCGGCGATAAACCACTGTGGTATTGCCATGCTGCCCGAGCGCGAGGCCGACGCGGCACTAAGGCAGGGTAGCCTGGTGCCGGTGCTCAGCGCCTTTACACCAAAACCGATTGGTATTTTTGGCATTTATCAGTCGCGTGACTACCAACCTGCGGCGCAGCGTGTGTTCCTCGACGCGCTGGCAAACCACCTTGCCACGCGCTCGGACTAATCTGTCTTCCACGCAAAATGGATTATGCGTCCTATACTTATCCCTTTGTAAGCCAAAAGGAGAGCAAGAATGACGATTCATAAGCACGGTTCAGCACACTGGTCTGGCGACATCAAACGCGGGAAAGGGACGGTTTCAACAGAGAGTGGCGTCCTTAACCAGCAACCTTACGGCTTTAACACCCGCTTCGAGGGCGAAAAAGGGACCAACCCGGAAGAGCTGATTGGTGCAGCGCATGCGGCCTGTTTCTCTATGGCCCTGTCGCTGATGCTGGGTGAAGCGGGTTACACCGCTGATTCCATCGATACCACGGCGGATGTCTCGCTGGATAAAACCGACAGCGGTTTTGCCATCAGTAAAGTGGCGCTGCAAAGCAAGGTGACGGTCCCGGGTATTGATCCACAGCAGTTCGACGGCATTATTCAGAAAGCGAAGGCGGGTTGCCCGGTTTCGCAGCTGTTGAAAGCGGAAATTACGCTGGATTACAAACTGAACTGATATCAGGCCGGGCAAATGCCCGGCTAACCTTTTACCGCCGCAGGGAAGACCTCGGCAAGCCACGCAATAAACACTCTCAGGCGATGCGTTAAATGCCGACTCTGTGGATAGACCACGTGAAAAGGATACGCCTTAGGACGCCAGTCGCTCAGGATCTCTACCAGCGCACCCGTTTTCAGATGCGCTCTCGCAGCATAGCCAAACGTCTGAATAATCCCTAAACCCGCCAGCGCTGCGGCCAGGTGTGCGTTGCTTTCATTGACTCCAAGATGGTGCGGAACGCTGATCTCCAGCGGTTCACCTCGCTCGAGGAACCGAAACGGGAATGCGCGTCCGGTAACGGGGGAAAGGTAGCTTATCAGCTTATGGCCGTTGCGCAGCTCCTGCGGGTAGGCAGGGATGCCGTGAGTCTTAAGATAGCCCGGCGTCGCGCAGGCGATCATCCGGGCGTCACCGATATGCCGGGCGATAAGCGAAGAGTCATCCAGCGGGCCGCCGCGAATCACGCAGTCTACGTTTCCACTGATTAAATCTACCGGACGATCGGCTACCCCCAGGCTGATGCGCAGGTCCGGGTAGCGCTGAAAAAAATCCGGCAGCAGGGGTATCAACACGTCCCGGGCGGTTGAGCCTCCCACGTCGATACGCAAATGGCCTTTTGGCGTGCAGCACGATGCGCGAAAGGCGGTATCAATGTCCTCTATATCAATTAATACCCGCAGCACTTTCTCGTAGTATTCCATGCCTTCTGCCGTCGTGACCACCCGGCGCGTAGTGCGATGCAGCAGCCGTGTTTCCAGGTGCGCTTCAAGTGATTTTACCAGCTTGCTCAGCGTGGCTATCGGCATGTTCAGGGAGTCTGCCGCTCGGGTAAAGCTTCCGGATTCAACCACCCGCGTAAAGGCGCGCATTGCCATTAGCTGATCCACACAGATCTCCTCTGATTATTTCCTGCTGTGAAAATTCATTTTCATTTTTGCCCGTTTATCGCTAATCCCGCAAGGACTAAAGTCTGCCTGACGCGGGCAAACGCTCCTCTTTTACATCACAACAGAAGGTTATGAGTATGAATACAACGCTTGCAGGAAAAATCGCTCTGGTGACCGGCGGCAGCACCGGTATTGGTCTCGCAACGGCACAGGAGCTGGCGGCGCAGGGAGCGAAGGTCTATATCACCGGACGTCGTCAGGCCGAACTGGATTCCGCGCGGGCAGACATTGGCGCCGCGGCGGTAGCTATCCGCGCTGACGTCTCCAGAATGGCCGATCTGGATGCGGTTTACGCGCAGATTGCTAAAGAAGAAGGACGACTCGATATTCTGTTCGCCAACGCCGGAGGCGGCGACATGCTGCCGCTGGGCGCCATCACCGAAGAGCAGTTTGACCGGATTTTTGCCACCAACGTGCGCGGCGTGCTGTTCACCGTCCAGAAAGCGCTGCCGCTGCTCTCCTCTAGTTCATCCATTATCCTCACCGGATCGACGGTTTCGATTAAGGGGACGGCGAATTTCAGCGTCTACAGCGCCAGTAAAGCCGCCGTGCGTAACTTTGCCCGCTCCTGGGCGCTGGACTTACAGGGCCGCGGGATACGCGTCAACGTCGTCAGCCCTGGCCCCGTGAAAACGCCCGGTCTTGGCGATCTGGTTCCCGAAGAACAGCGTCAGGGATTATACGACGCGCTGGCGGCCCAGGTGCCGCTGGGTCGCCTGGGCGCGCCGGGTGAAGTCGGGAAAGCCGTGGCGTTTCTGGCATCCGATGCCGCCAGCTTTATAAACGCCACGGAGCTGTTTGTCGATGGCGGGATGGCGCAAATCTAGCGGTTACGCCAGCAGCGTACGCTTCGGCCTCCCTCTGCGGGCTGAAGCGGCTGCGGCCGTTCGCACCCCTCTGTTGCCAGCGGGCAGCGGTCGCGAAAATAGCACCCATCGGGCAGGTGGCGATTACCGGGGAGATCGGTTTTGCGTAATGCCAGCTCTTCGTCCAGCGGTTCTCCGGTACGGGGAACGGAGTCAAGCAGCAGCTGCGTATACGGATGCCGCGGCTGTCCCAGCACCTGGTCCGCCGGACCCAGCTCCACAATCTGCCCCAGATACATCACCGCCACCCGGTCACTCATGTGCCGGACCACCGAGACGTTGTGCGAGATCAGCACGTAGGTCAGATTGCGCTGCTGTTGCAGGGCAACCAGCAAATTGAGGATCTGCGCCTGGACGGAAATATCCAGCGCGCTGGTGGGTTCATCCAGCACGATGATGTCCGGATCCGAAGAGAGCGCCCGGGCGATAGCGATGCGCTGACGCTGTCCGCCGGAAAACGCATGCGGCAGACGGTCAAGATATTCCGCTCGAATGCCCACCTGCTGCGCCAGCGTCCCAGCCAGCTGGCGACGCTCCCGTTCGCTGCGGCGTTGCTGGATCCACACCGGCTCGGTGATGATGCGCCAGACGGGTAAACGCGGATCGAGGGACGAGAGCGGGTCCTGAAATACCATCTGCATACCGCCTGCCGCATTCGCGCGCTGACACGCACCGGTACTCGGTTTGAGCATGCCCATCAACAGCTGCGCCAGCGTGCTTTTCCCACAGCCTGATTCCCCCACCACGCCCAGCGTTTCGCCGCGATGGATCCGGAGATCCATGCCGTTCAGAGCGTGCACCTGCTCCGTCACGCGCCCCAGCCAGTTTTTGCGTGCAGGAAAATTCACATGCACGCTGTCCAGTTCCAGCAGTACCTCAGACATGGCGTTTCTCCTGTTGTGGGTACCAGCAGGCAGCCTGCTGGCCTTCTGCGCCCGTGGAAATTAAGCGCGGCGTTTCGCTGCATTTCGCACCGGCAGCAAAACAGCGTTCGCGAAAGGCACATCCGCGCGGGAGGTGGCTGAGGTTAGGCACCGTGCCGGGAATAGCCGGGAGGATCTCGCGCGGTTCACCATTTTCCGGGGCACACCGCAGCAGGCCGATCGAATAGGGGTGTACAGGATGGTGAATCAAGGTCTGCGTGCTGCCGCTTTCGATCACGCTGCCTGCGTACATGACGTACATCCGGTCACAAAGCTGCGAGACGACCGCCATATCGTGACTGATAAACAGCACCGACGTCCCGCTGGCGCGCGCTTTATGTTTCAACAGCCGTAGCACCTGGCGCTGAACGGTCACATCCAGCGCGGTGGTGGGTTCATCGGCGATGATCAGCTCCGGCTCGCAGGAGAAGGCAAGGGCGATCATCACCCGCTGGCGCATACCGCCGGAAAGCTCAAACGGATAGCGATCCATCACCTGCGCCGCGTCCGGGATTTGCATCTCGCCCAGCAGGGCGATCGCCTTCTGCTGCGCGTCGCGGCGGGAAAGCGACTGATGCTGGCGGATCACCTCCACCATCTGCCTGCCAATCCGGCGCGTGGGGTTGAGCGCCGTCATTGGCTCCTGAAAAATCATCGCCACCCTGGCGCCGCGCCACTGGCGAAGCTGTTTTTCCGATGCGTTCAGCACATCTTCCCCGAGCAGCGTCACCCGGCCATGGTGAACATGGTAACTGCCTTCCGGCAGCAGGCGCATCGCCAGCATCGCGGTGACCGATTTTCCCGAACCCGATTCGCCCACTACGCCGACAATTTCACCCCGGCCAATCTCCAGCGAAACGTGGTTGAGCGCATGTACATCGCCGCGAAAAATGGGGAAGCTCAGGTGCAAATCTTCAATCGATAATACGGAATCACTCATGACTGCTTCCCTCCTGATTTGGGATCCAGCAGGTCGCGAAGACCATCGCCAAACAGATTAAACCCGACCGCCGTGATCAAAATGGCCGCCCCCGGGAACGCGCAATACCACCACTGGTCAAGCACGTAGTTACGCCCGACGGCTACCATCGCGCCCCATTCGGCGGTGGGCTGCTGCGCGCCTAACCCAATAAAGCCCAGCGTGGCGGCCATCAGAATGGCGCTGCCGATATCCAGCGACGCCTGCACGATCAGCGGCGGCAGGGCGTTACGCAGGATATGCCAGCTGATCAGGTGCCAGCGCGATGCGCCAAAGGTGCGGGCGGCCTGCACGTAGGTGAACTGGCGCACCACCAGCGTCTGGCCACGTGCCAGCCGCACGTAAAACGGAATACGCACGATCGCAATCGCCAGCATCGCGTTAAACAGGCTTGGGCCAAGCGCGGCGGCCAGCGCCATGGTCAGCACCAGCGAGGGGATGGAGAGCATAATGTCCATGATGCGCATGATGATGGCGTCGCCGCGTCCGCCGAGTACGCCGGACAAACAGCCAAGCAGCGAACCGATGCCGCCCGCAATCACCACCACCGCCAGCCCCGCCGTGATGGACTGCTGGCTGCCCACCAGCACGCGGCTGAACAGATCCCGTCCAACCTCATCGGTACCAAACCAGTGCTGGGCCGAAGGCGCCTGCAAGCGGGCGGTCAGATCCAGCGCGTTCGGATCGTGCGGGACGATCCACGGCGAGACCACCATCATCAGCAGCATCACGATCATAATGACTCCGCCGATCAGCGTGAGCGGGCTTTTGCGCAACATCCAGAACAGCTTTGCCCAGTTGATGCGCTGTTTAGCGGTGCTGACGGGGACGGGCGTTTCCTGAGTTAACATCATTCGGCACCTCCGCGCCCGATTCGTGGGTCAATCCACAGATACAGCAGATCGACCACCAGATTAACGAAGACATAGGCCAGCGACACCACGACCGCAAAGCCCATGACGGCAGGGAAGTCCAGCGCCTGAATGGAGGTCACCACCCAGGCGCCCATCCCCGGCCAGGCAAACACGGTTTCGGTGAGGACTGCCCCGTACAGCAGATCGCCCAGCGCCAGCCCGAGCACGGTAATGGAGGGGATCATGGCGTTGGGTAAGGCATAGCGCAGCACGATGTACCAGCCCGGCAACCCGCTTGCGCGGGCGGTACGAATGTAATCCTCGCTCAGCTGCTCCAGCATCGCGGAACGTACCTGACGCGCTACGATCCCCAGATGGACAAAAGCCAGCGTCAGGGAGGGTAAAATCAGGTGCTGTAGGGCGTTAAAAAACACCTCGCCGTTGCCTTCCAGCAGGGCGTCCAGCAGATAAAACCCGGTAACGTGGGCGGGGGGATCGAGCCAGTCGTCCAGCCTGCCGCCGCCGGGCAGAATTTGCAGCTGCCCGTAGAACAGAACGATGACCCCCAGTCCCAGCCAGAAGGCAGGCGTCGAAATGCCCGTCATCGCCATCAGCCGCACCAGGTGATCCAGCCAGCGGTTACGGTACACCGCCGATAAAATGCCCAGCGGTACGCCAATCACCAGCGCCAGCAGCAAAGAGCAGAAGGCCAGCTCCAGCGTGGCGGGGAAAAAGGCTTTCAAATCTTCCGCAACGGGGCGACCGGTGCGAATGGACGTGCCCAAATCGCCGTGCGCCAGCGCCTCAACATAGCGGCCAAACTGAATGTAGAGCGGTTGATCCAGCCCCAGCTGCTGGCGGATGCCTTGCACGATGTCATCGCTGGCGCGGTCACCGGCCAGCAGGCGGGCCGGATCGCCGGGGATCAGGTGTGAAATAATAAAAGTAATAATACAGACACCGGCCACCACCAGGATTAACCCCCAGCAGCGCTGGCGCACAATGCTCCAGAACGTCATACACTTCCCCCCGGCGTGGGCCGTTACTTACTCATGGTGGCGATGTTAAAGACCTGCTCAAGCATCGGATTAAAGGTGAAGCCTTTGACCTCTTTGTTCATCGCCAGCTGGTAGTTCTTCTGGAACAGATAAATGTAAGCCGCTTCGTCAATCACCACTTTCTGCGCCTGCTGGTAATCTTTGGTGCGTTCCGCCTGATCGGTAGTTTTCAGTGCCGCCTGCAACAAGGCATCGACCTCTTTGTTCTCATAGAATGAGCGGTTGCCCGGCAGCCCTTTTTTGTCCGATTCGAACCAGTAGTTCATGAACATATACGGGTCAGCGAAGTCCGGACTCCAGTTACCAATCGCAATGTCATAATCACCTTTGCCGACGCGGTCGCGCATGGTGGCGTTCGCCAGTTTCTCCAGCTTGACGTTGATTCCGAGCTTGCTCAGACTCGCCTGCGTGGAGAGGGCGATAGGCTCCCAGTTCGGGTCGTTATCGGAGTAGAGGAACGTCAGGCTGGCGGGTTTATCGTTGACCTTCTCCAGCGCTGCTTTGGCTTTCGCCTCGTCAAAGCTGTACTGCATGGCGTTCGCATCAAAGCCCCACATGCCTTCCGGGATCGGGCCGCGCATCTGCTTGCCGTTCCCGCTTAGAATGCCTTTCACCATTCCCTGATAATCGGTGGCCCAGGAGACCGCGCGGCGCAAATCCACCTGATTCATCGGAGGCTTACTGTTGTTCAGATAGAGGTAGGTCACCCGCAGGGACGGGTATTCCGCCACGGCCACTTTGCCTTCCTGCTTCAGGGCGGCGAGCTGATCCACCGGCAGGGCGTCGGCGATATCCAGATCGCCACGGGAAAGTTGCAGGCGACGCGAGGCGCTTTCACCGATAATCTTCACCGAGACGCGCTTAAAGTGCGGTTTTTCGCCCGGCCAGTGTGGGTTGGGCACCATCACCAGCTGTTGACCTTTCCGCCAGCTTTTCAGCATAAACGGGCCGGAACCCGCGGTGTTTTGCGCCAGGAAACCGCGCGCATCGTCGGCGGCATTGGCTTTCAGCACCGCCGGGTTGACGATCGACGCGCCGTCATTGGCCAGCGTGTAGAGGAACGGGGCAAACGGCTGGCTGAGGGTGAATTTCACCGTATGCGCATCCACCGCGTCCACTTTCAAATCTTTCGGAAACGCTTCAGACGGCCCCTGGTTGATTTTCAGCAGACGTTCAAACGACAGCTTGACCGCTTCGGCGGTCACCGGCGTGCCGTCGGAAAATTTTGCATTATCCGCGAGGGTGAACATCCACTCCTTCTGGTCGTCTGACGCCTTCCAGCCCGTCGACAAATCGCCTTCCACCTCCGTGGTGCCAGGCTTGTATTTCACCAGACGCTGGTACGAAGGGTAGGTCACCGTCCAGTCGTTGTTATCAATAGTGACCGCCGGATCCAGCGTTTGCGGATCGGCAGCTTTGCCAATCACCAGCATATCTTTTGGCACCGCCGCCAGCGCGAGTGGGGCGCTCAGGGCGAGCGTAGCGGCAATCAGGGTAGTAAGCAGCGTTGTTTTCATGGCCGGGCTCCAGAATTACAGTGAGTGTGTGGTCGGATAACAGGCGAACTGGTCATCTAACAGCGGATAGCTGGCGGCGTTCGGCAGTTCGAAATGCCACCACTCACTGCTGATGCCCACAAAACCGCCGCCGGACATCACGGCGTTCAGGAGCAGACGATTACGCTGCGCCTCAGGCGGAACGGAAGGGTGCCAGGCATGAGACCGGTCGTGCATTTCGTCAAACCCGGCGCCCATATCCAGCACGTTGTCGTGTTCATCCATCAGCGTGACGTCAATGGCGGTGCCCCGGCTGTGGTTAGAGCCAATGGCGACATCCACCACGTATTCCGGATTGGGGCAGGCATCCCAGAGTTGCGCCTGCGCCTGCTGGGGGCGGTAGGCGTCGTAAACCACCAGTTTCAGACCCGCCAGCGCGGCGATGCTGATCGATTTCGCCAGCGCGGTGGCGGCATCCGTATGCAGCAGGCACGCGGCGTGCTGGTAGATCGGGCGGCCGGTAATGTTATCGGCGGTCGCGTATTTCAGATCGATATGCAGCGTGGGAAAGGTTTTCGCCACATCAATCAATTGACTCTCTTCAGGCATAGCTCCGCTCCTTTAGCGTTCAAATTGACCAAACTCTTGTTGTAGTTGTCGGTTGATTGCCAGACGCTCCGGCAGCGCATCCCCCAGCGCCTCCACAACGCCCGACAGCAGCAGGTTGAACAGACAGCTCACCGGCGCCAGCGAATCCCAGAAATGGCCGGTATCGGTCTTCACCTGGAGTAAATCAATCGGGTAATCCCGCGCCCACGGGCACCAGATATCGGTGATCAGCGCCATCGACAGGCCTTTTTCACTCGCCACGCGGCAGTACTGACGGGCAATGGCGGAGTAGGCGCGGGTATCCGTCAGCACGATATACGGGTTTGCAAAGCCGGAGTTAAGCGACTCCACCCAGCTGCCGGAGAGCCCCTCGGAATAACTCACCCGCGGGCGCAGATATTCCAGATGGCTGAAGAATGCATTGGCGATCCCGCGCGTGGACTGGATCCCCAGCACGAAGACGGCGTCGGCATGGGTAAGGTGCTGGACCACCTGCCTGAAGGTTTCGCTTTGCGCCAGCTGGTATACATGGGCAATGGCGTCCACCTCCAGCGACAGGGAGTGCTGAAGGCGATCTGACAGCGGCTGTTGCTGTTTCCAGGAGTCAAGACGCTCGTTAATGCCCCAGGGCTGGTGGGGATCGCGCAGGCTTTTTTTGGCATCGTCCAGGTTGCGATAGCCCAGCTTGCGCAGAAAGCGTCCGACGGTGATCCCGCTGGTGGACGTGGCCAGCGCCACGCTCTCTGCCGTTTCAAAGGGGATCTGCCCGACGTGCGCCAGCATCCAGCTTGCCACCCGCTTTTCGCTCGGGGTGAGCTGGCTGAAGGTTGCTTCGATACGGCTCAACACCTCAGGTTTGGTCGTCATACCGCCTCGCTGTTAACTGGCTGTCAAAGGCCGGGTTTCTGTTACCGGATTAACAATGCAGGACGCGTGCCATGTTCACATTGCGGCGAAAACGCGCTGTGCAGCAAAGTTAATGCAATATTTGTTTAACAGATGCTCAACATTTGTGCAGCGTAGTTCACTTTTGGTGCAGTGTCCGGCTTGAGGGGTATCTATTTGGTGAATACGTCAGTCTCTTCACAATTTTTGGTAAGATGCATGCTCTGGGAATAAGAGAGGGAGCCTCACATGGCGAATTTGCCCTGGCGGGTCAGCGTGCGCCTGATGGCTCTCGCAAAAAAAATAGCGATGGTCATCGGGATCATTGTGCTCGTTCTGCTGGCGGTGCGGGTTTATCTTTCGCAGCAGGGGCCAGCCCTGCATCACTGGCACACCTGGCGGGCGGACGAAATGTCCGTGCAGGAGATAGATAACGCGAGCTTCGCGGCTTACGTCGCGCGGGAAAACGCCATCTTCACCGCTCTTGACGCGGAGGTGACGGCGAAAGTCACCCCCGCAGAGCGTACGCCGCTGAACCGCTATTACCGTCAAAGCCTGGTCTGGCCAGGACACTTTTCCCCGGATGCGAACCGGTCGTTTGTGCTGATGCCTGCCGGAAAGCCGCGCGGAGCGGTTGTGTTGCTGCACGGTCTGACGGATTCCCCCTACAGCGTCAGGCATCTGGCCCTGAATTATCAAAAGCACGGCTTTGTGGCCGTTGTGCCGCGGTTACCCGGACACGGCACGGCACCGGGTGCGCTGACAAACGTTGAGTGGGAGGCGTGGCTGGCGGCAACGCGCCTTGCGGTTCGTGAAGCGACGCGCCTGACGGGGAACGATCTCCCCCTGCATCTGGTGGGCTACTCCAACGGCGGGGCGCTGGCGATGAAATACGCCCTCGATGCCCTTGATGCGCCTGAACTGCGTAAACCTCAGCAGATTGTTTTGCTGTCACCGATGATTGGCGTCACGGCATTTGCGCGCTTTGCCGGTTTCGCCGGTCTACCGGCCCTGTTACCGGCGTTTGCGAAAGCTGCATGGCTCAACATTTCCCCGGAATACAATCCCTATAAATACAATTCTTTCCCGGTGAATGCGGCACGTCAGTCGTGGCTGCTTACCCGGGCGCTGCATGAGCAGATAAATCGCGATGTTCATGACCACAAACTGACGCAGCTCCCGCCGGTACTGGCCTTTCAGTCGGTGATGGATTCAACGGTCAGTACCCGCGCCGTGGTGACCGGGCTGTTTGACCAGCTTCCGGCAAACGGCAGCGAACTGGTGGTATTTGATATCAACCAGGCCGGGAGTTTCCGCCCCTTGTTTAAGTCCGCATCCTGGACGGCGGTGGCTGACCTGCTGCCCGAGGCAAAAAGACGTTACAGTGTCACGATTGTCACCAATGCCAGCCCCGACAGGTTTAATATGGTGGCAAAAACAACGCCAGCGGGCAGCACCCAGGAATCGGTGGCGCCGCTGTCGGTCTCGTATCCGCAGGAGGTATATTCCCTGTCACATGTTGCCATTCCGTTCCCGCCTGATGACGATCTGTACGGCCGCCATCCTGAGGTGAAAAACCGCTATGGAATTAGCCTCGGGACGATTGCCCTGTGGGGAGAAACATCGGTGCTGAGCGTCGGCAAAGATGCGCTGATGCGCATGACGTCGAATCCGTTCTATGACTATATGCAGACGCGGATCGACAGCCGTATCAGGGAGCATTAAGCCCGGCGTGGAATAGATTAGGTCACACCGGGGAACTGTGTTAAACAGTACCGTTCAGGCGTATACCCCATATCGGACCCGTTTTTGTGCTGACAACTCTTATTTATCGAAGCCAGTTGAGCTTAACCTGTACCTCCGCAGCGTTAAGCGCGCTGGTTGAACAGGCCAGGATCCGAAACACGGAGCAGGGCATTTCCGGCATTCTTCTCTCACGCGGTCATGACGTTCTGCAAATTCTTGAAGGCACGGAACAGAGCGTGGTCGCGCTTTTTAACACCATCCGTGCGGATGACCGGCATACCGGCGTGGTGGAGCTGATGCGCGATTACGGTCCGCGCAGACGTTTTGATAACGTGGGAATGCTGCTGTTTGACCTGGACGTTGAGACCCCGAAAGCGGTTCTGGCGTCGGTTCTGCATTACAGCAAGCTGGAAAGCTATCTGACTTCTGAGGATCGGGTCTTCAAATTCATTCAGACCTTTATTACCGGCAAAGCCGCGGTTCCACCCGCATCGGATTATGAGCCTGATAAATGGACGCTTTCGCCTGAGCGCGCCCCGTTTGGCGAAGGGTTAGGCCTGCTGGCGGGTCAGCCCTGTCAGTTTGCGCTGCAACCGATTATCGAGCCGTCCGAAGGCAAAATTAGCTCCCTTGAAGCGCTCATACGCGGAAACGACGGCGGCAGCCCGGAGCATTTCTTCCGTAGTCTCGATCGCGAACAGATTTACCAGGTCGACCTGGAAACCAAAGCCTGGACCTTTGCGCTGGCACAAAAGCTGGGCATTGGCAGCCACAAACTGGCGGTGAACCTGCTGCCAATGTCGCTGGTCAACGTGCCGGGTGCGGTAGAGTTCCTGGTCACGCAGATCAAAAAGCACGGACTCCAGCCAGAGCAGGTGATCATTGAAGTCACTGAGAACGAGATGATCTCTGGTTTCAATCAGTTTAACAGCGCCATTAAACAGCTGCGTGCGGAAGGGGTTGGGCTGGCGATAGATGATTTTGGTTCCGGCTATGCCGGGCTGTCGCTGCTTACCCGGTTCCAGCCGGATAAGCTCAAAATCGACAGGGAGATCGTCAGCGATATCCACCTGAGCGGACCGAAGCAGGCGATTGTGAAGTCGATAATCAGCTGCTGCACCGATCTGGAAATTACGCTGGTCGCAGAAGGCATAGAGAAGACAGAAGAGTGGTGCTGGCTTGAATCCGCCGGTATTCGCCGCTTCCAGGGCTTTTTGTTCGCCCGCCCGCTGCTCAACGGTGTGGGTGATATCCACTGGCCCCATCGGCTGCGTTAAGCAAATTTTCCCTCGCCATATTTCCCCGACACAATGCCTGTGCTTAAATGGCTAAACCGGTTTAACACGATTTAGCTAAGAAGGTGATATGGAGACGATCTGGGTACTTGGCGATGCAGTGGTGGATCTTCTGCCCGACGGAGAGGGCAAACTGCTGCGATGTCCGGGCGGCGCACCGGCCAACGTTGCAGTGGGGATTGCGCGTCTGGGCGGCAAAAGTGCATTTATCGGTCGGGTGGGCGACGATCCCTTCGGCCGCTTTATGCAAAAAACGCTTGAGAATGAGAAAGTGAATACAGAACGGTTGCGACTGGATCCGCAGCATCGCACCTCTACGGTGGTGGTGGATCTTGATGATGACGGCGAACGGACCTTTACTTTTATGGTGCGCCCGAGCGCTGATCTGTTCCTCGATATTGCCGACCTCCCGCCATTTCGCGCGGGGGAGTGGCTGCACGTCTGCTCTATCGCGCTCAGCGCCGAACCCAGCCGTTCCGCGACGTTTCATGCGATGTCCGCGATCAGACAGGCGGGGGGATTCGTCAGCTTTGACCCGAATATTCGCGCCGATCTCTGGCACGATGAAGTGGAGTTGCGCCACTGTCTCGAGCGGGCATTAGCCTGTGCCGACGTGGTGAAAATCTCGGTGGAAGAGCTGGGGTTCTTAACCGGGAATGCGCAGGTCCATGAGGGGCTGGCGGCGCTGATGCGCACCTGTCCGGCCAGGCTGGTGCTGGTGACGCAGGGAAAAGAGGGCGTAACCGCCTGGCAGGAAGGTACGTTGACGCACTATCCTGCATCGCCCGTGGAATGCGTTGATACCACCGGCGCGGGGGATGCTTTCGTCGCCGGACTGCTGTTCGGTCTTGCACATGATGGCGAAGCCCGTCTCTCAGAGGTCATCACGCTGGCGCAGCGCTGCGGGGCGCTGGCCACAACCGCAAAAGGGGCAATGACCGCGCTGCCTTACCATCACGAACTGTAATTCATCCTTCAGGCCGTCGTCCGACGGCCTGAATTGTCGCCTCGATCACACTTACTAAAACGGTTTAGCAAAAAACGTTGCCGATCCAAAATTCGGCGGTTTAGTATCAACAACCTAAACCGGTTTAGCAATTTAGCACTTTCACTGTAATTTTTAGGGATGCGACAAAATGTATAAAAAACGCAGACTTGCCGTGATGATAGGCATGCTGGCCGGCAGTACCTCTGTTTTTGCCCAGACGGATATGACACGTATTGAAGCGCGCCTGGCGGCGCTGGAGCAACGTTTGCAGGAGGCGGAAACCCGCGCGCAGGTGGCTGAAAAGCGCGCCACGGCAGCGGAACAGAAAACGCAGCAGCTGGTGGCCGCGCAACAGAAAGCGCAAACCACCACGCAGGCGGTGGCGCAGCGTACCACGGCGCTGGAGGAGAAAGCCGATCGGACAGGCGGCTTTGAGTTTCACGGTTACGCCCGTTCCGGCCTGTTGATGAATGACGCGGCCTCCAGCAGCAAAAGCGGCCCTTATCTGACGCCCGCCGGGGAAACGGGCGGGGCCATCGGGCGTCTGGGGAACGAAGCGGATACCTACGTTGAGCTGAATGTTGAGCATAAACAGACGCTGGAGAGCGGTGCGACGACGCGCTTTAAGGCGATGCTTGCCGATGGCCAGAAAACCTATAACGACTGGTCGGCAGACAGCAGTGACCTGAACATTCGTCAGGCCTTTGCCGAACTGGGTAATCTGCCGGACTTTACCGGTGCGCTGAAGGGCAGCACCTTCTGGGCAGGTAAGCGTTTTGACCGCGACAACTTCGACATCCACTGGCTGGATTCCGACGTGGTATTTCTCGCCGGGACCGGCGGTGGCGTCTACGACGTGAAGTGGAACGATACGCTGCACAGTAATTTCTCCCTTTATGGCCGTAACTTCGGCAGCGAAGAGGAGATCGACAACAACGTTCAGAACTACATCCTCAGCATGAACCACTTTGCCGGGCCGGTGCAGATGATGGTCAGCGGCTTGCGGGCAAAAGATAATGACGATCGTAAGGACAGCAATGGCGATCCGATTAAAACCGACGCGGCGAACAACGGGGTACATGCCCTGGTGGGTCTGCATAACGAGAGCTTCTACGGCCTGCGGGAAGGTTCCGCCAAAACGGCGCTGCTTTACGGCCACGGTCTGGGTGCCGAGGTGAAAAGCATCGGTTCAGACGGCGCGCTGCTTTCAGAAGCCGATACCTGGCGCTTTGCAAGTTACGGTGTCACGCCGCTGGGCGGTGGCTGGCACATTGCGCCCGCCGTACTGGCGCAAAGCAGTAAGGATCGCTACGTGAAGGGCGACAGCTATGAGTGGGTCACGCTCAATACGCGTCTCATCAAAGAGGTGACCCAGAATTTCGCGCTGGCGTTCGAGGGCAGCTATCAGTACATGGATTTACACCCGGAAGGCTACAAGGATCGCAATGCGGTTAACGGCAGCCTCTACAAGCTGACCTTCGCCCCGACGTTAAAGGCGGGCAAGATTGGCGATTTCTTCAGCCGTCCGGAGCTGCGTCTGTTCGCCACCTGGATGGACTGGAGCAGCAAGCTGGATAACTACGCCAGCGATGACGCCTTTGGCAGCAGTGGCTTCAACGCGGGCGGGGAATGGAACTTTGGGGTGCAGATGGAAACCTGGTTTTAACCCTTCACGCTCCCGCACCGCGGGGGCGTTTCGAACATCATAAAAAGAGGTCAGGAAGAGGTATCTATGGATTTTAATCATATTGCGCGCGAGCTTATTCCGCTGCTCGGTGGCAAAGAGAACATTGCCAGCGCAGCACACTGCGCCACGCGCCTTCGTCTGGTGCTGGTCGACGATGCGCTTGCCGACCAGCAGGCCATCGGTCAGGTTGAAGGCGTGAAAGGCTGTTTCCGAAACGCCGGGCAGATGCAGGTGATCTTCGGCACCGGGGTGGTGAATAAGGTTTACGCGGCGTTTATTCAGGCGGCAGGGATTAGCGAGTCCAGTAAATCGGAAGCGGCGGATATTGCAGCCCGCAAGCTGAACCCGTTCCAGCGTATCGCGCGTTTGCTCTCCAACATCTTCGTGCCGATTATCCCGGCGATCGTGGCCTCGGGTCTGCTGATGGGGCTGCTCGGGATGGTAAAAACCTACGGCTGGGTTAATCCGGATAACGCACTCTATATCATGCTGGATATGTGCAGCTCGGCGGCGTTTATCATTCTGCCGATCCTGATTGGCTTCACCGCCGCGCGGGAGTTTGGCGGCAACCCCTATCTGGGGGCAACGCTCGGCGGCATTCTGACGCACCCGGCGCTGACCAACGCCTGGGGCGTGGCGTCCGGCTTCCACACCATGAACTTCTTCGGTCTTGAAATCGCCATGATTGGCTATCAGGGAACCGTCTTCCCGGTGCTGCTGGCGGTGTGGTTTATGAGCATTGTGGAAAAACAGCTGCGCCGGGCGATACCGGATGCGTTAGATCTTATCCTGACGCCGTTCCTGACCGTCGTTATCTCCGGCTTCATCGCGTTGTTGATTATTGGCCCCGCGGGGCGCGCGCTGGGCGACGGGATCTCCTTCATTCTCAGTACCCTGATTGCCCACGCAGGCTGGCTGGCCGGGCTGTTGTTTGGCGGGCTGTACTCGGTGATTGTCATTACCGGTATTCACCATAGCTTTCACGCCATCGAAGCCGGGCTGCTGGGTAACCCGTCGATTGGCGTTAACTTCCTGCTGCCGATCTGGGCGATGGCGAACGTAGCGCAGGGCGGGGCGTGTCTGGCGGTGTGGTTCAAAACCCGTGATGCGAAAATCAAAGCCATTACCTTACCGTCGGCGTTTTCCGCGATGCTGGGCATCACCGAAGCGGCGATTTTTGGTATCAACCTGCGTTTCGTGAAGCCGTTTATCGCGGCGCTGATTGGTGGTGCCGCGGGCGGTGCCTGGGTGGTGTCGGTGCATGTCTACATGACCGCCGTTGGGCTGACGGCGCTTCCCGGCATGGCGATCGTCCAGGCCAGCTCGCTGCTCAACTATATTATCGGCATGGTGATTGCCTTTGGCGTGGCGTTCACCGTCTCTCTGCTGCTGAAATATAAGACGGACTCTGAATAATGACGTTAACTTCCCGCTGGCCTGCCGTGTTGCAGGCCGTTATGCAAGGCCAGCCCCGTGCGCTGGCGGACAGCCATTATCCGCAGTGGCATCCCGCGCCGGTGACGGGGTTGATGAACGATCCGAACGGATTTATCTGGTTCGCCGGACGCTACCATCTGTTTTATCAGTGGAACCCGCTGGGCTGCGACCATCGCTATAAGTGCTGGGGACACTGGAGCTCAGCAGATCTGGTGCACTGGCAGCACGAACCAATGGCGCTGATGCCCGACGAAGAGTACGACCGCAACGGCTGTTACTCCGGCAGCGCCGTGGATAACAACGGCGTGCTGACCCTGTGCTACACCGGTAACGTTAAGTTTGACGATGGTGGCCGCACCGCCTGGCAGTGTCTGGCGGTGCAAAATGACGATGGCACGTTTGCCAAACTGGGGCCGGTATTGCCCCTGCCGGACGGGTACACCGGGCACGTTCGGGATCCGAAAGTGTGGCGCCATGACGGGCGGTGGCACATGGTGCTTGGCGCGCAGGACCGGCAAAAGCGCGGCAAAGTGCTGCTGTTTACGTCAGCCGATTTGCACACCTGGGCGTCCTGCGGCGAAATCGCCGGTCACGGCGTCAACGGACTCACGGACGCGGGCTATATGTGGGAGTGCCCGGATCTGTTTGCGCTGGATGGCACACACGTCTTGATCTGCTGCCCACAAGGGCTGGCGCGCGAACCGCATCGCTATCTCAATACCTTTCCGGCAGTCTGGATGAGTGGGGCATTTGATTATCAAACGTCTGCATTTGCGCACGGCGAACTGCATGAGCTTGACGCCGGTTTCGAATTTTACGCGCCGCAAACCACGGTGGCAGAAGATGGCCGCCGCATCCTCATTGGCTGGATGGGCGTGCCGGACGGCGAGGAGATGCTCCAGCCTACGCGGGCGCACGGCTGGATCCACCAGATGACCTGTCCACGGGAGCTGCGCTACCGCGACGGTAAGCTCTGGCAAACGCCGGTACGTGAGCTGGAAACGCTGCGCGAGAGTGAACATCACTGGCAGGGCCGCGCCGACGCTGCGCCGGAACTGGATGGGGCACGCCTTGAGTTTGAACTGAGCACTTCACGCGTGAATGTGGATTTTGCCGGTGCGTTGCGTCTGGTTGTGGATGACGAGGGGCTACGTCTGGAACGCGCCAGCCTGAAAACCGGAGAGACGTTGACCCGCTACTGGCGGGGCCATGTTCATCATTTACGCGTCTTGTGTGACCGTTCCAGCGTCGAAATTTTCATCAATCACGGTGAAGGCGTCATGAGCAGCCGCTATTTTCCTGACCATCCGGCTCAGGTGCGCTTCGAAGGTGCGTCCGACATCACATTACGCTACTGGTCGCTGCGCAGCTGCATGATAGAATAGTGGTTTTGGCAGCCGGAACTAAGTCGTTGTGAGAAAAACAAAACGCGTCACCATTAAAGATATCGCGGCGCTGGCGGGGGTATCAAAAGCCACCGCCAGTCTGGTTCTGAACGGCCGCAGCAAAGAGCTTCGGGTGGCGGAGGAGACGCGCGAGCGCGTGCTGGCGATTGCCAAAGAACATCATTATCAGCCCAGTATTCACGCCCGTTCGCTGCGGGATAACCGCAGCCACACCATTGGTCTGGTGGTGCCGGAAATCACCAACTACGGGTTTGCCGTTTTTTCCCATGAGCTGGAGACTCTCTGCCGCGAGGCGGGTGTTCAGCTGCTGATCTCCTGTAGCGATGAAAATCCGGGCCAGGAGACGGTGGTGGTCAATAACATGGTGGCCCGTCAGGTGGACGGGCTGATTGTCGCCTCCAGCATGCTCAACGACGCGGACTATCAAAAGCTGAGCGAACAGTTGCCCGTGGTGCTCTTTGACCGTCATATGAACGACAGCTCTCTGCCGCTGGTCCTCACCGATTCGATTACCCCAACCGCCACTCTGGTGGCCGACATCGCCCGCCAGCATCCGGATGAGTTCTACTTCCTCGGCGGGCAGCCGCGGCTTTCCCCGACGCGTGACCGTCTGGAAGGGTTTAAGCAGGGGCTGCGCGATGCCAACGTCGAGTTACGTCCGGAGTGGATCATTCATGGTAATTACCATCCCAGCTCCGGCTATGAAATGTTTGCCGAGCTTTGCGCGCGTCTGGGCCGTCCGCCAAAAGCTCTCTTTACCGCCGCCTGCGGTCTGCTGGAAGGGGTGTTGCGCTATATGGGGCAACATAACCTGTTGCAAAGCGATATACGTCTGGCCAGCTTCGACGATCACTATCTCTATGATTCTCTGACCATTCCTGTCGATACCGTTCGTCAGGATAACCGACAGCTCGCCTGGCACTGCTTTGATCTGATTGGCAAACTGATTGAAGGGGAAACGCCGGAGCCGATCCAGCGTAAGCTGGATGCCACTCTGCAACGGCGATATAAGGCTGCCAAGTGACAGTGTAACGTTTCCTGGATACATCAATAACTTTAATTAATTAAAGATCTGATTCAGCCGATAACCAAAGGGAAATTATATCCCTGAGGTGTGTTATGTCGTTGAAAAAATCATCCCTGATTATCCTGTTTTCCCTGCTTTTCTTCTTTGTGGCCAGCATCCTTACCAGCGTTGGGCTCATCATTAAAAGTAATAATTCGCTGGATAATGTGAACAAAGAAATTCAGGTAGTTCTGTCCATTATTGACCCCATTAACCACAGCCGTACCCTGCGCGTCAGGGTCATGGAGTATGTGAAGATGGTGGAAGCGGGGGACGCCACCGACTCGTCTGCAAAACTGGCTTCGGTTAAAGAGGCGCTGACCAAAGCCGATAGTGCATTTTCGGCGTTTATGGCCTCGCCGCGTTTGCCGGATGAAGCCCCGCTGGTCGCTGCCTACCAGGAGGCGTGGCAAAACTACCGTAATCAGGGACTCGCGCCCCTGATTGCCGCTGCCGCCGCCCATGATGTGTCGCGTTTCAACGCCCTTATTCCCGTGGTGTCTCAACTCGATCGCCAATATGAAATTGTGCTCGACCAGGTTCTCTCCGTTCACCAGAAATATGCCAAAACGCTGAACGAGGATGCGAGTCGGAATTTCGTTTCGGGTCTGGTCATCATCGCCTGCATTGCGGTGCTGTTTGTGGTGGTGATCTTTGCCGTCAGCCTGCTGATGAAACGCGTGGTGTTTGCGCCGGTGAACCTGGCGCGCGAGCACTGTCGCCAGATTGCGGACGGGAAGCTGGACGTACCGGTACCGGTCAAGCGTGATTCCGGGAATGAAATCGATCACCTGATGTCCTCGATGGAGCAGATGCGCCAGGCGCTGCTCTCCACCATTTCTCAGGTGCGCGATGCCAGCCACACCGTGACGCATGCGGCGCAGGAAATTGCCTCCGGCAATATCGACCTGGCTTCCCGTACCGAGCAACAGGCTTCGGCCCTGACCCAGACGGCCGCCAGCATGGAAGAGCTGAGCGCGACGGTGGCGAATAACACCGACAACGTTTTCCAGGCCGGTAAGCTGGTGCAGGATGCTGTAAAAAATGCCCATACCGGCGAAGCGGTAACCCGCGAAGTTATCGAAACGATGAATACTATCGCGTCCAATTCGAAGCGCATTGAGGACATCACCAGCGTTATCAACAGCATTGCTTTCCAGACCAACATTCTGGCACTGAACGCGGCCGTTGAAGCGGCGCGTGCCGGTACCCAGGGGCGAGGATTTGCCGTGGTGGCGAGTGAAGTTCGCACTCTGGCACAGAAAAGCGCAGTGGCGGCGAAGGATATTGAAAGCCTTATTGCCCAGTCTGTTTCCAGCGTGAAAAAGGGTGCGGAACTGGTGAATCGTTCGGGAGAGGTGATTGATTCTATTATCAGCTCTGTGAATAAAGTGAACACGCTGATGGAACAGATTTCCGTTGCCTCTGAAGAGCAGAGCCGCGGGATTGGTCAGGTTGGGCAGGCCGTAACGGAGATGGACGGCGTAACCCAGCAGAACGCGGCGCTGGTGCAGCAGTCCGCCGCTGCGGCCGCCTCGCTGGAGGAACAGGCGCAGCAGCTGTCGCAGAGTATTTCGAGTTTCAGTTTGCCTGCGACGGCGTGATGTTCAGAGAGGCTCCTGATGGAGCCTTTTTAATATCTGCATGTAGCCGCTGCACAATCTCCTTCAGCCAATACGGTTAACCATACAAACCCGTCATTACATAAATTTTATCTTTCCCCGGCAATATTTCTATTCCTCATTCGTCTACCTCATCAGAGATCATACTCATTCAACGTAAACGAGGTACACATGAGAAATTTTGATATGCATGGAAAAGGTCACGGGCGTGGTTTGGGCCGCCATCGTACGGGCAAGGGCATCGTGATTGGCGCAGTCCTGTTTGTGGTGCTTGGCCTGCTGGTCATGTCCCTGTGGAACGCGTTACTCCCGGCCATCCTGGGGGTTAAAGCCATTGGCTTCTGGCAGGCTCTGGGGATCCTGCTGCTGAGCCGCATTCTTTTCGGTGGGCTGGGTTTTCGTCCGGGCATGTTCGGTGCACACCGCCGTATGCACGAACAATGGATGAATATGAGCCCCGAACAACGTGAGGCCTTCATTCAGCAGCGTCGGGCAGGATTTGGGCGCCACGGCCATTGCCGGTGGCACGACGGCCGGGATGAGAAGCGAGATGATAACGCTGCGAAAGCGCCGGAAGCCGAGTGAGCAATATGAAAGCCGGTGAGGCGGGGGAATCATTACTGATCTCGGCACTCAATGCCTGCCGCGCGCGGCTAAAAGCCTTCATTCGCGGACGGACTGCGGTTCGTGATGATGTCGATGATATTCTTCAGGAAGTGACCTGGCAGTTGATGAAAGTGGAACAGCCGGTCGAGAACGTCGCCGCCTGGCTGTTTCGCGCTGCACGAAATGAGATGATCGACCGGGCGCGAAAAAAGCACGAGGTTTCACTGCCGGGGTACCTGACAGCAGATGAGGAGGACTTTCCGGAACAGGAGATTGCAGAGACGTTATTCGGCGTACCGCAAACGCCGGAGGAGGAGTATCTCAACATGCTGCTATGGGAAGAGTTGGGGCAAGCCCTGTCGGAACTGCCGCCACCTCAGCGCGAGGTGTTTGAAAAAACGGAATTTGAGGGCTACAGCATGAAGGTGCTGGCAGAGGAAACAGGCGACAGTGTGCAGGCGTTATTATCCCGCAAACACAAAGCCGTGCGATTTTTGCGTAGTCGCCTCAAGGATATTTATGAAGCGTTGACAGGGCAATAAACTTCGACCACTCTGAAAAACAATATTTTAAAGGGGTCGTTATGCTTCAACGGTTAGCAAAGAAAAAGGTGCTGTTACTCTCTGCTCTGATGGTTACAGGGCTGGTCAGGGCAGAGGAGTCGCTTCCGGATGTGGTGAAGCACTTCAGTGAACAGCAGGACATCAAAATCATCAAGAAAATTGACGCCCCCGGCGGCGCGCCAGCGTGGCTGGGGAAATATCAGGACATGGGCGTGACGCTCTTTCTGACGCCTGACGGAAAGCATGTGGTGTCTGGTTATCTTTATGATGAGAAGGGAACCAACCTCAGTGAGGCCTTTTTCCAGAAAGAGATCTACGCCCCGATGGGCCGCGAGATGTGGAAAAAGCTGAATGCGGCGCATCCGCTGAAAGAGGGTGCGGAGACTGCCCCGCGCAAAGTCTTTGTCTTTGCCGACCCGTTCTGCCCGTACTGCAAGCAGTTCTGGGCTGAAGCGCAGCCGTGGGTGACGGCCGGGAAGGTCCAGCTTAATACGCTGCTGGTCGCGTTTCTCAACCCGAACAGCGGGCGTAACGCCTCCGCGATCCTGAATGCGAAAGATCCGGTGTCGGCCTGGAAAGCGTATGAGCTGTCCGGCGGCAAAAAGCTGCCTAAGCCTGAAGGCGCGGCATCCCGGGAAACCGTTGCGATCCTGCAAAATCACCAGACGCTTATGGACAGTCTTGGCGCGAATGCCACACCGGCTATTTATTACCTGAATGAGCAAAACGAACTGCAACAGGTCGTGGGTATGCCAGACGCAAAACAGCTTGAGGCGATGTTCGGGCCGAAGCCATAAGAGAAAGGCAGAAACAGCGTGTTTCTGCCTTTTCTTCATCAGCTCCCCCAGCGTCCACGCAGATAATTTACGGCCTCCTGCGTCTGGGGCTGATTAAGATAATCTTCGCGGAACAGGATGGTGCCTTTTACGTCTGGCAGTGAGTCGTTGAGATCGAGCTGTTTTTTCAGCTCCGGTACGCCGCCGTTTACCGTCCAGTCCGGCTCATTTCTGGAAGGCGCGCCCACTTTGTAGAGCGCGATCCCGATATACAGGCGGGTATGGGTCGGTTTCACCACGTCAGCCCACCATTTTGTCAGCACATCGTAGCGCGCTGCGTCGCGGGCGAAGGGCCAGTAGATCTGCGGCGCAATATAATCCAGTAAACCCTGCTGTACCCACTTACGCGTATCAGCGTAGGACTCATCGTAGGCTGCGGCACCGCGCGTGTCCGAGCCTGCCGGATCGAAGGATCGGTTGCGCCAGACCCCCGCCGGGCTGACGCCAAATTCAACCTCAGGCTTTGCCTGCTTGATCGCCCTGGAGACCTGCACAATCAACTGCTGCGTATTGTGTCGACGCCAGTCCGCTTTTGACGCAAATCCCTCGCCATAGCGCCTGAAGGTCCAGGCATCATTCAGGGGGGACCCCGGCGTTTCGGTGTAAAAATAGTCGTCGAACTGAACGCCGTCGACAGGGTAGCGATCCACCACTTCCATCACCACCTGGGTTATCCAGTCCCGCACCTCGGGAATGCCCGGGTCGAGAACAAAACGATCCCCCGAGGTGCGGATCCATTCCGGATGCTGGACGTATACGCTGGAAGGATGAAGCGACGAGGTGCGGTTAAGCGCGGCGATGGTCGACGGCTTTGTGTTGGTGGAAACGCGGTACGGGTTAAACCAGGCATGCACCTTCATCCCTCGCTTATGCGCTTCATCCAGCATAAACTGGAGCGGATCGTAACCGGGATCTTCCCCGATAGTCCCCGTCAGGGTATCTGACCACGGCAGTATTTTAGAGGCCCACAGCGCCGTACTGTCCGGTTTGACCTGGAAAAAGACGGTGTTGATCCCAAGGTTTTTCAGCTTATCGAGTTTGTCAGTCAGCGCCTTCTGCTGCTGGGCGATACGCTGCTCCGCGCTGCGGCCATTCACCGATGACACGGGAGGCCAGTCGAGACGCGAGACGGTCGCCAGCCAGATCCCGCGCATGGGTTCGTTTGTCTGCTGTACAGGTTTCGCCTGCGGCAGCGGGGTAACGAGTGATTTAGGTGGTCTGGAGGTGCAACTTACCAGTAAAAGCGCGCAGCCAAGCAGCGCGCCAGTCCGTTTTACATGTCGCATCATTTGCGTGTTAGCTCCTGGGTGTCCGGCTATCCGTCCAGGGATTAAAGGCCGGTTCGTCCTGTTCCCCGTTACCGTCATCGTGAAGGGAGTCGAGGTAGAGGGCTTCAACTTCCGCCCGCGCCCATGGGGTACGGCGCAGGAACTTCAGACTCGATTTAACGCTCGGGTCCTTGCGAAAACAGTTGATTTTGATTCGGTTGCCCAGTTCATTCCAGCCATATCGCGCAACCAGCGCGTTAACCTGCATTTCGAGCGTTACGCCATGCAAAGGATCGTTGGAAATATGTGCTGTCATAGGCGTCCGGTAGTCTCATTTTTTATGGGGATGTGATAAACGCTCAAAGGTTACAAGAAAGCAGGGGACGCGGCAATTTCAGCGTGAGGTTCTTCACCCGTGAAGGGTGAAGAGGATTTTCCGGTTAACGCTATTTTTTAAACAGTTCAGGCGCCCACGGCGTCGGGTCTACCTCCATAAATGGCGCACGCTCAAAGCGGGACTTCAGTGCCCAGGGCACCGTACAGTCGAAAATCGTTTTGCAGGTGATGCCGTTTCCACGAATGGAGGGGCTGTAGTCCGGCGCCTGAGACGGATCGAGCTGGTGACCGCGGATCCCCGGCAGATGGGTGATGCTGACATCGCCCTGCATACGGGTGGTCATGGCCCACAAGATGTCGTCGCTGTCGAAAATATCCACGTCTTCGTCGACGAGAATAATGTTTTTAAGCTCGGAATAGGTGGCTAACGCGATGAGTGCCGCCTGACCCTGACGCCCTTCGTCAGAAGGCTGACGTTTTTTCACCTGCAATACGCCAAGGAATTTGCCGCCGCCAGCGGTGTGCGCATAGACGTTTTGCAGAAAACCGGGGATGGCTTCTTCCACCGCATTGCGGATGCTCGCCTCCGTTGGCAAACCGGCCAGCGTGGTGTGCTCTTCGCCCGGACCCACCAGGGTTTGCAGGATCGCCTGATGGCGCATCGTCACGGCCTTCACCTTGATCACCGGCAGCGAGGGGTTAGCCTCCCCGCAGTAGCCGGGAAATTCCGGCATGGCGTGCCCGGTGTGGGTATGCTGATCTTCTTCAACGCGCACGCCCGGCAGCAGTTCGCCTTCGATGATAATTTCCGCACGCGCTATCGCTTTTTCATTTACGGCTACGCCCTGCACCAGCTCGACGGGGGCCTGACGTAACGCACCGGCGACACCCAGCTCGTTATAGCCGAAGGGCGTGGTCGGGGCTTCGAAACAGGCGCCAATGTAGATAGCGGGATCGAGTCCCATATTGATCGTGACCGGCAACGGTTTTCCCGCCTCCTCGGCTTTCTTACGGAACACTTCAATATGGCGGCCCGCGGCAAGGAACATGGAAAGCTCATCGCGTTCCTGAACGCAGAGGCGGTGAATAGTGACATCGGTCAGTGACGCGTCTTCCGGATCGCTTGCCAGCACCAGCCCCAGACAGAAGAACGGACCGGCATCTATCGGCGTGTTGGTCGGTGCCGGAAGCAATTTACGCAGATCAAAGTCCGGATCTTCGGCATAAAACACCTGTTCCTGACACGGCGCCTGGGTCGCCGGGACGACAACGGGAGCAATCGGGTTTTTCACGGCCTGGCCGACATGTTTTGCCAGTTCAGAGGGTTCGCAGCCCAGCAGGAGCGCCGCCCGCTCGCGGCTGGCGTGCATTCCGACCAGAATACGGGAGTCGGGATACCCCTTAATCGCGTTGAACATCATCGCCGGGCCGATGCGCGTTGGACGTTTTACCGTTCCGCCAGCACCAATGTGCCGGTACACACCCGCCAGTTCCGCGTCAGGATCGACCGGATGGCTGGTCTCAAGGTATTGACCTTCATGGCGTTTGAGCAGTTCGATAGCACTTCTGAGATCGTTGATGTGGTTTTCCATATTTTCCCCCTCGGATGAATGCTTCCATTCTTAACCGGACGAAGAGGGCTATCAATTGCATCATTTATGCTATTTTAATAAGAATTTTATTATCAATAATGAAGGCAGGGTATGCAGTTTCGACTGATGCGCAATTTTATTGTGGTGGCTGAAGAGCTTCACATGCACCGGGCGGCGGAGCGTCTCAACATGGCGCAACCGGCGCTAAGCCAGCAGATAAAAACGCTTGAAGATCGTCTGGGAGTGATGCTCTTTAGCCGGGCGAATCGTCGCCTGACGCTGACGCCAGCCGGTGAAGCGTTTCTCAGTAAAGCCAGAGTTGCGATTCTTATGACCGATCAGGCGATTCTGGATGCCAGACAGACGGCCAGAGGGGAACAGGGCGTGCTGAATCTCGGCTGTGTTTCAAGTGCGATATTCGACAGTAAGCTGCCCGCCGCGCTGCGGCTTCTGCATGAGAAATGGCCCGCCATCACCTTGTCTATGATGACGGGGAACGTGCAAACCCTTTATAGCGCCGTGCAAAGCAATCAGCTGGATGTGGCCATTATTCGTGCCCCGTTACCGCTGCTGCCTGACGATCTGCAAAGCCGTCCTTTCACAACGGAAAAAGCGGTGCTGGCCTTACCCCGTCAACACAGTCTGGCTGGCTCCGCCGCGCTGACGCTTGCGTCGGTTAAAGAGGAGAAGTGGATCGCCCTGCGCGACCCGGAGGGAATGGGGCTGGAGCAATATTTCTATGATGCCTGCCACAGCGCGGGCATACAGCCTGACGTGGTGCAAAATGCCACCGATGTCCCCACGGTGATAAGCCTTGTCTCGGCAGGGTTTGGCATCGCCATGCTACCGGCCTCAGCGAAGGCGATATGCGTAGAAAACGTCGTCTATGTGGATATTCTTGACCGACTCCGGGAGAGCGAGCTGACGCTGGTTTGCCACCGGATTATTCGCTCTGAGGTGCTGAAAAAATTGATGAGCATCCTCGATCATACCTGACGTCCGGCGGGGGACATCTTATTTTGCGTCACGGTTGGTATAGGTCACCGGAACCCACGCATAGCCGTCCCGCTCACCTTTCGCCACATAGCCGATCCCGGGGAAAGGCAGATGTGGCGCCGCAATCAGATCTTTGTTTTTCACAAACTGAGCGAAAGCTGCGTTGCGTACCCGGGCGGCGCCGTCCTGATCCTCATCGTAAGCAATCGTCACGTTGGGCTGGGGGAACTGAACCGCGGCAACATGAATTATGTCGCCGACAAAAGTCATTTTTTCACCTTTGCTCTCCAGCGAGTAGAACGCGGAACCTGGAGTGTGTCCCGGGTGAACCGTACCGCTGATGCCCGGCAGAAGCTGTTCCGTGCCGGAGAAAGTCTTCACTTTTCCGGCATCCAGATAGGGCTTTAAGGTCTTGTGCGCAACGTCGAAGTAGTTCTGATCATAGCCAGACTTTTTCTGGTTCTCGTCGTTAAAGAAGAAATCGATATCCGGTTTGCCGACATACACCTGCGCGTGGGTAAACACGCGCTGACCGTCTTTGACCAGGCCGCCAGCGTGATCGGAGTGCGCATGGGTGATCAGGATATCGGTAATATCCTGCGGCCTGATGCCCTGCGTCGCCAGACTCTCAATCAGCCGCCCGCCTTTGCCGGGGCCGAAGAGCTGACCGGAACCGGTATCCACCAGAATTTTGTGGCCGGGGATGGCGATATAGAACGCGTTAATCGATGCTTCCACCGGATTGGCCTGGAAGTTTTTAGCCAGTAACGCATCGATATTTTCCGCCGTCGTCCGGCGCAGTAAGGCGTGCAGATCCTGCGGCACGCTGCCGTCCGTAAAGGCGGTGACAATCGTATCGCCAACCTGAACGTTGTAGCCGCCAGCCTGCTGTTTCACCACATGCTGCGGAACGCTGGCCACCGCGTGGATCGCTGGAAAGAATACAACTGAACCGGTCAACAGGGTTGATATCGCAAGTTTTTTCACAGTAAACATGATGGGCTCCTCAATAGTAAGTTCATCATAGTTCAATTGCGATTTTTGAGAACAGCCGGGGAGTGAATGTGACCTATCCATGAAATGGATAGGTCTGAGAGGATGCGTTACAGCACGCCGGTACCGCCGTCAGAGCACCACACTTGCCCGGAGGCGTATGAGCAGGCATCGGAGGCAAACAGCACATACAGCGGTGCGATTTCAACCGGCTGGCCCGGTCGGCCCAGGGGAGTGTCTTCCCCGAACTTCTGAACTTTGGACTGAGGCTGACCGCCGCTGGACTGAAGCGGTGTCCAGTACGGACCCGGCGCGACGGCATTCACCCGGATGCCACGCGGCCCCAACTGCTGGGCCAGAGACTTGGTGAAGGCCACATTACAGGCTTTGGTTTGCGCATAGTCCACCAGGATCGCGCTCGGTTTAAACGCCTGCACGGACGTGGTGTTGATGATCACGGCGCCTTCCTGCAAATGGCGCAGCGCGGCTTTCGTGATCCAGAAGGGCGCATAGACGTTGGTCTTAAACGTCGCGTCGAAATCTGCCGTGGTGAGATCGTCGATTGATTCGCAGTACTGCTGGCGTCCGGCGTTATTCACAAGGATATCCAGACCACCCAGTTCGGCGACGGCTTTTTCCACCAGCGTATCGCAGAACGACTCCACGCGAATGTCGCCGGGAATGGCGACCGCTTTACGGCCTTCGGCCTGAATCAGCGCAATGACCGATGCCGCATCGGACTCTTCTTCCGGCAGATAACCAATAGCGACATCTGCACCTTCACGGGCATAGGCGATGGCGACCGCGCGACCAATACCGGAATCACCGCCAGTAATCAGCGCTTTTTTTCCTGCCAGCTTTCCCGACCCGATATAACTTGTTTCACCATGATCCGGTATTGGCTTCATTTCCGATGCCAGCCCGGGGGCCATTTGCGGTTGTTCAGCAAACGGTGGACGAGGGTAATGCAGCGTGTGATTATTTCCTGTAGACATACCGGCCTCCTTATATAGTGAATTCCAAGATTAGTCGTTAATTAAACGCAAGCGGGCAAAATTGACAAATTCAGACAAATCTATATTCCATTCGCGGCGGTAAAATATTTCTTAAGCCAGCATGTAATACCAGAAAAGGGCGACTTCATCTTTTTCCGGCAGGGCGTTGTAAAGATAGCGATCGTACCCACCCAGAATAAACCCATAGTGACGATAGAACAGACAGGCTGAAACATTGACGTTCTGCGTCTCCAGCCGCAACCCGGGTGCATTGAGGCTTCGTGCCCAGACGTGGGTGGCGGACATCAGCCTGTGCGCCGCACCCGTTCGGCGTTTTGACCGCTCCACCGCAATGTAATCCACCGAGATAAATTTATTCCAGTTGCAGGACGCGGTAATAAAACCGGCGATTTCACCGTCATCCGTTTCAGCGATAAGAAATATTGAATTTGGATTAACACAATGATTTTCCAGCGTCTGGAGATCAAGCTCATAGGTTTTAAGATAAGGCTCGGTCAGCGCCTCGATATGCAAGTCGCCATTAATAAACGGCTCTCTGGCAATCTCATCAACCATGAAAGAAAAATCACAACATTCAAGACGGGCGAGGTCGGTGCTTAATCCTTTTCGAATATGCATAGTATTCCTTAAGTGGGAGTTATAAATAGATGATAGACGAAGCGGTATACCCTGCTGGCATAACACTCTGTTGATCCTGGTCTAAGCTTGTATTTCGTTCCGCGTAAAATGTGGTCATTCGAGGACAATGAATGGAATTCAGAACATGTCGCTGGCACTGGGGTGCTGAGTTTATTTCCGATGACGTGGTACGTTTTCGCGTCTGGGCTGAAGGGCAGAAAGATCTCACGTTGCGTTTAACCGACACCGACATCCCGATGGCGGCGATGGGCGACGGCTGGTTTCAGATTGACGTGCCCGGCATCCGGCACGGTACGACGTATCAGTTTGTTTTACAGGATGGAATGGCGGTGCCGGACCCGGCCTCGCGCGCGCAGCAGGCTGACGTCAATGGCCCGTCGGTAGTGATCGACCCGCGTCGCAGCCTGCCCACGCGACGGGAATGGCAAGGACGACCGTGGGAAGAGACGGTGATCTACGAGCTGCATATCGGCACCTTCACACCGGAAGGCACCTTCAGGGCGGCCATCGACAAACTGCCTTATCTCGCCGATCTGGGTATTACGCAGCTGGAAGTGATGCCCGTGTCCCAGTTCGGGGGCGCGCGCGGTTGGGGGTATGACGGCGTACTGCTGTATGCCCCGCACTCGGCGTATGGCACACCGGATGATTTTCATGCCTTCATCGATGCCGCTCACGCGCTCGGGCTTTCCGTGGTGCTGGATATCGTACTCAACCACTTTGGACCGGAAGGCAACTACCTGCCGTTACTCTCACCGGCGTTTTTCCATCAGGATCGTATGACGCCGTGGGGCAACGGTATTGCCTATGACGTTGACGCCGTCCGGCAATATATTGCCGAGGCGCCATTATTCTGGCTGTCGGAGTATCATCTCGACGGTTTGCGCTTCGATGCCATCGACCAGATCCATGACGACGCAGAGACCCATATTCTTCCCGAGATAGCGCAACGGATCCGCGACGCATTTCCGGATCGGCATATCCATCTCACCACCGAAGACAGTCGCAACGTCATTTTCCTGCATCCGCGCGATGAGCATGGTCAGACGCCGCTTTTTACCGCCGAATGGAATGATGACTTTCACAACGTCGCGCACGTCTTCGCGACCGGGGAATCACACGGCTATTACCAGGATTTTGCCTTTGAGCCGGAGAAAAAACTGGCGCGGGCGCTGGCAGAAGGGTTTGTCTACCAGGGGGAGATCTCGCTTCAGACCGGGAAATCGCGCGGGGTAGAGTGCCGCGAGCAACCGCCGCAGTTTTTTGTCGATTTTATTCAGAACCACGACCAGGTCGGCAACCGTGCCCAGGGGGAGAGGCTTATCTCTCTGGCAGGCGCAGAGAAAACGCGCGTGCTGTTCGCGGCACTGCTCCTGTCGCCCCATATTCCGCTCCTGTTTATGGGGGAGGAGTATGGCGAGACGCATCCGTTCCTCTTCTTCACCGACTTCCACGGCGACCTGGCGAAAGCGGTGCGGGAAGGGCGCGCGAAAGAGTTTTCCGGCCATGCCGGGCACGATGAAACCGTACCGGATCCTAACGACCTGAATACCTTTATGCGGTCGAAGCTTGACTGGAACAAGGCAGAAACGGAGGAAGGCAGGGCGTGGCTGCACGTTACGCGTGAACTGATTGCGCTGCGTCAGCGTAATATCGTCCCGTTACTGAAACAACGGGGCGCCGTTGAGGGTCACGTCCTGCAAACGGCGCTCGGCATGGTTGCCGTGAGCTGGCGTTTTCCGTCCGGTACGCTGTCGCTGGCGCTGAATATCGGCAAAAAGCCGCTCACTTTACCGGACCTGTCCGGAAAAACGATCTTTAGCTGGCCGGAGGCCGTCGAAAACCTGCCGCCGAACAGCATTGTTGTTCGCTTTGCTGACGGAGACGCAGCGCTATGATCCCTTCATCTACTTATCGAATTCAGTTTCGCAACGGCATGACCTTCGATCGCGTGGTGGACCTGATTCCGTATATGAAAGACCTCGGTATTAGCCATCTCTACGCGTCGCCTGTTTTCACCGCCACCACAGATTCGACCCACGGCTATGACGTGACGGATCCCAACGAAATCGACCCGGCGATTGGCGGACGAGAAGGGTTTGACCGCATGGCGGCGGCGCTTAAACAGGCGGGGATGGGGCTGATTCTGGATATCGTTCCTAACCATATGTCGACCTCGCTGGAAAACCGCTGGTGGCGCGATGTTATCGAGCACGGCAAGAAGAGCCGCTACGCAGCGTATTTTGATATCGACGGGTCCCGACCACTGACGTTGCCGTTTCTTGGCGACACCTTTGAAGCCGAGCTGGAGCGGGGAGCTATTACCTTAAAACGTGACAGTGTCACGAACAGCGCGGCGCTGGTTTACTATGATACCGCTTATCCGCTTAATCCCGGCACGTATGACGAAAGCAAGAGCATCGCTGAGATCCACGCGGCGCAAAGCTGGCGGCTGATGTCCTGGCGGGAAGCGCCGAAACAGCTTTCATGGCGGCGCTTTTTTGAAATTACCGGGCTGGTGGGCGTGCGTGTAGAGGATGAGGCGGTATTCGCAGACACGCACCGCCTGATCCTTGAGCTTGTCCACGCCGGAACTGTCGACGGCCTGCGCATTGACCATGTGGACGGGCTTGCCGATCCGCTGGGCTATTTGCAACGCCTGCGGGCGGCGACCGGGCCGGACTGCTACATCACGGTGGAGAAGATCCTCGCCAAAGGGGAACAGCTTCCCCCGGAATGGCCCGTCTCGGGCACCACGGGGTATGAGTTTATCGCCTCGCTGGCGGAAGTGCTGGTGGATGATACCAACCTCTCGCGGCTGGAGACGCTTCACGACGAGACGCTGGGTACGATCGTGGACAGACAGGCGGAACTTCGCAAAGCCAAAGGGCTGATGACCGATCGTAATTTTGAAGGCGAATTTACCACGCTACTCAAAATAGCCAGCGAGCTGGCCGGGCATAACGGCGCCGACGTGGAGCACGAGGACATTCGCCATGCCTTACGCGAGCTGCTCATCGCTTTTCCGGTGTATCGCACCTACGGCACCGCGGAGGGGCTGACGCCATCGGATGTGGCGCTGCTCAGCCGGGTGGTCGCCAGCGTCAACACCTCTGAACCCGCTCTGAGCCTGATCGTGCGTATTCTCACCGGCGATGTGCCAGAGCATGACCAGGCGCTGGCCTCGCTTTTCCGCACCCGTTTTCAGCAGCTGACCGGGCCGCTGATGGCGAAGTCGGTAGAGGATACGCTGTTCTTCCGCCATAACCTGGAGCTGGCCCTGAACGAAGTCGGCGCCGACCCGACGCCGCGCGCGTTTTCACTTTCCCGTTTTCACCAGGAGATGCGCATTCGTCTTGCCCGGCAACCCGATGCGCTACTGGGCACCTCCACCCACGACACCAAACGCGGCGAGGACGCGCGGGCGCGGCTTTACACCCTGACGGAAGCGCCAGATCTGTGGAGCGAAAACCTGGCGCGCTGGCGGCAGATGAACCAGACGCATGTCCGATTTCTTAATGACGGCACCGCGCCGAACGCCGCCGACACCTGGATGATTTTCCAGGCGCTGGCGGGCGTCTGGCCAGCCACGCTGTCGCCTGACGATCGTGACGGCCTTAAGTCACTTGAAGCGCGTTTCCTTGGTTTTATTGAGAAGGCCCTGCGCGAAGCCAAACAGCGTACCGACTGGATCGACAGCAACGAAGGGTACGAGAGCGTGGTGCTGGACTATGTGCGCCATCTGCTCTCCCCGGATAACACCCTGTTCCTGCATGATTTCAGTGCCGCACTCCAGCCGTTTATTCGGGCGGGGTTAATGAACAGCATGAGTCAGACGGTCATCAAGCTGACGGCGCCCGGCGTACCGGACATCTACCAGGGCAGTGAAGGGCTTAACTTTAGCCTGGTCGACCCGGATAACCGACGCGAACCGGATTTCACCGCACTGGCGGAAAACCTCAGCACGGCGGATGCAACCCTCTTTAACGATGCGCAACGCTGGCGAGACGGCAGCGTGAAACAGTACGTCACCGCCACGCTGTTACGGCTTAGGCCGCATTATCCCGCGCTTTTCCGCTACGGCGACTGGCTGCCGCTGAAGGTGAGCGGCGAGCGGGAGGAGAAACTGATCGTTTATGCCCGCATAAACAATGACGAGGCGCTTATCGTCGCCGTGCCGCGCCTGGTGTTTGACGTCACCGACAATGCGACGCTGTGGGCCAATACTACCGTGGCTATACCCCAGGAGCTGGCCGGAAAGCGCTACCGGGATCTGTTTACCGGTGAGCGTCGCCGTCTGCCAGAGACGCTGGATTTAACGTCTGAAAAGGGATGTTTATTGGTTCTGCTTACCTGCGATTAATCGAGAGAACAAAAATGCCAAAGGATACAACGTTTGAAATTCGGGCCGGTCATGGCCAGCAGTTGGGCGCAAATTATGACGGGAAAGGGGTGAACTTCGCCCTGTTTTCCGCCCACGCGGAGCGGGTGGAGCTTTGTCTGTTCGACCCCTCCGGGAAAACCGAAATCGCCCGCCTGGAGCTGCCGGAATATACCCATGAGGTCTGGCATGGCTATGTGCCGGATCTGAAACCGGGGGCGCTGTATGGCTACCGTGTTTATGGTCCGTACGATCCGGAGAACGGCCACCGGTTCAACCCCAATAAGTTGCTCATTGATCCCTATGCCCGTGAACTGGTGGGTGACATTGAGTGGAACGATGCCCACTTCGGCTATGAGCTGGGCCACGATGAGCTGGATCTCAGTTTTGATACCCGAGACAGCGCGCCGTTTACGCCCAAATGCAAGGTTATCGATCCCAATGCCGTTGACTGGCAAGATTCCCGCCGTCCCGATATCCCCTGGCCGCATACCGTGGTCTATGAGAGCCACGTAAAAGGCTTTACCCAGCTTAACCCGGCGATTCCGCCTGAACTGCGCGGTACGTTTGAGGGGATGGGGCATAAAGCGTCGGTGGAGTACATTAAAAGCCTCGGCATTACCTCGGTCGAACTGCTGCCGGTTCACTGGTTCCCTGACGATCAGCACCTGCTCGATCGCGGCCTGAAAAATTTCTGGGGCTATAACTCGCTCGCTTTCTTTGCGCCAGCGTCCCGCTATTACGGCCCGGCGGGGATCCAGGGGTTCCGCGACATGGTGCGTGCCTATCATGACGCGGGTATCGAGGTGATCCTCGACGTGGTCTATAACCACACGGCAGAGGGCAACGAACTGGGGCCAACCCTGTCGTTCAAAGGGATTGATAACTTCTGCTATTACCGCACCATGCCGGATCAGCACCGGTATTACATCAACGACACCGGCACCGGGAACACCGTTAACACGTCGCACCCGCGCGTGTTGCAGATGGTCATGGACTCCCTGCGTTACTGGGCGGAATCGATGCAGATTGATGGTTTCCGCTTTGACCTCGGGACCATTCTCGGACGTGAGCCGGAGGGATTCGATCCGCGCGGCGGCTTCTTCGATGCCGTGACCCAGGATCCGGTGCTGTCGAAGCTGAAGCTCATCGGTGAGCCGTGGGATATCGGCCCCGGCGGGTATCAGGTGGGGGGCTTCCCGCCAGGCTGGGGTGAGTGGAACGACAAGTACCGCGACACGGTGCGCGAATACTGGAAGGGGGATAACGTCTCTAACGATTTTGCCGCCCGTCTGTTAGGGTCCGGTGATTTGTACGATCTGCGCGGGCGTCGTCCGTGGGCCAGCGTCAATTTTATCACCGCGCATGACGGCTTCACGCTCAACGACCTGGTGTCGTACAACGAGAAGCATAACGCCGATAACGGGGAAGATAATAACGACGGACACAACGATAACCGGTCATATAACTACGGCGAAGAGGGGCCGACGGAAAACCCGGATATCATCGCCACCCGCGAGCGACAAAAGCGCAACTTCCTTACCACGCTCTTCTTCTCTCACGGCACGCCGATGCTGCTGGCAGGTGATGAGTTTGGCCGGACGCAAAAGGGCAATAACAACGGCTATTGTCAGGACAGCGAAATCTCCTGGGTAAACTGGGAAGGACTCACTGAAAACGACGAGAAGCTGCGCGAGTTTACCCGTCGGTTGATTGCCCTTCGCGCTGAGCAGCCGCTGCTGCGACGTGAAAACTGGCGCGACGGGCTGGAGATCCGCTGGTTTAACGCCGGTGGCGGCCCGCAGCAGTCGGAACAGTGGGATGAGGGATCCACCCTTGGTCTCGCCATCAGCCGTCCTGATCTTGTGCAGGAAGAGAGCGTCTGGCACGACGTGCTGATGCTGTTTAACCCGTTTGAAGGCACGGTGCCATTCCAGATCCCGCAGTTTGGCGAAGGGGGCTGGGTGCTGGAACTCTCGACGGCGGATGATGCCCCCACAGGGGAGATCATCACGGACTCCGTCGATTATGAACTGGCCGGACGGAGTATGACGCTTTTCCGCCGTCCTTAAAGAGAAGCCGCCGCGCGTGCGGCGGTATCGTACAGGGAGGAGATCGCGCGGAGTAACTGCGCGGTCTCACCAATCGACGCACCCGGAATGCCGCTTTCCGCATGAATGTTGATCAGGCAGGCTTCCCGCACCTCCCGGTACTTCATGCACAGCGCTTTTCCCTCCTCCGTGGTGGAGAAAAAAAGCTCTTTTCCGGCTTTCTCGCTGGTGACATATCCCGCCTTGACCAGCTTTTTCAGCGCATACGTGACCACATGCGTATCTTCCACGTTCAGCACAAAGCAGATATCAGCCAGCTTTTTCTTACGGTTGCGGTGGTTCACGTGGTGCAGAAGCGAAACGTCAAAGGCCCCCATATCCGGTTCACCCGCTGCGGTCATACAGCGCACCATCCATTTGTTAAACGCATTGCTGGTCATGATCAGCGCATATTCCAGCTCTGATAATTCCGCACACCGCTCTGAGACGAGATGACGGGATGAGACGATACGCCCGTCCGTTATATCGTCGTGGTTTAACGCTGTCGTCTTTTTCTTTGTCGTCATAACGATCCTTCCCCCGAAATGTAAACCCGTCGATAAAATAAGAACATTTTATTGATAAATTGTTTACATGTTTTTGACGTTCAGATATAGCTTTTTAGTGCAGGTTCTGTGGAGCCTGACGCAAAACACAACATCGCGCGCCGTAATGCACCGGCTTCGCTCTGCTGCGAAGTATAAAAAATAGCCGTCGGCGCGCAACGCTCACTTTGGATAGGGTAACGTTTATGGACAGTTCTACACTGTTGCCACTTATCGGGATTCCGGTGGTGGTTATAGGTTTTGCACTGCGTTTCAACCCGCTGCTGGTGGTCGTGGTGGCGGGGCTGGCGACGGGCCTGCTGGTTGGCATGGATTTCGGGATGCTGCTGGAAACCTTTGGCGAAAAGTTTGTGAATAGCCGATCGCTGGCCACCTTCATTCTGATTCTGCCGGTCATTGGTCTGCTGGAGTATTACGGACTGAAAGAGCGCGCGCAGGCCTGGGTCGCGAAGATCGCCAGCGCCACCTCGGCGCGTATCCTGATGCTCTACTTTGTCGCCCGCGAAGGGACGGCTGCGCTGGGGCTGATGTCACTCGGCGGCCACGCGCAAACGGTGCGTCCGCTGCTGGCGCCGATGGCGGAAGGGGCGGCCCTGAATGAATACGGCGAACTGCCGCAGACTATTCGCGACAAAATCAAAGCCCATGCCGCCGCGTGTGACAATATCGCGGTTTTCTTTGGGGAAGATATCTTTATCGCCTTTGGCGCGGTACTGCTGATTGACGCGTTCCTGAAAGAGAACGGGATCGAGGGGATCGAGCCGCTGCATATCGGCCTGTGGGCTATTCCGACCGCTATTGCGGCACTGATCATTCATATGACGCGCCTGCTGCGCCTCGACGCCAGCATTCGTCGCGACGTGATGGCCTGGAAAGCAGAGCAGGGTACGCAGGAGATCGCACCATGATGACCCTCATCACCATTAACCGCGTGTACTACCTGATCGGCTTTGTCGTGATGCTGCTGGTTGTGATGACCCTTCGCGATCGCGCTAACCCGAAACGCTTTACCACCGCGCTGTTCTGGTTCTTGTTCGGCGGGATTTTCCTGTTTGGCGATCTGATGGTGCAGGAGCTGGGCAAGTCGCTGGCGTATCGCATTATTGGCGGCGCCGTTATCGTGATTGCGCTGCTGGCCGGTTTCGGGCTGGTCGGGAAGGGGCACTATAAAATGGCTACCGAGGAGGAGCGCGTTGCCTCGTCGAACCGGCTAAAAAACTGGCTGTTTTTACCCGCGTTGATGATCCCGGTGGTGACGGTGATCGGGACGCTGTTCCTGAAGGGCGTCTCGATCGGCGGCGTTTACCTGCTCGACCAGAAACAGCTCACCCTGGCGGCGCTGTGCGTGGCCTGCGTGGCGGCGATCCTCACGGGCTGGTGGCTGACAAAAGGCACGCCGTTGCATGCGGTGCGTCAGTCTCGTCGGTTGGTCGATACCATTGGCTGGGCGGTGATCCTCCCGCAGATGCTCGCCATGCTCGGCGGGGTGTTTGTGGTGGCAAATACCGGCGAATCGGTACAAAAGGTGGTCAGCCTGTTTGTGAACCCGGACAGCCGCTTCATGCTGGTGGTCATTTACTGCGTGGGGATGGCGCTGTTTACCATGATCATGGGTAACGCCTTCGCTGCCTTCCCGGTGTTAAGCGCCGGTATCGCTCTGCCGTTCCTGATTAACGTCCATCATGGTAATCCGGCGCCGCTGCTGGCTATCGGGATGTACGCGGGCTACTGCGGCACGCTGATGACGCCGATGGCCGCTAACTTCAACATCGTGCCCGCCGCGCTGCTGGAGCTAAAAGACAAATATCAGGTCATCAAGATCCAGATCCCGACCGCGTTAACCCTGCTGGTGGTGAACGTGTTCTTAATGTATTTCCTCGTGTTTCGCTAAGGAGCTGCAATGGAATTAACGCAACATCAGGCTGACGCCTTCGCCAGAATGCCGTTGACCTATTTACGTCAGGAATACCCGAACCACATTATGCATCTGCTCAACGACGACGGCGACGTGTTGCCGCCTCGCGAGCTGCATCCGATTTTTTACGGCTGTTTTGACTGGCACTCGGCGGTGCACGGCTACTGGCTGCTGCTGCGCTGCCTGCGCCTCTGGCCCGAACTGCCGTGCCGGGAAGAGATCATCACTCTGTTCGAAGAACACCTGACCGACGAGAAGGTGGCAAAGGAGCTGGCCTATTTTACCGCGCCGTTCCGCGCATCGTTTGAGCGGCCTTATGGTTACGGCTGGCTGCTGGCGCTGGCCCAGGAGCTGAAACAGTCGTCGCTGCCGCAGGCGGAGCGCTGGTACCAGACGCTGCAACCGTTAACGCGGGATATTCGCCAGCGGCTGGTGGATTACCTCAGCAAGCTCACCTATCCCATCCGCGTCGGCACGCACTACAACACCGCATTTGCGCTCGCACTGGGGCTGGATTATGCCCGGGCGGTGACGGATGACGGGCTTGAACAGGCGATCCTGGACGCGGCGACGCGCTTTTATCATAAGGACACGCAATATCCGGCGCATTATGAGCCGGGCGGCGACGAGTATATTTCCGGGGCGCTGACCGAGGCGTTACTGATGAGTAAGGTGGTGGCGAATTTCCCGGCCTGGTTCGATGCGTTTCTGCCGGAGGTGGCTTGCGTTTCAGCGCTGATGAACCCGGCAGAGGTGAGCGACCGCACCGACCCGAAAATCGCACATCTGGACGGGCTTAACCTCAGCCGCGCCTGGTGTATGAAGCACATAGCCCGTGCTCTGCCGGAAAACCACCCGGCGCAGCAGGCGTTACGCGATGCCGTTGCGCGTCATCTCTCGGCAAGCGTGGAGCATGTTGTCGGCAGTCACTACAGCGGCGGACACTGGCTGGCGAGTTTTGCGCTGCTGGCGCTGGAGTAGGGCTAGTTATATTTTCGCGCTCATCCTGTTTCCGCAGGATGAGTGATTTTACGCAACCGGCTCGCGCTGACGACGACCGATACCGCAGAAGCTGCGGCGGCGATCCACAGCGCAACATGAATTGACCTGTCATCTGTTGCCAGCAAAACGCCCACGGCGGCGGCGCCCAGACACTGCCCGAATGTGCGCATAATGGATAAAACACCGGATGCATAGCTCGCATGCTCACGACTAACGTTTGAGAGCATTTCACGGTTATTGGGACTCTGGAAGCAGCCAAACCCCATTCCGCACACCAGACTCCGCAGACAGATATCCCACATTGAAGGGCGGTCGGGTAACATCGCCAGCAGGATCAAACCGACGACAAAAATCATCAGCCCCAGGGTGGATATCACCGGGGCTGAAATTGTGTCCGCCCACCGGCCTGCATGCGGCGCAATCAGCACGATGCCTAACGGCCACGGCGTAAACAGCAGGGCAGAGACCACCGGACTGTAGCCGTATTCGCTCTGAAACAGGAAGGGCAGCGCAATAAAAGTGATCCCCTGGCTGACAAAAGCGATCATCGACGTGAAGGCCGCGAGGGTAAAACGTTCATTTTTAAACATGGTCGGCGGCAGTAAGGGGTTATCCGTGCGGCGGATCTGCCAGATAAACGCCGTGCCGCTTAGCGCGGCGACAACCGTCCAGCAAAGGCTAGCGAGGTGATAGGTCGCGTCCTGGAGGCTGTTTGCCGCCATGATCGTCGACCCCAACAGCAGCGCTGACAATATGGCGCCCGGGGTGTCGAAGGGCATTTGCTTGCGAACCGCCTCCCGCGGCAGCGCGCTGACCGCCAGCAGTAAGGCGAAGGCGCCTGGGATAATGTTTATCGCAAACAGCCATTGCCAGCTCAGGGTGTGAAGGATCGTTCCGCCCAATACCGGCCCGATAGCGGAACTGGAGGCGATGAGCAGGGCGTGCAAACCCAGAATGCGGCCAAGCACTCGTCCGGGAAATACGGACCGCAGTATTGCGGGGGCAATACTGAGCGTCGCCGCGCCGCCGATCCCCTGAAGCACACGCATGCCGATGAGCACTTCAGGAGATTTCGCCAGCGCGCAACCCAGTGATGTCAGAGTAAATGTCGCCAGACCTGCCAGAAATACGGGTCGGTAACCCAGGCGGGCCGCAAGCGCCGCGAATATCGCCAGCGTCATTGCGGCCGCGAGCAGATAACCGTTGGCGAACCAGACGGCAAGACTGGCAGGTACATGCATCTCCTGGGCCATGGAAGGCAGGGCAATGTTGATCATGGTGCCATCAAACACGCCCATTAAGGTGGTGGTCATTATTGCGGCCATCACCCGTGCGCGCGCTGGGCCAGGCAGTCCTTCGTCGCCGGGTTGAGTGGAAAAGAGCGTCATCATGTGTCCTCTGAGAACCGTGTATGGATGACAAAACTATAAAGCTGGCTTTTACAGGGCGGAAGGCGCACCATCTGCACTTTATCGTTGCATGAAACGCCTTATCTGAATGTGCAGGAATGAGCGCTATGACCGATCCCGATTTTAATTTACTGGTTGCACTCGACATGTTGCTGAGCGAAGCGAGTGTCGCAGGTGCGGCACGTCGCCTGAACCTCAGCACCTCGGCCATGAGCCGGACATTAAGCAGATTACGCGACGTCACAGGCGACCCGATCCTGGTGCGCGCCGGACGTAACATGGTACTGACCCCGTGGGCCGAAGCGACCCGGGATCGCGCCAGGCGTGCAGTGCACGAGGCCAGGGCGGTATTGCAGCCCTCAACCGAAACGTTCAACGCGCAAAGTCTGGCGCGCCTTTTCACTATCAGGGCAAACGATGGTTTTGTGGTGGCCTTTGGGCCTGCGCTTATAGCGGCTGTGGCCGACGCCGCGCCGGACGTCTGTATACGCTTCGCGCCTAAGCCGGAAAAAACGTCGCGCTATCTTCGGGAAGGGCTGGTTGACCTGGAGATTGGCGTCCAGAGCAATATGGGGCCTGAAATACGGCTGCAACGGTTGTTTGAGGATCGGTTTGTGGGCGTCGTGCGTAAGGGGCACCCGCTGGCTACGCAGGCAGACATACACGTGGACGATTATGTCGCCTGGGGCCATGTGGTCGCGTCACCCGAGGGCGCATTGCACGGATCCGTTGACGATGCGCTGGCCGAACTGGGGACAAAACGTAAAATCGCGAGCGTCGTACCGGGATTTCCGACGGCGCTGTCCGTGGCGCTGGAATCGGATCTTATCGCCATGATACCCGCGCTCTATTTACTCAATCAGCAGGTAATGGACCAGGTACACGTTTTCGAGCTGCCGTTCAAAAGCCGACGTATCACGGTGTCGCAGATGTGGCACCCAAGAATGGAACGCGACCCAGGTCACCGCTGGCTGAGAGAGCAAATTCTTGCGGTATGCGGAGTGGGAAGGTGAGACATGATTAAGGGGGTGTGTATAGCGATTGCTATACACACCGCTTATGCTATGCTTGTAAAGCAATTGCTATACAAGAGGTATGCCCATGAAATCAGATGTTCAACTCAATATCAGAGCCAAAGAATCCCAGCGGGCGCTTATCGATGCCGCCGCAGAGATCCTCCATAAATCACGTACAGACTTTATTCTGGAGATGGCCTGTCAGGCAGCCGAGAATGTGATCCTCGATCGGCGTGTATTCAATTTTAACGATGAACAGTATGCAGAGTTCATTGACATGCTCGATGCCCCGGTCGCGGACGATCCTGCCATAGAAAAACTGCTGGCAAGGAAACCTCAGTGGGACGTGTAACAGCTCCAGAGCCCTTATCCAGTGTTCATCAACTGGCGGAGTTCGTCAGTGGAGAGGCCGTGCTTGACGAATGGCTAAAACAAAGAGGCCTGAAAAACCAGGCGCTCGGCGCAGCCCGAACATTTGTGGTTTGTAAAACGGGCACGAAGCAGGTCGCGGGTTTTTACTCACTGGCTACCGGCAGCGTTAACCATACGGAAGCGACAGGCCATCTTCGCCGTAACATGCCGGATCCGATTCCCGTGATTGTACTTGCCCGTCTGGCTGTCGATGTCTCATTACACGGAAATGGGTTGGGAGCCGATTTACTCCACGATGCGGTTTTACGCTGTTATCGGGTGGCAGAGAATATCGGAGTGAGAGCGATCATGGTTCATGCACTCACTGAAAACGCCAAAGCTTTCTATCTTCACCACGGTTTTAAAGCATCCCAGACTCAGGAACGAACACTGTTTCTCCGGCTTCCTCAGGAGAAGTAAAAGGGCAATAAGTTGCCCTTTTGTTTGTCACTCATCCGCTACCGTGTTGTTACCGGACAGAGCGCCGGATCAAACACCGTTTTCCAGTCCTTTTGCATATCCACTACCGTCCAGCCTTTTGCTTTTGCAACCTGTAATCCCTCTATCAGTTTTCCACTGGCCGGGGGATGGCTGTCATAGGCATATTCACGTTCGGCATCGGTATGATGGACGATAAGACCGAATGTTTTCGCATCCGGATTGGCCGCAGTGTATTGCATCATGGCAAGATCGCCATCGCTATTGCCAAAGGCTGCGACGGGACGGTGCCCCATAAACAGATGAATGGCGACCGGTTTATTGGCCGCATCATCGTTAAACGCGCCCTGCATGGTTTTTTTGATTTCAGCCCCGTCGGGGGTGAGTGCAAATTCCCCCAGCGCAAAGGATCCGACAACCTGTTCAGGCGGAATGCCATACATTTTTTGCGAAAGCACGCGCATAAAGTCGATACCGCCACCGGAGATAATCCAGGTTTTGAAGCCATTCTCACGCAAATAATCCAGCAGCTGTCGCATCGGTTGATACCCTAACCGATCGTAACCGCAGTCGAAACGCGGATCTTTTTTGCTGGACACCCAGTTCGCCACGCGCTGGTCGAACTCGGTGGTGGTGATATCGCTGTGGGTTAATGCCAGCAGCTTAAGCAAGCCTGCTTCACCTGCGGCTGCGACGGCGTTGATATCGTTATTAAGCACGGACTGTACCAGCGGCTCTTTCGCCCATTCAGGATGCTGTGGCGCCAGACGTTTCACTTCATCCAGAGCAAACTGGATCTGAAAGGTAAGAGGCGCCTCAGGCCATAAGGTCCCGTCGTTATCAAACACGACATACCTTTTTTCCGGTGGAATATAGGTTGAACGATCGGCGTTGGTTGTATTTTTCACCCACTCCATAATCGCTTTTTTCGCAGCGGTATCATTCCAGGCCGAAAGGGGGTCGGCCATTGCAGAGCCGCACAGGCTGGCTAACACAACGCCAAGGATCACACGCTTCATAAATGACTCCTGTTTTTGGGGACCAGGCCCGGAAGTGCAGTGGGTTTCCAGAATCGACGGTACTGGTTAGTGAGAAATTGACCGCTGCGGCGCAGCGCATGACGTAAAAACCAAAGCGCCATACAGCCCGCAATAGTCAACGCAATAAACAGCGCAATGAGACTGACAGGGAGATCCGTTTTCCCTTTCAGCACCGATTCGGCACCGGCATTTAATGCCGCGCCGACCGTATAGCGACTGCCAGGCAGTTCAGCCAGCTGCCACTGCTGGTGGGTGGTGTCCCACCAGCGTAATTTAATCGGCGGCAGAACAATTTCCCCGGCCTCGATCGGAAGATAGCGCAGGGTTTCAATACGCTGCGCGCCGTCAATGTCGCCTCTGCCGGACGTAATAAGGCTATTTTTTGCCGTTAATCGCTGGGAATGCGAACCAGGTATCGCAAAAAGGAGTTGAGGGATCTGCACCGGAGAAATATCTCCCGCGCGCACCGTCACCACGCGTTCAATAACGTCACCCGCCCGCAGCCCCTTGTCGCCATGAGTGGTGTGTATGTTCACCTGTTGGGTGAGCGTCAGTCGGGAGGCAGGAAGAAAACGATCGGGCTGCTGTACATCCCTGGGCCAGGTTACGTTCTTCTCCAGCGGCGGCAGCTGAACGGTAGTCGGCGCTTCTCCGGCTGCCGCGAAAGTGATTTCCTGCGCGGGTAAGCGAAGCGTTCCCTGATCCCATGCGGCGACCTGCCGCTCCATGCGTACGCCGCTCCAGGTGATGCCACCTTCACGGCGGGTGACAAGCTGATTAGGGATCGCCGTAGTAAGCAGGTCACCATTTTCGACCGGAAAATCGGGCCACGTCGGCGGGGGATTAAACCAGCCATCGGTCCAGAAGGTGACGGCGACGCGCACCGGTTGGCCCGGTGCCACGTGTTCAGGGGCGATCAACTCGCGGGTAATGTTCATTGCAGCGTGACAGGGTAACGTCAAAAATACGATCAGCCAGAGCAGTCTCATTCAGCGCCTCCCGGTTGCGTACGATAAAGATTCTCCAGCAGACCGGAGGGGGACACGGTAAGGTTCTCATACCACTGGCTGACCTGAGGTGTATTACCGGCAACGGGTTGAATATCTTTTTGATTAACACCCTGATCTGGCTTCAGGTCGCGCTTGATCTCATCCGGCTTGTAATCCTGCTCCTCACCCTGTGCAGCCTGACGGTCTCGCTCTTTTTGCCGCAGCTGCATGATGATCGCGGCGATCTTCGCCCGGTTCCCTTGCGCCAGCGTCCAGTCGGGCCGCAGGCTCAACGCTCGGTCATAGCTGTTCAACGCCAGTTGCCACTGTTTTTGCTGGGCCAGCGCATTGCCCGTCCACACCAGCACGTCGGGTGTTTGCTGCGCCTGACGGAAAGCGGCAGTCGCCGCCGGAAAATTTCCGGCCCGATACCAGGCGATACCCTGTCGAAGCGGGTCAGTGTAATGGTGAGCGGCCTTGCTGTAATCACCGCGCGAAAAGGCATATTGCCCCTGCATGTCCGGGCTAATCCACGCATCCAGCCAGGCGGCATGTCCGGCAGGCTGCCAGAGCAGCAGCGGGGCGATAATCACCCAGCAAAAAAGCTGTCGTCGCCAGAAGAAAAGCATTCCCAGCAGGGGGATAACCAGCATCCAGCCGTCGTTTCGCCAGTGCAGATCGCCACGGGCATTGTTTTGCGCCGTTACGCCCTGTTCAATATGGCTAACAATAACCGGGAGGTCGTCGTCGTTGGCCGTCACCAGCGTAACGGGTATGCCCGCATTGCGAATGGCCTCGAAACGGGAGACGTTCAGTCGCGTGTCGATACCAAGCCCCGCGAGCTTTTCAGGTAACGCGCCCCCCTGGGCTGTCCCCGGGACCCATACCTGAAGCGGCAGTCTTTGCTTGCCCAGCCAGGCGGCATCTTCCGCGCTGAGAGTATCGGCCACTAAAATGATGCTGCGAGGTGAAGCGGGCATGTTTTTCATCGCCAGCGACACTGCGTTCTGTAAACCGGAACCTTCACCCGACGGCAGTAAACCCGGTTTTTGCGCATGCAGAAAGAGGGAATAAAACGTGGGATCGACAGTCAGCGGCGTGGTCAGCCAGGCCCCGGCATGATAAACCACCAGGCCAAATCGCGTGCCTGGCTGACGTTCCATTAATGTCATAATTTTTGTCTGCATCCGTTCGTGTCGGCTGGGGGCGAGATCGCCCGCGAGCATGGCACCGTCCTGCTGCAAAATGACCATGACGTTGCTTTGTGGCGTCAACGCTGCGGGCAGCTGTCGTTGCCAGGTTGGGCCAGAAAGCGCAATAACGCCCAGCATGGCTATCCACGGCAAGGCCTGCCCAACTTTACGATGCCGCCCGATGATTAACGCCTTCGCCAGCGGCTTATCCATTATCCGTGACCAGGCGCTGCGGCCTGCTGCCGGGAGCCACCAGAGCGCAACGCAGAGCACCAGTAGCAGTAGCCTCCAGGTATAAATAAAATGGAAGTCGCTCATACTTTGTTCTCCCGGACGATACGGTAGAGCTGGAAAGCCAGCAACAGGAGGAGCGCGGCGGCGAGAGGCCAGGCAAAGAGCGGCACGCGCCAGGACCAGCCGATGCTCTTGACCTGGACCGGCGTGATGGCATCAATTTCTTTCCAGACCGCGTCCAGTGACGCGCCGCTGTTTTCCGCCGTCCAGGAACGTCCTCCTGTCATTCGGGCAAGGTCCTGCAACAGGTTCAGGTCAACTTTGTCATCCCCGCTGCTATTCACATCACCAAACGCGATGGTGTGCAGCTGAACATGGTGGCTGACAGCCAGCTGCGCGGCGAGGCGAGGGGTCAATTGTGATGCGGTGTCATTTCCATCCGTCAGCAGAATCGCCAGCTTGCTGGCCTCCTTATCACCGGTTGAATCCAGCAATTTTACCGTGACGCCCAGCGCATCGCCGATAGCCGTCTGCTGGCCAGCCATGCCGGGGACAAGCTGACTGATGCGTGTTTCGAGCGCCTGCTTGTCCTCGCTCACCGGGGCAAACGGCCAGGCGCTGTTCGCAAATATCACTAGTCCAATACGGTCAGATTTGCGGGCCGCCACGAATTTTTTTACCGACTGTTGCACGGCCTGAAGGCGCGTAAGCCCGCCTGCAACATCGTTTTTTTCCATCGATCCGGACACATCCAGAATCAACATAATATTACGCATGGGCTTCTCAATGTGCTGAGGGGGCGTGAGGTACTCAGGACGGGCAAGAGCACAGACCATCAAAGCCCATACCAGCCAGAACATACAGGTGGCCATCTTGCCGCTGCGCTCAGGCTGCTGGTTAAGCTGTAAAGATTCGATTAACCCAGGCAGGAAGGGGACGCGAACATACTCTTTTACGGTGCGCTCACGGGTGAACAAGAAACGCCCGAGTAGCGGTACGAAAAGCACCAGCCAGGCCCAGGGCCAGGCGAAATCGATTTGGGACAGGTATTCAGACATAAGGAAGCCCCTCTATCCATGAGCGTAGCTGCTGACGCAGCCGAAACGTCTCTTCCTCACTGAGGTGGTTTTCAGGCTGGCAATAGCGCTGACAAAGCTGGTCGCGAATGTCCGCATCAAGCGGCAAATCTGACAGCCAGAGCGCCGGGTCCAGATACGCGCTAATCGTCTGGCGCGCGTGGTGAACCAGTAAAATCCGTTTAATCAAAACAAGCCAGCTGTCCACGGAGTGGGATTGCGTGATTGCCTCCAGTGCCTGACGCCGCCACAAATTCCGTCGCCAGCGGGCCAGACGGATAAGGGCAAAAACGAGCAGGGCGATCAGCAAGACGCCGCCCATGACCAGCCATCCGGCAGGCAGCGGCAGCCAGGAGGGAGGCTCAGGCAGGATCGGCTCCGCCAGCTCTGGTATGGAAAATCCCTTCTCTAACATTCAGACTCCTTTTTGCAACTGCCAGAGCAGATCGTCGGCAACGACTATCTGATTAACGCGAACCCCAAGCCGGGTAAGGCGCTTTTCCTGATCGGAGAGCCGTGCCGTGATGTTCTGTTTAATGCCGTCCTGAAGATAGGGTGAAAGCGAGAAGTCAGCTTCGCGTCCTTCATAGCGGGCGGACAGTTTGCCCTGGGAGGGTAAGCGTAAATGCAAGTCATCCAGCGTGACGAACGCGCTCACTTCACCTCGGCGGCGCAGTGCCGCCAGCAGGGCGTCACACTCGTTATCCAGATCGTGGAAATCACCGATGAGCGCCACCCAGCTTCCGGCTGGAATCAGCGTGATGGCGTGACGCAGCATACTGGCAAGCGTGAGTGGGTGAGGCGATTCTTCAGGATAGTTATCGGCGACCTGGTGATTAAAGCGCACGATATCATCCAGCAGCGCCGGTAAGGTGCCAGCCGGGCTGCGGCATTTATGCAGTGAATACGCGTCATCGCCAAAGATGAGGCCACCTAACCGGTCTCCGTCGTGATAGCTCCGCCAGGCCAGCAGGGCGGCTATTTTGGCGGCGGCAACCGATTTGGTTTGTACGCGGGTAGAAAAAAACATGTCGCGGCGCTGATCGACCAGTATAAAAATAGGCCGCTCTTTCTCTTCGTTATAAAGGCGTATCCACGGGGTTCGCATGCGCGCCGTGGCTTGCCAGTCGATCAGGCGGACGTCATCACCGGGCTGATAGCGACGCAGGCTGTCAAAGTTCATCCCTCGGCCTTGCTGGCGTGAAACACGTTCGCCCGCCAATGCACCCGGCGGGATCTGCCCCGGTGGATTGAAAATGGCTCGCGCATCGGCAGCAAGCCCGATCAACGTTTCACGTTCAATGCGTACCGCACTGCTCATTACGCCACCACTGCGTCTAATAACATTTGTACGGCGTCATCCGGGGTGCAATTGTCGGCGCTGGCCTGCCAGGTCAGCATCAGACGGTGACGCAACACCGCCGGGGCCACTTTTTTGATGTCCTCTGGCAGCACGGCATCGCGTCCTTCCAGCCAGGCCTGCGCACGACCGCAGCGTTCAAGGGCAAGGGTGCCGCGAGGGCTGATGCCAAAGCTCAGATAGCCTGCCAGCGTATCGCTCACCTGTTGCGGGTGACGGCTTAAATCCACAATATTGACGATGTACTCTTCGACCGTCGGGTCCACATGGATGGCAGAAATACCCTGCCAGCAGGCGGCTATCTCCTGCTGGCTCAGCATTAAGGTCTCGGGAAGGGGGGCGCTCGTCCCGGCGGAGGCGGCCAGCTGCTGATATTTTTGCTGTTGCTCCCCGCGGACCAGCTGCATGACTTTCAATTCATTTTGCTTTGTCGGGTAGTCCACCAGGACCTTCATCAGAAAACGGTCCAGCTGTGCTTCGGGCAGGGGCCAGGTGCCCTCCTGATCGACCGGGTTTTGCGTGGCAAGCACCATAAAGACCCCCGGCAGCGGCCAGGTTTTTCCCGCTACGGTGACGTGGCGCTCTTCCATCGCTTCCAGTAGCGCAGACTGGACGCGCGCGGAGGCGCGGTTGATCTCATCCGCGAGGATGATGTTGCCGAATACCGGGCCAGGCCGAAAGCGGAACTGATCTTCTTCACGCGTGGCGTTTTGCTGATAAATCTCGCTTCCGGTGATATCTGAAGGCAGCAGGTCGGGTGTGAACTGGATCCGTCGATAATCCCCCTCAACATGACGCGCCAGCTCGCGTACGGCACGCGTTTTTGCCAGTCCCGGCAGGCCTTCCAGCAGTACGTGACCGTCACAGAGCAGGGCAATGATCAGCATTCGCACCAGCTCTTGCTGACCGATAACCTGTTCATTCATTCGTTGTTCAAGTTGCAGCACTTTCTCGCGTTCGATCATCGTTTTAATCCTGCAAAGTCACGTTTAACCAGCGTGGCGATCCCCACCAGGATGGGCTCGGCGTAATTAAAGAAGGCTTTGATACCGGGGCAGAGATAGTTAAGACCCGCCTCGCCGTCCGGGGCGCGCACAATACGGTTTTTGGGGCACTCGCCCCAGCACATGTTCAGATAAGGGCAGGCCTTGCAGTATTTTGGCAGCGTATCGCGCTTACCCATCCCGAATGCTTTTTGACGTTCTGAGAACGCCAAATGCGCAAGCTGGGTATTCTCTATATTGCCAATCTGGTATTCCGGGTAAACGTAATGGTCGCAGGAGAAGATGTCGCCGTTCTTTTCAATCGCTAACCCTTTACCGCAGAACTCGGAGTGGGTACAGATTTGTGCTGGCAACCCCAGAGTCTGGGCGACGGCCGTTTCAAACAGATTGACCTGTACGCGGCCCAAATCGTTATTGACCCACTCTTCAAAGACGGCAATTAAAAATTTGCCCCAGTCGTCCGGATCAACCGACCAGTCGGTGACGATGGAGTCGAGATCCCCGGGGTGCGCGCGTCGGCTACCGGTCACGGGGATGGTATCGTCACGCCAGAACTGCGGCGCGGTCTGTTTGAAATCGACAGGCTCCACGCACGGGTTGAACTGCACATAGGTGGCGCCCAGTTCGCGGGTGACAAAGCGGTAGACCTCAAGCGGGAAGAGGGCATTCGTGCGGTTAACCGTGACAAGTGCATTAAAAGGGACGCCGTGACGCTTGAGGGCATCGACGCCCGCCATCACTTTATCAAACGTTGGCTTGCCGCTGCGGGTAACGCGATAGCGGTCATGCAGTTCCCGTGGGCCATCAATTGACAGACCCACCAGAAATTTATGTTCTTTGAGGAATTCAGCCCATTTATCGTTAATCAGGACGCCATTTGTTTGTAAGTCGTTTTCGACGCGCTGACCGGGCTTTTGATACTGTTTCTGAAATTTGACGACTTTCTCAAAAAATTCGAGCCCCATAAGGGTGGGTTCACCGCCTTGCCAGGAGAAAACCACCTGATCGCCGTCCTGACCGTCAATATACTGCCGAATGAAATTCTCAAGCACCTCGTCGCTCATACCGGTATGGCGATCCTGATGCAGCAACTCTTCTTTGTGCAGATAAAAACAGTAGGAACAATCGAGGTTACAGGTCGAGCCCGTCGGCTTGGCCATCACATGAAAGCGGCGCTTATATTCAGGGCCTTTGCCGTCATATTTCTCGGCGGACGGTAACGCTTTAACGGGTAGTGTGGTGCTGTACTTCATAGCATGCCCCTGAGAAGAAATAACAGACAATGTGCGCAGGTATCACAAAAAAATGGACGGATTGCATGTGCAATCCGCCTGACACAGCGTGTTACTTGTTGATACCAGACCCTTGCTCCAGCATGGCTGACGCATCGGAAATGGTGAACGAACCTGGTTTTTGACGAGGCGGGAACTCTTTAAAGGTTGCCAGCATCTCTTTCGCGTATTTCTGCGCACCCCCCATCAGGAACAGACGGTCGTAGAACCAGGAGTTATAGCCCATACCGTCGCTGCCTTTTTCCAGCGGGTCGATCTCGAGGTCAAAGATCATCGGTGTGCGAAGCTTGGTGAACGGATACTTCCACAGATCCAGACCGGTGTGCTCCTGAATCATAAAGTGCGCTTTCCAGCGACCGTAGCGCATCGCCAGCAGGTCACCGTCATCACTCCAGTAGAAGAACTCTTTACGCTGGTTGTCACCTTTACCCTGAAGGAAATCGAGTTGGTTATACCCATCCAGATGGACCTTATAGGTCATAGAGGAGGTCTTATACCCCTTCAACAGCTCCTGTTTGATGTTGGGATCCCCTGCGGCGGCAACCAGCGTTGGGAACCAGTCATAGCTGGCAAACATGCCGTCAACAATGGTGCCTGGCTTGATATGGCCCGGCCAGCGGATCATCGCCGGTACGCGGAAGCCGCCTTCCCAGCCGGTATTTTTCTCCCCACGGAACGGGGTTTCACCCGCATCTGGCCAGGTCGCCGTCATCGGGCCGTTATCCGTGGTGTAAATCAGGATGGTATTGTCTTCAATGCCCAGATCTTTGATTTTCTGAAGCACTTCGCCGATCATCTTGTCGTGTTCAACCATACCGTCGGCATACGTTCCCAGCCCTGTCGCGCCGATGCTGCCATCCTTCAGATGCGTTTTGTTGTGCATACGCGTCGTGTTGAACCAGGTAAAGAACGGTTTACCTGCTTTGGCCTGACGCTCCATAAAGTCATTGTTGGCCGCCAGCGTCTCTTCGTCCACGGTACCCATACGCTTCACCGTCAACGGACCGGTATCTTCGATTTTGCCGTCTGCGGTACTCTTAATGACGCCACGTGGGCCGAACTCTTTACGGAAGGCCGGGTCTTTCGGGTAATCCGGGTTTTCAGGTTCTTCTTCAGCGTTCAGGTGGTAGAGGTTACCGAGGAACTCATCGAAACCATGGGCAGTGGGCAGGAACTCATCGCGGTCGCCGAGGTGGTTTTTACCAAACTGGCCGGTCGCATAGCCCAGTTGCTTAAGGGCGCTGGCAATCGTAATGTCTTCTTTTTTCGGATAGAGGGGACTATGAACGAAACCATCGAAAAACTGATTGCCAGTGGAAAGGAAGGGCCATGGTGGGACTTTAAACAAACCTACCACCAAAACAATGCAACCCTTGTTCACGATATCCTCTGCATGGCAAACGTCCTGCATGACGGTGACCGGTATCTGATTTTTGGCGTGAATGATGAAGGGGTGATTACCGGCGTGCCGGAAGATGGTAAGCAACTTAACCAGGCAAATTTAATCGATCTGTTAAGAAAAGTCAGTTTTGCAGAGCACCATTGTGAGGATATTCAGCTGCACCACATCACACTCCAGCATAAGGTGCTGGCTATTCTACAAATTCGTAACGTCAGAATGAAACCCTACTATCTGACCCAGGACTATATAAAAGAGGGAAAAACTGTCAGAGCCGGTGTCGTTTACACCCGGCAACAAGATGCCAATACGCCCGTAACTAGCTGTGCCAGCCCTGGAGATGTCATGGCAATGTGGAGAGAGCGCTTTAACCTGGACCTGGCACCCGCTGACCGCATAGTCAGACTGCTTCTGGATTACGACAATTGGGAATATGACGGTATCAGCGAGGCCTATTATCGGTTGGACCCGGATTATGCCATTCATATTGGCTACACAGAAAAAGATATAGGAGGACAACACTGGTGGTCAACGATTAGCATTGAGCAACCTTGTCACTATGAATACATCCTCAAATACCGTGGGCTTGTACTTGAACGAGTGCCAATCGTACATTACAGAAATGAGGGTTTACAGTTTCCCTTTCCAGAGATGGATACGCTGGCTTATCCAGGAAAAAGGGATGGATTCGTAACTGATTATTATGCAGACGTTTTTTACTTCGTAAAAAACACCTTACCCTACAATCTGTTGAGTCATATCAGAGAATTACACTCACTGCCTGGCCGTAATTCAGGCATAACCATGCCGTTAACCACCCAGACCAAACCGCCGATTATCGAGCTGCCATTCATGGTGTTTGAGAACGCAGGGGAAAAAGAAGAAAAGCTAAAGTTTATTCAAAGTCAGCTTGCTGATTTTTGTCCGGATGGTATGCCTGATACAGCATCGATGAAAACTGACCCAGAACTAAGAATGGAAGTAGAGAGGCAATTTTCCTGGTGGGTTTTTAACCATATGCGTTGAGCCGAAGCCAGTAACCCTGCCTGGGAGTTGTTCATTTTTGACGTTGCAACTAAAGGTCAGCGCTACGATAGCGTGTTTTAGTGCGCACTCGCGTATTTTCTCCCTCTTGGGTGAATTTGGCCTACTTTCGCGGGCCATATACTGCCCCACGCACGACGATGTGCTTTAAGAGAGTCAACGGCAATACCAATAAAAAGCGCTCGGTTGCACGATGTGGACAGCATCCTGATATGGCTCCCGTGGACTTAGCCCCCGGCCGCGTCCAACATAGCGAAGCCAGCACTCAGGCTCCATGACATTTTTTATACTTTACTCCCGACCCGCAGGGACAAGGTTCATTTCTGCCTACCGCCCCGAACAATCGCGTTACTTCGGATTTAGCCGCCTTGTAAGCAAGCTGCGCGATGTAGTTCGACTGATTTTCAACCTCTAGTCGCTGCTCACCTGTTAACCCTTCAAAAAAGGGGGCTAGCCGACACATCTCCGCTTCTGCCTGCTCATGTTCGCCTGCAAGTGCCAGTATAACGGCGTACTGGCTTCGGACCTGAACCAGTCGCTGTACTAGACCGGCTTCATTGACGACTGGCAGGACGTATTGCTCCATCACCTCTCTGGCACCGACATAGTCCTTTATTGCGACAAACTCATCAGCTAGATCCTGTCCTACCCGGACCAGAGATTCGGGGGCTGCGGTCATGTTATAAAATTTCATCGCGTGAATGCGCAGAAACGGTGACACCTTTCCCTGCGCATCATTAATTCTGGCGAGCAACTCTAGGGCATCGGCCAGATGTTTGATGTGCTCGTGAACATTTTCAGGCTGGTTGATGATTGCCCACAGCACATCCGAGTTTTTACCCATGACATCCTGTGGGGTAATACCAAATAACGCGTAGTAGCGATTCACTACGCTCAGACACAGTGTTTCTGCTTGTTTGTATCTTTTCAGTCTCCAGAGCGCGATAGCATGGTTATAGTCAAAAATACGCGCATGCTCCTCATCCGGAAGGCTGGGGCGGGCATCTTCAGCCAGCGTTTGCACTTCACTAAGGTCTCCCTTTTCGGATAAGAAAAGCATCCGTTTCATGGTGTAGGCCGTGCGTTCCCGGTAACCAAACTCATGTTCTGTAAGCAAAGCTCCCATCGCTTCCAGCCATTGTGCAATTTGCTCAGAAACACCGTCTTTAAGCTCGGAAAAAACGAGCCCATCAAGTGCCCAGAACTTTTGTAAAGGCGCCAGAGAGTCCGAAGCTGTCGCCTGTTTCAGGCTTTCCATAATGTCGACAGCAATGCCCATCTCATAAAACAGCTCTTCACCAGATAGAGCGATGAGCGTCATGACATCGTTAAGCTTGATGTAAATCTGCGTTAGAAGAGAAAATCGCGAAGTGTCGCGTTCTTGCTGAAGGCTCTCAATCAAAAGATCTTTTAACGCCAGTAACGCGTTATTTACGATATCCACGTCCATCATGGTCAGGTGTTGCAGCCCCAGCGCCCTGACAGCATCGTGTACCTTTAACGTCTGGTTTCCATAGTTTTCAATGGTTCCGGTGGCCCGCATTTTTTTAATTAATGTGGCTGCCCCGTTTGAAGGGATATTCAATGAGCGGGCAAGGTACTCTGAAACTTCATCACGGCTTAGCCCCACATCGGACAGACTGAACAACGCCAGAGCGTTCTGGACCAGTGGCTCAAACCCCTGATAGACACGGCTGAGAATGACTTCCTGCGCGGTTTCCGTACTGTTTTCCTGCTGCCGCAGTTCAGCACACAGCGTGTCTATATCCCCTTTGTATTCCTCTGCGGCAACTCTCGCCGCGCTTTCGACATACAGCGGCAACCCTCCGGTGTAGCTTCGTAGCTGCTCATATCCCAGCGCACTGGCGTGCCCACCGAGGTCGGCCACTGCGGCAGCCACTGTGTCGATATCCCATCCCTGTAACGATTCACGCTGAAGTCCAGTCATCGCCTCCAGTTGACGGACATTGTCATGGGGCTGGCACAGCAGCACAAAATGGATACGGGTTGTGGCGTGCAGAACATCCCGCAAGTTCTCCACAGGGATACGATGCGCATTATCCAGAACCAGCAGCAGGTTGTCGTTCCGTTGCTGCAAGAAGGTGTCGAACGTTCTCAGCGCTTCAACGCCACTGGCACCAGGGAGCAGTATTCTTCGCAGGCCACCTTGCTCCTGAGTCGCAAACCGGGCTGCCAGCTCACGAACCAGCGTACTGGCAAGTGCAGGGCCTGGAAGGTCGCCAGCGTCGTAATATGCACACGCCTGAGTACTGTGCTGGGCAGCCTGTGCTGCCCATGCTGTTTTACCTGCACCGGACAAGCCGCAAATGATGCGTATCCGCTCATCCGACACAAAAGAGGGTTCCTCTCTTTGTGGCCGGTAGAGTGTCGGCGGTGCAGGGAAGTCCTGTAACTGAACGATGAGTTGTTCGAACAGGGCAGGAAGATCCCGGGTATAAAACGCATGCTGTCCGTCAGCATCACCTCCGGTGGCGGCGAGCTGGACCAGACCGGCCATCTTCCAGATCAGGGATTCTGGCGACAATAACGAAAAATTCAGTTGCTCTGCTTGCGCGATGCACCACGCGGCCGCATCAGCCACGGTGTCCCAGGCAGGGGGAAGTGCGGGATGGCGCTCAGCGGTTGACTGGGGCCAGATAAAACGGACATCCGCAGGAAGCATATTATCCTCAATCATCTTCTGCAGATGTGAACCTGGTGCCTGGTTGGCGACGATAACGAAAGAAGCGCTTCCCTGGCGGCGCCCATCAGTGTGCTCGTTACGCAGCTCCGCAAACCGCGCGAGCGCGCTAGACACATCGCTGAGAATGATGGGTTTCAGGCGGGTTTTAACCTGAACGTAAATGCGCTCCTGCCCGGAGTTCAGCTCAATATCCTCATCCAGCTCAACGGTCACTGCCTCCACGCTGGCTTTCTGTGCCAGCAGCAAGCAGCCAACGGCATACAAGTGCTGATAAAGGAATCCCCGGTGTACGGCTTCAATACGTACCAACTGGGCAGAGTCCAAAACATCCGGCGTAGATTTTTCTTCGCTTCCCCGCATTTTTGTTCCTCAAGTTACTTGTCAGAAGTACCCAAGATTTACCTATCAGCGTGCGCAATGGAACTTAAGTATGGCTACCAAAAGTTTGACCAGAACACACGGATTAATCGGTGCGCAACAATTTCACCTCATATTCTGGTGGAGGCTGATGTAGTTCGTATGGTGTTACATCAATAAATTGAAGGAAATCCACCCGCTGTCAGATATGTCAGTAAAACAGGCTATATATCATTGATTAAGAAATTCGGGGGCGTTACTTTTATCCGTGTCAGTGCACTGGCTGCGCATTTGTAGTTATCTTTACGACAGGCGAGTGGACAAAAAGAATAAAAGAGGGAGAGTCCCATGGTCAGAGTTTGTAAAGTTGAAATCCAGAACTTCCGATCTATTCGTTTGCTGACCTGGTTGCCTTCGCCAGGGCTCAACTGCCTCATGGGCCCTGGGGACAGTGGCAAGACCACCATTCTTGACGCTATAGATTTGTGCCTGGGGGCGCGGCGTAATGTCAGTTTCAGCGACACCGATTTTTTTGGTCTCGATGTGACTCAGCCCATCAGTATTACCCTGACCCTGGGGTCATTGCCGGATGCGCTGAGGACAATGGAAACCTACGGCAATTATTTGCAGGCATTCAACAGCGCGACGGGGCAGATACAGGAAGAGCCCCAGCTCGGGCTGGAAACGGTTTTGTGTCTGCGGCTTAGCGTCGACAGTGAACTGGAGCCTAACTGGACGCTGGTGTCTCAGCGTGCCGAAGTGCTAGGTCAGGAACGCAATCTGGCCTGGAAAGATCGGCTGCTCATCGCACCGGCGAGATTTGGCACCTATGCAAGCTCAAATTTGTCCTGGGCACGCGGATCGGTGCTTAATCGGCTCACGGAGGAGCGCCCTAATCTGGGGGCTGAACTGTCAAATGCTGCGCGTCAGGCCCGAACCAGTTTCGGTGGTCAGGCAGCGGTACAACTCGCGGCAACGCTGGACGTAGTTACTCAGAAGGCCAATGAGTTGGGTGTGCCGGTCGGTGGTCGGACTCAGGCCTTACTGGACGCTCACGCGGTTTCTATCGGCGATGGTGCAATTGCGCTGCACAACGCCGCTGGTGTGCCGCTGCGTTCTCTTGGTACGGGGTCGTCCCGTCTTCTGGTGGCAGGAATGCAGCGTGCTGCCGCGCAACGGGCCTCCGTGGCGCTGGTCGATGAAGTGGAATACGGACTCGAACCGCATCGGCTTACCCGGTTACTGAACTCACTGGGGGCCAGGGAAACACCGCCGCCACTTCAGGTTTTTCTGACCACACACTCTCCCGTGGCCGTGCGTGAGCTTAATGGCAACCAGCTCTTTGTCGTGCGGGGCCATCCGACAGCACCCCACCTGGTGCTGCCGGTGGGCATTTCCGATGATATTCAAAGTACGGTCCGGGCCGACCCCGAAGCCTTTCTGGCGCGTAGCGTGATCGTCTGTGAAGGGGCGAGCGAGGTAGGGTTAATCCGCGGGCTGGATCACTACTGGACCTCCCTCAACGGTAATTCCATGCTGAGTGCAGGAACCGCATTCGTGAATGTTGGTGGAGGAGAGCCTGACCGATGTTTTGTGCGTGGGCTAGCACTGAGTCGACTTGGCTACCGTGTGCTGGTTCTGGTGGATGCGGATAAGCCGCCCACCCCGGCGACGGTCGAGGCCTTCGAGGCTGCGGGTGGAGAACATATCACATGGCGAGCCGGTCGCGCGCTGGAGGATGAATTGTTTATGAGCCTGCCGGATGCAGGCGTCGACGCGCTGCTTCAACGAGGTATTGAGCTTATGGAGGAGGAACTGGTGGCGGCACATATCCAGACGCAATCCAACGGTCAGGTAACGCTTGCCCATATTCGGCAACAGCGGCACCTGATTGGGGGGCCTTATTCTCCTGAAATACGACAACTATTGGGACTCACTGCGCGTAACCGACGAAACGGGTGGTTTAAATCGGTGACCCGGTATGAGGATGTGGCGCACGATATCCTCGGTCCTCATCTCCCCGCGTCCGATGCCGGGTTCCAGGCGCTGATTAGCCGGCTTTACTGGTGGGCACATGCCGCCTGACTACAACCTGCTGGAATATCATCGGGGGGCGATTACGGCCCCGGCCGGGTGCGGTAAAACACAAATCATTGCGGATACCCTGGCCCTGCATACGGGGACCAGGCCGGTACTTATCCTCACGCACACCAACGCGGGTGTGACAACACTGCGTCTGCGTATGCAACGTGCCGGGGTTTCTGCCGTGGCCTACCGTATCGCCACCATTGATGGATTTGCCATGCGTCTTGTGGCGATGTTTCCGGCGCGGAGTGGGCTCAATGTTGAGGTCCTTCAACTACGCAATCGCAGAACTGACTATCCCGCTATACGGCAGGCTGCCTGCCAGTTGCTGCAGGCAGGGCATCTCAATGATATTCTGGCGGCCAGTTACGCTCACCTCATCGTGGACGAATACCAGGACTGCAACCTGGTGCAACATGCACTGGTAACCGCGCTATCAACGGTGCTGCCTGCCTGTGTACTGGGTGACCCCATGCAGGCCATTTTTGGCTTTCGGGGGAACCAGCTCGTGGACTGGGATGCACATGTACTCTCTCACTTTCCACTGATTGGTGAGCTCAATCATCCATGGCGCTGGGCTAACGCAGGGGCGCCGGAGCTCGGTCGCTGGCTTCTGGACTGCCGACGGATGTTGCTGAATGGTAACGCCATTGACCTTCGCCAGGTGCCTGCTGAGGTGACCTGGGTGCCGTTACGGGCAGAAACAGTTGTTCAGCAGCGCCTTACTGCAGCCCTGACACGCGCTGTCACCGCAAACGGGCAGGTACTGGTGATTGGAAACAGCTATGACACCCGCGGGCGTCAGCAGATGGCCAGCCAGACCCCGGGAGCAACGACCGTCGAAGCCGTCGATTTAGTCGACCTTACCGACTTTGGTGCAGCGTTTAACCTAGACGCTGCGGATGCGTTGACGCGCCTGGTGCAGTTTGCCGCAGGCGTCATGACCCAAGTTGGCCCCGCAGCATTGCTGCCCCGTCTGGAAACGCTACGAAGAGGGCGAGCCCGCAACCCGCCGACGGTTGCCGAAGCAGCGTTAGTGGCATTTGCAGAGAGACCCGGTTTTACGCTGGCCGCTGAGGCACTGCGCCTTCTGACCCGCCAGGATAATGCGCGGGTCTATCGGCCAGAGGTTTTGCGCTGTTGTTTGCGCGCCTTGCAGTCGGCTGCTGCCGGAGGCTGCACATTTGCAGACGCCACGGTAAACGAGCGCGAACGCAATCGCCACGAGAGTCGACCATTGGCCCGGCGTGTAATCGGCAGCACATTGTTGCTAAAGGGACTGGAAGGGGAGGTGGCAGTCATCACATCCCCGGAAGAGATGGATGCACGACACCTCTATGTCGCTATGACGCGGGGATCTTCGCGGCTGGTTGTGTGCTCGCTAACTCCCATATTGACGGCCCGCTAACTCCGATGCAAAGCGCCCTTGCTCGCAAATCGCACCTTCCTTAAGGGCAGTGCCTGACGTACAGCCCTATCAAATAGCCTGGCTTCTATCACCATTCCTCACGCCTTGCCGGTGAATCAAACTCCTTTTCTACAAAATTTGCAGGGTTTGTATAAGTTGAAAGCGGTGCAGAACTGAGCGAAATCTCCACCCCTAAAATATTTAACACTTTGTATAGACGCTCAAAACTTGCTTTTGAAGGATTTGACTCAAGGCGAGCATAAGTCTGCTGGGTTACACCCAACATGGCAGATAATTCTCTTTGAGTTAATCCTTTTGATTTACGAAAACCAATTAGAAGTGGACGTAACTGGCTAAGAAGTCTAACGGGAAAAATAGTATCCATAAGTAGGTGGCCATGTCGATTACTTCATAATAAATTCACTCCTCGTAAGAAACAGCCTGTAAGGTGTCTTATTACTTTACAGCTTACAAGGTGTAAGGGTGAACTCGTTGTATTAACTAATACTGCTCAAATTTTAAAGGTTGCATCTCGCGCTGGCTGGGATTATATTTATTAAGGACTAGCATATAGTGGTGTACGCTGTTATCCTCTTTGTAATGAGGCTTATCAGTGTGTGAAGGGAGAGGGCGGACTCTGCTTTGCCCTCTCTCTTTCATGGACTTATTTAACTTTAAATGTTTTTTAAAAGTCATTGCCTTATTGCAATGGTTTTATTAAAAATCCCAATCAATGTGTTTATTTTTTCATTTATCTTAATTTGCTTTTTCTCTTGCTCGAGAGAAAGCTTTCTGAATTCATTTTCCCTGCTCGGCACGGCAATTATCAACTCTTCATAAATCTCCTTTGCTCCTGATACTTTTTCCAACTCGCTGCTGTATTTTTCAATAAGAGTTCTTATTTGAATATTTACATTTCTGTATTCATGACTGGTAGCACTTAAAACAAGTTGACTGGAATTTTTTTTGGGTGCCTCAATTAACTCTACGCTTTTCTTTACGACATTGAATTCAGATGTGACTGAGTATACATATTGATACGCGCCTGATTTTCTGACTTTACTCAATAATCCTTTTCTAACTAAACACTGAATTTGGTTATAAGCAAAAGCTTTTGCCTTAAAATAACTTTTCGGAAGTGAAAATCGCTCGATAAGAATTTGAGCCACATCGTTACTGGTGAAGTTATCTTTAGCAATATAGATTATTGCGGAAAATATGTACGACTCAGCGTTGGATACTCGACTATTCATATGACTAAAACAAGGCAGTTAACTTAGGATTGCTAAGTATACAACAATGGCAGATACTTAGACAATCTAAGCATTCGAGGCCAATGAAGATGAATCAGTGTCTGAAAAAAATCCGATACCAGAAAGACTTAAGGAAGCGAGAAGCAGGGCGGGTTTATCACAGCGCTCATTGGGCCTCCTTGTTGGGTTTGATCCCGCTTCGGCTAGCAGTCGTATGAATCATTATGAGAAAGGGCGCCATGTCCCCGATATTGATACGCTTCGACGGATGGCGGCAGAGTTAAACGTGCCGTTGAACTACTTTTTTTGTGATGATCAGACCACAGCTGAACTTGCATTACTCATATCCCGGATGACAGAGGAAGAGCGAAGTAATCTTATCGAAGCACTCAAAAGGCATCCAGGCGAAAAGCATGCTGACAAAAAATGATATTACATATAAAGCGACTGAACTTTTTGAAGGTAACGAAAGTGTAGCATTACACTGATGCAATGAACCAAGCAGGACATTACAGTGGGAGACGCCCTCTCAGATAACAAACTCAAAAGAGGGAGCCATAAATATATGTTTATCAATACAACCAGCATTCTGCCGACAACCGGGAAGCTGTCGGCTAAATCTTCCATGTCAGAATTATGACGACTTATGTAGTTCCCGAATCATATGGTTGGCCAACAGGCTTTCCACCGGTATAACCGAATTGATTTTTACCGCTTTGACAATTTCTATCAACGAAAGGGTATTTTGCGCTAATTGGTCTCGCAATTCACTTACTTCAGCCTGCAACTGCTGGTTTCTGGCCAGCAAAGCCTGACGGGTTTTGCGGTTGACGTATTGCTGTTTTTCTTTTGGGCGTAGATTCAATGGGCCAAGTTGCTGGTCAACATAGGCAGCAATTAGGCGTTTACGCTCTAGGCTGCTCAGCGTACTTAAACCACCGTTAACGATACCTTTTGCCTTGAGCCTAATATGCAGGGCCTTGGCGGAAATAGGGGACTTGTCAAAGCCTTCAACCAGCATCAGTTGTAATTCGTGCTCAATCAGTGTGTTCAGTTCCTTGCCGCGCATCAATCATTCTCCTGCATCAATTGTTGGTATTCAAGTGCAAAAAGCTGGGCCAGTGTACGGACTTTGCCCTCGGTGATTACTCCACCAGACAACACACTCTCAGCAGCAACCAGTTGTTGAGTCTTGGCACGACGATGCCATTGTGCTTGTATTGCCTCGAGTTGCTGTAACCGTCGTTCGATGTCGGCCAGTCTGGTCTGGTAATCAGGCTGATGTTGAGTAAGTTGGGTCAACTTCGAATGTGCTTGCTGTAAAGCCTGTTTTTTGGCAATCAGATTTGGCAGCTCATCTATCCGGCCTGTCAGCGTGAAATGTTCACAAAAGGCAGCACTCTGGCATTTCAGTCGATAAGGACATCCCCAGAGGTTAACTTCCCGCATACAGGAGCCAAATTTCAGCGGATACAGCACGGCATGTCTTGCCACCATGTCAGAGGCTTGCTCTGGTCCTTCTGCGTCGCGGATTTCTTCAAAGGCGGCAGCAACATCTTCAAAGAGGCCGTTAGCAAATGACGCCTCGACAAACCTGGCTACATCATCCCGATCGTCAAAAGTATGCAGGTTGGCTTTGATGGTATTGTCCAAAGTCATGTGTTCCGTGACCGCCAGTTGGCCGGTCCGTTTGACGATATCCAGTGGCGTAGCAATGGAGGACGAAGAGGGCGAGACAGTTAGTGCTGTCGAAATCGGCTGCAAGGGCACCAACGAGGCGGCTTTTCGCCGTTCTGCAAGCGCCAGATGTTGATAATGCTGATTCTGCGTGATGTCCACTCGACCCATCAACATTGCCTGTAAGTGGTCAGAGATATCCGCAATAGCAAGAAAGGTATTGATGTTGTGCCGGGGAATGTGGGTACGCATCCGCGTCGAGGTGCCATCCTCCTCCAGTAATTGATATTTGCTGAATACTGATCCATCAGGCTCAACGTTGCCTAAGAATTTATTCATAAGTGTGTTAGTGAAGGGTATCGGTGTAGCCAGCAAAGCCAGTGTGCGCTTTAATGCCAGCGAACCCTTCTCGTGTAGAAATAGCAGATCCTCGTAGTTAACTTGGTAGCGTTTGCCATTTTCCATCCAGGCGTGTGTACAGGGTTCGTTGGCATTCGCCAGGCCAAATTCGGTCTTAATGTAATGATTGAGAGCAGTCTTGGAATAATCGATAGATTTGCTGTTTTTCGGGCCTGGTATTTCTTGAACGGGCAGCACACCTCTTTTGCTAAGGGCTTTGGATGTTTTGTCCCGTTGTCCTGCCCGGCCCCGAAAACTTGAGGTAGTTTGGGTGATGTACTTCACCACATCGTCCAGTTCGACTCGTTCACCGGGCATGTTGCTGATGGCCTGTGGCAGGTAATCAGCAAAAGATTTTGCCCGTAGATAGGTAAGATGGCTGCGTATTGGTGCGGTCAACATTTTAACGGTACTGAATATACTCTCGACCAGCGGTACTGCCAGCGGTTCTACCCAATGCGTTCGCTCCCCAGCACCTTTGACACCAACATAACGGATACCAAGAAAATAATCGGGTAATCCCTTGTCCTGAAATCGTTTGCAGATTGCCGGATCATCAATCTGGCGTTTAAACAGGGCATCCTGTCTGAGATTAAACGCTTCAATGGAGCGAAAGCCGGTAATAACCAATAACAACAGGCAATTTAACGCGATTTTCTCAGCATCACTTTCCACCCGCTGGATTAATGCAACTATGTTCAGAAATCCGCGAATGGTAATCAACGCATCTTCACCATCGGTAGTGGTATCAGACAGCTTGGCCTGCTGTTTCAGCGCCATGGTTTCCCGGGCTTTGCGGGTCAAGTTGGTTTTGTTGGTATACTTCACATCAGAGTTGTATTGCAGTTTAACCAACGTAAATGTGAAGTGATTGACCAATTTTTGAAGGCTAACGCACCGCCCTTTATAGTTAGCTGTATTGGGGTCACTAGGAGATGAAACGCTACTGAGAAGATCCATCGCTCGTTGAATGACAACTGTGCTCAGGTAAGATGGATGGGTCTGTCCTGTCTCATAAAGCATCGCATGGTACCATCGTTTCAGAATCATCAAAGTTGCCTTTGCCACCGCTGGCGACATACTCCTATTTCCCTGTCGGTAAACCACTACCAGCATAGCTTTCATGAACTGACTATATTCTTTGTCGATGGGCAGATGTTCTACAATACCTTTGAATCTGTTCATCTCATCAAAACGTAATGTATTTCTGCCGTTCCCTCGCAACCATCCACTTCCCTGGTTACCACTTACCCAGATATGATCATTCCATGTTTGGGCAAAATCAGCAGACAGGTGCTGTTCGAACCATTTTTTTTGCTCTTCAATAAAAGCCTGAAAATGCTCAAAGTGATTTTTCATTGGACTTCACCTGTTCCTGATGAAAACGGCAGCGGGCGATAACAGACTCAATTTCAAACTGTGTGGTTTCATGGATTAAAATGAGCGGATTTCGGGAATTACCTACACCGTCTGAAATAGCGATTAGTTCATCGACTTCTTTTTTGACGCATTCAAGTAGAGCCTGATGTTCACCATCCGTAAAAGGGCGATAATACAGACAGCCGTAACAAGAACGCACTTCGCTGAAAGGGCATGTACTACTGTTCCTGGAGCAACCACCAATTTTATCATGCAACTCGTCACCAACGAGTCCCACCACTGGATGGCCTTTCCAATGTGCTGAGTCGACCAGTTCCCCAGTGAGCATCATAGCCACCATATTTTGCCAAACGGGATTCGACCCAAGCGCTTTAGCACGGATCAAGGCCAACGCGGGAGTTGCCATAATGTAGTATTTAGCTACGGCAAGAGAGGTGTGCCCCAGTACATGTGCTATCTCTTCAGCGCTAGCACCTTGCATCGCCAAAGAGTGCCCAACATTGTGGCGTAAATCAGTGGGTGTAATTGTGGGCAATGCAGCTTCGCCACATGCTACGGCGGCTTGATATTCAGGAGGACAGAAATTTAGGATTGCCTGATTAATTGCCTGAGACACATAATGCGGAGCTGAAACGCTGAAATCGAATAGTTTATCTTCGGGGTTTTTCTTATATCTCACGGTATAGTTCATAATTAACTCCCCAATTTCTGGGGGGATCGCCAGAAATAACCGCTCTGTCGTCACTCGTCTTTGTTTAGCATATGGTAAAAAGACACTGTATCGAATCAGACCAGATTCCTGATTTCGTGTATCGATACGAACATCTTTGACCGCCAGCCTAGCGAGTTGTACTGGGCGTGCACCCGTTACATAAGCCAACCCAAGGATAGCTGCATTGCGCACTTCGCTGTGACTGAAACTTTTGCCATCGCGTAACAACGAAGCCATTTCAAACAGTCCATTGCAAATCATGTTTTTTTCAAGAGGGTCAAGAATATTATCGATTTCTTGGTAAACCCCCCAATGTTCGAGATACGGTCGAGGGACGAACTCAAGATCATCGTAATCTTCAAGATTGAAACCTGGGAATGTTTCAGCACAAAGTATTTTTAATCCGAATAACACGGAATAAAAAGTAGCATTATCAATATCCTCTTTTTCGATAAATAATCGGAGCGTACTAAGCGAAAACCCACCATGTTCTCGACAATATGAAATGATATTCCTCCAATCAAGGTGCAACGCTGGAAGTTTGGTTGGAAATCTCGTCGATGCATATTTGAAACAGATATACTTGTTTAATTTATTTGAGATATAATCTTGATTGAAAACAAGATATCGCCGACTGCCTGAATAATCGAAAGTCCATTTATTTCCTTTGTTAACAATATATTTATCATCAAACTCCATTGCCGTTTTTAGATAAATTCGATCAGGAATATCGAGTTCAAAGATAGCCTTAGCTAAATCAGGAGGGTAAACTGAGTTCCCTTCGTCAGATTTTAATGCATTATCAAATGATGTCATCGTTATATCTATCCATTATAGTATCTAACGTATTATGTAGCGCTGCATTGTCTTGAATAATTCGTTGGACATTGGCAGCATTAGCCTGCTCAGACAGGAAACGTTTTGCATATAGATCAGGCATTTGACTTGTCGGACTCCATCCCCCCATCAGTCGTAGTTCATCTTTGGCTTCTTCCATTATCCCTGAGAGGGAAGGGACTTCAGCAATAAAGTGTGTTTTATTTTGCTGGCTTTTCAAATATTTTAAATGCCATATTTTTTGCAATGTCAAAAAGGCCCAAGTATGTCGGGTTGTATGCGGAGTCAATCGTTGCAACGAGTCAGAGTACAACGGTGATTTGTACTCTGGATATTGGTTAGTGAAGACCTGATCTATTTTCGAAAAAATAGAATGAACTGATGTGTAGGACAAAGGCTTCGCTGACTGTTGACTCGATGTAAAGATGAAATCGTGTTTATCAGTTTTTGGTCGAAGCTTTGCTATATAAATGCTTAAAAAAATATAATCCTGCTTATCGAGCTCCAACACACGATTAGCCCATGCATTTTTGAGAGATGGCGCATTCTTTCTTGGTTCGTATGCCTCGTCGACAGTTGTCACAATCAAACTAAACTTATCACCTTTTAAATTAGGTTTAATTGAGCTGCACTCTAACAACAATAGCTCACCTGTTCGTAAACCATAATTTAACAACAGACGAATAATCAAAAAATTGCGGAACTGAAGATGCCCGGAAGGGAAAGGATTTAGCGGGTTATGCTTTTGGGCAGAAGAGGGGGTTATTATTCCATACAGGCTGAGCACCATTGCCCCAGACAAACTCTGAAATCCTTGGCTGCTGTGACTATGTTGCGAAAATTTGTTTGATGTAAGCGTTCGATAATTCTCCCGGCAAAGCTGTAAACGGGTGTGTAAACGCGAAGCCAAAAGTGATAATGCTTTGGGAGAGTCATCCCGGTATGCAGGTGATATGTAGGTGTTAATCAAAAAAGAAATGAAATGGATCACAGCACGAACTCTAACTGTATGAGTTAAGCTATTGGCTTTTGTGACTCTCGTTAAAGACAACACATTTGACTGGACGTTGTGGCCATTTTCTAGATACATCCAAAATGCGGGCATTTCACCGACAGCAATGTCTGGATTGTGGTCAGATGAATAGAAGCTGTAGCAAAACGAGACACCATACTTTTGCCTCCAGAATTCGTAAAAAAACTTCACAGATTGAAGTGAAGCTGACTGTGTGGACAATGAGCGGAAAGCCAAATGGTCAATATGGTACCTAAGGGGATACAGCAACGGCAGAGAGGTTTCCAAGTCCATCAGGATCCATCGCCTTTTACGGCCTGAGATAACCAACTGCTTTAGTGAATACACAATATTTACCTCAAAATTATCATGGATATGAAGAGAATGTACTCTGTACCTAATGCAAGAAACGAGAGGGAGATCAGAAATCCTAACGTATTGATTTATCAGTTAGTGGGAGTGTCATATGAACTTATTTACCACAGTAGGTGATTTAACATAATATACATTATGCGCACTAACGTCAGATAACGAGAATTGTAGTCAGACTGGTGCACTCGTTATTCACCTGTTTTAAAGCCACACGGGGCTAATCACCGTTGAAACAACGTAAACAATTAACTTATCATCACATGGCTAACCACTTACCCATGAGTATAAAGGCCCTCAGAATGACTGAAAAACACTGGTCAAAAATAGAATATCTGCATCAGACCGTTACTAACCCTAATATTCACATTAAAGGTACGCACAGCTATTACAGTGACTGTTGGGATAAAGGATTCGAGCGTTCCGTCGTGAGATATTTACTTGGGGACGAGTTCAGTCGTGACTGGGAACCCCTTGGTCGACTCGACAAATTATATATTGGCAATTTTGTTTGTATTGGCGCCGAGAGCGTGATCCTGATGGGAGGAAATAGTACGCATCGTATGGACTGGATCAGCCTATACCCGTTCATGGAATCAATAAAAGAAGCCTACGTTAGCCGTGGTGACACCATACTGGGCGATGGTTGCTGGCTGGGAATGCGGGCGATGATTATGCCTGGTGTGACAATTGGTGAAGGTGCTGTGGTTGCCGCTGGCGCTGTGGTAACAAAAAATGTACCACCCTATGCGATTTTCGGCGGCAATCCGGCCAAATTGATTAAATACCGTTTTCCTGAAGACGAGATTACGCGAATACTTGCGCTGAAATTATACGACCTTCCGGAAGAAAAACTGGTCTCCATCCAGCCATTATTGTCGTCAGGTGAAATCACCGCACTAGAAAATAGCTTACGATAACGATTTAACGTTCATAACTGTCGTTACACTCTTGTGTGATCTCCACGGCAGTCACCTGCACATCCTTAAATAGCATGCCAACCACACCAGAAATTTTTCCGAACTCTGTCGCGTCAATCACAATCCCCTCCAGCGTTAACCCGGCCACAGGACGCTCCGGATAACCTTCTATGAAAAATGCCCGCGAGAAGCATTTATTGTCTGAGCGACGCGCCGTTATATTATTAATCGTCAGTCCGCTGACCACCGTAAGACCGGCGTCTCCCTCGACACCTGCGGCCAGCTTGCGCCAGTGTTCTGGTTTATCAGCTAAATCTCCCCGGTCGCCATAGCTGTACTGCGGAAACCAGTTCAGCTGGATTAAGACCGGAAAACGCACGTCTGTAAGCCGTAAATTCTGCACGATGATATCCCGAATAAACCCGCCCCGGTTGCGGGCAGACTTAATGCGAAACCCGACGCCTGTGCCGTTAAACGCGTTATCTTCAATCAGGACGCGTTCAATGCCGCCTGAGGTTTCGCTCCCCAGCGTGATCCCGGATCCCTTATTCAGCGTACATCCGCGAATGACTATATCCCGGGCGGTACGTGCTTTTTGCGCCGCTTCGTATCCTCGTCCTGATTTGATGCAGATATTGTCGTCATTGCAGGAAACGATGCAGCGTTCGACCCGCACCTGCTCACAGGAATCGATATCGATCCCGTCGGTGCTCGGCCCCGCAGAGTTGCTGATCTGCACGCCTTCAACCTCGATATGGCGCGAATAACAGAGATGCATGTTCCAGAATCCGGACTCCCGACTGGTGAAATCACGCAGCAAAATGGTCTGACTTTCAAAGATCAGGATATTGCGCGGTCGCTGACAGTCGTAATCAACCACCCAACGCAATCCTCTGGCGCTGTAGTCCTCGACCATGCCGCTGCGCTCGTCATCTCCCCAGAAGCGTTGCCACCAAATGGCACCCTGCCCGTCTATCGTGCCCGTACCGGTAATGCTGACGTTTTCACACTCAATGATATTGATAATGCCTGCTGGCCAGCGCATATCTATGCCAGCAACCCGGGTATTAATCAGGGGGTAATCAGCCAGATCCTGGCTCCCCACGAGCTGCGCGCCAGCGTCCAGGTGAAGCGAAACACCACTTTTCAGGAAAAGTGCGCCGGTCAGAAAACGCCCTGGCGGAATAACGATGACGTCATTCTGTTGAGCGTTATCAATGGCCTGCTGAATGGCGGATGTTGACAGACGTTGCGCGGTTGGGTCCGCGCCGCACGCCAGAATGGAGATCGCTTTCATGGCTTGTCCTTAAACAGATGAAAGCCTTAGTCTAGGAATCAGCGTGACGGATAACCTTTGTCTGTTTGACAGCCACGCGCTCAGGCTGGCAAAAAAGCAGATATTTACTGGCTTGCGATCACCGCAATGCCCTTTTCTTTCATCGCCTTGACCCAGCGCTCATCCGTTGTGTCATCAACAACCAGCGTATTCACCCGCGACAGGTCGCCAATTACAAACGCCGAGGCCGTGTTGATCTTCTCCGGTGAGGCCAGTACCACCGTTTCCGCCGCTCTGCCGGAAAATGCACGTTTGATGCACGCTTCTTCATAATCTCCGGTGGTCAGCCCGGCCTCAGGATGCACACCGGTGACACCCATGAAAAACAGATCCGCATGAATATTGTTGATGCCTTCAATAGCGGCGGCACCGACCGTGACGATGGAGTGTTTATACAAACGACCGCCAATCAGGATCACCTCTATGCATGGATGGTCGACCAGCCCCAATGCGATACCCGGACTGTGCGTCACCACGGTTATTTGCAAATCGGGTGGCAAGAACGTAATAAGTTCGGAGGTGGTCGTCCCGCCATCGATGATCACCACCTGCCCCGGTGAAATGAGCTGCGCGCCCCGACGTGCCACGCGTTTTTTTGCATCCATTTTAACGGACTGACGTTCGGCAAAAGGCGCAACCGCTGAAGATGCTGGCAGTGCGCCGCCGTGGACACGCTGCAAACGCCCTTCTGCCGCCAGTTCACGTAAATCCCGGCGGATAGTGTCCTCAGATACCGAGAAAAAAAGGCTTAGCGCAGTAGACTGCACCTGGCCTTCCGCCTCCAGTTTTTCCAGAATCAACTGTTTGCGCTGACTTGTGAGCATGATTTATTCCTGATGTTGCACGATACATCTTGTATTTGCACGATGGTGCTGTTTATGATGCTCACTCTACGAGAGGAGAGCCAAACGTGCAATCAAAACGTGCAGATATACGCATCATCAACAGCGAAACGTTGTCCGACAACTGGTATAACCTGAAAAAATACACTTTTGACCTCCAGCGCAGCGATGGCGACTGGCAGCGACAAGAGCGTGAAGTGTATGACCGCGGGAATGGCGCGACGATCCTGCTCTATAATCGCGACAGCAAAACCGTGATTCTGACACGGCAGTTCCGTTTCCCGGTGTTTATCAATGGTCACGAAGAGGATCTCATTGAGGCGGCCGCCGGGTTGCTCGATAACCTTGACCCGGAAAGCCGGATTAAAGCCGAAGCGGAAGAAGAAACCGGGTTTAAGGTGACGCGCGTAGAGAAAATTTTTGAGGCCTATATGAGCCCTGGCTCCGTTACCGAAAAACTCTACTTCTATCTGGCGGAATATCATCCGCAGGATCGGACCAGCGCGGGCGGCGGCGTTAAAGCAGAGGGGGAAGATATCGACGTGCTGGAAATGACGCTGGACGATGCGCTTCGGGGTATTGAGAATGGCCAGATTGTCGACGGAAAAACCATCATGCTGCTGTATCACCTGGCCCTGAAAGGCATTTTATAATCCCACAATTAGCCAGATACCTGCCCCGGCGCAGGTATTTGCCTGTGCTATTCTTGCTGAACACCTCAACACGGAGATGCGAAAATGGCCGACTGGGATCCCTCTCTTTATCTTCAGTACAGCGCAGAGCGCACACGTCCCGCCGCTGAGTTACTCGCCCGGGTGCCGCTGGCGGACGTAACAACTGCCGTGGATTTGGGCTGCGGGCCAGGCAACAGCACCGCGCTGCTGAAAAAGCGCTGGCCTTCAGCGCAGATCACCGGCGTGGATAACTCCCCGGCGATGCTGGAGGAAGCCCGGCAGGCGCTGCCAGACTGTCACTTTGTTGAAGCGGATATCCGTCACTACAAACCTGACCAGCCTCTCAGCCTGGTCTACGCCAATGCCTCCCTGCAATGGATCCCGGACCATTACCACCTTCTGCCACACCTGGTTTCACTGCTCCAGCTAAACGGCGTGCTGGCGGTACAAATGCCTGACAACTGGCTTGAGCCGACGCACGCCCTGATGCGTGAAGTCGCCTGGGAACAGGGTTATCCCGAACGTGGCCGCGAGCCGTTGCCGGGTATCCATGCTTACTACGATATTCTGACGGAAGCGGGATGTGACGTGGATATCTGGCGGACCACCTACTTCCATCAAATGAGCTCTCATCAGGCAATTATTGACTGGGTCAGCGCGACGGGGTTACGTCCGTGGTTACAGGAACTCAACGAAAGCGAGCAGAAAAATTATCTGAAACGCTACCTTGAGCTGCTGGAAGAGCAGTATCCGCTCCAGGAGAACGGGCAGATACTGCTGGCTTTTCCGCGCCTGTTTATGGTGGCTCAGCGGGTTCCGTAAGCCGGATCAGGAACGCGCTTCCTTGAGCAACTGCTGAATGACGGCCTCCTGCTTGTCGTAGTTACCTTCGCCAAACGAGGTGTAACGCAGTTGCCCTTTCGCATCGAAATAGTAATGCGCTGGCCAGTACTGATTTCCGAACGCGCTCCAGATTTTGTAGTTATTATCCGTCACCACGCGGTACGGCAGTTGCCATTTGTTGACCGCGTTTTTCACCGATGATATCGGTTTTTCCCAGGGATATTCCGGCGTGTGGACACCAATGACGACCAGACCTTGAGACTGATATTTCTTCGCCCAGTCACGAACATACGGAAGCGTATGCTGACAGTTAATACAGTCCCAGGTCCAGAAATCGATAAGGACCACTTTCCCCCGCAAGGAGTCAGACGTGACAGGGTCACCATTCACCCAACCCGTACCGCCGTCTAATGAGGGTAACTGGCTGCTCGGCACCGCGTCAGCGACCGGTTGCAGTTTCACCTGCCTGGAGGTGGGTTGCGCAAGACTCAACAGCGCGTTTTCCAGCTTGTCGGCAACACCGTTGGCACCTTTCAATGCCGAGGTCATCCCGCTGGCGTTGAACGCAACGGCAGCTAACATCATCACCCCCGCCCCCTGACGCAAACGCGCCATCAATGCGGATTTGGCTCTCAGAGGAGCGATCAGCTTACGCCCGCCCACGACAAGCAGCCCCAGCATCAACGCGCATCCACTGCCGTAAGCGGCTAACAGCGCTCCGGTCGCGATGGCCGAGTGTCCCGCAATATTAATGCTGAAGATCGCCCCGAGAATCGGTCCGGCACAGGGGGACCACAACAGTCCAACGGCCAGCCCTGCCAGAAAAGCCGAAAGCATGCCGCGTCGCTGCATGCTGTGGGTGTTGAGAACATTTCCCGCGCTGACCGCCGGGCGGGCAATGCGCTGAGCGAACTGCGGGAAGATCAGGGCCAGCGCGGCAATACTCAGTACCAACAGCGCAATCCAGCGACCAATAACGGTGGCGTCAGCGATCCACTCGCTGGCAACCGTTACCACCATCGCGACCAACGTGAACATCGCAATCATTCCCGCCAGAAGCGCCAGAATGTGCTTGCGCTGCCCCTGAAAGCCAGCGAACAGCAGAGGAATGACGGGAAGCGTGCAGGGACTGAGCAGGCTAATCATGCCGCCCAAAAACGCGATTATCAGAAACATAAGGACCTCACATTACAGTAGCTGCGAAGGTGCAGTGAGGTCATTTCACCGTACGAATGTGTTCAGCCTGTGTGCTAAAAACTGAATTTCGTCTGCCTGGGTATCGGCGCGGGGTGCAGATACAAAAACGTACAATTAACCGCGCGGAAGGGTCACGCTTACGGTCAGTCCGCCCTCTGCCCGGTTTGCAAGATGCAATTTTCCGTCAAGCCGAGCGGTGAGCTGCGCGGCAATCGCGAGGCCTAATCCGGTGCCGCCCGTTTCGCGATTGCGCGACGTTTCAACCCGGTAGAACGGCTGTAACACCGCCTCCAGCTCTGCCTCCGGGATGCCGGGGCCGTTATCCATAATGCGGATCGCTACCTGCCTTTCATCTTCATCAATCTCTATTACCGCGCTATCGCCAAACTTCAGCGCATTATCCAGCAGATTCGTCATTACCCGGCGCAATGCCTGCGGGCGAGTGACGATCGGCAGACGCGTATTGCATGGATGAAAATGCACGTTTTTACCAATGTCCTGATAATCACTGGCGATGCTGTTAACCCACGCATTCAGCTCCAGCTTCAGCGTGGTCTCTTCCAGGGATTCTGATGACCGGGCATAGGCAATCCCCTCCCGTACCAGGCGCGACATATTATCAAGGTCGCTGAGCAACTTATCGCGTAGTTCAGGCTGATCCGCCATTTCGACCCGCAGCTTCATGCGCGTGATGGGCGTCTGGAGGTCGTGAGAAATGGACGCCAGGATCTGCGCGCGTTCACGCAGATACGTCTGTATCCGCGACTGCATCTCATTAAAAGCCTGCGCCGCCTGCCGCACTTCAACCGGCCCTTTTTCAGTCATCGGAGAATGGGCCGCCGGATCGAGGGAATCCACCGCGCGGGTGAACTGCAAAAATGGCCGGACAACCTGACGCACGGCAATCCAGGAGCAGAGCGCGACAAGGAAAAGCTGAAGAACCAGCACCACGGGTAACCAGCTGGCGACAGGCGGCATGCGCGGGATCAGATCGATGGTGAGTGGAGCACCGTCGCGGAGCGTCAGATGGGCCTGAATATGGGAAATCGGCCCCGGAACGGCCGTAAAACGCAGCGGATACTGGGAAGAAAGCGTCTCTTTCAGGGTTCGGACCGCATCTCGCGAGCGTTTATCCGTTGGTGCTGCGCCTGGCTCGCCCGGACCAAGAATATAACGATAATTACCGCGACTGAGGCGTTCCAGCCACTCTGGCCGCTCTTTGGCCGGAAGCCGGTCGAGAATGGCCACGCTGGTCGCGACGTCGTTCTCCAGATTGCCCAGCATAACCGTGCGCGCGCTGCGCATTCGTTCAACCATGACCAGCGTCAGGCTGAGCGCGTTAGCCAGCAACAGCCCGAGCAGCACAATGATCAGCAGCCGGGCCAGTAACGTGCGGGGCCACAGCGTCATTCATTAGCCTCGACGATGGTCACCGGCATGGTAAAAACGTAGCCCTCGCTGCGTACGGTTTTAATGTAGGCTGGCGTGCGGGCATCTTCATTCAGGCGCTGTCGCACGCGACTCACCAGGAGATCAATCGAACGTTCAAACAGCTCGGCGTCACGTCCCTGCGTCAGGTTCAGCAGCTGGTCACGGGTCAGCACCCGTTGAGGATGGTCGAGGAATACGCGCAGAAGACGGTATTCCGCCCCGCTGAGCGCCACAATCAGTCCCTCGTTATCAATCAGATGACGCGCCACGGTATCCAGCTGCCATTCACCGAACACCACCAGACGCCCTGCCTCGGTGACCTGAAGATTTGGCGGCATAGTGCGAAAACGACGCAGGATGGCTTTAATACGCGCCAGCAGCTCGCGGGCCACAAACGGTTTCACCACGTAATCGTCCGCGCCCATCTCCAGCCCCAGGATCCGGTCAGTGTCTTCATTGCGCGCGGTAAGCATCAGGATCGGCAGATCCTTATGCCTGCTGCTGCGCAGCTGTCGACACAGCGTCAGGCCATCATCGCCGGGCATCATCACGTCCAGCACCACCAGGTCAATATGCTGTTTGTCGAGCACGACGCGCATCTCTTTCCCGTTCGCCGCACCAGAGGCGTGATAGCCGGATTTCACGAGGTAATCGACAATCAGTTCACGAATATCCCTGTCGTCATCGACGACAAGGATGTGATCAATATGCTCCACCGCAGGCTCCTGATTAAGAGGTAACGGATTGAAAATAGCACATATCAGAGCTTATCCGCGTCGACAACTGCTTTAACAAAGTCCTGCGGATCTTCCTGCGGCGGGTTGTGGCCAACCGTTGCGCCGAAAGTACGGTGCTCATATTTTCCGGTAAATTTCCCGGCATAGGCCGCAGGTGCAGGGTGTGGCACCCCGTTATTACCGCCTTCGATGGTGATGGTCGGCACCGTAATTTTCGGCAGCGTCGCCAGTTTTTGTTCATAGGCGTCATATTTAGGCTCCCCTTTTTCCAGACCCAGACGCCAGCGGTAATTACTGAGCGTGACGGCAACGTGGTCCGGGTTATCGAGGGATTTGGCGCTGGCATTGAAGGTGGCATCGCTGAATTTCCAGTCCGGCGAAGCCTGGGACCAGATCAGCCGGGCAAAATCGTGCGTATTTTTAGCATAGCCTTCCGCACCGCGCGGCGTGGCGAAATAGAACTGATACCACCACTGAACCTCTGCCTTCGGCGGTAATGGTTGTTTCCCAATCGCCTGACTACTGATCAGATAGCCACTCACCGAGACCAGCGATTTCACCCGTTCCGGCCAGAGCGCCGCAACGATATCCGCGGTACGCGCTCCCCAGTCATAACCGGCAAACACCGCCTGTTTGATGTTCAGGGCGTCCATCAGATTAACGATATCTTTGGCCATTGCCGAAGGCTGGCCGTTACGTGGTGTTTTATCAGAAATAAAGCGCGTGGTGCCGTACCCGCGCAGGGACGGCACAATGACACGATACCCTTTCGCGGCCAGCGCGGGGGCCACTTCAGCGTAGCTGTGAATGTCGTACGGCCAGCCATGCAGCAGGATCACCGGTTGCCCCTCTTTCGGCCCGATATCGACATAACCGACGTTAAGATCGCCAGCGTTAATCTGTTTTACCTGGTTGAAGGCCGACGCGTAATCTTTACCCATCGCTTCAGCCTGACAGGACATCACGGTGCCAAGCGAAACGGTCAGGGCGACTGCTGAGTATGCGAGTTTGTTAAACATGATGTTATCTCCGGGTGAGTTCAGTTGACGGAGATATAACACCATGCGTTTGTATAAAGGATGTGTGCGGATGCGGCTTTATTGCATACCTGTGTATGTATCACAGACGCAGATACAGTGTGATACAAACCCGGCTAAAGGGTGATTCGGTACCGGACGTAATCGTCGGCTTCACCATAGTGGTCATACAGTTTGCGCGCCGGATTGTGCATGCGGGTTACCCAGTAGAGTTTTGACCAGCCTTCCCGCTTACCCTCATCGATAAGGGCATCGATAAGCGCTTTACCCGCCCCTGCGCCACGTTCGGCAGCGTCAACAAATAGATCTTCCAGATAGCAAATGGGCGCGGTTGACCAGGTCCCTTCATGCAGGACACACATGGCGAAGCCGATGACGTTGCCGTCTTTCACCACAACCCGGCAAAAAAGGGATGATGAACCTGAGAGCGCCCTGTCCCACGTCGCAGCGGTAACGGACTCGTCAAGGTAGCACTCATAAAAATGGGTATAGCTATCCCACAGCGGTCGCCACTGTGGGTAATCTTCTGCCTGTAACGGGCGTACGATGAGCGTCATGTGTTCCTCACATTATCCTTAATGCTCTTTTGGCGCATGATGCGAGCCAGCGTGGCAAGACGCTTCGAACGACAATATAGCGTGAACAGCACAAAGCCCCGACTGTTTAACACCATACGGCTAATTACCAAAGCGATCGTTGCAATGATCAGCTGCCAGCTGCTGCCGTCAGAAACGATCAGATAGTGAAACCATTGCAGTACCGTTAATGTGAGCAGGATGATAAAAATCGCTAAAAATCCTGTTAGTCCTGACGTGTATCCTCGGGCAAGGAATGCACTCGCGAGCAGCAGGAAGATAAGTATCGCTAGCGATGGGACAAAAAAACTGAGTGCATGTAGCGATGGCGACATACTGGATATTGTCTGGAGAAATGGCAGCAAATTAAACGCAAAAATCACCAGAAATAGCGGTAATAATATCGCTACCGGATAAGCATTTTGCCGTGGCAGCTCACTAAGCGGGCGTGAAAAATAACGCTCCAGTTCGGGTGAGGAATGGTTTAATAAGACATTGTCATGACGGGCAATAGCGTCCTCAATCCGTTTACCGTGTTGCAGGAGCTCGTATGAAACGTGTCCGGTTAACAAGCGCAAAATTTTCATCAAAAAACCGCCAGTGACTGGATAGTACCGATAATGTATTTACTGGTGCGAGGTATGTTCCCTGGTGCCGCAATAACTCCGCTTACGGCGCTTCCTGCAAGCGCCGCGGCACTCGTCACAACTTGACCTAATTGCCTGGTGAGCTCAATCTGAACAGGACCCGTTGGGAATCGTTTTGGATAAAAGCCTGCTCGAATAAGCGCTTTGACTTCTTTATTGCTTATACCAGGGTTTTGAGCGCGAATAATTAATTCAGTCAATCGAGCACGGTCCTGACGAGGGTAACTTTTTAGCCATTCGGTTGCTTTCAAGGACGAAACGGATTTCATTGCGCGCCAGGTAGTAACAGCCTCTTTCAGTGCACCGCCTGCGCTTGCCAGAGAAATGACATCTAAGGAAGTGGATGTCGCGACATACCAGTCCTGGGTATCCAGCCAGGCGACATTAGCACCATCATTTTCAACCAAATCATAAATTCGATAAAGACCATTCACACATTGCAGACCAGTGGCAGCCGTTCCGGCGTAGCCAATAGCGACCAATACGCTTCCCGCGCCTGCGGTAAGGGGAGTTGCTGCTGTTCCAGCGAGCATCACTCCGCCAGTTATGATCATCGCGCCACATGACAGAACGGTTGAGGCAATTTCAGTTCCCATGGAAGTAGAAGAAACTGCATCACTCAATGCTTTTCCTGCTGTGGAGGCAGACGGCAGCGAGGAGGCTTTATTCACAATAACATGCGTTACTATTCCACTTTGCCCTTGAGGATGTCGTTTGCCGGGTCGAACCAGGAAGCGTTGGGGGCCGTCAGAGTAAATGATACCCGCGTGAGCAAATTCACGATGACAATCCATGGCGGCACCAAGCGCTTTAAAATCAAAATCCGCAGCCCCAACTCCCGACATTTTCGCAAAATCGTAGCCCGGTAAGTTTTTATCAAGGTTTATCCCAGGTAAAACCATACCTTTCTCCTTTTTAAGCAGGTTAATTTCGTTAACTCGACATCGTTTACATCGTAACTAAAGTACAGTATATCGGAACAGAATGTTATTAAGATGAAAATACCAGAACACAAACAAAAGCATAACGCTCAAATATGGAGATCACCGGATGACGATACCCACGCTTACGACAGAACGCTTATTACTTAAACCCCTTGTTGCCGCCGATGCCGTCCAGATCCAGCAACGCTATCCCCGCTGGGAGATTGTCCGCTATATGGTGGCTTCAGTCCCCTGGCCCTACCCGGAAAACGGTGCAGAAAATTACGTCAACAACGTTGCGCTACCCGACATGGCCAAAGGGATTGCGTGGTTCTGGACGATTCGCCGTCGCGAAGCGCCTGACGAACTGATGGGGGTGATTTGCCTGTATGACGTGGAGGACAACAACCGGGGCTTCTGGCTTGCGCCGGAATTTCAGGGCCAGGGATATATGCGGGAGGCGAGCATTGCGGCAACGGATTATTGGTTTAATACGCTCAATAAACCGGTGTTACGTGCGCCGAAAGCGGCGGCCAACAGCCGCTCCCGACGGATTTCAGACAGCAGCGGCATGCGGCTTATCAGGACGGAGAAGAAAGCCTACGTCAGCGGCATGCTGGACTCGGAAGTGTGGGAAATCACCCGCGACGAATGGAATGCCCGTCAGGTCAGCTGATAATACTTATCCGGCATCAGTCTTTCAGGGATGTTCTCTTCATCGTTCATCTGCAACAGATCGCGCTCCATCATGTTGCAGATGGCGTCCAGCGGCAGATCGTTATCTTCCGTCCCAAACGGATCTTCCAGCTCTTCTGCCAGCGTATCCAGCGAGATAAAAGTGTACGAAATCAGCGCAGAGACAAAGGGCGTCATGTAATGCAGATCCACAACCAGCGCAAACGGCAGCATGATGCAGAACAGATACACCGTCCGGTGCAGGATCAACGTATAGGCAAACGGAACTGGCGTATTGGCGATACGCTCACAGCCAGCCAGCACAATGGACATATCATTCAGGCGGTTGTTGAGGCTGTGAAACAGGATGTCTGAAAGCTGCCCGCTACGCCGTCGCACGGCCAGCCACTCCCCCATGATCAGCAGGATACGGTTCGCCGGTGAGTTGGCGTCCATCACGTTGCGTAAATCGTCAGGCGCCAGATAGCGAGACAGCTGTTCGGCATTGGTTTCTCGGCGCAGGGTCATACGCAGACAGTTAGCAAAGGCGATTTGCAGGCGAACAAACTCGCCGAGATGTTTATCATCCGGTAAGGTGTTTTTTACCTCGCGAAACAGCGAGCGCGCCGCTATCATCAACTGCCCCCAAAGCAGACGTGCCTCAACGTAGCGGGAATAACAGGCGTTATTACGAAATCCCAGGAAGATGGCGATAGCCACACCCAGAATGCTGAACGGCGCGACGGTAAACCGAATGCCCAGCGAGGTATACCAGGGCAGCATGACAATCACGGCGATGGAAAGCAGAAAGTTAAGCAACAGTCGGGTATAGATTTTGGGAAGTACCGAACCATGCCAGACAAAAATCAGTTGCAGCCAGTGCTGTTGAGGACGAACAATCATAATCAGCTTCAGATAAGTAAAGAGCGCGGCTATTAAACGTGATCCCCCTCACGGTTGCAAGCTTGTTACTAATTCATTGCATTTTCTGACCTGCAAAGCTTTACGCGCACGGTGCTGCATGTGTTTTTTAAAAAAAGAGCCTATAGTATGTTGTAACTAAATAGGGTCTGTAAAAAACCCGGCCAACGCCGGGCATTATGATTAGCAGAGCGGTTTCACCGCATCGCGCATGCCTTTGCGTAAAATCGCATCCAGATCCTGCGCAACCTGTTCTACCAGTCCGTTCACCTGCGTCAGATCCTGCTCCCAGTGCTCGCTCACGCTTAACACCGACGATACCAGTTCACGGGTAGTGACCTGTTTATCGTGATGTTGCGTCCACAGCTGCTGGTAACGTTCAAGCCAGTGCGCATCGTCCTGCACCGGGTAACGCTCACCGTTGCGTTCGGCGCGGTAGAACGCAATCAGCGCCGCCAGGGCAAAGGTCAGGCGTGCAGGCAGTTTGCCGGTCGCCTTCTGTCCTGCCAGCAGTTGCGGCAGAATGCGGGTGCGGTATTTGGTCATCCCGTTCAGTGCAATCGACAGCAGCTGATGCTTAATGTACGGATTACGGAAACGCCCCGTTACGGCACTGGCGAAGGAGTGCAGCTCGTCGCGCGGCAGATCCAGGACCGGTATGATCTCCTCATAAATAGCCTTTTCTACGAACGCGCAAATCTCCGCGTCGTTCATGGCGTCCCCTACCGTATCCAGCCCGGCCTGAAAAGCGACCGGGACCAGCGCCGTGTGCGCGCCGTTGAGGATCGCCACCTTACGCTCTTTATACGGTTTGATATCGTCAACAATCAGGACATTGAGCGGGTATTTATCCAGGCGCAGTTCCGCTGCAAGTGATTTTGGCCCCTGAATAACAAACAGATAGAAGTGTTCAGCCGTGTCGAGGAAGCCGTCGTGATAGCCCAGACCGGCCTCCAGCTCTGCCACCTCATCACGCGGATAGCCGGTAACAATGCGGTCAACGAGCGTCGAGCAGAAAGTGTTAGCGTCATTCAGCCAGGCAATGAATGCCGCCGGTAGCGCCCACGCCTGTGCATAGCGCAGCACCAGTTCACGCAGGGCATCGCCGTTGTAGTCGATGAGTTCGCAAGGAATGATGATCCAGCCTTTATCCGCTGCCCCGTTAAAGTGGGTAAAGCGTTCGAACAGCAGACTCGTCAGTTTGGCCGGATAGCTGACCGCTGGCGCATCGTCAAACTTATCGCCCGCGTGATAGCTGATGCCCGCCTCCGTGGTATTGGAAAAGACAAATCGCATGTCCGGGTTATGGGCGAGCTTCAGAAATTCATCGTACTGGCTGTAGACGCTGATTTCACGATTCACGGAACGAATAAGACGCGCATCGCTTACCGCTTCACCCTGCTCATTCAGACCACGAATAATCGTGGTATAGAGACCATCCTGGGTACTCAGCGACGGGGGAAAATCGCTCTGGATTGGCCGCACAATCACCACACCTGAATTGAGATCGGTATGCTCGTTTAAGAGGTCGATTTGCCAGTCAACGAACGCGCGCAGGAAGTTACCTTCGCCGAACTGGATGATACGTTCAGGATAGCGCGCACCGGGGAAATCACGACGGTTGAGTGTGTTCACAATGGAGGTCCTTTATGATTAGTCATACAGCCTGATAAGATTGGTGTGATAACTTATCAAAACTTCACGACCAGAACCCCTGTCTGGATCAACACATGGCGCAATGGTGAAAAATAATCACAAAAATTTATAAAACACCGAGGTTGCCGTCATGTCCCCGTTCGGCATCAGGGCGTAGCGTGGGATCTCCCCCATCTTTTGCCAGCCCGCACGTTGGTAAAACGTCTCTGCGCCGCTGCCAGTCGACGTATCAAGCACCAGCACCGTAAGGGCTTTTGCACGCGCAACCGCCTCAAGGGCTTCCATCAGCGCCATTGCTGCCCCTTTACGGCGCGCCTTCTCATGAACCAGCAGTTTCGCGACATCTGCGCGGTGCGGCTGGTTTTCAGGCTGATCGGTGATCAGCTGGACCGTGCCAATCAGCCCCTGCTCCTCATCGAAACAGCCCAATACAGTGCGCTCGTTGCGCCCGACGCTTTCTGCGACGCTGAGCCAGAACGTATGGGCTTTCCCGGAAGAAAAAGGCAGCATAAAGCTGACGGAGGCGCCGCCGTTGACACAGCTGACGAGAATATCGTTCAGGGCAGTGATGTGGGTAAGAATGTCCTGTCGGGAGAGAGGTTTAATCAGCATGGGAGAGTTCATCGCGCGTCCTTAGGTTGAATCTCTCCACTTTGCTATTAACATTTTCGTAACGCAATAAGCGATGACATAGGACTTCGTTATGTCATTTTTCGCCGTGATGCTGCCGCTTCATGGCGTACATCTGCGCATCCGCATGCTTTAACCACGCCTGCATATCGTTCCGGTGATGATCGAACTCGCTTAACCCCCAGGAGAACTGTAACGACCAGGGATGCAGCTGGCGCGCGTTGTAATTTTCCGTTTGTTCAACAAGATACTGCATGGCGATCCAGGCGCCAGGCTCATCGGTATCCGCAAACAGTACCGCGAACTCATCTCCCCCGAAACGTACCAGCAGATCGGCCTCGCGGAATGAGGAACGCATCAGGGCGGCCATCGCTTTCAGGGCTTTGTCGCCCTCCTGGTGCCCGAAGCGATCGTTAATGGTTTTGAAATGGTCCAGATCCAGCCAGCCAAGCGTTAACGGTTCTGCCCGACGCTGCGAAACCGACAGCGCAAACTGCGCAAACTGGTTAAACCCGCGACGGTTAAACAGCCCCGTAAGCTCATCGGTCGTGGCCGCGCTTACGGCTGCAAACTCATCCTCTGCCAGCGCGCTGAGATCGGCCAGTACGGCGGAATCCGCCGCCGAAAACTCACGCGGTGCGTAATCAATGAGACACAACGAGCCTACGCACGCCCCGTCACGTAAACGCAGCGGGTAACCGGCATAAAAGCGCACGCCAGGCTCTCCCGCCACCTGCGGGTTGTCCGCAAAGCGTTCGTCCCGCAGCGTATCCCCCACCACCAGCGGCGCGTCCCCCAGGATCGTATGACCACAAAACGAGAGTTCGCGAGGCTGGCTGACGGGCACCCGGCCATCGGCAGACTTCACGATCACGGCGTGATCATCCACCAGCGTAATCATCGCCAGCGGCACCCTGAAAAAGCGTGTTGCCAGACGCGTCAGACGGTCAAACGCGGGATAATTGTCGATCTCAAGCAGACCGGACTCGCGCAGTGCATTCATGCGCTCCGTTTCATTAACGGGAATCAAAGGTGCTTTCATAACGTCTCCTGACGCTGAGCATTAGTAAAAGCGTAGCTTAAACAGAGACATTGTCAGTTCATGAGGCACGATTTACCTCAATGACCAGCCAATGATGGATCACGTTGACGATATACTGTTGTTGCTGCGCATTCAGCGGCACGCCCTGCGGGATCGCATGCCACTTAGCCAGACAGCCCCGACAGCAGGTTGCCGTGGCATGCTGGGCGATAAAGACCGGATGGCCACGCATCGGCGTCTGCTTACCGTCATTTACCGGCTGTGCAGGTGCCAGTCGCGCGGCGACAAAATCGGCGGCATGCCGATCGATAGTCTCCGCGCCTTTATCCCAGCAGTATTGCCGCTCTTTCGTTCCTAAATGAAAACGCGAACGAAACGTGGAGCGGGCCAGGCGCGCGAATAAAGGGTCTAACGTGGACATTAATATACGGACCGTCCAAGACGTTTGGTCAGCTGCTCCAGCGCCGCCACGCCTGCCAGTGAATTGCCGGTTTCGTCCAGTTCCGGGCTCCAGACGGCAATCGCCATCTCGTGCGGGACAATCGCCACAACCCCACCGCCAACGCCGGATTTGGCCGGCAGCCCCACGCGCCAGGCAAACTCTCCTGCGTTCTGATACATTCCGCTGGTCGCCATTAAGGCGTTGATCTGCCGGGCCTGCATGGGGGAGACAACGTCCTCACCCAGATGCGGGGCATGGCCCTGATGCGCCAGAAACAGAAAAGTCTGCGCCAGTTCGACACAGTTCATCTTCAGTGCGCAGTAATGAAAATAGTTTTGCAGAACCGTGGCGACATCATTATGAAAATTGCCGAAGGACTTCATCAGCCAGGCAATCGCGGCATTACGTGCAGAGTGTTCAAACTCAGAGCGCGCGACCACCGAATCGTAGGCAATGTCCTGCACGCCGGAAAGCTGACGCACAATTTCGAGCATCCGCTGGCGCGGCGCGCTCAGCCGACTTTGCAGCATATCGCACACCACCAGCGCCCCGGCGTTAATAAACGGGTTACGCGGCTTACCCTGTTCGATTTCCAGCTGGAGAAGGGAGTTGAACGGCTGACCGGACGGATCTTTGCCTACCCGCTGCCAGATCTCCTGCTCGTCATACTGGCGCATGGCGGCAACCAGGCTGAGCACTTTTGAGATCGACTGAATCGAAAAGCGCTCCAGCGCGTCTCCCGCCTGAAAACGCTGCCCGTCGATGGTACAAATGGCGATACCAAGCTTATTCCCGCTGATCGAGGCCAGCGCGGGAATGTAATCGGCAACCTTACCCTGCCCCAGTAACGGACGAACCTGCGCCAGAATCTCGTCCAGCATCTCATTATGGATGACCGCAGCCACACTTTGCTCCTTGCCCTCAGGCTAAAACGGGCTGCGAGTATAACAGAGGCTTATACATCACGTCAGGCAGGGAGACGAAAACGCGAGACGGCCTGTAACAAAAGATCTGACTCCTGATGCAGACGCGCAGAGGCATTCGACGCTTCGCTAACCAGCAGATCTGTCTGACGCGATACCTGATTCAGCGCCTGAAGCTGACGGGTCATCTGGTGAATACTTTCCCCCTGATTCAGGGTGGCAAGCGAAATGTCATTCAGCAGGCTGCTCAGATTCGCCACCAGCCCGGTAACCTGTTGCAGATTATCTTCCAGACGGTTTACCACCTGGGAACCTTCTTCAATACCCTGTAGCGAATGGTTGATCAGCGCCTGGATGGTTTGCGTAGAGTGACTGCTTTTTCTGGCCAGCAGCCCCACTTCTCGGGCGACTACCGCGAATCCGCGCCCCTGCTCCCCCGCATGGGCGGCTTCAATGGCAGCATTGAGGGCCAGAATATTGGTCTGAAACGCCACGCTGTCGATCATCGCGACGATCCCGCGCATCTCTGAGGATCGGTCGACGATCGTCTGCATCGAGCCATTCACCGCAGACATCATGTGCTCCCCGCCGACGGCAGCCTGTCGGGCCTCATCGGCACGCGAGCGGGCAAGTTTCGCATACCCCGTGTTCCCCTCAACGTGGTTTTCGAGATCGGCAATATGCGCCGTCACCTCCTCCAGCTCTTTGGCCTGCCGCGTAGACTGCTGATAAAGCTTCTGATTTCCCTGGGCAAGTGACCCGATATTCTCAACCATGGCGGTGGTGGCCTCGCTGACCTGAGTCACCAGTTGCTGTAGACCGCGCTGCATGGCGGTAATACTGCCGCTGAGCTGGCTGATTTCCCGGTTGAAGCGCACAACGTCAGGCGGCGTGCCGGACAAATCTCCAGCCGCAAGCAGGTTTATATGCACGATCATACGGCGTAGCGGGGTTATCACCCATTTTGCCATGCCGAACCAGACGGCAATGGCAATGGCCACCAGCACCAGCGGCGCACACAGGAACAGTCGTTGCAGCCCTGAGAGTTGTTCCATGAGCGACTGACGCCCCTGTATCGCCTGCTTCTCACTTCGCTGCTGATAGCGTGCGAAGTTGTCATTAAAATCGGTCTGAAACGCCTGGGCGGGTACGGCAAAAAAGAGATCAATGCTATTGGTTTTCACCAGCCCTTCCGCCTGCTCCCTGATGGCGCTATAGAAAAGCTGATAGCTATTGACCAGCGCCTCGTCTTGCGGCGGATTAAGCGCGAGCCAGCCTTTCCACGCCTGCTGTGACGCCGCCAGGGATTTTTGCGCCTCGTCCATCAGGCTATGCCAGCTCCCTTCTGAGCCGGTCTCTTTATCCTGCATGAAGTACACGCCAGCGCGGTTGAGCAGATCGCTTGCCGCCAGCAGGGAAACGCGCGCCTGATCCAGCCTGCTCTGTTGCTGCCAGGCCAGCTGATTGCGCTGTTCGTTACGCTGGGCTTGATTCAGGGAGGCGGTCAGCAGGAAGGAGGAAGAGAGTTGCAGGGCGGAGAAAAGGCCAATAATACAAAAGATGCCGGTCAGCAGGCCAAACTGACGAGGAATAAAGCGCTGCGCAAGACGGCGAAAAATTTGCGTTAGGTTCATAATTTTCTTCTGTAACAATACGTTAGACGCGAGCGAGTCTACGAAACGAAAATGACAGAACCATTGCAGAATAATGACAGGAAACGGGAATTGCCGGGCAGCGTATTTGCCTTACCCGGCAACAACATTACACGCGATCCTTCCACACCGTCTGCACATTACAGAACTCATGCAGACCGAAATGAGAAAGCTCCCGTCCGAAGCCGCTCTTCTTCACGCCGCCAAACGCGACGCGCGCATCGCTGGCGCTGTAGCCGTTGATAAACACCCCGCCGCACTCCAGTTCGCGAGAGAAGGTTTCAGCCAGCGCATCGTTCGCGGTAAAGACCGTCGCCGATAAGCCAAAATCGCTGTCATTAGCCAGCTGCAAGGCGTGCGCCGCATCTTTCGCGACGGTAATCGCGGCCACCGGGCCAAACAGCTCCTGACGGAAGGCCGTCATCTCTGGGGTGACGTTCCCGAGTACGGTTGGCGCATAATAGTTACCGCTCCCGGCAATCTTCTCTCCGCCCAGCAGCAGGGTCGCCCCTTCCGCCAGCGTAGCCTGCACTTGCTGATGCAGTTCATCGCGAAGATCACATCGCGCCATTGGGCCAATATAGTTATCTTCTTCTTCCGGTGCGCCCATCTTCAGCGCCGCGACCGCGTCGACAAAGCGCCGGGTAAAGACGTCCGCCACGCCCGCTTCCACAATAAAGCGTTTTGCCGCCGCGCAAACCTGCCCGGTATTCTGATAACGTCCGGCCACGGCCGCGTTGACCGCCAGATCCAGATCGGCATCGTTCAGAACGATAAACGGATCGGAACCGCCCAGCTCCAGCACGCATTTCTTCAGCGCCGCGCCCGCCTGCGCGCCAATCGCCGCCCCTGCCCGAACGCTGCCGGTCACGGTCACCGCCGCGATACGACGATCGTTAATCGCCTGGCTGACGCCGTCATTTGTCGCGTTCACCCAGCCAAAGACCCCCTCAGGGAAACCGGCATCCGCAAACACCTGCCCGATCATCTCCGCCGAGCCGAGCACATTCGGCGCATGTTTAAGCAGATAGCTGTTCCCTGCCAGCAGGATCGGCACCGCACCGCGCAGCACCTGCCACAGCGGGAAGTTCCACGGCATCACCGCCAGAATCGGCCCCAGCGGGCGGTACTCAATCACCGCATTTTCGACCTGGGTAGATTCCGGGTGCAGCATCGCCGGGCCGTGTTCAGCGTACCAGTCGCAAAGGCTGGCGGACTTCGCTACCTCCGCACGCGCCTGCACAATCGGCTTACCCATCTCCCGGGAGATTGTCTGCGCCATCGCTTCCGCACGGCTACGCAGCGCCGTACCCAGATCGCGAAGTTTTTGCGCCCGGTGCGCTACGCTCTCGCGTCGCCACTGGCGAAAACCGGTATCCGCCTGCGCAATGGCACGTTCAACATCCCAGGACGTGGCCCACGGGTAAGCAGCCAGCGTTTCGCCGGTAGCCGGATTGACAGAAAGGGCATGGGTAGCAGATGAATAAGTCATGATGTTCTCCACGTAATAACAGTTGATTGATTGTGGCCTACTCTGCTATTTCTTAAAAATGAATAATACTCACCACCTTATTCACGAATCGAGAACGGTATGGACTTAACACAGCTTGAGATGTTTAACGCCGTCGCACTGACCGGCAGCATTACCCAGGCGGCGCAAAAGGTGCACCGCGTGCCGTCAAACCTCACCACCCGCATCCGACAGCTTGAGGCAGATCTCGGCGTGGAACTGTTTATCCGTGAGAATCAGCGCCTGCGGCTTTCCCCCGCCGGGCACAATTTTTTGCGCTACAGCAAGCAGATCCTGGCGCTGGTCGACGAAGCACGGATGGTCGTCGCCGGGGATGAACCGCAGGGATTATTCTCACTCGGCGCGCTGGAAAGTACCGCCGCCGTGCGCATTCCGGAAAGTCTGGCGCGGTTTAATCAGCGCTATCCGCGCATACAGTTTGCGTTGTCCACCGGGCCTTCCGGTACGATGATTGACGGCGTGCTTGAGGGGACGCTCAGCGCCGCCTTTGTCGACGGGCCGCTCTCGCACCCGGAACTGGAAGGGATGCCGGTTTACCAGGAAGAGATGATGCTGGTCACTCCTGCGGGCCACGCGGAAGTGTCAAAAGCCACGCAGGTGAGCGGCAGCGACGTGTACGCCTTTCGCGCCAACTGTTCCTACCGCCGTCATCTGGAGAGCTGGTTTCATGCCGACCGCGTCACGCCGGGAAGGATCCACGAGATGGAGTCCTACCACGGAATGCTCGCCTGCGTGATTGCGGGGGCAGGCATCGCGCTGATGCCCCGCTCCATGCTGGAGAGCATGCCGGGGCATCATCAGGTGGCGGCGTGGCCGCTGGCGGAAAACTGGCGCTGGCTCACCACCTGGCTGGTGTGGCGACGCGGGGCAATGACCCGCCAGCTTGAGGCGTTTATCGCGCTGCTGAACGAGCGTCAGCCACCAGCGCCCCGTTGTTAACGTTGAACGTAGTCCTGGAGTCGAAGGAAAATTTTTCCCTTCATATACAGCGTGGCCTGTCCGCCAATCAGCACGCGATCGCCCTTCAGCTCACAGCGCAAATCCCCGCCGCGCAGGGAGACCTGGCGGGCCGACATCTGCGTTTTACCGAGCTTTTCGCTCCAGTACGGGATAAGCATGCTGTGGGCTGATCCCGTCACCGGATCCTCCGGCACCCCTTCCCCCGGGCAGAAGAAGCGGCTGACGAAATCATATTCATCACCCGGCGCCGTAACACAGACCATTTTCCCCAGCGGAAGCATAGCCGCGATATCCGGGGTCAGCGCCTCCACCTGCTGCTGGCTGTCGAGCACCACCATGTAATCGCGCCCCACACGCACCTCTTTTGCCGCGTTAATGCCCAGTGCGCTGAACAGCGCTGCCGGTGGCGTATCGACAACCTCGGTTGACCACGCCGGGAAATTAAGCGTCAGCCAGTCACCGCTACGTTGGACCATCAGTTCGCCGACAAAGCGCGTGGTGAAGGTAATTTCCGTATGCGGATAATCCAGATATTCGAAAATAACGTGAGAAGCCGCGAGGGTTGCATGGCCGCAGAGGTTGATTTCATCCTGCGTGGTAAACCAGCGCAGCTCAAACCCGTTGTCCGTTCGGACAAAGAACGCCGTCTCTGACTGATTATGCTGCTTTGCCATCTTCAGCAGCGTCTCATCTGGCAGCCATGCTTCCAGCGGACATACCGCCGCCGCATTGCCGCCGAACGCCCTGTCGCTGAAGGCATCTACCAGATAAAAATCAATTTCCTGCATCGTTTGTTCCTCTTAGATTTACTCAGCGCAGAAATACTGTGCCCTTCAGATACAGCGAGGCCTGACCGCCCATCCGCACGCGGTCGCCCCTGAGTTCGCAGCGGACGTCCCCGCCACGGGCTGAAACCTGACGGGCAAACATCTGTGTTTTGCCAAGCTTTTCACTCCAGTACGGGATCAGCATAGTGTGCGCGGAGCCGGTGACAGGATCTTCCGGCACGGCCACGCCCGGCGAGAAGAAGCGACTGACAAAGTCATATTCCCCTTCATCCCGGGCGGTGACCGCCACTTTATGCTCGCCCGGCGTCATGGCGGAGAAATCCGGCTTAATGGCTTCAACCTGCTCGCGGTTATCCAGCACCAGCACCCAGGCGCGGCCTTTTCGGGCCTCGACATAGTGGCTGATACCGAGTGCGGAGAGCATCTCCGGTGGCGGCGTCTGTGCCTGCGTTGGGCAGGCCGGAAAATCCAGCGTCATCCAGTCACCTTCACGGCTGACGGTCAGGCGACCAGAGGCGGTGTCAAAATGAATGCGTGAGTCCGGATAACCCAGTTCGTTAAACAGAACATACGCCGCGGCAAGCGTGGCGTGACCACAGAGATTCACCTCGGTAAGCGTGGTGAACCAGCGCAGCTCAATCCCCCCTTTGGTGCACACAAAAAAAGCGGTTTCCGACTGGTTATGCTGTTGTGCCATCCGCAGTAACGTCTCATCCGGCAGCCACGCGTCGAGCGGGCAAACCACCGCCGGATTGCCGCCAAAGGAGGACGCGCTGAACGCATCTACCAGATAAAAATCAATCTCCTGCATCGTGTTACCGCCTGTTTTTGTTGTGTTGTTCTTTATCTTCAATGAAAACAACCTTGTTCGCTACCGCTGCATGAAGGTAAATTTTGTGATTCACATCACATAACGGTTGAGTTTTCGCCGTTTAAAGCTTTAAGATCGTCTCCTCATCTTTCAGGTAACGAACCCCAGATATCCCTATGACAACACACACGGTTTCCCGCAGGGTCGCGTGGCTACGCGTGGTCACGCTCGCCATTGCAGCGTTTATTTTCAATACAACGGAATTTGTTCCGGTTGGACTGCTGTCCGACATCGCCGCCAGCTTCCATATGGAAACGGCACAGGTTGGCATCATGCTGACCATTTATGCATGGGTGGTTGCCCTGATGTCGCTGCCGTTTATGCTGCTGACCAGCCAGATGGAACGTCGTAAGTTACTCATTGGGCTGTTTGTGGTGTTCATTGCCAGCCATGTGCTGTCGTTTATGGCGTGGAACTTTACCGTGCTGGTCATCAGCCGCGTCGGCATCGCGTTTGCCCATGCCATTTTCTGGTCGATTACCGCGTCGCTCGCCATTCGTCTGGCCCCGGCGGGGAAACGTGCCCAGGCGCTGAGCCTGATCGCCACCGGAACGGCGCTGGCGATGGTGTTAGGTCTGCCGATTGGGCGCATAGTGGGACAATACTTCGGCTGGCGAACCACCTTCTTTGCTATCGGCATGGGGGCGCTGATCACCCTGGTGTGTCTGATCAAACTCTTGCCAAAACTGCCCAGCGAACACTCCGGCTCGCTGAAAAGCCTGCCGCTGCTGGTGCGCCGTCCGGCGCTGATGAGCATCTATCTGCTGACCGTGATTGTGGTGACCGCCCATTACACGGCCTATAGCTATATTGAGCCGTTTGTTCAGGTTGTGGCGGGCTTTAGCGCCAACTTCGCCACCGTTCTGCTGTTGATCCTGGGTGGTGCGGGGATTATCGGCAGTATCCTGTTCGGGAAGCTGGGCAATCAGCACGCGTCTGCGCTTGTGAGCAGTGCGATTGGCCTGCTGCTGGCGTGCCTGCTGTTACTGCTGCCTGCGGCAGGCAGCGAAAGCCATCTGGCGATCCTCAGCCTGTTCTGGGGCGTGGCGATCATGATTATTGGTCTGGGGATGCAGGTTAAAGTGCTGGCGCTGGCTCCGGACGCCACGGACGTGGCAATGTCGCTCTTCTCCGGGATATTTAATCTGGGGATTGGGGCCGGGGCGCTGGTGGGAAATCAGATCAGCCTGCATGTGTCGATGTCGGCCATTGGCTATCTCGGGGCGATTCCGGCGCTGATCGCGCTGATCTGGTCGGTGCTTATCTTCCGTAAATGGCCGGTCGCGATGGAAGAACAGACCAGCCACGGTTGACGTTTGTTGTGCCGGGTGGCGGCTTCGCCTTACCCGGCCTACATTATTACGGACTTGTAGGCCGGGTAAGGCGAAGCCGCCACCCGGCAATGTTTTCAATGATACGTCTTAACAATTTCCAGCACGCCGTTAATAATAAACTGCACGCCCATACAAACCAGCAGGAAGCCCATCAGACGGGAAATGGCCTCAATACCCCCCTTGCCCACCCAGCGCATAATCGCCCCGGAACTGCGTAATGATCCCCAGACGATAATGGCGATAAGCGCAAAAATGATTGGCGGCGCAACGGTAATAACCCAGTGCGGAAAAGTGGTACCATCCCGCACCGTTGAGGCGGAACTGATGATCATCGCTATCGTCCCCGGCCCCGCCGTGCTCGGCATGGCTAACGGTACAAAGGCAATGTTGGCGCTCGGTTCGCTTTCAAGCTCCTCCGATTTGCTTTTGGCTTCCGGTGATTCGTGCGCTTTTTGCGCCGGGAACAGCATCCGGAAACCAATAAAGGCCACGATCAGCCCACCGGCAATACGCAGACCGGGAATCGAAATCCCAAAGGTATTCATCACCAGCTGCCCGGCGTAATACGCCACCATCATAATGGCGAAGACATAGACGGAGGCCATCATCGACTGCTGATTGCGCTCCGCGCTGTTCATGTTCCCCGCCAGCCCCAGAAAGAGAGCCACCGTCGTTAACGGGTTCGCCAGCGGCAGTAATACCACCAGCCCAAGTCCCACTGCTTTAATCAAATCCAACATAATGCACCGCAGCCCTTATCCTTATTCAACACCGCAATTATAGGGGGAAATCTTCGTCCTGAGCCATCCGCGTAGCGTAACCATTCTTGTCTCGCGCAACCAATAACCCCAGATTATGTATATGATTTAAAAGCGTACAGAAAAAGTTCCTGAAGCGTTTTAGCATTTCGTGGCATCGGCTGATCCATTCAGTTGACTTATACTTGCCTGAGCAATAATATCTGCCGTGACTAAACTACTTGCCGGGGCAACCATTGTGAAAAACACCAGTGACCTCTTTAACGACATAATCCCACTGGGTCGTCTTATTCACATGGTTAATCAGAAAAAAGATCGCCTGCTCAATGACTACCTGTCACCGCTGGATATCACCGCAACACAGTTCAAAGTGCTGTGTTCCATTCGCTGCGAAGTGTGTATCACGCCGGTTGAGCTGAAAAAGGTGCTCTCTGTCGATCTGGGTGCGTTAACCCGCATGCTGGATCGTCTCGTCTGTAAAGGATGGGTAGAACGAAGCCCTAACCCCAATGACAAACGTGGCGTACTGGTGAAACTGACCAGCGATGGCGCGGCCATGTGTGAGCAATGTCATCAATTAGTAGGACAAACACTGCACCAGGAACTGACAAAAAACTTAACGGCAGATGAAGTGGCAACGCTTGAGCTTTTACTCAAGAAAATCCTGCCGTAAACAGAAAAAGAGGTATGACGATGTCCAGACGCAATACTGACGCTATCACCATTCATAGCATTTTGGACTGGATCGAAGATAACCTGGAATCTCCACTCTCTCTTGAGAAAGTGTCAGAGCGTTCAGGTTACTCAAAATGGCACCTGCAACGGATGTTTAAAAAAGAGACCGGCCATTCATTAGGACAATATATTCGCAGCCGCAAGCTGACGGAAATTGCCCAGAAGCTGAAAGAAAGCAATGAGCCGATCCTCTATCTGGCGGAACGCTACGGATTTGAATCGCAACAAACCCTGACGCGTACGTTTAAGAACTACTTTGACGTGCCGCCTCATAAGTACCGTATTACCAGTATGCCGGGTGAATCCCGTTATCTGTATCCGCTAAAACATTGCAGTTAATCATCGCCTGTTAAGACGTAACCGAGGAAATCATGAAATTTATCGCCTCCGCCGCCCTCACCTTGCTGGTGCTGGTTTCCGGCCAGAGTTTCGCGGAGCAAACCCCCTGCGCGGGGCAGCAAAATAATCGTGGCACCATGATTATGCCGTCCACGCAAAACCAGTCGCCCTGGGACTTCAATCACATGGGCGCTGGCAGCGACAAATCCGACGAATTAGGCGTGCCGTATTACAACCACGACCTGTAATTCGTTTTTGCCCCGCTCAGGCGGGGCTTTTTTCTGCCTTAACCCCGCACCCGCGTCGCCTGACGCACACGCAAGCCAAAGACGTTGATATACAACCCGGCCATAATCAGCCCTGCGCCACACAGTTGCAGCGCGCTGAGCGTTTCGTCCAGCAACAGCGCGGCGCTGGCAAGCCCGACCACCGGTACCAGCAGCGATAACGGCGCCACGCGCCAGGTTTCATAGCGCCCGAGCAGCGAACCCCAGATGCCATAACCCACGATTGAGGCAACTAACGCCAGGTAGATCAGCGACAAAATGGTCGTCAGGTCGATCTCAACGAGGCTTTTCAGCATTGCCTGCGGGCCATCCAGAATAAACGACGCGGCCATAAACGGCACAATGGGGATCAATGCGCTCCAGACCACCAGCGACAATACCGGCGGACGCGCCTCGTGCTGCATTATCAGCTTGTTAAAGATATTGCCGCACGCCCAGCTCAGCCCCGCCGCCAGGGTGAGCATAAAGCCCAGCAGGGCGACATGCTGACCGTTGAGGCTGCCTTCTATCAGCACCAGCACGCCAAAGACCGCAAGGCTAATGCCCGCCAGCTGTTTGCCCTGCAAACGTTCGCCAAAGACAAACGCGCCGAGAATGATGGTAAAGAACGCCTGCACCTGAAGCACCAGCGAAGCCAGGCCCGCAGGCATACCGAATTTGATGGCGCAAAAAAGAAACGCAAACTGACCAAAGCTGATGGTGAGGCCGTAGCCCAGCAGCAGCTTCAGGGGAATTTTCGGGCGGGCGACGAACAGCAGCGCCGGAAACGCCACCAGCAGGAAGCGCAGAGCCGCCAGCATCAGTGGAGGCATGTTGTGCAACCCCATTTTAATGACCACAAAATTGAGTCCCCACACCACAACAACCAGCAACGCTAACAGCCCGTCTTTCCGCGTCATTTTCCGCCCCTGAATTATTAAAATTTTGTTAACACTTCAAGGTAACAGAAAAAATAGCCCGGCGAGAAGATCATTAATTCTGGTACCGGGAAGAAGCACTCGCGGATAAATTGGGTGCTATACAAGCTCCCGGTCCCGTGATAATCCTGTAATAACACAACAAAAAAAGCATAAGCATTTGTCGGGCAGGAAAATGAAACCATCAATCAGGCGCTCAACCGCAGCGCTGCTGGCATCGTCATTGTTATTAACAATTGGCCGCGGCGCAACGCTGCCCTTTATGACCATATATCTCACACGCGTGTACGATATGAGCGTGGAGAATATTGGCTATGCCCTGACCGTGGCGTTGACCATTGGCGTGGTGTTTAGCCTGGGGTTCGGCATTCTGGCGGATAAGTTCGACAAAAAACGCTATATGCTGATCGCCATCGTGGCCTTTATCGCCGGGTTTGTGGCCATTCCGCTGGTGAATAACGTGACGCTGGTGGTGCTGTTCTTTGCCCTGATCAACTGCGCCTATTCCGTCTTCTCAACGGTGCTGAAAGCATGGTTTGCCGACGTGCTGACCTCCAGCGAAAAAGCGCGCGTTTTCTCACTCAACTACAGTTTCCTGAACATCGGCTGGACGATCGGGCCGCCGATCGGCACCCTGCTGGTGATGTACAGCCTGCAACTGCCGTTCTGGCTGGCGGCCTTCTGCGCCGCACTGCCGCTCGGGTTTATCCATTTCTTTGTGCAGAAAAGCATAGCCTCAGACAACGTTGAGGAGAAAATGCCATGGCAGCCCTCAGTGCTGCTGAAAGACCGGGCGCTGTTCTGGTATACGCTCTCCGGCCTGCTGGCGTCCTATGTGGGGGGATCGTTCGCCACCTGTATTTCCCAGTATGTCCTCGCCGCACATGCGGACAGTGATTTCGCAGAAAAGGTGGTGGCCGTTGTACTGCCAGTCAACGCGGCGGTAGTGGTCAGCCTGCAATACGCGCTTGGACGTAAGATCACCGCCAGCAATATCCGCCCGTTAATGACTGCCGCGACGCTCTTTTTCATCCTCGGGCTGGGCGGGTTTATGCTTTCGGGTGAGAACCTGATTTACTGGGGAATTGCGGCGGCAATCTTCACCCTTGGGGAAATAATCTATGCGCCGGGCGAATACATGCTGATCGACAATATCGCCCCGCCGGGCATGAAGGCGAGCTACTTCTCTGCGCAGGCGCTGGGCTGGCTGGGCGCGGCGGCGAACCCGATGATCACCGGACTCATCCTGACCCATCTGCCGCACTGGTCATTATTTATCATTATGATGGCCGCCATCATTGCGGCCTGGCTGATGATATTGCGCGGGATGCGCGTGAAAAGTGAAGAGAGCGTGTCGGGTGGTGCTGCGCTTACCCGACCGACAAAACCCTAATCTCAGGCCGGGTAAGGCGAAGCCTTCACCCGGCAAAACCAACGCCTAGTGGTGCAACATCTCCTCCACCACCTGCTCTTTGTACATCTCATTCGGGTAGTAGGTCGGCCAGTTATCCATCTCTTTCAGCAGCGCCTCGTGGGAGGTGTTGCCCATAAAGATATGGAAGTGTGAAGAGGCCTTCGGCCCGATGATATGGTCGCTGAACTGCACAAACTTAGGCGCCTGGCTCGCGTTATCCTTGCACTCAAACAGGTAGCGCACCCCTTTTTTCCCCGAGGCGTAGGTCAGAATTTTGTAGCCGCTGTAGTCGTAGCGGCAACTGCTCACCGTTTTGCCTCTGTGGAATTCCATCACGTTGTTTTCAATTCCAATCGCGTCCACGTCCGTTGCGTACCCCTTGCGGTAGTAGGCTTTCACCTCGGCAGCGGATTTTTCCCCCTTCTGCGCTTTCTTTTCAAAAACCGGATCCAGCGAACCATCAAGCAGGAAGGGATAAACGGACTGCCAGGTCCCGTCCCAGTCAGACAGCGTCCTGTCCCTGACGTCTTTATCCTCAAAGACGCCGTTTGCCGCCTTCTGTTCCGCCTCCGTCATCTGATGTCCGTGCGAATGGGCAAAAAGCGAGCCACTTACCAGCAGCGTTCCCAGAGTCAGCGCAATTTTTCCAAGTTGTGCAGCCACAGCAAAATCCTCATTCCGTTTTATAAGAATGAGGATGTTATATTATAACATTTCAGATCGCAACCAGCCCGCGAACGCCCTCCTGCGCCATATTCTCCCCGCGTCCCTGCTGGACGATGCTGCCGCGCGACATCACCAGATAGCTGTCGGCCAGCTCCGCCGCAAAATCATAAAACTGCTCCACCAGCAGGATCGCCATATCCCCCCGGTTCGCCAGGCTGCGGATCACCTGCCCGATCTCTTTGATCACCGACGGCTGAATACCTTCCGTGGGTTCATCCAGAATCAGTAACTGTGGACGACTCGCCAGCGCCCGCCCAATCGCCAGCTGTTGCTGCTGACCACCGGAAAGATCGCCTCCGCGACGGTGCTTCATCTCTTTCAGCACCGGGAAAAGCTGCCAAATTTCCTCCGGCACGCCCCTCGCGTTTCGCGCGGAGAAGCGCGACAGCCCCATCAGCAGGTTTTCTTCTACGGTCAGACGCGGAAAAATCTCCCGCCCCTGCGGAACATACGCCACGCCGGACTGTACCCGCTGGTGCGGTTTACTGTGGGTGATGGTTTTCCCCTGCCAGACCACCTCCCCGGTTTTCACCGGGATCAGCCCCATCAGGCACCTCAGCAGCGTGGTTTTACCCACTCCGTTGCGCCCCAGAAGGCAGGTGACTTCCCCGACGCCCGCCTCAAAGCTCACCCCGCGCAGTATATGACTGCCGCCGTAGTACTGATTCAGTTCGTTAACCCGTAACATCACCGCTCCTTAGCGTCCCAGATAGACGTCAATCACCTGTTCATTGGCCTGTACCTCGCGAAGCGAGCCTTCCGCCAGCACGCGCCCCTGATGCAGCACCGTGACGTGATCAGCGATGGTCTCGACGAAGCCCATATCGTGCTCAACCACCATCAAAGAATGCTTGCCTGCCAGGGTTCGGAACAGCTCGGCAGTGTATTCCGTCTCTGCGTCCGTCATGCCAGCGGCGGGTTCGTCCAGCAGCAACAGGTGCGGATCCTGCACCAGCAGCATGCCTATCTCCAGAAACTGCTTCTGTCCGTGTGAAAGCAGCCCGGCGCGGCGATCGCGCTCGCTGCCAAGCCGCAGTAAAACCAGCATCTCGTCAATGCGGTCACGCTGTTCGCTGCTGAGCGTGGCCCGCAGGCTCGCCCAGACGGACCTGTCGGCTTTCATGGCGATTTCGAGGTTTTCCCCTACGGTCAGCGCTTCAAACACCGTCGGCTTCTGAAACTTACGACCAATCCCCTGACGGGCAATGGCCGCTGGCTCAAGGGCTGTCAGATCGATGGACTGATCGTAAAGGGCTTTTCCACTTTTTGGCCGGGTTTTGCCTGTTATGACGTCCATCAGCGTGGTTTTACCGGCCCCGTTAGGGCCAATGATGCAGCGCAACTCGCCAACGCCGATATTCAGCGAGAGGTCGGTCAACGCCTGAAAACCGTCAAAACTGACGTTAATGGCCTCAAGCTGCAATACCGGATCGGTCTGCTCGCGGTAACGGTCGCCCGGTAGCTGCCGGGTAAAGAGTCCTTCAGAGGGCTGCATTAATTCTCTCCCTTACGAAACAGACCGAACACGCCGCGTGATAAAAACAGCGTTACGGCAATGAAAATCAGGCCCAGAAACAGCTGCCAGTACTCCGGCATCGCCACGGTGAAAAAGCTCTTCGCACCGTTGACCAGCGCCGCGCCAATCACCGGACCTACCAGGGTGCCGCGCCCGCCCAGCGCCACCCAGATGGCCGCTTCAATCGAGTTGGTTGGCGACATTTCACCCGGGTTGATAATGCCCACCTGCGGAACGTACAGCGCCCCCGCCAGGCCACACAGCACGGCGGAAAGCGTCCAGACCAGCAGCTTAAAGCCGCGCGGATCGTAGCCGCAAAACGTCAGACGGTTTTCCGCATCGCGCACCGCCGTCAAAATGCGGCCAAATTTACTCTTCGCCAGCGCATAGCCCGTGCCCAGGGCCAGAAGCAGCAGCACTACCGTCGCGAGGAACAGCGCGATCCGCGTCGTCGTCGCCGTAACGGAAAACCCGAGCAGCGTGGTAAAGCCGGTAAAGCCGTTATTGCCGCCAAAGCCGGTTTCATTGCGAAAGAACAGCAGCATGCCTGCATAGGTCAGCGCCTGGGTCATGATGGAGAAATAAACCCCTTTGATCTTCGAGCGGAAAGCAAACCAGCCGAAAACCAGCGCCAGCAGACCGGGGATCGCCACGATTAATACCAGTGCCCAGGCAAAATGCTGCGTTCCCCACCAGAACCAGGGCAGTTCGCTCCACGAAAGAAACGACATAAACGCGGGCAGCCCGTCGCCCGCCGCCTGGCGCATCAGGTACATCCCCATCGCATAGCCGCCGAGGGCGAAAAATATGCCGTGCCCCAGCGAGAGCATTCCGGCATAGCCCCAGACCAGATCGAGGGCCACGGCAACAACCGCGTAGCAGAGGATTTTGCCGATGAGCGTTAACATCCACGTGGAAATGGCCAGCGGATGCGTTGCGGGCAACAGCGCGAGAAAAGGCAGCACCAGCAGCGCCGCAACCAGCAGACTGCCGAAGATTTGTGCGGTGCGCGGTGCACTGCGCGCCAGTGTTAAGGTCAATGGCTGGCTCATCAGTCTGTCACCCTCCCTTTAAGTGCGAATAACCCCTGCGGACGTTTCTGGATAAACAGAATGATCGCCACCAGAATCAGGATTTTGCCCAGCACCGCGCCCATCTGCGGTTCGAGAATTTTATTGAAGATCCCCAGACCAAAGGCCGCCGCGACGCTACCGGCCAGTTGGCCGACGCCGCCGAGCACCACCACCAGGAACGAATCGATGATGTATCCCTGGCCCAGCTCTGGTCCCACGTTCCCCAACTGGGACAATGCCACGCCGCCCAGCCCGGCAATGCCGGACCCGAGGCCAAACGCCAGCATATCCACCCGTCCGGTCGGCACGCCACAGCAGGCCGCCATGCTGCGGTTTTGCGTCACCGCCCGCACGTTCAGGCCCAGACGCGTTTTATTCAGCAGGAGCCAGGTGAAGAACAGCACCAGCAGCACAAACCCGAGCACCACAATGCGGTTCCACGGCAGCGTCAGGTTGGCGAAAACCTGCACCCCGCCGGACAGCCAGGCCGGGTTCGCCACCTCAAGGTTCTGTGCGCCGAAGGTCATGCGCACCAGCTGGATGAGCATCAGACTGATCCCCCAGGTGGCGAGCAGGGTTTCCAGCGGACGGCCATATAGATGGCGGATCACCGTCCGCTCCAGCACCATCCCGATACCTGCCGTCAGGCAAAACGCCACCGGCAGCGCCACCACCGGATAGAGCGCCAGCCACTGAGGCATCCACTGCGCCATCATCTGTTGCACCATCCAGGTGGCATACGCTCCGAGCATCAGCATCTCGCCGTGGGCCATGTTAATCACCCCCAGCAGACCGTAGGTGATAGCCAGCCCGAGCGCGGCCAGCAACAGTACCGACCCCAACGACAGGCCCATAAAGGCCTGACCCAACAGTTCGCCCCACATCAGACGGTGCTGAATACCCTCAAGGCTCTCCGCAGCGGCGGCACGTACCCGTGCGTCCGGCTCGGTTTGCGCCCGGGTAAACGGCGCGAGCGTGGCCTGAACGTCCGGATCGTCGGACTGTCCCAGCAGCTCAACCGCGTTAAGGCGTACTTCCGCCTGCGGGCTAGCCAGCTGAAGGTTTGCCAGCGCCAGCATGAGCGACTGCCGGGTGACATCGTCCGTTTCGCTATTGGCCCGCTGTTGCAGAAACCCGAGCATATCCGGCTGGGCGTCACGCTGAAGCTGTCGTGCGGCATTGCGCCTTTCGGTGACACTGTCACTGACAAGCTGATGCGTCGCCAGCGCCGTGACCGTTAACACGCGCAGCCGGTTGGTCAGCCGCACGGCTTTGGTCGCTCCTTCAGCGCGTTTTGCCGCGCCCAGGGCAACCATTTGGCCGTCGATGCGGGTAAATGCCTGTTTCTGGCTGTCGGTGTAGAGGTTTTCCTGTTGCAGCGCCTTAAGCAGCGGCAAACGTGCGGGTTCCGGCGTGGCTGCCCACCGGGTGAGCATGGCGGTCTGCTGACTGCGGGTGGCGGCAACGAAATCATCGGCATCCGATGCCTGCGCCATCCCTGGCAGCAGTCCGGTAAGCCACACAATCGCAATAATCATGCGCATGGCGTTCATGACGTCTCTCCCTGGTGTGGCGGCTTAGTTGCTGGCAGTTTTCATCGGCTGGTCAGGCTTTTTGTCATTCCCGGCGATAAACGGGCTCCACGGCTGAGCGCGTACCGGCTGTTCGGTCTGCCAGACGACGTTGAACTGGCCGTTGCCTTCAATTTCACCAATCATGACGGGCTTATGCAGGTGGTGGTTGGTGGCATCCATGGTCAGCGTAAAGCCGGACGGCGCGTTGAACGACTGGCCCGCCATTGCCGCGCGCACTTTGTCCACGTCGGTCGTCCCGGCTTTTTCAACTGCCTGCGCCCACATATGAAGGCCAACGTAGGTCGCTTCCATCGGATCGTTGGTCACGACGGTATCGGCATTCGGCAGCTTATGGGCTTTCGCGTAAGCTCTGTAGGCCGCGACAAAAGTCTGGTTGGTCGGGTTATCAACGGATTCGAAGTAGTTCCACGCCGCCAGGTTACCCACCAGCGGTTTGGTATCAATGCCGCGCAGTTCTTCCTCGCCCACCGAGAACGCCACCACCGGTACGTCCGTGGCTTTCAGCCCCTGGTTCGCCAGCTCTTTATAGAAAGGCACGTTGGAATCACCGTTGATGGTGGAGACCACCGCCGTTTTACCGCCTGTGGAGAATTTCTTGATATTGGCAACAATGGTCTGGTAATCGCTATGACCAAACGGGGTGTAGACCTCTTCAATATCTTTATCCTCCACGCCTTTCGAGTGCAGGAAGGCGCGGAGGATCTTGTTCGTGGTGCGCGGGTAGACGTAGTCCGTTCCCAGCAGGAAGAAGCGTTTCGCGCTGCCGCCGTCTTCACTCATCAGGTACTCCACCGCCGGGATCGCCTGCTGGTTCGGTGCCGCACCGGTATAGAAGACGTTAGGTGACATCTCTTCGCCTTCATACTGCACCGGATAGAACAGCAAACCGTTAAGCTCCTCAAAGACCGGCAGGACCGATTTACGCGATACGGAGGTCCAGCAGCCAAACACCACGGCGACCTTATCCTGGCTCAGAAGCTGGCGGGCTTTTTCGGCAAACAGCGGCCAGTTGGAGGCCGGGTCAACCACCACCGGCTCCAGCTTTTTCCCGAGCACGCCGCCTTTGGCATTGATTTCGTCGATGGTCATCAGGGCGACATCTTTCAGGGGTGTTTCTGAAATGGCCATCGTGCCGGAGAGAGAATGCATAATCCCGACTTTAATGGTCTCGGCGGCCTGGACGCCAAAGCTCATCCCCATGGCGACCACGGAGGCGGACAAGGCGAACGCTTTAATAAAGGTACGACGGTGCATATTTTCACTCCTGAAAAAGAAAGCTGTGCGAAGACGTCCGTTACCGCCCGGACGCAGAAAAAAGTAACGCCAGTTTCAGGAGAGCAAAAAGAGTGCCAGGTTGCAGAAGCAGGATTTTTAAAGGGGATGACGCAAGGAACGGCGGGAAACGACTCAGAATGGTATAGCGCTGCACTGTAATAATGCAGCGCTATGGACAACGTTACCAGACGTCGCTGGCGATTTGCGTGACCAGGCGAACTTTATCCCACTGCTGGGCTTCGCTCAGGCTGTTACCCTCTTCCGTGGAGGCAAATCCGCACTGCGGGCTAAGGCAAATCTGCTCTTTCGCTACGTATTGTGCGGCTTCTTCCAGACGCGCTTTCACCCCTTCCGGGTTCTCCAGTTCGCCGTGCTTGGTCGTGATCAGCCCCAGAACCACCTGCTGTTTACCCGGGCGGATAAAACGCAGTGGCGCGAAGTCGCCGCTACGGTCGTTGTCATACTCAAGGAAGAACGCGTCGACGTTCACCGTGCCGAACAGCACCTCCGCCACCGGCTCATAGCCGCCTTCGGAAATCCAGGTTGAGCGGAAGTTGCCGCGGCAGACGTGCAGCCCGATGGTCAGGTCATCCGGTTTGCCTTCCAGCGCTTTATTCAGCACCCGGGCATAGATGCGGGCAAGTTCGTCTGCATCATCACCGCGCTCGCGGATCTGGCGGCGCTGGTCATCCGAACAAAGATAGGCCCAGACGGTGTCATCCAGTTGCAGATAGCGGCAGCCCGCGTCGTAAAATGCCCGAATGGCATCGCGCCAGGTGGTCGCCAGATCGTCAAAGTAGACGTCCAGATCCGGGTAGACCGTGGCATCAATATCCTTGCGCCCACCGCGGAAGTGCAGCACGCTCGGGCTAGGAATGGTCATCTTCGGCTGTGCGTTACCGCTGATGCTTTTGAGGTAGCGGAAATCGTCCAGCATAGGATGATCGCCGAAGCCCAGTTTGCCCGTTACGCGCACGCCGTGGGCTTTGGTCTGCACCCCGTTGAACTGAATGCCCTGCTGGGAATCATAACGCTCCACGCCCTGTAGCCCGTCGAAGAAGTCAAAGTGCCACCAGGCGCGGCGGAATTCACCGTCCGTCACCACATGCAGGCCGCAGGCGCACTGCTGCTCGACAACATGGCGAATGGCCTCGTCCTCGACCGCGCGAAGCTGCCCGGCATCGATCTCACCGCGGGCAAATTGCAGACGGGCCTGTTTAATGGCATCCGGGCGTAAAAAACTGCCGACTACATCGGCGCGGTACGGGGCGTGGTGTCGCTGCATGGAAATCTCCTCTGTCTGTCGGCGTTAATTGCCCACAGTGATAATTCATCTCTTGAAGTTTTAGACTTCTGGATGTCTAAACGTCCTGAAAAGATGTCATACCGGCCCCCTGCCGACAAACGAGAAAATTTCATCTGTGTTGAAATAAATTCATGTTCACAGGGCGGATGATGCGGAACCTGCAAAGGCGAACTCCTCATCTTCCCAGCCGGTCATGCCCCCGAGCATAATTTTGACCGGCAGACCCAGACGCGCCAGCTTCAGCGCCGCCCGGTCCGCCCCGTTGCAGTGCGGGCCTGCACAATAGACGACAAACAATGTCTCTTCCGGCCACGCTTTCATCCGCTCTGCGGTGATCTGGCTCCAGGGCAAATGCAGCGCCCCGGGCAGGTGCCGCCGGGCAAAATGCTCAGGTTTTCCGACCACGTGCAGCAGAACAAAGTCCTGCTCACCGCTGGACACGGCGTGATGCACATCGGCGCAGTCCGTCTCAACGCTCAGACGACGCAGAAAATGTCCCACGGCTTCCTGCGGCTCAGCAGCCGGAAATTCAGTAACATAGCTCATGAATCTTCCTCATTTGGGGTGTTTGTGTTAACACTACTCTATCCCTTAATTCAGCCCATGAATGCGTCCGCCTATGCCAGAAAACAGCAAAAAGATGACAAACTTAAGTCATCCCTCTCCGCGCGCCGTCGTGCTGGCCTATGACGGTTTATGTACCTTTGAGTTTGGTGTGGCGGTAGAAATCTTTGGCCTGCCGCGCCCGGAAATGGGCGAGGAGTGGTATCAGTTCGCCGTGGCGAGCGTGGATGACGGCGAACTCCGGGCAACGGGCGGGATCCGGATTATTGCCGATGGCGATCTGCGTCTGCTGGAGACGGCGGATGTGGTGATTGTTCCCGGCTGGCGAGGGCTGGACGAACCCGTACCCGAGGCGCTCTGCCAGGCGCTCCGCGCGGCGCATGCGCGCGGTTGCCAGCTACTCTCGATCTGTTCTGGCGTTTTTGTTCTGGCGGCATCAGGTCTGCTTAATGGCCGGAAGGCAACCACCCACTGGCGCTACACGCAAGCCCTGAAAACACGCTATCCCGCCATTACCGTGGTCGAAGATGTCCTGTATCAGGACGAGGGCGATATTCTCACTTCCGCAGGCAGCGCCGCGGGGATTGATCTGTGCCTGCACGTGGTGCGACGGAATTACGGTATGGAGGCGGCAAACCGCGTGGCGCGTCGACTGGTGATCCCGCCCCATCGGGACGGCTCGCAAACCCAGCAACTTAGCCGACCGGTGGCCCAGTTGCGGGAGAGCCAGCGTTTGGGCCAGCTGTTTGACTATCTTCACCAGCATCTGGCTGTTTCCCATACCGTCGAATCGCTGGCCCTGCGGGTTGGTATGAGTCAGCGCACCTTTCTACGTCGTTTCCAGGACGCAACCGGAACAACGCCCGCGCGCTGGTTATTGACTGCGCGATTGCAGCGGGTAAAAGATTATCTCGAAAACAGTCGACTCAGTATCGACAATATTGCGGAACAAACCGGATTTGGGCAAAGCGCCACGCTGCGCCACCATTTCCGGCAGCAATTTGCGCTTTCGCCCGCGCAATATCGCAAAAAATTTTTGCAGCCGGGATGATAAACAGACAAAAAAAAACCGCCATAATCTGGCGGTAAATGCTTGCATGGATAGATTTGTATTTTGGTATCTACGCTCCGGTATTCCATACCGGAATGCGGATCACCTGCAATCTATCACTGTGAGCCTCAACGAAGCATAAACGAATCGATTAACCCGCTTTGGTATTAATTTGCAGATAACGCATCAGCCCCTGCTCTGCGCTCTGGCGGGCATCATCATTAATCGCTTCGAGATAAAATGCGCGAGAGACCCCATACGGCGCCTGCTCTGAAGGATAAACGGCGAACTGGAAGGTCTTACCCCTCGCCTTATTGGTACAGCCCAGTTCCCAACGATCTTCACTGACCTGGGTGCTATTACATTCGACACGTCCGTAATCGCTGGTTAAATACGATCCGACACGGCTTTTTGCTGACTGAATATATTCTGGTTCTTCATTTGAATAGATGCTGGCCGCAGCACCTGCCGCAACCACTACGCCCAGAAGTGATAGCACAATTATTTTTTTCATTTATTCGATCCAATCCTTAGCCAGAAAAGTCTTATTGTAAATGATTTCCCAACAAATCTAGTTGTTCTTTGCATACCAGAAATGGGAGTTTACAACGTCAATATAGCTTTTAAGAATAGTCTTATGTGCGTTTAATTGCGACCACAAATTTTGACAGTCTTTTTTCTCAAATTTAAAGAGTGTAATAATTACTCTATGAAATTATCCCTACGATGACCGTAGCGTATTTTCGGGGGCTAAAGGATGTTCAGAAAAGGGTTTTCACTACTCATGCTGATCGGCGCGCTGTTCTCAGGACAAGTGATGGCGGAGCACAAAGGACATAAATTTCTGTATGTGAAAAACGCCGACCATCAGCTTCGACATGAAGCTGACAGCGACGAGTTACGCAGTGAGGCCGAGGAGTCTGCGGAGGGGTTGCGCGAACACCATGCCTGGCAGAAATCGCGCAAACCGGATACCCACTTTCCGGGTTAGCTGCCTTTACGCTTCGGCAGGGTTTTCATCAAATCGTCCGGGCTGACGGACGCCACAATGCTGCCCGGTGGTGGCATTTTAAAGATGTGATTCTTCATCTTGCCGATAACGTGCATTTCACACGGACGGCAGTCAAACTTCAGCGTCAGCACTTCATCGCCATTCACCAGCTGCATCGGCGTCGCTTTCCAGCTTTTAATATTGCCTTTCGCCTGTTTCGGGCAAAGGTTAAAGGCAAAGCGCAGGCAGTGTTTGGTGATCATCACCGGGACATCGCCCTTCTCTTCATGCGCTTCATACGCGGCGTCAATCAGCTGCACGCCGTGACGATGATAAAACGCGCGCGCCTTGTGGTTGTAAACGTTCGCCAGGAAGGAGAGATGGGTGTCCGGGTAGACCGGCGCAGGCACCGCTTCGGCCTTACGGCTGCCGCGCGGATAGTTAGCCAGACGGGCTTCATCCAGCATCTCGGCCGTTTCACGGCGGAACTGGTTCAGCAGGCTGTTCGGCACAAACAGCGCATCCGGCAGGTTCACCTCAATATTACGCGCGTAATAGATGGTCTGCCCCAGCTTCGCCACGCCATCCTTAAGGCTGTTGAGCGCTTTCTCCGCATTGTTCGCCACCTCGAACAGGCCGTCGAGGGTATGCGTGACGCTGATACCGTCTTCACAGGTCATGGTCAGGATCAGCTGCTCTTCCCAGCCCCCCAGCGCGATATCCACCGCAATGCGGCGCTCGCTGGAGGTTTTGAGCAAGGCCTGCTGCCAGTTGTGGTCCAGGTTACGGTTCAGCGCCGCGTTGGGACGCGCTTTGTAGAGATCGGCTGGCATTTCGTTCGGCCAGACGCGATAGCGATTTTCGCCGGTTTTCTCCACCGTATTGGCGCGGAAACCCACCACTTCACGTTTGATCATCACGTTGAGACCATCGCCGTTCGCCAGCGGCTCTGTCACCTGAACGTCAAGATGGTCTTTCGCCACTTTCAGCACTTCACCTACCGGCAGGCCGATAAACTTTGGTGAATCAAACGCGCCGATATCCCCTTTGCGCGCATTGACAAAATAATCCGTACTGCCGCGGTGGAAGGTTTTATCCGTAGACGGAATAAAGAAATGCTCTGTACGTCCGGCGGAGGCGCGCGCCAGATCCCCGCGATCGTCGATGATGGTATCCAGCATCTGGCGATAATGCGCGGTGATATTTTTCACATAGCTCATGTCTTTGTAGCGCCCTTCAATTTTGAAGGAGCGTACCCCGGCGTCGATCAGCGCGCCGAGGTTCGCCGTCTGATCGTTATCTTTCATCGACAAGAGGTGTTTTTCGAACGCCACCACGCGGCCCTGATCGTCTTTCAGGGTATACGGCAGACGGCAGGCCTGGGAGCAATCTCCCCGGTTAGCGCTGCGCCCCGTCTGGGCGTGGGAAATGTTGCACTGACCGGAATAGGCCACGCACAGCGCGCCGTGGATAAAGAATTCAATCGTCGCGTCGGTTGCCTGGTGGATATCGCGGATCTGATTGAGGTTCAGCTCGCGCGCCAGAACAATCTGCGTAAATCCGACGTCCGAGAGAAACTTCGCCTTCTCAACGGTGCGGATATCGCACTGGGTGCTGGCGTGAAGCTCAATCGGCGGGATATCCAGTTCCAGAACGCCCATATCCTGAACGATCAGGGCGTCAACGCCGGTCTGGTAGAGATCGGTGATCAGACGCTGCGCAGGCTCCAGTTCATCATCATGAAGAATGGTGTTCAGGGTCACGAACACCTTCGCCCCGAAACGGTGGGCAAACGGTACCAGTTCGGCAATGTCGCGCAGGCTGTTGCTGGCGTTATGACGGGCACCGAAGCCAGGGCCGCCAATGTAGACGGCATCTGCACCGTGAAGAATGGCTTCACGGGCAATGGCGGCGTCGCGGGCCGGGCTTAGCAGTTCAAGATGATGGGAGTGCAGGCGCATACTTCGTCGTTATCCGTTATGGTCAAAATGGCGGCTATTGTAGTCAGAAGTCTGTGTCAGTGAAACCGTTTTGCGACGCTTTAGCGGGGATAATGGATCAGAGAGTGAAAATGCACCGTCCGGGCGCTGCTGTTGCGGTACGCGTGCGGTTTATCGCCAGCAAAACGCGCACCCGAATCAGCTTGAATCGTCCGCCAGATACCGTCGATTTGCATGTCCAGAACACCGCTTATCACTACCACGTGTTCAATCACCCCGGCTTCGTGCGGCGTGGACTCGCTCAGCGCGCCGGGCGACAGCGTGATGGAGAAATGGTCAAACTTAAGCTGGTCGTCCCAGGGGAAAAGCGGTTTCACCACCATCGCCTGCTGCTGCGGATCGAACACCGCCTGCGGGTCGCTCTCTGGGGTGATAAATGCCGAAAAAGGCACGTTCAGCCCGGTTGCGATTTTCCACAAGGTAGAGACCGTCGGGCTGGACTCGTTGCGTTCGATTTGCCCAAGCATCGCTTTCGATACGCCCGTCTCTTCCGCCAGTTTCGACAGGCTCCAGCCCCGCGCCTGGCGCAGCGCTTTCAGTGTGGTTGCAAGGTGTTGCGTTATGTCCATGGTTCCTCCCGTTGCGACAAAGCATACCACTTGTACGCTATAGCGCACAGTGATACCTTACCCCGGACGTTATAACGCACAACGGAGTTTTCATGCGATCGACTACCTCTCTCTTTCCTGCCGTACTGGCCGGTTTTGTTGCCGTGCTGGTGGGTTATGCCAGCTCTGCCGCCATTATCTGGCAGGCCGCGGCCGCGGCTGGCGCCAGTTCACAGCAAATCGCAGGATGGATGACCGCGCTGGGGCTAGGAATGGGGATCAGCACGCTGGCATTGTCGTGGTGGTATAAAGCCCCCGTGCTCACCGCCTGGTCGACCCCCGGCGCGGCGCTGCTCGCCACCAGCCTGCAAGGCGTCACGCTGGCGGAAACCATCGGGGTCTTTATATTTGCCAATGCACTGATTCTGCTGTGCGGCGTCACCGGCCTGTTTGCCCGATTGATGAAACTGATCCCGCATTCGCTTGCCGCCGCCATGCTGGCAGGCGTGTTGTTACAGTTTGGCCTGAAGGCATTCAGCAATCTTGAGGGTCAAGGTGTTCTTTGTGGCAGTATGTTGGCCGCCTGGCTGGTGGCTAAAGCCGTGGCACCCCGGTACGCCATTGTCGCCACGCTGCTGGTCGGGATCCTTGTGGCCTGGGCCGGAGGTGACGTTGTCACGGATAAGATGACATTATCGGTAGTGATGCCGGAATTCATTGCCCCTGCGTTCACGTTCACCAGCATGATTAGCATCGGCTTACCCTTCTTCCTGGTGACCATGGCCTCGCAGAATGCGCCCGGCTTCGCCACCATGCAGGCATCGGGCTATCCGCTGCCGGTCTCACCGCTGATCGTTGCCACCGGCGGGCTGGCGCTGCTGTTGTCTCCCTTCGGCGTTTATTCTGTCTGCATCGCCGCCATCACCGCCGCCATCTGCCAGAGCCAGGACGCCCATCCGGATGCCAGTAAACGCTGGCTGGCCGCGGCGGCGGCTGGCGGGTTTTATCTGCTGGCTGGGGTGTTCGGCGGGTCAATTTCCGGGCTGATGGCCGCCCTGCCGCTGAGCGGGGTCCAGACGCTGGCCGGGCTGGCCCTGCTCGGCACTATCAGCGGGAGTTTGTATCAGGCACTGAACCATGAAGCAGAACGTGACGCGGCAATCGTCACCTTCCTGATGACCGCCAGCGGCGTCACGATCCTGGGGATTGGCTCCGCCTTCTGGGGGCTGGTGCTGGGTGGGATCTGTTACGCCGTCCTCTCACGCCTTCGCCGCGCGTAGCTGTGACGGCGTAATGCCGGTCATGCTGCGAAAACGGTTACTGAAATGGCTGGCGGAGTTAAATCCGCAGGCCAGCGCGATGTCGGTGAGCGGCGTGGTTGTGTGCTGCACCAGCGCTTTGGCCTTCTCCATGCGGCGCTGCATGACGTACTGATGCGGCGCCAGCCCCATCGACTGGCGGAACATCCGCGCAAAATGATACTCACTGAGTGCCGCCTGGCCTGCCAGTTCCGCCAGCGTTAAGGGTTGCGCCAGATTTTCTTCGATAAAGGCCAGCACGTTACGCAGCACAAACGGCGATAACCCGCCGGTCACCACCGGCAGCTTCCACTGCACGCTGGAATAGTGCTGGACCAGATGCGTCAGCAATAAGGTCGACGCGGTGCTCAGGGTGAGCTGATTGGCGTTCTGCTGCCAGTCGCAGCCGAGCAAAAACTGGCGATAAAGGGCGGTGATTTTCGGATCGCTGCCGAAGATTTTTTCCTCCAGCGTCAGCGATAGCGGACGTTTATCCCAGATTTTCTCCCCCACATCCCGCAGATGTTCATCGGTACAGTAGAGGTGCACGAACGACAGGTCATCACGAATATCCCACGTGGATTCGCTCTCTTCCGGCATCAGACAAAAACGGTCCGGCCCGCCGCCATTTTTCCAGCCACCCGGCGTTTTTTGATAGCTTTCATAGCCATCCGCCACGTACAGGCTAAGGGTGTGATGGTTGCTTTTCACGGTGATCGTGTCGTGCTTGTTGTACCACGCCGCCAGTTGAATGCCAGTATTGAGCGCGACGGTTTCCCGCAGCACCGCATTTTGTTGGCGTAACGTTTCAAAGGTGTCGTAAACGAGAGACATGGCCGTAAACAGGTGATTAATCAGACTGTCAGTCTAAGAAGTGTTGCAGCCTGTTACCAGCGTTCGCATGAGAAAAAAGCGCAAGAATTTGCAAGTCCGGCGCAAACCGATGAAAGCCGCTTTCCTTCTCTTTCGCCACACTGTTGTTTTTCGCGGTATGAGAAGAGAGAAACCATGAACGCATTACTCTATGGGCTGGTCGTTGTGATCTGGGGCACGACCTGGATCGCCATTTTTTTGCAACAGGGGCCGGTTGCAGCGCCTGTCTCCATTTTCTGGCGCTTCGCCGTGGCCAGCGCCACGATGATGATCGTCCTGGTCGCCCTTCGCCGACTGCGCAGGCTGGCGCTGCGGGATCACCTCTACTGCATGCTTCAGGGCTGCTGCGTTTTCTGTTTCAACTTCTGGTGCTTTTACACCGCCGCCGCCCATATCAATACCGGCCTTGAGTCGGTGATTTTCTCAATGGCCGTGCTGTATAACGCCATCAACAGCTTTATCTTCTTCGGTCAACGTCCACCCGCCCGGTTTTGGACGGCGGCAGCGCTGGGGCTTATCGGGATCATTACCCTGTTCTGGAACGATCTGCTCGCCAGCGGCTGGAGCGCGTCGTTGCTTACGGGCATCGGGCTTTCCGCTCTTGGCACCTACGGCTTCTCGCTGGGGAATATGATCAGCATGCGTCATCAGCGAAACGGGCTGGAAACCATGACCACCAACGCCTGGGCGATGCTGTATGGCACCGTCGTGATGGGCCTTATCGCTCTCTTCAGGGGCGAAAGCTTTATGCCGGAATGGACGGTGAGCTATATGGGGGCGCTGCTCTATCTTGCGCTGTTTGGCTCGGTGATTGCGTTCGGCGCCTACTTTACGCTGGTGGGCCGCATTGGTCCCGGTAAAGCCGCATACAGTACCCTGCTGTTCCCGCTGGTGGCGCTGTCGATTTCAACGGTGTATGAGGGCTACGTGTGGCATCTCAATGGGATCGTGGGCCTGCTGTTGATTCTGGGGGGGAATATGGTGATGTTTACCAAACCAGAAACCTGGTTCCGGCGCCTGCGGACGGCATAAAAAAACGGCCTGCGAACAAGCAGGCCATCATCGTTATTTCGCCGTCGGATGAACGTCAAACATGGTGGCATCGGTCGCCATGTCATCCACAACCTGTTTCAGGGTTGCGAAGCCCATCGGCGTATTTTCGTTTGCCAGCTCTTTCCCTTCGCCTTTACGAACAACCTTAACAACCGGTTTGTTCGTGGCCGCGTCAATTAACTCACCCTCGAAGAACAGATGCGTATCCATGGTGCGATGACCAGTTGCCATCTGCGTACCCGCGACCAGTAGCGCCACTGGCACGACCTCATAGAACTGCAAACCTTCTTTGTCTGAACTCACACCCGTGATGGCACCGCGGAAGATCAGGCTATGTTTGCCTGGCGTCGTCACAATCGGCTTACGCTGGCCAATCGCGGTTTTCAGTTTGTTATTGGTATAACTCAGCAGCTCATCAAGCGTTTTTTGCCCAATCTGGGTGGACGGTTGTGGCTTTGGATAATACGAGATCGGCGTCCAGATAATGCTGTCGTAATTCGCCGGGTTATATGAAGGATCAACCCAACGCAGCGTCGGTTTACCCGTCGCAGACGTTGTCTGCTGCAAGCTGGAATAGTCTTTTAAAAAGCCTGAATACTGTTCGGGAGCCGCGACTTTTGACGCACAGCCAGCCAGCGCTAACAGACCAGAAAGCACTGCCACTTTAAAAAAAGGATGAGTACGCATTATGGTATTCCATGTTATCTGCAAGTATGCATTTGAAGTTATAACAAAAAACCGGGCGATGTGTTGTGGCAAAAAATGACGAAGACAGCACAAATAGTGAAAAAATGCCCGGACGGAGGCCGGGCGGTGAAATATTACTCTTTCAGATCGACCTGCCAGAACAGATGTTTGCCAAAGGGATCGATTTCATAGCCTGTGACCTCTTTACGGACTGGCTCAAAGATTGTCGAGTGGGCAATCATTACCGCCGGCATTTGATCGTGCATCATCTGCTGCGCCTGCTTGTACAGCGCCACGCGTTTTTCGCGATCGGTTATCGATTTTGCTTCGGCAATCAGGTCATCAAACGGCTTATAACACCATTTCGCCGAGTTCGACCCGCCGTTGGCGGACGTACAGGTAAAGAGCGGGCCGAAGAAGTTATCCGGATCGCCCGTCGCCGTTGTCCAGCCCATCAGCGCGGCCTGATGCTCCCCGCCTTTCACGCGCTTCAGGTATTCGCCCCATTCGTAGGTCACGATTTTGGCCTGCACGCCAACTTTCGACCAGTCCGCCTGGATCATCTCCGCCATACGCTTCGCGTTCGGGTTATAGGGCCGCTGCACGGGCATCGCCCACAGTTCGATGCTGACGCCATAGGCAAATCCCGCTTCCGTTAACAGCGCTTTCGCTTTTTCAGGATCGTAATCGTAATCTTTCAGCGCACTGTCGGCACTCCAGACGCCAGGGGGCAGCAGGTTTTTCGCCGCCGTACCGGTGCCGTGGAAGACCGCCTCAATGATGGCGGGTTTGTTAATCGCCATCGCCAGCGCCTGGCGCACTTTTACGTTGTCCAGCGGCGGCTTTTGCGTGTTAAACGCGAGGAAACCGGTATTCAGCCCGGCCTTGCTCATCAGGTTGATGTCTTTGTTCGCCTTCATACGCGGCAAATCCGCCGGGTTCGGGAACGGCATCACCTGACATTCGTTCTTCTCCACTTTGGCAAAGCGCACCGAGGCGTCCGGCGTGATGGTGAACACCAGACGATCCAGCTTCGATTTCCCCTGCCAGTAGTCCGGGAAGGCGGTAAAGAGGATGCGGGAATCTTTTTGATACTGTGCGAGCTTAAACGGCCCGGTGCCAATCGGCTGCATATCGACCTTTTCCGGCGTGCCCGCTTTCAGCATGGCATCGGCATACTCCGCCGACAGGATGGAGGCAAAGTACCACGCCAGATCAGCGACAAAAGGCGCTTCCGGGTGCGCCAGAGTGAAGCGCACGGTGTGATCGTCAACTTTATCAATGGCGGTAATCAGGCTGCCGAACTCCAGACTTTCGAAGTTGGAATAACTGCCGTTTGAGACGTTATGGTACGGATGATTCACATCCTTCTGGCGCATAAACGAGAAAATCACGTCATCCGCGTTGAAGTCGCGCGTCGGCGTGAACAGCTTATTACTGTGGAATTTCACTCCTTTGCGCAGATGGAAGGTGTAAATCTTGCCATCCTCGCTGACTTCCCAGCTTTCCGCCAGGCTCGGCACCAGTTCGGTGGTGCCCGGTTTGAAATCGACCAGACGGTTATAAACCGGTACCGCGCTGGCGTCCACGCTGGTTCCCGAGGTATAGAGCTGAGGATTGAAGTTTTCCGGCGATCCTTCAGAGCAATACACCAGCGTTTTTGCCGCGACGGTGGAACTGACCGTCAGCGCAGCAAGCGCCAGCGTTATCATTGTGAATGTGCTTTTCATCATTTATTCCTGTCTTTTTAATTCGACGGCTAATTACTTCTTTTGCCATTCCATAAATAACATTAAAGTGTTGACGCAAACACATGAAAAATAAATACAGAAGGAAACACTATGGGCTCAGAACTCTCCAGACAATTAACCCAACGCTTTTTCCGCTATCTCGCCATCACCAGCCAGAGCGATCCGAAAGTCAAAACGCTGCCCTCCACCCCGGGCCAGCATGAGATGGCGCGGGAGCTGGCGAAGGAGCTGGAAACGCTGGGGTTAGACGATATTGTGATTGATGAGTTCGCCACCGTTACCGCCGTAAAAAAAGGCAATGTTCCCGGCGCGCCGCGTATTGGTTTTATTACCCATATCGACACCGTCGACGTCGGTTTATCCCCGGATATTCATCCACAAATATTAACGTTTACGGGGGATGATCTCTGTCTGAATAAAGAGAAAGAGATCTGGTTGCGCGTAAAAGAGCATCCGGAAATTCTGGCTTATCCTGATGAAGAGATTATTTTCAGCGACGGAACCAGCGTATTAGGCGCAGATAATAAATCCGCCGTCACGGTGGTGATGACGGTGCTGGAAAACCTGACCGCTGAGCACAAGCATGGCGATATTGTGGTGGCGTTTGTGCCCGACGAAGAGATTGGCCTGTGTGGTGCGAAAGCGCTGGATCTAAAGCGCTTCGACGTCGATTTTGCCTGGACCATCGACTGCTGCGAGCTGGGGGAAATTGTTTACGAAAACTTTAACGCGGCGGCGGCGGAAATTCGCTTTACCGGCGTCACGGCCCACCCGATGTCCGCCAAAGGCGTGCTCGTCAACCCGCTGCTGATGGCAACGGATTTCATCAGCCATTTCGACCGCCAGCAAACCCCGGAGTGCACCGAGGGGCGCGAGGGTTACATCTGGTTTAACGGCATCCAGGCCGGGCAAAACGAAGCGGTACTGAAAGCCAACATCCGTGATTTTGACAAAGAGGGATTTGCCGCCCGCAAGCAGCAGATTGCCGATGTGGCGGCGCGAATTGCCGCACAGCATCCCACGGCAAAGGTGGAGTATCGCATTGAGGATACCTACAGCAATATCAGCAATGCGATTGGCGAAGACCGCCGCGCGATCGACCTGATGTTCGAAGCGATGGAATCGCTCGGCATCACGCCCAGGCCAACGCCGATGCGCGGCGGCACGGACGGCGCGGCCCTGTCAGCCAAAGGTTTGCTCACCCCGAACTTCTTCACCGGCGCCCATAACTTCCACTCGAAGTTTGAGTTTTTACCGCTGTCGTCGTTCGAGGCGTCCTATCGCACTGCCCTGCAACTCTGTCTGCTGGCCGCGCGTTAAGCGGGCTTGCGTGCAAGCATGGTGGCGAAGCGCAGCTTGATACGGTTCCCGTTGGCATCGGTACGGTGGAGTTCCCCCACCTCTTCGTTGTACTTGATCAACTCCCAGCCTTCGTAATAGTGGCTCAGTTCACCGGTTTTGAAGGCAAACGGGAAGCCGACGGTGCACGGATAGTCCTCCGTGTCCATCGCGGCAACAATCAGGTTATAGCCGCCCGGTTTGGTGCAACCCTGCATATTGGCGATAAGACCAGGGATGGTTTTCGCTTCAAGGAACATCAACACGACGGTGGAGAGAATAAAGTCGTATTCGCCATCAAAGGTCAGGGTGTTCAGATCCTTAATCGCCGTTTTCAGGTTCGCAATCCCTTCCGCCGCCTTAATGCGCTCGATGTTATCGATGCTCATCGGATTTTTATCCCACGCCGTTACGTCATAGCCGTTGGCCGCCAGGTAGAGGCTGTTGCGGCCATTTCCGCAACCGAGATCGAGCGTTTTACCCGGCTTAACAATGCCCGCGCTATAAAGCACCTCTGAGTGGGTGCGGGTCAGACCATATTTCTCAGTAAAGTAGTTTTCATCGACAGTCATTATTTTTCCTCAGATTGCATAAGCAGTGCCTTATCAGCGCGCACCAGAAGTTTGCCCTGCATCAGCAAGATAAAAGTACGGACCAGCAGCATCGCGATGATGGCGTTGGTGAAAATAAACAGGGGAACCGCGAGGGCATGAAAGAACCCTGACGGACTGCTCTGCCCAAGATGTAAACCGGTGGTCGCCAGCGCCGACACCCCGAACGAGAAGCTCCAGAACGACGCGTTGAACGGCTGCGACAGATACCACGGCATCAGACGCAGCATAAACAGGAGTTGCAACAGACCATAGCCGAAAAGCATTTTGGCGAAGGTGTCCGCTTCGCCGCCGTTGACGCTAAACCAGGCGCTACAGGCCACCAGGGCAGGCGCAAGCTGGATCCCGAGCGAGGTACGAAGCGCCGCGGGCAGTTCGCCCGCGCTGCGCAGGCGTTGCAAAATGACCGGCTCCAGGCTCAGCCAGGAAAAGACCCCGGCGCCAAGGAACACCAGCCCCGCATCGTGGAAACCCAGCGCACCGCAGGCCATCGCGCTGATAAAATTGTTCGCTACCGTCGGCAGATACAGTCCTGGCGTCGTGGCCTCTTCCGGATGCTTACCGCGCCATAGCCCGGCGCTTTGCCAGGCGGCATACGCAAGCTGGATCACCACGCCCACGCCAAACAACCCCAGCGCCACCGGGCGATACCACGGCACAAAGCCGATGGCCACCAGCAGCGTTGTGGCAGGAAAAAGGCTGACAAAACTGCTCATTACCGGATGTCGCATCTCGGACAGCACGCTATGTGGAAACCGTACCGCACGGGTAAGAAACGCCACGCTCAGAAGGAACCACATCGCCACCGCCAGCGCCACCAGGATCTCGCCCGGCCAGCGCGTCACCGGCCAGATGGTACCGGCGTAACGCCAGGCGAACCCCATGCCTATGGTCCCGAGGACCATACCGAAATACCCGGCGGGCAAGTTAAGAACGCGTTGGTTTTGGTTATGCATTTTTTTTAAACTTTAAAATGTATTTTAAATGCCATTTTAAGGGGTTTCCTGAGCGGACGCCAGCACTTCGAAAAGCCAAAAGTTTGCTACGTTTAGTGAAAGGCTTTTCAGGGATAACGCGATGACAAAATATCGGCTAAGCAATGAAACCCGTCTCTGGCGCTGGCAGGACGGATCGACGCCGTGCACAACCTCCCTCAGACAAATTATTGCCGTGAAGGATTTTAACGATGTGACCCGCGGGACAAAAGGTGGTTGGGTTGAGGATGAGAACGCGCTCGCCCAGGACGGGGATTGCTGGGTTTACGATGAAAACAGCGTGGTATTTGCCGGGGCCAGGATATGCGGTAATGCCCGCCTCACCCAACCCTGCATCGTAAGCCACCGCGCACACGTTGGCGGCAACAGCTGGCTTGACGCGGCAGAGGTGAGTCACGGGGCGATAATAAGTGACAACGTCACCATTCAGCATTCCAGCGTACGCGGGGAATGCCGTATCGCCGGTGATGCGCGGGTGCTGCACAATAGCATGGTGATTGCAGCCAAAGGGCTGACGCCCGACCGTGAGCAGATCCTGCAAATTTATGACAGAGCCACGGTCAGCCAGTCGCGTATTGTGCATCAGGCGCAAATCTACGGCGATGCCATGGTGACCTGGGCCTTCGTTGAGCACCGCGCGGAGGTGTTCGATCGCGCCATTCTTGAGGGCAACGCGCTTAATAACGTCTGGGTGTGCGACTGCGCCAAAGTGTACGGCAACGCCCGCCTGCTGGCCGGTTCAGAGGACGATGCCATCCCGACGTTGCGGTACAGTTCACAGGTTGCGGAAAATGCTCTCGTCGAAGGCAACTGCGTGATCAAACACCACGTGTTGATAGGCGGTGAGGCGTGGTTACGTGGCGGGCCGATCCTGATTGATGACAAGGTGGTCATTCAGGGGCGGGCGCGTATCAGCGGCGATGTGCTGATTGAGCATCAGGTGGAAGTAACGGACGATGCGGTTATCGAGGCGTTTGAGGGTGAAAGCATTCACGTCCGGGGATCTAAAGTGATCAACGGCGACACGCGGATCACCCGAACGCCGCTGCTGGGGGCACTATAGCGGGAAAATCCTGGCATAAAGATTCACATCATCGAAGCGGCCGTTGAGCATTTCCGCTTCCCGCATACAACCTTCCAGCGTGAATCCGTTGCGCTGCGCCACCCGGTTACTGCTCTGGTTATCCACGCGACATTTGATCACAAAGCGGCGGATCTCGCCGCGCTCAACGTAATAGCGCATAAACGCCTGGAGCGCCTGAGAGAGAATGCCCTGCCCCTGATGCGCTTCGTCGAGCCAGTAGCCGATGTATCCGGCCTTATTCGCAGGCTCTATCGCGTTAAATGAAAGCACGCCCACCAGTTCATCCTTCATGAAAATCAGGAACATTTTGGCGTAACCGCGCTGGTGCAGCATCTGGTTGCTCTGCACGTTGCGGCGCGTGTCCTCTTCGCTGCCGACATGTTGCGCCCAGTCGAAGGCGGTTTGCAGCCAGGTTTTGTTTTTGATGACGAGGTTGTGCAGATCGAAGGTATAGCGCTCGTCGACGGCGCGAAGCTCGATTTCCTGGTTAATGGGGATAATTTCTGAAGTCATAGTGCCTCTTAATTGCCGGGTGGCGGCTTCGCCTTACCCGGCACAATCCCAAAATGACTAGCGCATAATCCGGTCGTCAACGTAGTTACGTTTGTCCGGTGCGGGCGGGAAGTACTGGTACAGCCAGGTCTCGCTGATGGCATCGCCCTGACAGCGCAGGAACAGGCGCATATCCACCGGCTCGGTGGAGTCAGAGGTTGGATACCAGTCAAACAGAATGCGATACCCGTCGAACGGTTCGACATAGAGGATCTCCACCTGCTTCGCTTCACCGCTGGACAGGGTGATCACCGGCTCAATGCCCTTCGGCGCGGCGGCCTTCAGATCGCCCCCGACGAAGTCAATGGCAAAGCGACGGGCCCACACTTTCGGGTAGTTTTCACCCGGCGCCCAGCCTTCCGGGAAGCCGCCCATACCGGTACGGGTGGCGTAGACGTTAGCCAGCGGCGAACGCACCGGTGGCTGTGCGCTCCAGTAAAGACGGTATTTGAAGTCCAGTTCATCGCCCGCCTGCACCGGTTTCTCCGGCTGCCAGAAGCAGACCACGTTATCGAGCGTCTCGCCGGTTGTCGGGATTTCCATCAGCGCAATGGCGCCTTTACCCCAGTTGTTGCGCGGCTCGACCCACAGGCTTGGTCGCTTGTTATACCAGCCCATCACGTCCTGATAGTGTGAGAAGTCACGGTCAAGCTGCAACAAGCCGAAGCCTTTCGGGTTTTTATCCTGATAGGCGTTAAATTGCAGCTTTTGCGGGTTGTTCAGCGGTCGGCAGATCCACTCCCCGTTTCCGCGCCACATCGCCAGACGGTCTGAATCGTGGATCTGCGGATGAATGGTGTCACACATGCGGCGTTCGTTATTGCCGCAGCTAAACATGCTGGTCATCGGCGAGATGCCAAGCTGCTTGATGTCTTTGCGCGCGTAGAGGTGGTTTTCAACGTCCATGATCACCTGGCTCTTCTCACAGTGGATCACAAACTTATAGGCACCGGTAATGCTCGGGCTGTCCAGCAGCGCATAGACGGTAAAGGTGGTATCACCCGGCTTAACGGTTTCAAACCAGAAGGAGGTGAAGTCCGGGAACTCTTCCGGGGTGTCGGTAAAGGTATCTACCGCCAGACCGCGCGCGGAAAGGCCGTACTGGTAGGTATCATCCACCGCGCGGAAGTAGCTCGCGCCCAGGAACGAAACGATATCGCGTCGGGCCAGCTCTGGCGCTTTAAAGACGCGGAACCCGGCGAATCCGAGGTCGCTCTGCCCTTCAAGCTGGCGGGTATCCACGCCCGTATCGCCGTAGCTGAACAGTTCAGGCCGGAAGTGAATTTCACGCGCCTGCGAGGTCGTTTGATCCAGCGAGAACATGCGCACGCGGCGGCGGAACCCCATCCCCATATGGAAGAACTGGGCGTCCAGCTGTCGGCCTTCAATGTTATTCCACAGCGACTGCTTCTCATCGTAACGGATGGCGTTGTACGCCTGCGGCGTCATGGTCGCCAGCGTTTCCGGCAGCGGACGTGGCGCACCGCCCCACGGGGTTTTCGCCAGATCGTGCGCCATGGATTGCAGAACAGAGAAGTCAAAGCGGCGGCTCTGACCGTCTGCAATGTCGGAATCAGCAGCATACGCCGCCTGGGAAAACAGAGAAGCAAGGCCAGAAGTGCCGCTCAGGGCAGCCATTGCCAGGGAACCTTTGAGAAAACGTCTGCGATTCATGCCTGAGAAAACGTCCTTATGGTCGTGTGAATGAGTTTCGCGCGCAGCGAAATGACGGCAAGAAAGAACGCACAGCCTAAACAAAAACGGTTAAGAATCCAATTGTTGGCGGGTGATTATCTGAACAAACCGAGAAATATTTTCTGTCGACCAGAACGGCCTGAAAAAGGGGTAAAGTTATGTATAAAAATGCCCCGGTGCGACATCGACAACCGGGGCGAATGAGGCGGTTATTTTACGCTGACATCGATACCCGGAAAGTACTTATCAGCCAGTTTCGCGATCGTGCCGTCGGCACGTACTTTATCAATTGCGGCATCAAGCTGCTTTTTGGTGGCTTCATCCCCCTTACGCAGCCCAAAGCCGATCCCACTGCCGAGGATAGTGTCGTCCGACACCGGTTTGCCGATAAAGCCAAACCCTTTACCCTGCGGCTTGCTGAGGAAACCGGCCTGCCCGGCCGCTGACATCACCAGCGAGGCATCAATACGGCCATTCAGCAGATCTCCCCAGGCCATATTCTGATCTTTATAAGACACCACGGTGACACCGTGCTTCTCCCAGTGCTCTTTGGCGTAAGTTTCCTGAATTGACCCCTGGAGAACGCCGATGGTTTTGCCCTTCAGCCCTTCCGGCGTGGCCTCTACCGCAGAACCGGCTTTCCCCACCAGCTGGGAGGGAATGCGGTAGATCGGCTGGGTGAAATCAATGCTCTTGCGACGCTGTTCGGTGATGTTCATCGCCGAGTTGATGGCGTCGAACTTCTTCGCCACCAGACCGGGGATCAGCGCATCAAACGAGGTTTCTACCCAGCTGCACTTCAGCGCGGCGGCCTGGCAGATGGCATTTCCCAGCTCTACGTCAAACCCTTCCAGCTCCCCTGACGCATTGCGGCTTTCAAACGGCGGATATTCCGCTTCCAGCCCGTACCGCAACTCGGTGGCGGCAAACGACGAGAATGAACACAGCAGACCTATGCCGACAACTAACGCGCGTAATTTCATCTTAAATTCCTTAACGTGGTGTAACCCGACACAGGGCTTGTGCACCTGCCCGTAACGTCGCCTCATCTTTCGCAAAAGAGAGACGGATCAGTTTATTGTCCGTGCCATCGGCATAAAACGCCGACAGCGGAATGGTGGCAACCCCGCCCTCAACAATCAGCCTTTTCACCATCTCACTGTCGCGCTCGTCGCTGAAGCCGCTGTAATCCGCCAGCAGGAAGAACGAACCGGCACTCGGAAGCAGCCTGAACGGTGAGTCAGCGAGCAAACTTTGCAGCAGATCGCGCTTGCGCTGATAAAACGCCGCCAGCGACAGCCAGGTTTGCGGATCGGTCATGTGTTCGGCAAACGCGTACTGCATTGGGGTATCGGCAGAGAACATTAAAAATTGATGGACTTTACAGATCTCATCCATCAGCTCCGCGGGTGCCACACAATACCCCACACGCCAGCCGGTGACGTGATAGGTTTTTCCGAAAGAAGAAATAATCACGCTGCGCTCCGCCAGCTGTGGGTGCGTCGCCATCCCGTGATGCGGTTCGCCATCAAAAACAACGTGCTCATACACTTCGTCAGACAAAATGATGATGTCGGTGTGACGCGTCAGCGCGGCCAGCTGGTGCAGATCGGCGGCTGAAAACACCTGTCCGCTCGGGTTGTGTGGCGTATTAACGATGATCATCCGCGTGCGCGGGGTAATGGCCGCCCGCACTTCATCCCAGTTCACGGCAAAATCCGGTACCGTCAGCTTAATGGCTACCGGCGTCGCCCCTTGCAGACGCACAATCGGCGCATAGCTGTCAAAGGAGGGTTCGAAATAGATCACCTCATCGCCAGGATGAACCAGCCCGCTGATGGCCGAGTAAAGCCCTTCGCTGGCGCTGGCGGTCACCAGCACCTCATTCGATGGGTCATAGTGTGTGCCATAGAGCGTGGCAATTTTGTCCGCAATGCGCTCCCTGAGCGGTTGCAGCCCGGTCATGGACGCGTACTGGTTATGCCCTGCCTCCATGGCGCGGGTCACGCCGGTGATAAGTTTTGGGTCGCAGGAAAAATTCGGCGCACCCTGAGAAAGGTTGATGGCGTTATGCCGGGCTGAAAGCTGGCCGATAACGGTAAAAATGGTGGTTCCCACATCGGGCAATTTGGATCGTGTCTGCACCGGCGTTTTCAAAGTCATCCTCTGTCCCTTCTCGTGGTGAATGCATAACTATTCAAACAACAACTTCATTGTCGGGACAATCGAATTGTTGTCATAATAGCCATGACAAAAATGCATAGCTAAGGTGAGATATGTCGCGCCGTTCATTTCCGCTTAATGCCGTAGAGACGTTCATTGTGACCGCGCGTCACCTGAATCTGACCCACGCCGCCAGAGAGCTTTGTCTGACGCAGGGGGCGGTAAGCCGTAAAATCGCCTCGCTGGAAAGCTGGTTCGGCTTCCCGCTGTTCGAACGCCATGCGCGCGGCCTGCGTCTCTCTTCGCAGGGAAGCGCCCTGCTGCCGGAGCTGCAATCTGCGTTTGAACACCTGCTGAACGTCGCTGAACAGGCACGGTCGCACCAGACCGTGATTCGTCTGAAAGCGCCTACCTGCGCAATGCGCTGGCTGGTGCCGCGTCTGTTACAGGTGGAACGTGAACAGCCGGAACTCCAGATTGCGCTGACCACCACCACCGATCACAACGTCAATTTCAAAACCGAATCCTATGACGCGGCGATTGTGTTTGGGACGCACATGAGCGCCGGGGATCTGCTGTTCGAAGAGGCCTTAACGCCGGTGATGAGTCCGCTGCGGGCCGGTTCTGCGCTGGAAACGCTCACCTTCCTGCACCCCACGCGGGACAAGACGGACTGGACGCTATGGCTGGCGAAACAGCCGCACCCGACGCCAGCTATGCTCAAAAATCAACACTTCGAAACCATGGATCTGGCAATTACCGCCGCCATTCAGGGGCTGGGCATCGCCATCGCGGATGAAACGCTGGTGGAGGAGGACGTGCGCGCCGGACGGCTGATGCGGCCTTTTGACACAAGCATCAAGACGGGGGCGAGCTACCGGCTGGTATTACGCGACGCACCCGGCCCGGAAAACGGGCTGGATGCGTTTCGCGCCTGTCTGCTCAGTCGAGGCTGACGTGGTGTTTCATCACCCGTTTGAAGAGGCTCATGCGGGCACGCATGAAACGGTTTTCAAGCCGAAAACCTGCATGTTTATTCACACCGATACGTAAGAGTACGTCCCGCCCTTTCCGGCAGGCGGGCCAGCGCGTCGGCCCTGCCAGACTGTCACGTGCCCCCGCATCCCGGGCAAAACTCACCCAGTAGTCCGCCACCTGAGCGGCGAAGACCAGATCGCGTTCGTTGACATACTGCCGCGAAGGTTCCACCAGGCCAAGGGTATCGAACACGTAGGGCACTTCGTTACCGTGCCAGGCGCCGTTAATGTAGGTCGCGTGCTCCGCTTCGGCCACATAATCAAACCAGTATCGCCAGCACAAACCGCCCGCCCGCTGCTGCGCCTGCATCACCACGTATCCCATGGTGGTAAAGGCCATGTCGCGGCATACCTGCCTGCCGAGTTCCTCATCGCCCTTCACGCCCGGATAGAGCAGCTTGATCAGCCCCAGGCCGAAGCGCCGCTCGCGGCGAAGCTTCTGGATCTGCCCGGCAAGATCGACCCCGAATACCGACATCACGCTGGCTTCGTCGCTGTTCGACCCTATCATCACCGGTACAGGATGCTGACGGGCCGCGAAAAAGACGTCGAGCATGGCTTCAGGCAGAACGCAGTCACCCACGATGGGCGCAGGAGCGATATTCAGCGGCGAGGTCAGCGGCCAGAACGCCTCAGGCGGGATCGCGCGAAGCTGTTCCGCGGTGGCATTTTCCAGACCGAAATGGGCGGCAATGGCTTCGCCTTTATGCATGGCCTGTTCGCGCGGCGTGTCCGGCAGTGTGTACCCGCTTTGCACAATGGCTTTATGGAACAGCCCTCCCGCAAGCGGGGAAGCCATCAGCGACAGCACGCTGCGCGCCCCGGCCGACTCGCCAAAAACGGTAATGTTCTCAGGATCGCCGCCGAACGCGGCAATGTTATCGCGCACCCATTCCAGGGCCTGGATCTGATCGAGCAGCGCAAAATTATGCACCACGCGCTCTTCCTCCCCCTCCAGCGCCGGATGGGCAAAAAAGCCGAGGTGCCCGAGACGGTAATTAATTGTCACCACCACCGCGCCGCGCTTCGCCAGCGCCCTGCCGTTATACGGAGGCAGCCCGCCAGCGCCGAGGGTAAAGCCTCCGCCGTGCAGCCAGACCATCACCGGAAGCGGCGTGGCGCGTGCGATCGGCGACCAGACGTTAAGGTAGAGGCAGTCTTCAGAGAACTGGCCGGGATCGCCGCCGCCCAGCTCCTGACAGCTTTCGCTGCTCTGCCAGCTGGAGGCGGAGAACGCCGTCGCCGGGCGCACGCCATCCCAGCGCTCGGGGGGACGCGGGGAGCGCCAGCGCCACGGGCCTACGGGCGGTGCCGCATAGGGAATGCCGCACCACACGTGGGTATTGTCTTCAGTAAAACCAATCAGTGCGCCCTGGCGCGTTTCAACCACAGGGGCGGAGGGATTTTCCATACCAACCTTCTTTTTCCATCACACCCTTGCAGAGTAACGGTTTCAGAGCAAACCGCAACGCTGTTTGCTGCGCACCTCCGCCTCCTCGTACAGCGAAAACTCATCGTGTACCGCACAGCCGAGTGCGGCTTCGAAGGCCTGGCGGCTGGCATTGCCGTGGCTGCGCGCCTGCGTTTCATTGCCGAGATTCGACTGGAAGATCCCCGCCGCGCTGACGGGCAGAAAATCCTCGTAGGTGATCGGCTGGGCCACAACCCAGCCGCGTTCGATCAGCGGCTGCGGATCGTCGCCGGGACGAAACGCGTGCCGATGCGCCTCCCCTGTCGGGGTCAGACGGTAGCGGAAATAGGCCAGCCCCTGACGGCGCAGGAACATTTCACTGTCCGGGAAAGCGCTGAAGATCTCGCGCAGGTGAAGCTGGTGGGTCAGGTTATCTTTGCCGGTCCCGGCCTGATTTAACAGGCTGTCGTACAGCTCGCGTCCTTTCGGCGTAAGGGCCACGCCGCGCTGCTCAATCTCACCGAAACGCGCGGTATGGGTGCCCTTGTGTTCTCCCGCGAAAAGCACCGGCTCTTCCAGCGCCTTAAAGCTGGTCTGGCGCAGGAGGATCGGCACCTCGCGGCGCGGCGGGCCTTCAATCAGAATTTTCGGTTCAATACCGTACTTCGGCATCAGCTCCTGCACCCGGTCGATATCCAGCGTGCGCGGCGTGAGATGGTTGATATGGCACCCCGGGAAACAGACCACGTCGGCAATCAGGCGATGTTCGTTGCTCAGCGCCAGATAGGTTTCCTGATCCACCGTCGCATGACGATGCCAGCGGAAGGTTTCTAACGCCTCCTGCACAAATTCACGCGCCTGCGCCCCGGTAAAGTGTCCCTGCGCATCATGCAGGTCAATCAGTTCCAGACAGCGCGGCGTAAAGATGTTGCGTCGGGAGAGGATCTCCGCCGCCCTTTCGCGCAGCGCAACGTTTTCAATCAGCTCCAGGCGCAGCAGCGAAGTAAAAATGCGAAACGGATTACGGCACAGCGCCGCATCGTCAGTCGGACGAAACGCCGTCGAGTGGACGGGCACACCCGCCTGGGAGAGATCGTAATAGCTGACCGGGTACATGCCCATAATGGCGAAGATCCGGCGCAGGGTGGAAAGCTCCTGCGCGGTGCCGACGCGGATCGCACCGTGACGCTCTACGTTCAGGCGCGCCAGTTCGTCTGCGTTTGCCAGTTGTTCATGTAAAAGGGGGTTATTTTCCAGAACCGCCAGGTTAACGTCCGCCACCAGTTCCAGCAAGGTGCCGTACTGCGGAACTTCCTGCTGGTACATCGCCGACATAGCCTGCGAAAAGTGTTCCCGAATATCATCAGCCGTGATGGTGTTCGCCATGATGTCATGCCTCCAGTGAATACTACCTGGAGTGTAGAGAAGCCCATTCCTTTCGTTGGGAAGAATTTACGAATTGTGATCCAGGCAGACGAGTGGTCAAAGCGTGGGCGTTTTCGAAAAACGGTTGTAACTCAAATAGATCAGATGTTAAAAATATTTTGCTATCAGGTTATCAAATTCAAACATCTTAACTTGTCACCCGCGTCGCTCTGTTTTTAACATCGCCTATGGAAAAAAATGGTCTGTTCAGTCAGCGCATACGCTTGCGCCATTTACATACTTTTGTGGCCGTCGCTCAACAGGGAACGCTGGGGCGAGCGGCTGAAACCCTTAACCTCAGTCAGCCTGCACTCTCCAAAACGCTAAACGAACTGGAACAGCTTACCGGAACCCGCCTGTTCGATCGCGGTCGTCTGGGCGCTCAGCTTACGCTCGTGGGCGAACAGTTCCTGACGCATGCCGTCAAAGTTCTCGATGCACTCAACACCGCCGGTCAGGCGCTCAACCGTAAAGAGGAGCCGGCCAGCGACATCGTGCGCGTGGGCGCGCTGCCGACGGCGGCGTTGGGCATATTGCCTGCGGCGATCGGCCAGTTCCACCGCCAGCAAAAGCACGCCACGCTTCAGGTCGCGACCATGAATAATACAATGCTGCTGGCGGGCCTGAAGTCAGGCGAGCTGGATCTGGGCATTGGTCGGATGTCCGATCCGGAACTGATGAGCGGCCTGAATTACGAGCTTTTGTTCCTGGAATCCCTGAAGCTGGTGGTGCGTCCGAATCATCCCCTGTTGCAGGATACCGTGACCCTGAGCCGCGTGATGGAGTGGCCGGTTGTCGTTTCACCGAAAGGAACCGTGCCGCGTCAGAATGCGGAAGCTTTACTGCAAATGCAGGGCTGCACGCTGCCGTCAGGGTGTATTGAAACGCTTTCGGCGTCGCTTTCTCGCCAGCTTACCGTGGATTATGACTACGTGTGGTTTGTGCCGTCCGGCGCGGTGAAGGACGATCTGCGACGCGGCGTGCTTACGGCGCTGCCGGTAACATCGCCCGGGGCGGGAGAACCCATTGGGATCCTGACGCGCGTAGATGCCTCACTTTCGGAAGGCGCCCAGACGTTGTTAAGCGCCATTCGTAAATCAATGCCTCTCTGAAGATAAACGTACAACCCGCCGCGAGGGCGGGTCTGTCTTACTCAGAACGTTTCCCAGTTATCACCTGACACGGCCGTTGCCGGGGTTAAAGGCGCGGGCTTCGCGGCGGGTGCAGCGGTGGCCGCCCTTCCTGTGCGTGCTCCGTTGAGACGAAACGCGCCAACGGCTTCCGTCAGACGTGCGCCCTGCTCTTCCAGCGAGGCCGCCGCCGCAGAAGCTTCTTCCACCAGCGAGGCGTTCTGCTGCGTCACCTTATCCATCTCGGAGATCGCCTGGCTCACCTGAACAATGCCGCGGCTTTGCTCATCGGACGCTGCCGCAATCTCCAGCATGATATCAGTGACGCGTTTAACCGCCTCGACGATCTCATTCATGGTATTACCCGCGGCAACCACTTCCCCGGATCCCTGATCGATAAGCGACACCGATTCATTAATCAGGCTTTCAATCTCTTTTGCCGCGTTCGCGCTGCGGCTTGCCAGCGTGCGGACTTCGCTCGCCACGACCGCAAAGCCGCGTCCTTGTTCCCCCGCTCGTGCCGCCTCGACCGCCGCGTTAAGCGCCAGAATATTGGTCTGGAACGCGATGCTGTTAATTACGGCAGTAATTTCAGAGATCTTCTTCGAACTGGTGGAAATATTACCCATGGTTTTCACCACGCCAGAGACCATCTGCCCCCCGCGGCTGGCCTTACCGGAGGCATCTTCAGCGAGTTTACTCGCATGATGCGCGTTATCGGCGTTCTGCTTCACCGTGGCGGTGAGCTGTTCCATGCTGGCCGCCGTCTGTTCGATAGCCGCCGCCTGCTGCTCGGTACGGGAAGAGAGATCGGTGTTACCCGCGGAGATTTCGCTGGTGCCACGGTAGATCTCCTCCGCCCCCTGACGCACGGTGCCCACGGTTGTCACCAGCGCGTGCTGCATGGTTTGCAGGTCGCGCGTCAGGCGGCCAATTTCACTGCGCCCGGTCGGTTCGTCCGGCATGGTCAGATCGCCTTTTGCGATATTTTCGATACGCGTCGCGGCGCGCTGGAGCGGGTTAATCACCGTGCGGCGAAGAACCACAAAGGTGATCACCGCCAGCGCCAGGGCGAGACCAAACGCGCCGAACATAAACATCAGCCCCAGCCGGGTACGGGTATGCGCCTGCGCCGTTAGCGCATTGGCGCGTTCGGTACGGATTTTTATCGCCTTCAGCAGCACCGCGTTATAGGCATCGTCCAGCGGACGCGCGGTCTCATTTTCGTGGTTGATAATGGCTTCAAACATGCCGTTTTTGGCATATTTCAGCATCGGCTGCATACCGGCGATGTAGGCGTCATAGCGGGCTTTCAGATCGCCATCCAGCGCTTCATCAGCCGGGGTGCGAACGGTGCGCTTCATATAGGAAGCAAACCCATCCTGCGACTGTTTGAGGCGGGTTTCGGCCTCAGCGATGTTTTGCTTCATCGCCTCCATCTCGGCAATACGGCTCGCCGCCCCCGCGTGGATCATGTTGATACGGGCAGTGCGCAAATGGTTGGAACTGTTTGACAGACCGGTGCGCACCTGAATTTCTGCCGTGACATCCTGCTGATCGATATCGGCCTGGAGCAGGAAATAGCCTGCCAGACCCGAGCTCAATGCAAACAGGAGGATAATGCCACCGAGAATGGAGGAAAACAGCGGAACCAGCCGGATGTGATGCAAGAAGCTCAGCTTATGCTGCGCCTGCATCGATGTTGTGTTGTCCATGACCGTCGACTCTCTTATAGGTAAGATGCGTAAAAACACGCCTGTAAAAGAGTCATCGGCACGGCGGGGAATTTGATTACGCCTAAAAGCGTCAGACAGGTCACACTTTAGAGAAGATCAGGGAAGAAATGCCAGCGGTAAAAACCGCTGGCAGAATAATCAGTTGTCGCCGAAATGGATAACGGTACGAATGGATTTTCCTTCGTGCATCAGATCGAAGGCTTCGTTGATCTGATCCAGCGGCAGGCGGTGGGTGATGAACGGGTCGAGCTGAATTTTACCAACCATCGCATCTTCAACCATACCCGGCAGTTGGGTACGGCCTTTCACGCCGCCAAATGCCGACCCGCGCCATACGCGGCCTGTCACCAGCTGGAAGGGACGGGTTTTGATCTCCTGACCCGCGCCAGCCACGCCGATAATGATGCTCTCGCCCCAGCCCTTATGGCAGCACTCCAGCGCTGAACGCATCACGTTGACGTTGCCGATACATTCGAAGCTGAAGTCTACGCCGCCGTCGGTCAGTTCAACGATCACGTCCTGAACCGGTTTGTCGTAGTCTTTCGGGTTGATGAAATCGGTCGCGCCCATCTCACCTGCGAGCTTAAATTTCTCCGGGTTGGTATCCACAGCGATGATACGGCCAGCTTTCGCCTGTACCGCACCCTGGATGACCGCCAGACCGATCCCGCCCAGGCCGAACACCGCCACGGTGTCACCCTCTTTCACTTTTGCCGTGTTATGCACCGCGCCGATACCGGTGGTGACACCGCAGCCGAGCAGACAGACTTTATCCAGCGGGGCCTGCGGATTCACTTTCGCCAGCGAGATCTCGGCACACACCGTGTATTCGCTGAAGGTGCTGGTCCCCATGTAGTGATAAATAGGCTCGCCGTTATAGGAGAAACGGGTGGTGCCGTCCGGCATAAGTCCTTTGCCCTGCGTGGCGCGCACGGCCTGACAGAGGTTGGTTTTGCCGGATTTGCAGAACTTACACTCGCCGCACTCTGCGGTGTACAGCGGGATCACATGGTCGCCGGGCTTCAGGCTGGTGACGCCTTCACCCACTTCCACCACCACACCGCCCCCTTCGTGGCCAAGCACCGCCGGGAATACGCCTTCCGGATCGTCACCGGACAGGGTAAACGCATCGGTATGGCAAACGCCGGTGTGGGTAATTTTGATCAGCACTTCGCCTTTCTTCGGCGGAGCAACATCAATTTCAACGATTTTCAGCGGCTGGCCTGGGCCGAACGCGACAGCTGCGCGAGATTTCATGATGTCTTTCCCTTGTTGTGAGGTGTGTGGGTTTATTTTAGATAAGAGCGCAGCAAATGGCCGACTTCTGCCATCCGCACAGCCCGCTGAGCCGGGGTCGTCTCCCCCGTCACCAGCTCATCTTTGAGGTGAATTTCAACCATTTCCCCCATCAGGCCATTGGCAGCGCCGCGCACGGCGGCAATTTGCTGCAAAATGGCGAGACAGGGATCGCCCGACTCCAGGGCGCGTTCAAGGGCATCAACCTGGCCCCGAATGCGGCGGACGCGGGTCAGAATACGTTTTTTATCTTCGGGTGAATGCGGCATACGCCCTCCTGATACTATAGGGGGGTATTGTATATTGTATGGAAAGTTAATGTAAACATTATCAATTATTGAAAAAATCAATATCCAGAAAAACATCAATAAGAACTTGAAATATATGTGTTTTATATAACATTTTTTGCCTAATGGACTTGTTGATTAAGGGTTTATTACGTTACGCGCCACTTAAATCATTAATGAAAAAGGAGGTTGAAATGGCTATACCGGCATATCTCTGGCTAAAAGATGACGGCGGCGCCGACATAAAAGGCTCAGTTGACGTTCAGCATCGCGAGGGCAGTATTGAGGTGTTGGGATTCGGCCACGGCCTACACCTGCCAACTGATAACATGACGGGGAAGATCACAGGCACGCGCGTACATAGCGCTCTTGTATTTGAAAAAGAGTTCGACAGCTCCAGTCCGTACTTATACAAAGCAGTAGCTACGGGCCAGACACTAAAGAGTGCCGAGTTCAAGTGGTACAATATCAATGACGCTGGCCAGGAGGTCGAGTACTTCAACATGCTGCTGGAGAATGTCAAAGTTGTCTCGATATGCCCGATGATGCATGACGTTAAAAACCCGGCGACAGAGAAGCATAACCACCTTGAAAGTATTGCGCTTCGCTATGAAAAGATCACCTGGAAGCACTGTGACGGGAACATCATCTTTTCTGACGAGTGGAAAGACAGATGATCCGCTGCACGTTTCATCTCAACAATAGCCAACTGTCAACATTTAGCTGCCCGGGAGTCGGTTTTTTCCCCGCGTATTCTGGTAATGCTGGCGTAAACCGGAATAATCCTGACAAGACAGCGGTGTCCGGAAAAGGCCCGCTGCCGCCAGGTAAATACTATATTGTTATGAGACCAGGAAGCGGCGCTGCTCATTTTGCCAAGAGCCTGACGTATTCAGTTCTTTCCGGGTCTAATCACTTCCACTGGTTCGCTCTGTATCGTGAGGATTCAGATATAGACGATTATACGTTTATTAGTGAAGTTGAAAGGGGTAATTTCAGGCTCCATCCCGCCGGATACAAGGGGATTAGTAACGGCTGCATAACTTTCCTTAACACGAGTCATTTCAACATAATGAGGGCCGCGCTTCTGAGACAACCTACTTTTAAAATTGGCGGGACACAGGTCGACGCGCTCGGTACTGTACAGGTATATTAATGAGCAGACGAAAGTTTTTAATATTGTGGCATATTTATGCGTTTATATATCTGTGCATATTTATTGCTTTTTTTGCCGTCGTGCCGGAAGTAACGCTGTTCGATTATCTGTCAATTAAATATGGGTTTATTGATATCGAACGGTGGGATATCTATTACTCTATTTTTGCGATATCAACGACAGTAATAATAAACTTCCTGTTTATTTTATTAACTTTCCGTTTTATTTCTAAGACCAAAAAAGGATAACTGTAAAGAGTGGGACCGCGGTCCCACTTACATCATTTTTAATACAAAAGCCGCTGCTACCCTTAGACACCGGCACGAGTTGATGCACAAATCTTTCTTCAGCAGGCAGTAACCCTGGCTGATAATTTCCACAGCGGTGCTACGCCCGGTTATGCCTGCCTGTCAGCGAAGGAGATCTCTACCGCAACAGCAGGCTAAATACCTGCGTATTGAAATCCCGCCTTGTATTCTTACCAATAAAGCTCGAAATGTTAAAAATCCGCACTTATATGGCACGATGTGAACAGAAATAACATTCTCGTCACCTAACATACTCGCTACAAACAAAATGGTGGTGTTAATGATTGTACTAAAGAGCTTTTTATTCTTCGTTGGCGCGGCGGCCGCTTGCGCACTTATTATACTTTGTCTTTGGGTTGATATGCGGTTTGTCGGCCATGACATTCCGGAATTATCACTGACCGAAATTATGCAGGAAACGGTATTAGCGACTATCGTCTTTCTCCATTTTCGTCTGGCGAAAATAGACGAATCTATGCGTTACTGCAATATTCTGGTGGGCGGCTTTTTCCTGACGATGTTAATTCGGGAACTGGATGCGCTTTTTGATCTCATTTCTCATGGAAGTTGGGTATGGTTCGCGCTGATAACCGCGCTGCTGGCGTTAATTCGCCCCGTTATGCATTTTCGCGCTACCCTGGAACAGCTGGCAAAATATACGCAATCTCCCTGGTACGGCATACTGTTGAGCGGCCTGCTGGCTGTGCTGGTCTTCTCCCGCCTCTTTGGCATGCAGGTACTGTGGCACGCCATCCTTGAGCATGGCTATATTCGTGTCGTGAAAAACGCCGTTGAGGAAGGTTCGGAATCGTTCGGCTATATGCTGTGCCTGGCCGCATCCCTCGGCTATTACGTTACCTTTCCCGCTCACGCACGACAGAAATATTCTCTTCGCGCTGCGTAGAGAGAGACGGCGCGGGAAATATTTATCAACAACATCCTCAGGACGTCAGGATGGTCACATAACAAAGACATATCCTAAAAAAGGGCAATCAGGCGTCGATTTCAGCGAATTCTCTCTCACGCCTGCCATCAGCGTCTATCCTTAGACTATCAACAAAAGGAGGCTGGAATGTCTGATTTCGACACTGATAAAAATGCACAATACGCTGGCGATAAAGCCAAAAACAAACTTGATGAATTATCCGGCTCTGCACAGCAGCAGTTTGGCGAATTCGTTGATTCCCCTAAACACCAGGTAAAAGGTGCGGCAAAAAAATATGCTGCCCAGGCCAGTGATGCCGTCTCGGATGTCACTGAAGCCGTCAGAAATAACCCGTTAACGGGCTTAATCGCAGCCGGTGCGGTAGGTATCGTTCTGGGACTTCTGCTGGGACGTAAATAATTTCAGGCCCTTCGGGGCCTTTTCTTTCCCCCCATTTCCCTCCTCTCTCCCCCCTAATTTTGATAGTTCTTCTGGCAAAAGGCCGATCCGCACGAAAAACTTGTACAATTTAGATGTACAGATTTGACCGGATAGTATAAATTCGATGCCAGTGATGTTACAAAATTGTTTGTTAACGGTGGAAAATTATGCGTCGCAACCATGCTCCCTCTACAGCAGAAAGCGCTATCACCTTGTATTTCAACAAGGATAACGTTCCAACACAGCAGGAAACCCTGGGTGCCATTGTCAGTGAGATCATCAAAGAAAATGTACAACTGAGCAGAATGACAATTTGTACAAAGCTGCTGCGCAGAATTGAAGAATCAACGTCTGACGCAGAGAAAGCGCACTACAACGGCCTGATAGCCCTCTTCTTCGAGCGTTAACCTGAACACTGTTTTTTTACTTACTAAGTTAGTCATGCTGAGTGAGAATAGAACTCCTGAATGCGATGACTAACCCCATGCTACAGCCTGCTGCGTGTAGCAGAGTGAGATTTAAGCTATGCATAGAACTAAATTTGAACGACTTAAGGATGACCTTATCGGTGAGGCCGTATTATCCATACTGAAAGAGAACGGACCTATTACCTTTGCGTCTCTTGCCAATCGCCTGCGGGCGATGGCTAACGTTGAATCAAATGATGAACGTAAAAATGCATTGATTGCCGCAGAAGATGAAGTACGCCAACGTGTTACCGGCGTATCGCAAGATCGTGGAAGCGTCATGGGCGATTATGATATTGGTCGCATGCGCGCACTCTTCACGAAAAAAACGGTTCTGGCCCCAGACAAGAAACACTAATTTTAATCTAAACGGTGACCACCATGAGTAAAGCGATTATGCAGCAGACCTATAATTTTGAAGCACTGCACGATAAAGGACTGGCGGAACATTTTCTTAATGCCGGCAAGCATCTCACTGGTGAGGTTGAAGTGTTAGGCTCGGCTATACGCTGTATAATGCTGGCAGGGGATAATCTCTCAAATAAAGAGATTATTCTGCAACTGATTCATGCCCTTGAAATTACCGAGGAGCCTGAAGCCTGCGATGTCATTCGTAACACGCTTGAAATTGTGGTCGGCTTTACGCGCGATGATATCTGAGAAAACATTATTTCAACGGTGAGTCACTGCTTTTCGCTGGTGGTCGTTTAGTTTACGCTAACGTATCACCAGCACAGTGAGGCCATTAACTGAATAACCTTACCATCCGATCCAGTTCTTCCTCTTTAACCGCCCGGGAAAGATAATATCCCTGGAAGCGTTTAACCCCTAACGCGACAAGATTTTCAAATTTTTCTTTGCTATCGACGCCTTCCGCAACGCATTCCCTTCCCGTCATGTCGCTGTATATCTGTATCGCTTTAATAATGCTATAGTCATTGTCGTTAGCAACAAAGTGCTCAACAATATCGCGGTCAAGTTTCAGTCCATCAACGTTAATCTGTCGGATAGGTAACATAGCGTGATCTCTGGAAAAGCAATCATCCAGAAAAAGCCGACACCCTTCGGCGCGTAAACGCTGAAGAGTGACAGGAATATTTGGGTCCTTTGTTACGTCAATCGTTTCAGCTAATTCAAAGACAAGTTTCCCGGCCCACTGCGGCTTCAGTAACATCTCAACGGCTTTTTTCACCATTCCCGGCAGCGCGTTCCCGGTAGCCAGTGGAGGCGGAATATTAACCGAGAAATAATATATCCCGTTATATCTGTTGATACCTGATACGGCCGCGTGGATGACTAACGCCGTCAGCTTGAGCCAGATTTCGCCATTTTTAACCCCGTTCAGAAATTGGGCTGCCTTCAGAACCTGACCGTTTTTATGCCAGCGAAGCAGAATTTCAAAGCCTACTCCTTTTTTATCGCCATCGGTAATAATTTGGTAAGCCGCAAATATTTCCCGCTTATGTAACGCCTGCAAAATATCTATTTCCGCATCCGAAAACCCCTGCGGATTATTTTTTACCGCACAGACTTCATCCCTGAAAACACGTGCATCACTAAACCACACTCTGATAAGATATAATTTACCCAACCCCACTTTTCGATGGGTATAAATGGTTTTATCTGACAACCCTAACCTCGCAGACTGCTCTTTTATCGACATACCCCGATAAAAATTCAGCAATACGGTTAATACGCGCATTGTTAAACCATGCAGACTTTCTTTACTTTCTTTATCAGATCCATCACGCAATAAACGTGACGAATCGGCATGTACGTCATAAATGTTGTCTGCACAGTCCATTACGTCTGAAATATTCGCTATCCTGATCATCGATACCGATTTGGTATTATTAACGAGACTTCTCAACGTGGCATAAAGCCATCTCTCTGGTATTGCGCCATACAGCGTCACGCTACAAATAACCGGCAGTGCATTCAGCACCGATACCAACCGCTTCAGGCTTTCAAGAAAGGCAGCAACGTCGCGACCAAGAAAAACAGAAATCTCAGGTGGTTGATTTTGCATCATTTTTTGAACATCACCTGAGCAAACTTCATCCTCTTCAAAATGGAGCCGCGTGGCGTTTACGCCACGAGACTTCAGAAGCAGGCTATACCCCTCGAAGGTGAAACCGCAGGCTGAAATAACAAACCGTTGCTTGTAGCACGTATCTTGTATAAAAGGTAAATTTTGAGACATAACCTGCTCCTGAGAATGCAAATAGTATTCCCATCTGTAATTAAAGCCAATATTCCCTGTCGCATTTAATAATTTTATCGCACCCTGCTTGGTTAATAAACCGTTATCAATGTTATGCACAAGAACATTTTTGCGTTAATCAACCGACTCATCCATATACAGCATAAATATTACTTTCTTTTCATATAACGACAGTAAATACGCACTTCTCAAGGTATAATGAAAATTCCGAAAAAGAAGACCGGATACTTCATCTCATCGGTTCAGACAAAAAAGAGAAAACGCTATGGATAATCACATCTCATCCAGAGCTTTGCTACATCGAAGGGATGTCATTAAAAACAACCCTCGATTTGGTGAAGCTATAACAGAGCACTACAAAATTAATGATGCCATTTATAAAAAGCAACCTTTGTTCTACAAAACGATGCTTCAGGAATCACGCTTCAACATAATACTGTCAATGTGTTGTTTTGTTTTTGGCAATCAGGCTGAGTCAGTTTCAGAGATTAAGGCGCTATGCACCCGTTATAATATCGCCAGCCCTAACAGTGTTATCGCGATCATCACCATACTTAAAACTACCGGGCGAATTAAGACCTGGCGCTGTACTGAAGATCGCCGAAAAACAAAAATCGCGCCAACGGAAAAAGGACTTGATGAGCTTAAACGCTATATGTCCGGGGCGTTTACGCCTGTCAGCATTCTTTATCCGGCATTCAACATTAATGTTAATCTTCTGGACAATGACATCCAGCGGCACAACTTTTTCCGGCGCGCCGCAGAGTATCTGTTTCGCGGATTAACATTCAGGAAAGTGCTTCCGGAAGTGGGTTTATTTATTGATAAGGATGGTGGCCGAATGATTATGCTCTATCTCTATTTGCAGGCCATTAAAAACAAAACAGCACACGGTGCCATAATAACGTATTCAGCCAGCACACTGGCAAAAGAATTTTTCGTCTCGCGCATTCACGTCAACCGCATTATCAAATCGGCGCAGGAGGCAGGTTACCTTAAAGATCGCGGCGATGGCCGGATGTCAATTTACCCGGCCTTTATCGAGCTTGTCGAAAATTATGCCGGATTATATTTTGCGTACGTCACACATTACATCAACGTGGTACCAAAAGAACGACGCCATGCTGTCAACATGACGTCAACACTCTGATCTGACGGGCGTTCGGTTTGCTGAACGCCTTTTTTATCGCTCGCGCAGCGCCTCTTTTGCCTTATTCAACGGTTTCAGCAGATAATCAATGACGGATTTACTGCCGGTTTTGATATCGACCGTAGCTATCATGCCCGGGAACACCGGAAATTCCTTGCCCTGCCTGTTGGTCAGATGGTTACTGTCTGTACGGATATAAACGCGATAATAATAAACATCCCGTTTCACCTCGTCCTGAAGGGTATCCGGGGAAATCATCGTCACCTCCCCTTCCAGCCCGCCGTAGATCGAATAGTCATAAGCGGTGATTTTCACCAGCGCTTTTTGCCCGGGATGGATAAACGCGACATCGCGCGGCGAGATTTTCGCTTCTATCACCATCTGGTCATCAAGCGGTACCAGGCTCATCAGTTTGCCGTTCGGCGGGATCACACCGCCCACCGTCGTCACGTCAATGTCCTTCACGATGCCACGCACCGGCGCATTAAACGTTAAGCGGGTGAGTGAATCTTCGCGTCCTTTCATGACCGAACGCTGCGCTTCCATTTCTGCGTTCGCTTTCGCCAGTTCTTCGCGGGCGCGAACGTAGTACTGGTTTTTCATCTCGGTGATTTTGCTCTCCAGTTCATTTTTTTGACGTTCAAGGCGTAAGACTTCGACCTTACTGGCCGCCCCCTGCGTCACCAGCGGGCGCGTTAATGACAGTTCACGCTGCACAAGATCCGCTCCCTGGCGTAAACCCGCCAGCCCTTTTTCAAGGCTTTCGCGACGAGACTGATAAAGCGCCGTTTCCTGTTTGACCAGCTCAACGTCGTCATCCAGCTCTGCCGGGAATGTCAGCACCGTGTTGTTCACCTCTGCATTCAGACGCGCGGCCGTCGCCATCGCAGCGTTTAATCGAGATTCGCTCTCCAGTACGCTGGACTCGGTTTTCGTCCGGTCCAGTTGGGCAAGCTGTTGCCCACGCTCGACAATATCGCCTTCGCGCACCATCAGACTGTGGATAATCCCCCCTTCCAGGGACTGTATCACCTGCTCGTGGGAGGACGGGATCACCTTGCCGCTGCCCGTCGTGACCTCATCCAGCTGGAACAGGCTGGCCCAGGTAATAAACACCACCAGCAGGGCAAACAGCGACCATGCCACCAGCGACGATCGCGGCAGGCGGGGCTCCTTCAGCCGACTGTTAAAGCGGGAGAAATCATTCATGCCACGCCCTCCGTTTTCAGTTTGACCGTGCGCTGAGGCGCCTGCTGCGGGGCCATTCCGTGCTGGCGTAAAATGGCATCACGAGGGCCATCCATCACCACGTTGCCGTTTTCCAGGACGATGATGCGGTCAACCAGGTCCAGAATTGGCAGGCGATGCGTCGCCACCACCAACGTCCGGCGCTTACCGAGCCACGGGTGCAGATGCTGGATAAACTGCTTCTCGCTGACCTCATCCAGCCAGGCGGTGGGTTCATCCAGCAGCAGAATATTCGGCGAGGTGAGCAGCGCGCGGGCCAGCAGCAGCGCCTGACGCTGCCCACCGGAAAGCCCCGTTCCGCCCTCGTTGATGATGGTGTTCAGCCCCATTTTCTGCTTGCGCACAAACTCCAGCGCGCCGCTGTTGACCAGCGCCTGATGAATTTCCTCGTCTGTCGCCAGCGGATTGCCCATCAGAATATTGTCACGCACGGAGCCGAAGAATAGCCGCGCCTGCTGACTGAGCAGTTGCATGTCGCGGCGCACGTCGGCCGGGTCAAGATGATTGAGAGCAATATCGTCCAGCAAAATGCTGCCCTGCTGAGGCTCCTGCATTCCCGCCAGCAGATGCAGCAAGGTACTTTTCCCCGAACCATTCCGCCCGAGTACTGCCACACGTTCACCGGCGCGAATGCGCAGTTTGCTGATATTCAGCACGGTGAGCTTCTCTTCTTCGTCGTAATAAAACCCGACGTCGTCCAGCCGGTAATCACCGCGAAGGTGGGCTTTATGCACTTTTTTGCCGTGCCGGGGATCGTCAATCGGGCGCTGCATCAGGTCATCCAGTCCCTTGCGGGCCACCTTTGCCGACTGCCAGCGGGAGAGCACGCCAGAAATCTGCGAAAGAGGCGCAATGGTGCGGGACGCCAGAATCGAGGTGCCCACCAGCGCACCGGTGGTCATGTCGCCGCTGATGACCAGGTAACAGCCCACCAGCAGCACCACGGCGTAGACGATAGACTGCACCTCCTGGGTCCAGGTCAGCAGCAGCCCCGTCAGCCAGCGCTGCTTCATGCCGACGCTGGCGGCAACGTCATTGGTGTTATTCCACTGGTTCTGGAAGCGCTGCTCGGCGCGCATTAGCTTGATGTCCTCAATCCCCTGCACCGCCTCCACCAGCGTGGCATTGCGAATTGCCGATTCACGCATCCCTTCGCTGGAGAGTTTTCCCAGCGGGCGCTGCACCAGCAGGCCGGGAATGAGCAGCAGCGGCACGGCCAGCAGCACCACCAGCACCAGCGGGCCGCCAATCATCCACAGAATGAAAACAAACAGCAGGAAGAACGGCAGATCGGATATAGCGGCAATGGTGGTGGAAGTGATCAGCTCCCGCACTGACTCCAGCTCGCGGATCTGGGCGATAAACGACCCGGTCGATTTCGATCGCGCACCGTTTTTAATCCGCAGGGCGTGGGCAAACACGCGCTCGGAAATACGCAGGTCGGCGCGTTTTCCTACCACGTCCGAAATATGCACCCTCAGCATGCGCATGATGAATTCAAACACGATGGCGATCATCACGCCGCCAAACAGCACCCACAGCGTGGCCTCCGACTGGGACGGCACCACCCTGTCATACACCTGCATGGAAAAGACCATGCCGGAGAGCGCCAGCACGTTGGCGACCAGCGCCACCAGCATAATGTCGCTGTAGCGACGCCAGTCTTTCAGCGCCAGTTGCCAGAACCAGTTTTTCTCATAGGGTTTGCTGTAATCATCCACGCGCGCATCCGGCGTGGACTCAAGCGGGCGCAGTACCATCAGTCCCTTTAACCGTGAACCAAGCTCGTCGCGCGTCAGCGTTGTCTCCAGCCCCCCGTCGCCGCTAAACTGCACGCTGACGTTCCCGTCGTTGTCCATACGGTTGATGACCGCAATTTGCCCGCCGGTAAACTCCGCCAGCAGCGGTAAACGCCAGGGATCGAGCGATACGGCTTCCGCCGCCACCCAACGCATCCCCATCCCAAGCTGGCGCGCCATCTCCTCCAGCACTAGCTGGCGTGGCGACTGGCTTTCATGGTTAATCGTGACCCGAACATGCTGCGCCGAAAAATCCAGCCGATAATATTTCGCGATGATGAGCATGCCCTGCAACCAGGGTTCGTACTGTGGATGTGTCTTCATAATCTCCGGGTTAACGCAATTCGTTAAAGAAACGCCAAAAGGCCGCGAGGATCCCTCCCCGCGGCGGTGTTTTACGCAATTAACAATTGATGATTCGCCAGCAGCGTCGCCAGATCCGTCTGCACCCCGTTCAGCGTCACCAGCGTGGTGGGCGAGAACTGACCGCCAGTGCCGTCCAGGTCAACCTGGATCTCAGTGTTGCTGCCGTTTTGCACCACGCGGATGTAGTCGGCGATGTTGCCTGCGCTGCTGTCCAGCGTCGCCACGCCGTTGACGTAGCTCGCCGAGCCGGTGCCGGTATAGCCGCTGTCGGAAAGCAGGTCGCGCAGATCGATACGGTCCGTATCTGCCGTCCCTTCCCAGGTGCCGACGGTAAAGCCGTTCACCACATCGCTGCCGTTGCCGCCCGTCGCGTCAGACGCGTTGATCAGCTTATAGAGCAACGTGTCCTGGCCGCCGCTGCCGATGTTGAAGGTGTCGTTACCGCCGCGGCCTTCGAACTGGTTATCACCGCTGTTGCCGGTAATCACGTCGTCATAGTCAGAGCCGTTAATCCCTTCAATATTCAACAACCGCGTGGTACCGAATCCGGTGTCCTGCGCCGTTGAGAGGCGCAAATCAACGGTTATCCCAGAGGTGGCATTACGGTAATCCACCACGTCCATGCCGCCGGTATTGCTCCAGGTGTCGTAGTCTGAATGGGTATTCCAGCCGCCGGATCCGTTATAGGTATAGGCCCCATCCTCTGCGATAAAGGTGTCGTTATACCCGGTACCGGTAATGGTTCCGCTGTGGCCGCCGGTGGCCGCTTCGGCGGTGAGAACATAACCCTCTTTGCCGTTGCCCGCGTCCAGGCCGGTCCAGGTGACGTTATCCGACACGCCGTTGGTGATCTTCACGATCTCCGCCGAGTAGCTTTCGTTCGGATCCAGCCCGTAGAAACTCACCAGCGCAGAGGTATCGTTCGAGCCAATGCCGGACTGGGCGTTGATGATCTGCGAGGCCACCAGCACGCCCGCAGCGTTATACAGATTGACCGTGTTGCCGTAGTAGGCGTTGATGCCCTCGCTGTCGACAATGTGCAGGTGCATCGCGGTACCGTCAGCAATTTTGGCGCTGTTTTGCACCAGCACCACCTTGCCGTTCTGCTGCGAGACAAGCAGATCCTTCGCGCCGTCCCAGTTGTAGTCTACTGCCGCCACGCCAGTGGCGTAGGCAATGCCGGACGCCAGCTGGCTGGCGGTCCAGGCGGAACCGTAGCCGTTGTTAGTGAAGAGCGTCGCCGTCTGTGAACCGCCGTAGGTGCTGAGCTTGATGATGTCCATCTGCCCGTCCCCGTTCCAGTCCACCGCCACCGAGAGATACCCCGCAGCCGCGTTAGAAGCTTCCACCGCGCTCTTGGTGGTCGAGAGCTTCCCGGTACCGTCGTTGTAGTAGATCACCCCGCCGTTGTTGTTGTAGCTGCTGCCCAGGTACAGATCCATGTAGCCATCGCCGTTGAAATCCGCCCACGTCATGGACGCCGCCGTGGTGCTATTCGCGGTGTTTACCACAAACACGTTGGTCAGGTTCTGGCCGATAGAGAGCGTGCCGTTGCCGTTGTTGTTGATCACGGTTAACGAGTACGCGCCGCTGCGGTTGGTGTGCTGAACGATATCCACCGTACCGTCGTTGTTCAGGTCAATGCCGGAGATTTCACGCCCGGAGTCGAACTGGCCGTAGAAGCCGCCTTCCCCACCGGTGCCGTCCGGCGAGAGGACGCCGTTGTTATTCACCAGATAGGTCAGGGAGTCCATACCGGCATCGCCGTACGCCAGATCAAGATAGCCATCGCCGGTTTTGTCGTAGGCAATTACGCCGCCGTACCAGATGGTGGTCCCCATCGCCAGCTGGCTAGCGGTGTAGCTGCTGCCATCGTAGGTCCACATCACCTGCGTAGAACCCGCGTAGGTGTTCTCCGTCGCAAAGATATCCTGCGTGCCGTTACGGTCAACGTCGGCGGCGGTCTGGCTCACCACGTAATAGCCACGGGTGTTGCTCAGCGTATTGCCGGCATAGGTCGAGCTATCGCTGCTGGAGTAAGACTGACCGTTAGCAATGATATTCCACAGGCCGCTGCTGTTCGTGCCGACGGTCATGGTCGAGTTATTCAGGTTACCCGCAGTGGTCGCCCAGTCGGTATTCACCGAGGTGGTATCGATCACCAGGCTACCGGTTGCCGTACCGGTGGTGTTACCGTTGCCTGCGCTACTCTTCACCTGCGCGGTTACGTCGTAACTCGCCACACTCAGGGCATCGCTGTCCGGGATCTGTAGATACCAGGTATTGTGATCCGGGTCGACGACCACCGCACCGCCGGTCTGGGAGGTGTAGGTTTTCCCGTTCACCGTCACCACCAGATATTCACCGTTCACCAGGTCTGCGGAGACCGTACCGCTGACAATCGGCGTGGTATCCGAGGTGGTCTGGGCAGTAATCGCCGCCGTGGTGGTTGGGATGCTGGTATCGACGTTCAGCACAAAGCCATCCGATTCCGTGTAGTTACCGGCTTTGTCGGTGACGCGCAGAATGTAAGTGTGATTCCCGTCGAGCAGGCCGTTGTCCTGATAGGACCAGCTTGCGCTGCCATTCATCGTGACCTGACCCAGCAAGATCCCGTCCCGGTAAAGCTGCACGATTTCGCCGTCTTCCGGTGCCCGGTTAAGCGTACCGTTGATCAGCGGCGAGGTATCGTCCGTCGCGACTGATGCGCCGTACGTGCCCGTACGTTCACCTTCCCCGTCGGTATAGCTGACTACCGTTCCCACAGTGGCTGGCGGCGTGGTATCAACCGTTACCACCTGCGAAGAGGTTGAGCCGACGTTGCCCGCCTGGTCGATGATCCGCACCTGGTAGGTGTAATCCCCGTCCGCCAGATCGCGGGTATCCGTATAGCTCCAGCGCTGGTTAGTGACGGTGGTGTCAATCCAGGTATTACCGCCGTCCAGGCTGATCTGTACGCGCTCGTCGCTGGCCAGCGTGCTGCCCAACGAGCCGTTGATCGTCAGCGAGGTGTCCATGGTGATGAAATCACTCCCGGACTGCCCGGTATCTTCGCTGATGCTGTCAATGGTGATGCCGTACTGCGGCGCCTGGGTATCCACCGTCACGTCCTGCGTGGTGGTGGCCCCGACGTTGCCCGCCTGATCGACAACCCGCACCTGATAGCGGTAGTCGCCGTCGGCCAGGGTGCGGGTGTCGTTATAACTCCACCGGGTGCCGCTTACCGTGGCGTAACCCCAGGTGGTGCCGCCATCCATGCTCACCTGCACATACTCACCCGCCCCGAGTTCGGCCCCGAGCGTCCCGTTGAGCGTGTACGAGGTCGAACTGGTCAGGAAGTCGTTATTGTCGAAGCCGGTATCGACGGTGATGTTATCCACGGTCACCGTAATCGCCGCATCCGGCGCGACCGTATCGACCGTCACCTGCTGATGAGCGCTTGCACCCACGTTGCCTGCCGCATCCACTACGCGAACGTAGTAGTCATAGGCCTGGTTACCCAGCGTGCGGCCGTCCACGTAGTACCAACTATTGCCGGTGACGATCACGTTCTGCCAGGTGATCCCGCCGTCGATGCTGATCTGGGCATATTCGCCGTCGGCCAGCGTTGCGCCGAGCGAGCCGTGCAGCGTCAGGGAGGTATCATTGGTGATAAAGTCGCTGCTGCTCAGGCCGGTATCGTCGCTGATGCTGTCGATAGCGATCGTTTTGCTGGCGTCCGGCGCGACGGTATCAATGGTCACCACCTGGCTGGTGGTGGCACTGATATTCCCCGCGTCGTCAATCACCCGCAGCTGATAGTTGTAGTCTCCGTCGGCCAGCGTGCGGCCATCAACATACGTCCAGCTCAGGCCGCTGACGCTCACGTCAGTCCAGGTCGCGCCACCGTCCAGGCTGATCTGGGCGTGGTCACCGCTGCCCAGGGCCGCGCCGAGCGTCCCTTTCAGGCTGATCTGGTTGTCGCTGGTAATGAAGTCGCTGTCGGACAGGCCGGTATCCTGCGAGACGGAATCCACGGTAATGGCCGCCGCCGCAGGCTTCGTCAGATCGATTACCACGTCCTGGCTGTCCGTCGCCCCAACGTTGCCCGCAATGTCGATCACGCGCACCTGATACGGGTACGTACCGTCGGTCAGGGTGCGGCCATCGGTATAGCGCCAGGTGGTGCCGGTGACGGTCAGGTCAATCCAGGTGGTACCGCCGTCGAGGCTGATCTGCGCTTTCTCGTTATTGCCGAGCTGCGCGGTCAGGGAACCGTTCACCACCACCTGGCTGTGGTTGGTGATGAAGTCATTCGCACTGAGGCCGGTATCGTTTTGCAGGGAATCAATGCTGATCCCCATCGACGGCGCGGTGAGATCCACGGTGACGGTGTGGTTATCGCTGGCGCTGTTGCCGATGGCGTTGCTCACCTGCGCGTTAATCACGTACGAACCGCCGTCTGCCAGCGCGGTCACGTCTGCGCTGCCAACCGTATAGCTCCAGCGGCCGTCCGCCTGCACGATGGCCGTGTAGGTTTTGCCGTTAAGCGTGATGGTCACCGTCTGGCCCGTTGGCGCATCGGTGGTGCCGCTGATAACCAGCGGCGTGCCGTGCTCGGCGGCATTGACGATATCGTCCTGCGCAAAGGTGTTAATGGCGATGTTCGGCACGTCGCCGTTCAGCGTCACGTTATGCGTTGTGCTGCCCGGGTTACCCGCTTTATCGCTCACCGTCGCGGTAAGGGTGTAATTCCCGTCGGTCAGGCCGAGGAAATCACGCCCCGGCACGAAGACGGACCAGGAGCCGTTCGCCGCCACGGTCGCCTGATAGCTGTGGCCGTTGAAGGAGACGGTCACCGTCTGGCCCTGCTCCGCGGTGGTGGTCCCGCTGATGGTCTGTCCCGCCAGCTGTTCGGTGTTGTTGACGATATCATCATCGGCCACGGTGCTGATAGTGACGGCTGGCGCGACGGTATCGACCGTCAAGGTATGCGTCGTCTGGCCGCTGTTACCGGCTTTATCGTTGACCGAGGCGGTCAACGTCAGCGCACCCTGGCTCAGTGCAGCCAGATCGACCGCCGGAACATCCAGCGTCCAGGTCCCGTTGTTTGCCACAAGCGCAGTGTAGGTTTTGCCACCCAGCGTGACGGTCACCGTCTGGCCTGCTTCCGCACTGGAAGAGCCGTGTACGGTGAGCGGCTGCTGGGCTTCCGCCGCATTCAGCACATCGTCGCCCGACAACGTGTTCACGCTAATCACCGGCGCGGTGGTATCCACGCTGAGCGTATGTGTTGCCGAGGCGCTGTTACCGGCGCTGTCCTGCGCCGAAACAGTAACCTGATAACGTGCGCCATCCGCCAGGGCGCCCACGTCGGCGGCCGGTACGGTGGTCTGCCAGGCGCCGTCGCTCTGGATGGTAGCCGTATAGCTCTTGCCGTTCAGGGTGACGGTGACCTGCGTGCCGTTAGCAAACTGCGCGCTGGAGCCATTGATGACCAGCGATGCGCCCGCTTCTGCCGCATTGATCACGTCATCGCCGCTGAGGGTATTGACGGTCAGCGCGACCGATGCGGTATTAACTACCACGTCGTGGGTCTGCGTGCTGCTGTTGCCTGCGCTGTCGGTGATCGTCGCGCTGAGGGTCACGGTGCCGTCGGTCAGGGCAGAGATGTCGCTGGCAGGAACGCCCACGCTCCATTTGCCGCTGGCGTCAACGGTGGTGGTGTACTGGTTCGAACCTATGGTGACGATCAGCTTATCGCCAACGCTGGCGCCGGTTGCGGTGCCGCTGACGATTTGCGCCTGCCCGTGCTCCACGCTGTTGATGACGTCATCGCCCGCCACAACGTTAAAGCTGACGGTCGGCGGGGTGGTATCAAGCGTAATCGCTTTCCCCGCGCTGCCCGGGTTACCTGCGGCGTCACTCACGCTCACCTGCACGGTGTAGCCGTTATCCGCCAGCGCGGACAGGTCGGTGCCCGGTACGTTCACGCTCCAGAGGCCGCCCTGCTGCACCTGCGCGGTATAGCTCTTACCGCCCAGCGTCACGGTGACGGTCTGACCAACTTCCGCCGTGGTGGTGCCGGAAATGGCCACGCCCGCAGCCGCTTCGCTGCCGTTGATCACGTTATCGCCTGCGACCGTTTCAATCGTCACGGTTGGCGCCGTGGCATCCACACTGTACTCACGGCCCGCAGACGCGCTGTTGCCGTTCACATTGGTAACGCTCACCTCCACGCTGGCGTCGCCGTCTTTCAGACCCGCCAGATCCGAGGATGGCACGGTCGCCGTCCAGTTACCGTCGGCATCGACTTTGGCGGTGTAAGACTTGCCGCCAAAGCTGATGGTCACGGTCTGGTTCTCTTCTACGTTGGAGGTGCTGCCGGAAAGCACCAGATCCGCGCCTTTCTCCGCCGCGTTAATCACGTCGTCGGTGGCGATGGCATCGATGCTGATCGCCACGGCTGCCAGATCGACGGTCACGTCGTGGCTGATGGTGACCGGGTTGCCCGCCGCGCTCTGGCCCGCTACGGTGACGGTCACCGAGCCTGCGGCCAGAGCGCCCACGTCTGCCGCCGGGATCGCCGCGCTCCAGGAGCCGTCTGCCAGTACCGACGCGGCATAGGTCTTGCCATTCACGGTGACGGTGAGCGTTGTACCCGCCGCCAGCCCGTCGCTTGAGCCAGTGACGATTAGATTCTGACCATGCTCAATGCTGTTGATCACGTCGTCGCCCGCCACGGTATCCACGCGCAGCCCCGGCAGGCTGGCGTCGATAGTGATATCGCGCTCGCCCGTTCCCGTATTGCCATGGTCATTAGTGACGGTCGCTGACACCGTTAAATCGCCGTTGCCCAGCGCCGTCAGGACGGAATCCGGCACGTTGACGGACCAGCTGAGATCGCTCTGTACCGTCGCGGTATAGATGTTGCCGCCGATGTTCACCGTCACGGTGTTGCCGATGTCCGCGTTCGCCACCTTACCGGTAATGGACTGGCCTGCGGCCACTTCCGCCGCGTTGATGACGTTATCCCCCGCCACGGTATTGATGGTCACGGTTGGCAGCGCGGTATCGACAAGCAGGTTCGCAGAACTGCTCACGCTGTTGCCCACGCCGTTGGTGGCTGTCGCATTCAGGGTGTAGCTGGCTTCACCGAGGCCTGACAGATCCGCAGCCGAAACCGTCAGGCTCCAGGTGCCGTCTGAGCCAGTCGTCGCCTTGTAGTTTTTACCGTTCAGGATCACGGTCACCACGGTGCCTTCCGCCAGGTTGGCGCTGGTGCCGCTGACGGTCAGATCCTGCCCTTTTTCTACCGCGTTCAGGACGTTATCGCCGCTGATGGCGTTGAAGCTGACCGACGGCAGACCGGTATCGACGATCACGTTATGCGTGCCGCTGCCGGTGTTGCCCGCCGCGTCGGTGACTGACGCAGTGACGATCACGCTGCCGTCGCTGAGGCCTGAAATCACATTTGCCGGAACGCCCACGCTCCAGTTACCCGCCGCGTCCAGTACGGTGGTATAAGTCTGGCCGCCGATCGTGACGGTGACCTTATCGCCCGCCGCCGCGCCGGTGGCGGAGCCGCTGATGATCTGCGCCTGATTGTGCTCGGCCACGTTAATCACGTCGTCGCCTGCCACGGTGTGGATGGTCACTGCCGGAACGGTGACGTCCACCATCAGGGTGTGGTCCACCGACGCCGGGTTGCCCGCCTTATCGCTGACGGAGGCGGTGACCGTCACGCTGCCGTCGGTTAATCCTGCCAGATCCGCCGCCGGAACGTTCAGCGTCCAGCTGCCGTTCGCGCTGACGGTTGTGGTGTAATCTTTGCCGTTCAGCGACACGGTCACCGTCTGGCCCGCTTCGGCGGTGCTGGTGCCGGAGATTGCCAGGTCAGACTGCGCTTCTGAGGCGTTCAGGATATCGTCGGTGGCAATCGTGTTGATGGTCACGGACGGCGCGGTAGCATCCACGCTGTACTCGCGGCCCGCCGAGGCACTGTTGCCGTTCACGTTGGTGACGCTGACCTGCACGCTGGCGTCGCCATCCTTGAGGCCAGCCAGATCCGCTGACGGCACGGTGTAAGTCCAGTTGCCGCTGTCGTCCACGGTGGTGGTGTAGATCCTGCCGTTCAGACTGATGGTCACGGTCTGCCCGGCTTCCACGTTGGTGGTCGCACCCGACAGCACCAGATCCGCGCCCTTCTCCGCCGCGTTAATCACGTCGTCGGTGGCAAGCGCATTGATGCTGATGGCAACGGTAGCCAGATCCACGGTCACATCGTGGCTGATGGTGATCGGATTACCCGCCGCGCTGTCACCGGTTACACTGATTTTCACGGTGCCTTCCGGCCACGCGCTCACGTCGGTGGACGGTATCGCCGCGCGCCAGGTGCCGTCTGCCAGCACCGTTGCCGCGTAATCTTTACCGTTGACGGTAACCGTCAGCGCCGTGCCCGGCGCCAGCCCGTCGCTGGAGCCTGAAACAATCAGGTTCTGCGCGTGCTCAATGGTGTTGACCACATCGTCACCCGCCACGGTATCCACACGCAGCCCCGGCAGGTTAGCGTCGATAGCGATCTCGCGTTCGCCGGTGCCGGTGTTGCCGTGCCCGTTGGTGACGGTCGCCGTCACGCTCAGGCTGCCGTTGCCGAGTGCGGTCAGCACGTCAGACGGCACATTCACGGACCAGGACAGATTGTTCTGCACCGTTGCGGTGTAGCTGTGGCCGCCGATAGTCACGGTCACGGTGTTGCCCGCTTCGGCATTCGTCACGGTGCCGCTCAGGGTCTGACCTGCCGCCACTTCCGCCGCGTTGATGACGTTGTCGCCCGCCACGGTGTTGATGGTGACGCCAGGCAGCGCGGTGTCGACAAGCAGGTTCGCAGAACTGCTCACGCTGTTGCCCACGCCGTTGGTGGCTGTCGCATTCAGGGTGTAACTGGCCTGACCGAGACCGGCCAGATCCGCAGCCGGAACCGTCAGGCTCCAGGTGCCGTCCGCCGCAGTTGTCGCCGTGTAGTTTTTGCCGTTCAGGGTCACGGTGACCACGGTGCCTTCCGCCAGGTTGGCGCTGGTGCCGCTGACGCTCAGATCCTGGCCTTTTTCTACCGCGTTCAGGACGTTATCGCCGCTGATGGCGTTGAAGCTGACCGATGGCAGACCGGTGTCAACGGTCACATTATGCGTGCCGCTGCCGGTGTTGCCCGCCGCGTCGGTGACTGATGCAGTGATAGTCACCGTACCGTCGCTGAGGCCGGAAATGACGCTGGCCGGGACGCCCACGCTCCAGTTACCCGCCGCGTCCAGTACGGTGGTATAAGTCTGGCCGCCGATCGTGACGGTGACGGTATCGCCCGCCGCCGCGCCGGTGGCGGAGCCGCTGATAATCTGCGCCTGATTGTGTTCAGCCACGTTAATCACGTCGTCGCCTGCCACGGTGTGGATGGTCACAGTCGGAACGGTGACGTCCACCGTCAGGTTGTGGTCCACCGATGCCGGGTTGCCCGCCTTGTCGCTGACGGAGGCAGTGACCGTCACGCTGCCGTCGGTTAAACCTGCCAGGTCCGCTGCCGGAACGTTCAGCGTCCAGCTGCCGTTCGCGCTGACGGTTGTGGTGTAATCTTTGCCGTTCAGCGACACGGTCACCGTCTGGCCTGCTTCAGCGGTGCTGGTGCCGGAGATTGCCAGGTCAGACTGCGCTTCTGAGGCGTTCAGGATATCGTCTGTGGCAATCGTGTTGATGGTCACGGACGGCGAGGTAGCATCCACGCTGTACTCGCGGCCCGCCGAGGCGCTGTTGCCGTTCACGTTGGTGACGCTGACCTGCACGCTGGCATCACCGTCTTTCAGACCGGTCAGGTCCGCAGACGGCACCGTGGCGGCCCATTTCCCCTCAGCGTCCACCGTGGCGGTGTAGTTCTTGCCGCCGAAGGTGATGGTGACGGTTTGATTTTCCTCCACGTTCGCAGTGGTGCCGGAGAACACCAGATCCGCGCCCTTCTCCGCCGCGTTAATCACATCATCGGTGGCGATGGCGTCAATGCTGATGGCGACGTTTGCCAGATCCACCTTCACATCATGGTTGATAGTCACCGGATTGCCCGCGCTGCTCTGGCCTTCAACGTTCACGGTGACCGTGCCTGCGGCAAGGGCACTTACGTCCGCTGAAGGGATCGCCGCGCGCCAGGTGCCGTCTGCCAGCACGGTGGCCGGATAGGTTTTACCGTTTACGGTGACGGTCAGCGCTGTGCCCGCCGTCAGGCCGTCGCTTGAACCCGTGATAATCAGATTTTGCCCGTGTTCGATGCTGTTAATCACGTCATCGCCCGCTACGGTGTCCACGCGCAGGCCCGGCAGATTCGCGTCGATAGTGATATCGCGCTCGCCGCTGCCGCTGTTGCCCACGCCGTTCGTGACGCTGGCGGTCACGGTCAGATCGCCATTGCCCAGCGCGGTGAGCACAGTTCCCGGTACGTCGACGGACCAGGTGAGATTGTCCTGTACCGTTGCGGTGTAGCTGTGGCCGCCCACAGACACAGTCACGGTGTTGCCCGCTTCGGCATTCACCACGGTGCCGCTAATGGTCTGGCCGGTTGCCAGCTCTGCCGCGTTGATCACGTCGTCACCCGCCACGGTGTTGATGATGACGCCCGGCAGAACGGATTCAACGTTCACGGTGTGCGAGGTGCTGGTGCTGTTGCCGACGCTGTCTGTTGCGGAGGCCGACGCTGTCTGTTGCGGAGGCCGACACGGTGTAAAGCGCTTCACCCAGTTGCCCCACCTCGCTCGCCGGAACGGTTGTGGTCCATTGGCCATGGGTATCCACCGTGGCGCTGTACGCTTTGCCGTTGAGCATCACGGTGACCACCGCGCCCGCTGCCAGCCCGGAAGCCGTACCTGTGATGGCCAGATCCTGCGTTTTCTCGCTGCTGTTGATCACATCGTCACCGGACACGGTGTCGATGTTCAGCACCGGCGCGGTAAGGGTGACTTCAACCTCGTGCGTCGTGCTGTTGCTGTTTCCGGCTTTGTCGGTCAGCGCCGCGGTGATGGTGTGATCCCCGGCGGTCAGGGCACTCACGTCCGCCGCAGGCACGCCCACGCTCCACTTGCCGGAAGCATTCAGGGTCGCGCTGTAATCTTTGTTATTGATGGTAACGGTCACCACATCGCCCGCCGCCGCCCCGGTCACGGAACCGGTGACAATCAGGGCCTGCGCGTGCTCGGCGCTGTTTATCACGTCGTCGTCAGAAACGGTGTTGATGGTCAGTTGGGGCACCGTGGTATCCACCAGCACATCGCGATCCGCCGAGGCCGGGTTGCCCGCTTTATCGGATACGGCTGCCGTGATGGTGTAGTTGCCGTCGGTAATCCCGCTTATATCCGCAGAAGGAACGGTCACGTTCCAGCCACCGCCAGACTGCACGGTAGTGGTGTAGTCCTTGCCGTTCAGCGTGACGGTCACGGTCTGTCCGGCTTCAGCATTAGTGACGCCGTTGATGACCAGATCCTGCTGCGCTTCGGCGGCATTGATGATGTTGTCGTCGCTGACGATTTCAATGGAAACCGTCGGCGCGGTGGCGTCCACGCTGTATTCACGGCCCGCCGAGGCGCTGTTGCCGTTCACGTTGGTCACGCTCACCTGCACGCTGGCGTCGCCGTCTTTCAGTCCGCCCAAATCGGCAGACGGTACGGTCGCCGTCCAGTTGCCGCTGGCATCCACCGTCGCGGTGTACGACTTGCCGCCGAAGGTGATGGTAACGGTCTGGTTTTCTTCCACGTTGGTGGTCGAGCCAGAAAGCACCAGGTCCGCGCCTTTCTCAGCCGCGTTGATTACGTCGTCCGAGGCAATCGGGTTAATGCTGATGGCGACGGCCGCCAGCTCTACTTTCACGTCGTGGCTGATGGAAACCGGGTTACCCGCCGCGCTCTGGCCTTCCACGGTCACGGTGATCGTGCCTGCGCTCAGCGCGCCGACGTCCGCCGCCGGAATAGCCGCCGTCCAGGTGCCGTCCGCCAGCACGGTTGCCGCGTAGGTTTTGCCGTTGACGGTGACCGTCAGCGCCGATCCGCTCGCCAGCCCGTCGCTGGAGCCGGTGATAATCAGGTTTTGACCATGCTCGATGCTGTTGATCACATCGTCGCCTGCCACGGTATCCACGCGCAGGCCCGGCAGGCTGGCATCAATCGTGATGTCGCGTTCGCCGGTGCCGGTGTTGCCGTGGCCGTTGGTCACGCTCGCTGTTACGGTGAGATCGCCGTTACCGATAGCGGTTAAGACGTCAGACGCCACGTTAACCGACCAGCTCAGGTCATCCTGAACCGTCGCCGTATAGGTGTTGCCCCCGATACCGATCGTGACAGTGTCACTGCTCGCCGCGCCGCTCACTTTCCCGCTCAGGGTTTGTCCGGAAGCCACTTCCGCCGCGTTAATCACGTCGTCGGTGGCAACCGCATTAATGGTGACCTGCGGCAGCGCGCTGTCGACCAGCACGCTATGGCTGGTGTTCGCGCTATTACCCGCGGTATCGGTCACGCTGGCCGTCACGCTATAGCTCGCTTCGCCCAGTGCCGAGAGGTTTGCCGCCCGAACGGTGACGCTCCAGTTACCGCTGGCATCGGTGGTGGCGGCGTAACTGATACCGTTCAGGGTTACGGTGATGTGGGTCCCGTCCGGCTGGTTGCTGGTGCCGGAGATCAGCAGATCCTGGCCTTTTTCGGTCGCGTTGATCACGTCGTCAACCGCCAGGGTGTTGATGGCAATCACCGGCGCGGTCAGGGAGACGTCAATCGCGTGCGTGGCGCTGGTGCTGTTGCCCGCTTTATCGGTGAGCGTGGCGGAGATCGTCTGATCGCCGTTAGCCAGCGCGCCCACGTCCTGCGCCGGAACGCCCACGCTCCAGTTACCGGCACCGTCCAGCATTGCGGTGTAGTCTTTGCCGTTCAGGGTCAGGGTAATCACATCCCCCGCCTGCGCGCCCGTCACCTTGCCGGAGACAATCAGCGCCTGGCCGTGCTCGGCAATATTAACAATGTCGTCGCCCGCCACAATGTTGAAGGTAATCTGCGGCACGGTCGTGTCGACCAGCACGGACGCTCCCGTGCTGGCCGGGTTGCCCGCTTTATCGGACACGGTCGCCGTGACCGCCGCGCTGCCGTCGGCGATCCCCGCCAGATCCGCCGCCGGTACGTCCAGCGTCCAGCTGCCGTTCGCCTGCACCTGGGCGGTGTACTGATTGCCGTTGAAGGTCACGGTGACCGTCTGGCCTGCTTCGGCAGTAGACGTCCCGCTCAGGGTCAGATCCTGCGCCACCTCTGCCGCATTCAGCATGTTGTCACCGCTGATGGTGTTGATCGTGACCGCTGGCGCGGCGGTATCGATGCTGAATGCCTGAGAGGAAGAGGCCGCGTTGCCGCTCACGTTGGTCACGCTGACCTGCACGCTGGCGTCGCCGTCCTTCAGGCCGCCCAGATCGGCAGCCGGTACGGTGCAGGTCCAGTCGCCGCTGGCATCGACCGTCGTGGTCCAGGTTTTACCCGCAAAGATAATGGTAACGGTCTGGCCCGCTTCAACGTTCGAGGAGGAGCCGGACAGCACCAGATCCTGGCCTTTTTCTGCCGCATTCAGCACGTTGTCGTCCGTCACGCTGTTGATGCTTATCGCCACCGGGGCGAGATCGACATCCACAACGGTACCGATGTTCACCGGGTTGCCGGAGGTATCCTGCGCGCTGGCGCTGATGGTGAGCGACCCGTCCGCCCACCGGGAGACGTCGGCGGCCGGAACCGCAGCCTGCCAGGTGCCATCCGCCAGTACCGAGGCGGAATAACTCTTGCCGTTGATGGTCACGGTGACGGTGCTACCCGCCGCCAGGTCGGTACTGGTGCCGGAGATAACCAGATTCTGCGCGTGTTCAATAACGTTAATGACGTCGTCACCGGCGACGGTATCAATGCGCAGGCCGGGCAGCTGGGCGTCAATGGTGACATCGAGGGAAGACGATCCGGTATTGCCGTGCGCGTTCGTCACGCTGGCCGATACGGTCAGGTCGCCGTTGCCGAGCGCGGTTAACTGACTCTGGGTTAACGGCAGACTCCAGGTGAGATCGTCCTGTACGGTAGCCGTGTATGTCTGCCCGCCGAGGATAATCGTGACGGTATCGCCCGATGCCGCGTTAGAAACCTTTCCGGTCAGGGTTTGCCCTGCGGCCACTTCCGCCGCGTTGACGATATTGTCGCCCGCGAAGTTGTTGAAGGTAACAACCGGCAGCGAGCTGTCCACCAGCACATCGTGCATGACAGCGGCGCTGTTGCCCACATTATCGGTGACGCTCGCCGTTACGGTGTAATTCGCTTCACCCAGCGCGCTCACCGCAGAGGCGGGTACGGTAACACTCCAGTTGCCGCTGGCGTCGGTGGTGGCGGTGTAGTTGATACCGTTCAGAGCAACGGTGATGGTGGTTCCTTCCGGCTGATTGCTGGTACCGGAAAGCAGCAGATCTTCGCCCTTCTCTGCCGCATTGATCACGTCATCCGCTGCCAGCGTGTTAATACCGATAACGGGCGTCACCGTATTGACCACTACATCCACTGAACTGCTGCCGGTGTTGCCGGACCGATCGGTCACGGAAACGTTAATGGTCCAGGTGCCGTCCGTCAGCCCCTGAACGACGGACGCAGGCAGGCCGAGGCTCCAGTTGCCTGCCGCATCCACCACGGTGGTGTAGTCCACGTTATTGATGGTGATGATGACCAAATCACCCGCCGCCGCGCCGGTGACGGAGCCGCTCAGGATCTGCGCCTGAGCATGGGCCAGCTGGTTAACGGTGTTGGTGTCGGTGACGAAATCGTTGATGATCACCTGCGGCACAGTGGCATCCACCAGCCCAACGCGGTCCGCGCTGCTGCTGTTGCCCGCCACGTCGCTGACGGTGGCCGTCACGGTGACATTGCCATCGGTCAGCGCGCCGACATCGGCGGCAGGCACGTTCAGCAGCCAGCGACCGTCCGCCTGGACCGTGGTCTGGTAAGATTTACCGTTCAGCGTCACGGTGACCGTCTGACCCGTTTCAACGGTTGTGCTGCCGCTGAGCACCAGATCCTGCTGCGCTTCTGCCGCATTAATGATGTTGTCGTCGGTCAGGTTATCAAGCGTAATGGCTGGCGGCTGCGTATCGACGATCACCACGCGTGAGGCGTCCGCGCTGTTGCCGTTGCCGTTAGTCACGCTGACGTTCACCTGCGCACGCCCGTCGATCAGCGTTTCCATCGCACTCGCCGGAACGGTCAGGTGCCAGGAGCCGTCCTGCTGCACCTGTGCGGTAAAGGTTTGATCCGCGAATTTCACCACCACGGTCTGCCCTGCCTCCACGCCCTGCGTCTGACCAGAAAGCGTGACATCCGCGCCTTTTTCCGCCGCGTTCAGCATGTCGTCAGTGGTTACGGTATCGATGGTGACGGCCACCGCGTTCAGGTCAAGCTCGATCGGGTGTTCAGCCGCTACGGTGTTGCCCCAGGCATCTTCCGCGCTGACGCTGACGGTCATGCCCCCCGCCGTCCATGCCTGAAGGTCTGCCGCGGGCACGCCAATCTGCCATTTGCCGCTGGCGTTAACCGTGGTGACGTATTCGACATTATTGATGGTGACGGTAATCCGTGTACCTTCGGCCAGATGCGTGCTGGCGTCGGTGACGGCCAGATCCTGCTGCTGCTCGATGGCGTTAATCACGTCATCGCCAGAGATTGTGTTCACGCGCAGGCCCGGCAGTTCGGCGTTGATATTGATATCACGCTCGCCGGTGCCCGTATTGCCGTGCGCATTGGTGACAGAGGCGCTGAAGGTTAAATCCCCGTCGCCAAACGCCTGGAGGTCGGCTGAGGGGATCGTCACGCTCCATTTCAGGTCGCCGCCAACCGTCGCGGTGTAGCTCTTGCCGCCCACGGTGACAGAGACGGTATCGCCCGCCGCCGCGCCGGTGACGCGTCCGCTGAGGGTTTGGTCAACCGCCGCTTCAGCGTTATTGACCAGGTTATCACCGGCAAAGGTGTTGACGATCACCTGCGGCAGCGCGGTATCGACCAGCAGATTCGCCTCGGCGGAGCCGCTGTTACCCACGCTGTCGGTGCCGCTGACGCTGACGGTGTAGAGGGTATTCGCCAGATCCAGCACGTCGGAAACCGGCACCTGAACGGACCAGCTACCGTTCTCAACGGTGGTCTGATAGTTAACGTTGTTCAGCGTCACGGTGACGGCGCTGCCGTTCGGCAGATTACTGGTCCCGCTCAGGCTCAGGGGCTGCATGGCCTCCTGCGCATTCAGGACGTTATCCTGGCTGATGGGGTCAAGGGTAAATTCCGGCGGGTTGCCGCTGAGCGTAATGCCGTGCGTCGCGCTGCCGGTGTTGCCCGCCGCATCGGTCACGGAGACCGAAATGCTGTGGCTACCTTCCCCCAGCGCGCCAGTGACGGAGGCAGGCACGCCAACGCTCCAGCTGCCATCCGCCTGGACGACACCGGTAAAGGTCTTGCCGCCAACGGTCACGGTGACAACGTCGCCCGCCGCCGCGCCGTTCGCCTGGCCGGAAATAATCTGCGCCTGCCCCTGCTCGCTGGTGTTCAGAATGTCGTCGCCCGCGACGGTGTTGATGGTGACCACCGGCGCTGCGGTATCGACGGTGAAAACAGCCGTAGCGGATGAACCGTTCCCCGCTTTATCACTGACGTTTACCGTCAGGGTGTGCTCGCCGTTAGCCAGCGCCTGTACTTCACTGGCCGGAAGCGTAACGGACCAGGTGCCGTCGCTGCCCACAGTCGCCGTGTGATTTTTGCCGTTCAGCGTGACCGTCACAATCTGGCCCGCTTCTGCATCAGTTTTACCCGTCAGCGTCAGGGGCTGACCATGTTCAGCCGCATTGATGATGTTGTCCTGGGCGATCGTGTCGACAGAAATCGCTGGTGCAGCGGTATCGACGCCAATCGTCTGGCTGCCGGACACGATGTTGCCCGCCGTGTCTTTTCCGCTGACGTTGACCGTCCAGGTACCATCGCCCAGCGCCTGTGCGTCGGCAGCAGGGACCTTCACGCTCCATGCGCCGTTTGCCCCCACTTCTGCGGTATAGGTTTTACCGTTGAGCGTGACGGTAAGCGCCGTTCCCTGCGCCAGGTTTTTGCTGGTGCCGGACAGCGTAAAGCCAGCGGACTGCTCGCTGGCGTTGATCACGTTATCGCCCGCCGTGGTGGCGAGCGTCACGCTGGCATCCGCTGTAGAAACGGTTACGGTGATACTGCCCGCAGAGGTCGTTTTACTGCCGTCGATCTGCACGACGGACCAGGTATGTTCCCCGTCGGCCTGGGTCGGGAGTGTTACCGTCCAGGTGCCGTCCTTCGCGACCATGGTGCTGGCGATGGTGCTGCCGCTGCCGTCTTTAACCTGTATGGTCGCGCCCGGCTGCCCGGTACCGCTGAAGGTGGGGGTGTTATCATCCGTGACCGCTTTTGCACTCAGCACGCCCTGCTTGTCACCCGCGTTGTCCGTCAGCAAAAATGTCGGCGTGGCGCTTTCGACTTCTTTTGTATTATCAATAACCCTGGTTTTTGTTTCGCCATCGCCGCCATGAGCCAGCAGAGCGCCGATCGCACCGCCCCCTAACGCCGCACCGGCAATCCAGCCCCACGGCGCATCGCTTAAGACGCTTCCCTGCTCCAGGAAAGGTTCAATGCTGCTAATGGGTGCAGCCTGGGCGGTTAATTCGGTGGCAGCAACGCCTGATGCTTCCCCGGCATCGGCAAATGAAATATGCGTCAACGCCTGGTTATCGTTAAATACCAGTTCGGAATGATTATGGGTTTCCGCGTCTTCGACAAAATAATTATTGCAGCGGATCACGCTGCCATCTTTCATATAAATGAGGAGGTCATTCCCCTGGCGGACATAACGCACCACGTCCTGAGCTGAACCCTGAATTTCAATCACGCTCGGCGATGAAATAGAGACCGAGAGATTCCCTTCACCGGTTAATTTCGTCTTCTCTGCCGTTTTGCGAATGATGACATCAACAACTTTTGCGTTACTCATATTCTTCTCCTTGCAGGTACGCGTATTCCTGTGGATATGTCCACCAGAGGGATGTAGCTATCCTTGGGAAAAATCACCCATTATTGTCTGACTTATTTCGCGCAGAAAGGCGCGCCTTTTTTAACTTAAATCAGGTAATTTGGCGGCAGCGTTTTTCTCTATTCCGATAAGAGGCATGAGATTATCCACCGCCGAGGCGTAATTAATCGCCGCACTCCAGCCATCGTATTCAGCCATTATTTTCGCTGAGGTGGCAGACCAGACATCCTGTTCCACGCTGAGCAGATCGTTAATGCTGCGTTTGCTCAGGGTATATTCATTTTTGTAGACATCGCGGGCGCGCAACGCATTCTCCAGCTGACGTTTCCCGGCCTCCATCCGTCCTTGCGCCCCGGTCCAGTCGGCCTGTGCGACGGAGGCTTTTTGCAGGACATCAAAACGGGCCTGATCGACCTGGGACGATGCCATTGCCCTTGTGCCCTCGGCCTGACGGACGCGCGCCGAGACCGCGCCGCCCTGATAAAGTGGTGCATCAATATTGAGCTGGATCTGATCATCCCAGTACGCGCGATTATCAGACTCATACCGGGTGCGGCCCCCTTTCAGGCTTAAGGTCGGCCAGTGCTGAGACTTCGCGGTTTCTACGCCGTACTGGGCTGAACGCTCCATGTTCTGCGCGGCCATCACCGTTGGGATCAGTGAATAATCAATCCGATTGAGCGAACCCGGCTCCACGGCCAGACCTCCCGGAACCGGCGAATAGCGTTCAGCCTGTATGCCAGTTAAGACCGCCAGCCGCGCGCGGGCGCTGTTCAGAGACGCATTGTACTGCTCTACCGTCGCCTGCATCCCGGCAATACGGGTGCGGGTCTGAAGCTCATCAGAGGTGGAGCTTACGCCAGCATCGGCGCGAAGTTTTGCCAGCTGCTCAACGTTTTTAAGCGCCTGCACATTCTCTTTTGCCGCCTGCAACAGATCGCTGTAGCGTTTCACTTCCACATAGCTGAGGGCCGTTTTTTCCGCGACGGCAGACATCGTGCTCATCAGCTGGTAGCGATAGCTGTCACGCTGAGCTGAAGACTGGCTGATGCTGTTGTTGGTCTTGCCAAAATCGTACACCAGCTGCGTCAGGCTTAGCCCCCAGGCTGCGGAATTTCGCAACGAGCCGCTGGAATCGGTGGTCTGGCTATGACCTGTACTCCCGTTCAAGGCTATTTGTGGCATCCAGCCACTGCGCGCTTCGTCTATTTGTGCCTGGCCGATCCCCAGCTGCGCTGCCTGCTGGCTCACCGAGGGGTCGCGATCGAGAGCGAAAAGAATACTTTCTTTCATCGTCATTGCGGCGACGGGAGATATCCCCGCCAGGCCGTTATTTGCATTAGCCGCAGACACCGTCAACGAAATTAAGGTCAGGGAGGCAGATAATCTGAGTAACCGGTAATTGCATTTCATCTTCTTTATATCCCCCGACGCCAGGTGGCAGTTAAATAAATACCCAGGAAGAGGTACAAATAATTCTCCAGTGATCCCTCACTCCTTCTCGATTAATTTTGGTAATAGTTCCCCACACCCATTTCAATTGAGATGAGAGCCGTTCATTCTCTTTTTTCTTTTAAGAATTTACTTAAATATTTATCGATTCGCAGCATAACAAAATGTGATATGTGCAACCACACCCACAATGTTAATGTGGTGTTAAAAATAAGAAAAAAGATGGAGTTTCTGGACAGCGCGTTATAAAAGGCCTTTCGAATGAAACATATAAACCCTCTGTAATATAAAGAAAATTCTAAAATTAGTGGGTGTACATTTTTGCGTTAATTTCACCCCGAATCAGACACAAAGATTTTCAAAGAAATGTCAATTTAAGTAATCCAGTGAACAAAATCGAATTATTTTACTTTAAAAATAAAAAATCATGGATATATTAACTAATTTATAATTACAAATTAGTTTGTAATTCTGATTTTACCCAATAGTCCGGCAGCTTAAGCCAAATTTTTTAATTAAACATAGCGATAACAACATACTTAAAAGATTCATACATGTTTTTGATGCCTGATTAATGCAAAATCAATAATCACATTATTAAACTGTTTTTGGGTAACATCCCGTGTCTGTCCCGATTCCCTTTCCTGCAAAATGCTGTAAACTGCGACGTATTGCAACATTTTGCAGGATCTGTTTCTCATGCATAAAACCGCCAGACAAAAATATGTGCTTGATATTATTACTGAACAAGGCCAGGCGAGCATCACTGAGCTGGCAGACAAATTGCAGGTTTCGGCAGACACCATCCGCCGCGATCTGACCGATCTGGAAAAACAGGGGCTGGCGCAGAAAAACCATGGCGGCGCCATCGCGCTCAATCTCTCGACGATGACCCGTGCGAGCAGGAATACCTTGCTGCCTGAAATTAAGCAGCGGCTGGGTAAACAGGTTGCGCAGTGCGTTCCTGCCGGTTCAACGCTTTTTCTTGACGCCGGGAGCACGCTTCTGGCCGTGGCCTCTTTCCTTCAGGGGCCGCTGACCCTCATCACCCCTTCTCTTGATATCGCCCAACAGGTTAGCGACAGGGACGATATTGACCTGATCCTGCTCGGCGGCAGATGGGATCAGAAACAGCGCCTGTTTGCCGGAAGTGCCACCCTTTCCCTGCTATCTCGCTATCGGGCGGATATTGCCATTCTTGGCGCCTGCGCCATCCATGCCGAACTCGGATTAAGCGCCAGTCAGGAGGCGGATGCCGAGGTGAAGCGAGCCATGCTGGCCGCAAGCCAGACACACTGGATAGTCGCCGACCATCTGAAACTCAACCAGTGCGAACCGTATCTGGTGTCGGGGTTATCGCAGATCCATCAACTGTTTTTAGATCGTCCCTGGGCAGAGCTTGGGGACCATAGCGCCTTGCAGGTTACCGTTTGCGCGCATTAACGTGGAGAAGGTCATGAATAAAGTGAAGACAATCAATATCGCGCTGATCGGGTATGGTTTTGTAGGTAAGACGTTCCATGCCCCGCTGATCCAGTCCGTCGACGGCCTGAAGCTGGCGGTGGTCTCATCCCGGGATGAAGAGAAGGTCAAACGCGATCTGCCGGACGTCCTTGTTGTCGCCACGCCTGAAGAGGCCATTTTGCACCCGGATATCGACCTGGTGGTTATCGCCTCCCCTAACGCGACCCATGCCCCGCTGGCCACGATGGCCCTGAACGCTGGTAAGCACGTGGTGGTGGATAAACCGTTTACGCTGGATATGCAGGAAGCGCGGGATCTGATTGCGCTTGCGCAGGAAAAACAGCGGCTGCTCTCTGTCTTCCATAACCGCCGCTGGGACAGCGATTTTCTCGGCATTAAGCAAGTCATTGAGCAAGGCAGCATCGGCAAGGTGAAACATTTTGAGTCACATATCGATCGTTTCCGCCCGGACGTTCGCGTGCGCTGGAGAGAGCAAAACGTTCCCGGCAGCGGCCTGTGGTTCGACTTAGGCCCGCACATGATTGACCAGACGCTACAGCTTTTTGGTCTGCCGCAGTCGGTACAGGGCAACATCGCCACCCTGCGTGACGGCGCGGAGATTAACGACTGGGCGCACGTGGTGCTGAATTATCCTGAACATAAAGTGGTCCTCCATTGCAGCATGCTGGTGGCGGGCGGCGTTTCCCGCTTCACCGTTCACGGCGATAAAGCCAGCGTGGTGAAAGCGCGCATCGATCAGCAGGAAACCCAGCTTCTGGCGGGTGTCATACCGGGCAGCGCAAGCTGGGGGGAAGACAGCGACGCGATGGTCCTGTTTAATGCCCAGGGCGAAACCAGCCCTATCCCTGCACCAAAAGGTGACCAGCGTCAGTACTATATACATGTGCGCGATGCCCTGACCGGCAAGATCGACAACCCGGTCCCTCCCGTGGAGGCTCTGGCGGTGATGGCGGTGCTGGAAGCGGCGGTTAAATCTTCGGAAACGGGTTCAACCCAGACACTGGATTTAACGGCGCAGGAGCGCGCGCAACTGCAATAAGCAGCGAAAAAAATGCCCTGCGGGTTTGCAGGGCATTTTCGGTTACTGACGTTTTTTCGGCATCATTCGCAACAGCGTATTGTCTTTCCAGAAATAGTGATGCATCAGCGCGGCAAAGGCATGCAAACCAATCACGAAATAGCCCAGATTCGCCAGCGTCACGTGCCACGCTTTCAGGTTGTCCACCAGGTCAAAATTCCCCTCCGCCGCATGCGGCATCGTCAGGCCAAAGGCAAACCAGTCATTGCCACGGTTATACATCATCACCATGCCGATCAGCGGCAGCGCAATGAACAGCAGGTAGATCACCAGATGCCCCAGATGAGACAGCCCGGTGATCATCGCTTTTGGTTTCGGCTGAATGGGCGGCGCCGGGAATTTGAGGCGAATTAGCAGGCGCGCTACCATCAGCACCAGAATGCTAATCCCGCAGGAAACGTGGATCATATTAATCAGCGGGCGATCGGTTCGCGGGAACGACCCTCTGAACTCCATGGCGCAATAGGCCACAATGACTAAAAAAAAGACCAGCCAGTGAATGCTGATTTGCAAACCTGTATATTTTGTACGCATGTAATTTCCTGATGACTGTTACGGATTGCGCCAACATAACCAGCTTCGCCAAAAAATTCATTAAAATTTTGCATATCTCAAACGTAATGGCAAACGACCTGTTTATAAGGCCGGTATATTCGTTTACGAGGACGCAGAGGTTACCATGCTAACAAAAAACAAACTCACTTCTTGCAATTCAATATGTTACATAACACCTTTCCCTGCGCATCCCTGGTGTACGTTCCAGTAGTACGCTCCCACGCCCGCTTGCGTGACCTGTTGAGGTTTATTGAGCACGCAAATAAAATCGATAAAATAATTCAGTAAAAATTAAAAGCTGATTTTTTCTTAAATGGTCTTTCATTTTTTATAAATTTTTTTAAATCGCGAAGTCGCTATTATGGCAGCCGAACGGAAGAGGTCATTTAAAACACCTAACCGTTCATTTGTTATGAATCATTTTTTCTTTACATTTAACTACATTTTTCAAGGATCAAGGATGAAAAAGGCTATTCTTGCAACAGTAATCGCGTTGTGCACCACTTCCGCTTTCGCAGCTGAAACTGCTGTACTTAAAGTTAAAGGGACTTTAACTAACTCAGCTTGCACACCAGAAATCGGAAATGGCGGTGTGATTGACTATGGCAGAATTAATCTCGGTGGTTTATCTGCTACAGCCAACAATGTACTGGGTCAAAAAGAAGTTCCTGTAACTATTACCTGTACAGCGGCAACGAAAGTTGGCTTTAAAATTATGGATGACCGTACTGACAGCAATGCTCTGCTGCCGGTTGACATCAATGGTAATGCCGATATTTCTGACTCGTATTACACCTATGGTGTAGGCAAAACTGCTGGCGGCGTTAAAATTGGTAACTATGGCCTGTGGATGAAGGATGTTACCGCAAACGGTGCAACCGTTGATGCTATTCTCATGAATGACAACTGGGGTACTGATAAGTGGGAAAAATCTGTCATTCCACGTAGCGACGCATTCTCTACTTCAGCCTTTGCGACCACGGGTACAACTGAACCACTGGCGATCACCACGGCAGGTTTTAACTTTGTTTCTAACCTGGTGATTCGTGATACCGCGACTCTGGCCATCACCGACGACACTCAGCTCGACGGTCAGGCTACTATGACTCTGGTATACCTGTAATCGCTATATTTGATTCAAATCGGGCCGGTTAAGGCCCGATTTTTTTTACGCCTGTAAATACACCACCTGCGTCTGCAAATATTCATTCAGACCGTGCTTACCATCTGCCCCGCCAATACCGGATTTACGCCATCCCGCATGGAAGCCCTGCATCGCTTCAAAATTCTCACGGTTAATATATGTCTCGCCGAATTTAAGCCCTTTAATGGCTTTCATGGCGATATTCAGATCCTGCGTATAAACAGACGAGGTTAAACCGTAGTCGCTGTCGTTGGCCATATTCAGTGCCTCTTCCAGCGTGTCGAAAACCACCACGGGCAGCACCGGGCCGAAGGTCTCTTCGTGCATGATGGCCATATCCTGACGCACGTCCAGCAGCAGCGTTGGCGGATAAAAATACCCTTTGCCTTCTGCGGCTTTACCGCCAAGGACCACTTTAGCGCCCTCCTGCACCGCGCGCGCCACCTTCTGCTCCACCCGCTCCAGCGCGGCGGCGTTGATCAGCGGCCCCATGGCAATATCCGTGCGTTCAGCCGGATTACCAAACTGAACGGCTTTCATTGCCTCGCCCAGGCGATTCACAAAGCGGTCGTAGATCCCCTTCTGGACATAGACACGTTCCGCACAGTTACAGACCTGTCCGGTATTGATGACGCGTGAATCGACAATCGCCTTCACCGCCAGCTCGAGGTCGGCATCATCCAGCACGATTGCCGGAGCTTTACCGCCCAGCTCCAGCCCCACTTTGGTGATATTTTTCGCAGCCGCAGCCATGATCTTCTCACCCGCCCCGACGCTGCCGGTCATGCTCACCATCGCCACTTTCGGGTTCCCGGCCAGTTCCTGCCCGACGGTTTCGCCGCGGCCCAGCACCAGGTTGAAGACGCCTTTCGGCAGGCCAATCTCATCGACGATTTTGGCAAACGCAATGGCGTTATTGGGGGTAAATTCGCTCGGTTTGATAACGATGGTGTTACCGGTAATCAGTGCGGGGGCGAGCTTGCGGGCAATCAGGAAGAAGGGAAAGTTCCAGGGCAGAATGCCGGTAGTGACGCCGAGAGCGCGCTTAAACACCAGGATACTCTCGCCCGGACGGTCGCTCTGAATGATTTCTCCTTCATACCGGCGCGCCCACTCGGCCATATAGTCGATATAGTCAGCGGTAAAGTTCACTTCCACTTCCGCCAGCTGCTGGATCTTGCCGCCTTCGGCCACAATCAGCGCGCTGATTTCACTGACGCGCTCGCGGATGCCAGCGGAAATTTTGCGCAGCCAGCTGGCGCGCTCAATGGCAGGCAGCGCCTCCCAGCCAGCCTGCGCGCGCTCTGCCGCGTCAATCGCTTTGCGGGCATCTTCGGCGGTGCCGTCGGGAATACGGGAAATGACCTCTTCCGTGGCCGGATTGATCACGTCAATCCATGCATCACCCTGCCAGGCAACAAACTGTCCATCAATATACATAGGATGTTGTACGGGTACTGTCATAACCTGCTCCTGTAATTGCACTGTTTTTAACAAGTAAACTTATTGTTAAAAACTATAATTACCGGGGCAATTGCCTACTCTATGAGGCTGTTTTTGTGAGATATCTCATAAAAGAAACGGGTCAGCCCGCTTTAAAAATCACAAATCGGCAACATAAGATGCCCGTTTGCGTAAAAGATGGCGCAAACGGGCAGAGCATTACAGCAGAGAACGGCTCACCAGCGCGTCGGTGAGAATGACGTCGTTTCGCAAGATCTGCCACGCGGCGTCCACGTCGGCAGGAATATCAACATGGGCGATAAAGTCACGGCCCGCCGGACCGTAGCCGTTGATGTCGTCCCTGAGTCGCGGAAGTTCACCCAGCACCAGCGACAGGTAGCGCTCTACCGGCCATAACCCCTCGGCCGGGCCGCGAAAGACCAGACCGTCGTCGCTGTTTTGCAGCACGGGTGTCAGGCCGGGATGACTCACCCATGCGGGCGAGTCGTTCTCGTCGCGGCATACGCGGGCAAACGTAGCCATTGTGCGACGCTGCATCGTCGGGTCCTGGGCCACCAGCACCCGGCTGGCGTTCAGTCCGGATTGTTTCATCAACGCCCGGCTGAAGCGGGCATTCTCACCACAGTTGGTCGACTGATCCTCAACGTGAAGACGCTCAACCGGAATGTTCCAGAACTCACGGGCGATGTCGGCCAGAATCGCCGCTTCAGCACGCCCGGTGGTGGGTATCCTGTTGTAGCGGGGGTGTTTCGCAATCGCGGCGTAGAGGAAGGTCGTCGAGTGACCGATCCCGCCGCTGATGATCAGAGGAGTACCCTGTTCAGCCGCGATTTTACAGGCAGCATCAATCGCGGGGATCACCGCGTTACCCGCCAGAATCACCAGATCAACGGGCTGGTTGTCCTGATAGTCGTCCTGAGCAAGCCACGCCCCGATGGTATTCACGGCGTCGAGGGTTGTGCCAGGCAGACAGGGGAAAAGTGCCATTGTCATCGTTACCTCCTTACAGCATACAGAGCCTTCGATTATCCCCCTTTCTGCGCATCATGCTATGGCATGAAGGCTGAAAAAAGGGCTGCGCCCCGCTCAACGAGCACTCACATTTGATTAACATGAGAAAATCGTATTCACTTGAATTATGATTTGCGTCAGTCTTAGAATCATTAGCCCGCTCACAATTCAACTTTTTGAAAGGTAAATCACGTTATGCGCCTGCCTCAACGCGACCCTTATGCTCCTCGCGAGTGGCAGCCACACGAGAAACCCGCCCTGCTGGGTTCCCCTTCCACCCCGGAACACCCGACGTCGAAACGGATCGCCTATGGCGTGGTCGGCCTGCTGGTGTGTCTGACCGGGGCGCTGGGTAACGCGGTCGTCACCGCCAATCTGCAAAATCTGCAAGGCACCTTCGGCGCCTGGTCGACCGAAATCGCCTGGCTGCCCGCCGTCTATGTCATGACCAACGTCTCCATCAACCTGCTGCTGGTGAAGTTTCGCCAGCAGTACGGTTTGCGCGCCTTTACCGAAGGCTTCCTGGTGCTGTATGTGCTGGTCACCTTTTTTCACCTGTTTGTGAACGATCTCAGTTCAGCGCTGATGGTACGTGCGGCACACGGGATGGTCGCCGCCGCGCTCAGCTCGCTCGGCATTTATTACCAGATACAGGCCTGGCCCGCGAAGCACCGCCTGAAGGCGCTGACCATCGGCATAACCGGATCGTCGCTGGCGATCCCGCTGGCGCGGCTGTTTTCCACCGAACTGTTACAGCTTGATGAGTGGCGCGGCCTGTACTTCTTCGAACTGGGTCTGGCCCTGATATCTCTCGCCTGCGTGATGGTGCTCAAACTGCCGCCGGGCGATCGGCGCAAGGTCTTCGAGAAGAAAGACTTCATCACCTTCTTTTTGCTGGCGCCGGGCATGGCGCTGCTGTGCGCGGTTCTGTCGTTAGGACGTCTGGACTGGTGGTTTGAAGCGCCGTGGATCGGCTGGGCGTTGTCCCTCTCGCTGGTGCTGATTGTCTCCGCGATCGTGTTTGAACATAACCGCAGCAACCCGCTGCTTAATACCCGCTGGCTCTCCAGCGGCAGCATCGTACGCCTGGGGCTGATTATGCTGCTGATCCGTATCGTGCTGGCGGAGCAGAACACCGGCGTCATCGGCTGGCTGCAATATGTGGGCCTACAGAATGAACAGATGACCCATCTGGCGTGGTCTATTTTCGCCGGAATCGTCTGCGGTATCGTCACCAGTTGTCTCACGATCAAACCCACTAAACTGGCCTGGCCGATTATTACCTCGCTGGCGCTGATGATTGTCGCCTCGCTGCTGGACAGCCAGTCCAACAACCTCACGCGGCCAGCTCAGCTGATGGTCAGTCAGTTCCTGCTGGGCTTCGGCAGCGCGTTCTTCCTCGCCCCGGCGATGCTGGCCGCCATTGGTGGCGTGATCGCCGATCCGCGCAATCTGGTCAGCTTTTCCGTGATGTTTGGCATGAGTCAGAACCTTGGGGGGCTGCTCGGTTCCGCGATCCTCGGCACCTTCCAGACCTGGCGCGAGAAGTACCACTCCAGCCTGCTGGCTGACCAGCTCACCACCCTGAATCCCCTGGTGAACGAACGTATTCAGCTTTACACCCAGATGTACAAAAGCCTGATTGGTGACAGTTCCCTGCTGGGAATTCAGGCCATTACCCAGCTTCAGACGGTGACGACGCTTGAGGCAAATATTCTGGCTTACAACGATACTTATTTACTGACGGCGAGCATTGCCACTGCCACGCTGGTCTGGATTTTATGGCGCTTGCTGCGTCTGCGCATCACTGCCCGTATGGCCCTAAAGAACGCCACTGGCACTAAGTAATCTATTTTTTCAGGAGAAGTTATGAGTCAGCAGGATGCCGCCAAAGAGCAGGCCAACACGCGCAAAAATGTGCGCGTCGTGTCCATTTTCACCGCCGCGGCTATCGGAATAGTCGGGGTGCTGGTGATCCTTTACGCCTGGCAGTTGCCCCCGTTCACGCGTCACACCCAGTTCACCGATAACGCCTACGTGCGCGGCCAGACAACGTTTATCAGTCCCCAGGTGAACGGCTACATTACCGAGGTCCATGTTCAGGATTTCGTGCAGGTAAAAAAAGGCGACCTGCTGTTGCAGATAGATGACCGGATCTACCGCCAGCGCGTCCATCAGGCCGAGGCGCAGCTGGCAATGAAAATTGCAGCCCTGAATAACAACCTGCAACAGCGCAAAAGCGCGGAAGCGGTAATTGCCAGAAACGAGGCGGCGCTGAAAAACGCCCGCGCCCAAAGCCTGAAAACCCAGGCGGATTTGAAACGCGTGAAGGATCTGACCGCAGACGGCTCCCTTTCCATTCGCGAGCGCGATGCGGCGCTGGCGAGTGCCGCACAGGGAAGCGCCGATATCGACCAGGCGAAAGCGACGCTTGAGATGTCACGCCAGGATTTACAGACGGTCATCGTCAATCGCGGTTCGCTGGAAGCGGACGTTGAGAATGCAAAAGCCGCGCTGGAACTGGCGCAGATCGATCTGCAAAACACGCGCATTATTGCCCCGCGTGACGGCCAGCTCGGTCAGATTGCGGTGCGACTGGGGGCGTACGTCACCGCCGGAACGCACCTGACCACGCTGGTCCCGCCGCAGCACTGGGTGATCGCCAACATCAAAGAGACGCAGCTGGCGAATTTACGCGTCGGGCAGTCGGTGAAATTCACCGTGGATGCCTTAAACGATAAAGCCTATCAGGGGCGCGTGGAGAGCATTTCCCCGGCCACTGGCGTGGAGTTCAGCGCTATCACCCCGGATAACGCCACGGGCAACTTTGTCAAAATCGCCCAGCGTATCCCGGTACGCATTGAGGTACTCGGTGAGCCGGAGGCGTACCGGCTACTGCGCCCAGGCATGTCGGTGCAGGTGACCATCGACACGCGGGAGGCGAAACAATGACGCTTCGCCCGATAGCCGCCCTGCTGATGATGGCGACCCTGGCGGGGTGCCAGTCGGTGGACGTTGAGCCAGCCAAATCGTCACTGCTTATTCCGGCCCAGTGGCGCGCGGTGTCGGGACCGACCAGCCCGACAGAGCAGCTCTGGTGGCGGAATTTTCACGACAACAATCTGAACCGCTATGTGGATCAGGCGCTGAAGAATAACAGCGACGTGCTGCTTGCCCGCGAGCGGATTAATGAGTACCAGGCCCGGGTGTACGCCGCCGACGGCAGCCTGTTTCCGTCGCTGGATGCGGGCGTGACCGGCACGCGCGCGCGCTCGCAGTCCGCCACCACGGGGCTTCCGGTATACGGTACGCTGTACAAAGGCAGCCTGACCGCCAGCTACGACGTGGATATCTGGGGCGTAAACCGCAGCACCTCTCGTGCCGCTGAAGCGTCGCTGGAAGCACAAAAGGCCGCCGCCGCCGCGGCAGATCTTACCGTCGCATCGTCGGTCGCTTCCGGGTACGTCACCCTGCTGTCGCTTGACGAACAGCTTCGCGTTACCCGTTCCACGCTGAAATCGCGTGAAGAGGCGTTCAACCTCGCTAAACGCCAGTTTGAGACGGGATACAGTTCACGCCTTGAGCTGATGCAATCGGATTCTGAGCTTCGCGCCACCCGTGCCCAGGTTCCACTGCTTCAGCACCAGATTGCGCAGCAGGAGAATGCGCTTAGCCTGCTGCTGGGCAGCAACCCGGGTGAGGTTGCGCGCGGTGAAAGCTTCGACGCCCTGACGCCGCTGAAACTGCCCTCCCAGCTACCGTCGACGTTACTGAATCGGCGTCCGGATATCGTCCAGGCTGAACGTCAGCTGATTGCGGCGGACGCGACGCTGGCGGCCTCGCGCGCCAGCCTGCTGCCGTCGATCAACCTTACGGCCACGGGATCGGTGCAGGATCGCACGCTGTCGGGGTTGCTGGATAACCCTCTCCAGCTCTGGAGCGTGGGCGGCAGTATTCTTGCGCCGCTGCTGAACCGTCAGGCACTTAATGCGCAGGTAGATATCTCCCAGTCCCAGCGGAATCAGGCGCTGTACAGCTACGAAAAAACCGTGCGTAACGCATTTGCCGAGGTGAATGACAGCCTTGATGCCATCACCCGCTATCAGGAACAGCTAACCGAGCTGCTGGCACAGCAGGAGGTCGCGCAGGAGACGCTGCGGATTGCGCAAAACCGCTACCGCAACGGGTACTCTTCTTATCTGGATGTGCTTGATGCGCAGCGTACGCTGTTCTCGGTGCAGACCAGCGTGGTACAGGTGAAAAATAACCTGCTGCTGGCGCAAATTGATTTGTATAAAGCGCTGGGCGGCGGTTGGATCAGTGCCTGAAGACATGCCGGGTGGCGGCTACGCCTTACCCGGCCTACATTTCGCCCCCCGACGATCCCCCCGAGGAGACAATCTATGCAATCGCAGTGGTGTTCAGTAGATAATTACATGATTTCTTCGCTTATTCCTGAGGATGAGGTTCTCTCGAAGATCCTGGATAACAACAAACGCGCCGGTTTACCCGAGCACGATGTTGCCGCTAATCAGGGGCAACTGCTGGCGCTGTTTGTCCGCATGACACAAGCGCGTCGAATTCTGGAGATTGGCACGCTGGGTGCGTATAGCTCAATCTGGATGGCGCGCGCCCTGCCACCGGACGGAAAGCTGATTACGCTTGAAGCGGACCCGACACATGCCGCGGTTGCACGCCAGAACATTCACCTTGCAAAACTCAGCGATCGTATTGAACTGATTGAAGGCCCGGCGCTAAAGTCGCTCGAGAATTTCGGTGACGTCCCGCCCTTCGACCTGATCTTTATTGATGCCGATAAGCCTAACAATCCCGGTTACCTGGAGTGGGCGCTGCACTACGCCCGTCCCGGCACGGTCATTATCGGCGACAACGTGGTGCGCGACGGCGAGGTGATTAACGGGCAAAGTGAGGATGCGCGCGTACAGGGAGTACGGAAGTTTATCGAGATGACTGGAGATAACCCGCGTATAACCGCCACCGCGCTGCAAACGGTGGGCATTAAGGGATGGGATGGGTTTACGTTGGCAATGGTGAACGGGTAAATCAAAGCCGGGTGGCGGCTACGCCTTACCCGGCCTACATGTTCTCCATATTCTCTCGTAGGCCCGGTAAGCGCAGCGCCACCGGGCGACGGTTTTAGGCGGAAATCTGCTCCATTGCCTGCAAAATACGCTTGTCCGAAATCGGGTACGGCGTGCCAAGCTGCTGAGCAAAGAAGCTGACGCGCAGCTCCTCGATCATCCAGCGGATCTCCCGCACGTCGTCATCATCACGACGCGCCGGAGGCAGCTTGTTCAGCCACTGCTGCCACGCCTGCTGCACGTTTTCGACCTTCAGCATCTGCGCGCGATCGCGGTGTGGATCCACCGCCATTTTCTCCAGACGTTTCTCAATCGCCTGCAAATAACGCAGCGTATCCCCCAGACGCTTGAAGCCGTTGCCGGTGACAAAGCCGCGATACACCAGCCCCGCCATCTGCGCCTTCACGTCCGACAGCCCCAGCGCCATGGTCATATCCACCCGCCCCTTCAGGCGCTTGTTGATATTGAACACGGCGGTGAGGATCTGCTCGACCTGTTTGGCAATCTCTACCACGGTGTCGTTCAGCTCCGCGCGCACCTTTTCATGAAGCTGAGCAAAGCCCTCTTCTGACCAGACCGGGCCGCCCGCCTCGTGGATCAGCTTATCCACGCCGCAGGAGATGCAGTCGTCGATCAGATCCAGCACTTTACCGTACGGGTTAAAGTACAGCCCCAGCTTGGCTTTGTTCGGCAGCTTCTCGTGCAGATACTTAATCGGCGACGGGATATTGAGCAGAAGCAGTCGACGCAGCCCGCGCCACATCATCTGCTGTTGCTCCTGCGGATTATCAAACAGTTTAATCGCCACGCTGTCGCGCTCATCCACCAGCGCGGGCCAGGCTTTGACCTTATAGTTGCCGCGCTTCTGCTCGTAGCTTTCGGGAAGCTGACCAAAGCTCCAGATATGCAGCCCGCTCTGCTCAATGCCGTCGTCCGCCACCGCAGAAAGCGTCTCCTGGACTTTACCTTTCAGCGCCTCTTTCAGCGCCGTCAGAGAGCGGCCCTCAAGCAGCTTTTTGTTTTTATCGTCCACCACGCGGAATGTGATTTTCAGGTGATCGGGCACCTGATCCCAGTTCCAGTCTTCGCGGTCAATGGTGGTGCCGGTCATGCGTCGGAACTCCCGCTCAAGCGCATCCAGCAGCGACAGCTCCAGCGGCGTGACGCGGCCTAGGAACGCTTCGGCGTAGTTCGGCGCTGGCACAAAGTTACGCCGCACCGGTTTAGGCAGGGATTTGATTAATGCAATAACCAGCTCGCGGCGCAGGCCAGGGATCTGCCACTCAAACCCGCTCTCATCCACCTGGTTTAGCAGTGGCAGCGGAATGTGCACCGTCACACCATCGGCATCCGCGCCCGGCTCAAACTGATAGGTCAGACGCAGCTTGAGGTTGCCCTGATGCCAGAAGTTCGGGTAGTCGAGCTTACTGACCGACTCCGCACCCTCTTTAATCAACATGTTCTTTTCGAAGTTGAGCAGGTCCGGGGTCTCTTTACTGACTTTCTTCCACCAGCTGTCGAAATGGCGCGCGGAGATCACATCATGGCTGATGCGCTGGTCGTAAAAATCAAACAGCGTCTCGTCGTCCACCAGAATGTCGCGACGGCGGGACTTGTGCTCAAGCTCTTCCACTTCAGCGCGCAGCTTCAGGTTTTCACGGAAGAAGGCGTGGCGCGTCTGCCAGTCACCTTCCACCAGCGCGTGGCGGATAAACAGCTCGCGGCTGAGCGCCGGGTCTATCTGGCTGTAGTTAACCTTACGCGCAGCAACCACCGGCAGGCCGTAGACGGTGACTTTTTCCGTCGCCATCACCGCGCCCTGACCGCGCTCCCAGTGCGGCTCGCTGTACGAGCGTTTCAGCAGGTGCTGCGCCACCGGTTCAACCCATTCGGGGTCAATACGCGCGGCAATGCGTCCCCACAGGCGGCTGGTTTCCACCAGCTCGGCGACCATGGTCCACTTCGGCGGCTTTTTGAACAAGCCGGAACCCGGGAAGATGGAGAAACGCGCATTACGCGCGCCGGTATATTCCTGCTTATCCGCATCCTTCATCCCGATATGGGACAGCAGGCCGGTCAGCAAGGCGATATGAATTTCGCGATACTCCGCCGGTTCGCTGTTCACCGGAATGCCCAGCTCTTTCACCACCTGACGCAGCTGGGTGTAGATATCCTGCCACTCGCGCACGCGCAGGTAGTTGAGGAAATCCACCCGGCACTGACGGCGGAACTGGTTCGACGAGAGCGCTTTTTGCTGCTCGCCGAGGTAGTTCCACAGGTTCACAAAGGCAAGGAAATCGGACTCTTTATCGTGGAAGCGGCGGTGTTTTTCATCCGACGCCTGCTGTTTGTCCATCGGGCGCTCGCGCGGATCCTGAATGGAGAGCGCCGAGGTGATGATCATCGCCTCACGCACGCAGCCGTGCTTTTGCGCCTCCAGCACCATGCGCGCCAGACGCGGATCGACCGGCAATTGGCTTAGCTGGCGGCCCAATGGCGTAAGCTTATAGGCCGTCGCCTGCGCGTCGGTGGTGATGGCCCCCAGCTCTTCCAGCAGGCGCACCCCGTCCTGGATATTGCGTTTGTCCGGCGCTTCCACAAACGGGAAGGCGGCGATATCGCCCAGCCCCAGCGCGGTCATTTGCAGGATAACGGATGCCAGGTTGGTGCGCAGAATTTCCGGGTCGGTAAACTCCGGGCGCGACAGGAAATCGTCTTCCGAATAGAGACGAATGCAGATCCCTTCCGACACGCGGCCGCAGCGACCCTTACGCTGATTAGCCGACGCCTGGGAAACCGGCTCGATCGGCAGGCGCTGAACTTTGGTGCGGTAGCTGTAGCGGCTGATGCGCGCCGTACCCGGGTCAATCACATATTTAATGCCCGGTACGGTCAGCGAGGTTTCGGCCACGTTGGTCGCCAGCACAATGCGGCGCCCGCTGTGCGGCTGGAACACGCGGTTCTGCTCGCTGTTCGACAGGCGCGCGTACAGCGGCAGGATCTCGGTGTGGCGCAGATCGCGCTTGCTGAGCGCATCGGCGGTATCGCGGATCTCGCGCTCGCCGCTCATGAAGATCAGAATGTCGCCAGCACTCTCGTTGCCCAGTTCGTCGACGGCATCGAAGATGGCCTGAAGCTGGTCGCGCTCGGTATCGTCCGCCTCTTCCACAATCGGGCGATAGCGCACTTCAACCGGGTAGGTTCGGCCTGAAACTTCAATGATCGGCGCATTGTTGAAATGTTTTGAGAAGCGTTCCGGGTCGATGGTCGCGGAGGTGATGATGATTTTCAGATCCGGACGCCGCGGCAAAAGCTCTTTCAGGTAGCCGAGCAGGAAGTCGATGTTCAGGCTGCGCTCGTGCGCTTCATCGATGATAATGGTGTCGTACTGCATCAGCAGACGATCCTGCTGGATTTCCGCCAGCAGAATACCGTCGGTCATCAGCTTAACCATGGTGTTGTCGCTGACGTGATCGCTGAAACGCACCTTGTAACCGATGCAGCCGCCCGGCTCCGTTTGCAGCTCGTCGGCAATACGGTTCGCCACGGTACGCGCCGCCAGACGACGCGGCTGGGTGTGGCCGATCAGCCCTTTCACCCCGCGGCCCAGCTCCATGCAGATTTTCGGTAGCTGGGTGGTTTTACCTGAACCGGTTTCCCCTGCAACGATCACCACCTGGTGGTCGCGCACGGCTTCAAGAATGTCCTGCTTTTTCTGGCTGACGGGCAGGTTTTCCGGGTAGGTAATCGCCGGGCGTGCGGCTTCTCGCAGCACAACTTTCCCTGCCGCCTGTTCAATCTCTTTGGCCATCTCCTGGTAAATGGCCTGTTGTGCATCAGGATTTTTAACCTTCTTCACGCCGTGCAGACGGCGCGCAAACCGCTGTCTGTCGCGCAGCATCAGCGAATCAAGCTTTTGCATCAGCATCGGGAAGGTCAATTTTGGTTGTTCTGTCATAGCGTTAACGGGCAGTGCACTGCCGGATAAAATCTCTTTTTAATGATTGCTATAGAGTACCACATCAGCGCTTTTCGCGCCTTATTCAAAAAATTCGAACATAGGCTTCGATATATTGCGCTATCCCTGTGGCAGGATTGTGAATAAAGTGTCAACAAGCAACGGGGCAACCCCCTTCAATCAAATACAAAACAGGAATTTCCCATGAGCAAAGTATTAGTGTTGAAATCCAGTATTCTGGCAGGGTACTCACAGTCTGGTCAGCTGTCCGACTATTTCGTTGAACAGTGGCGTGAACAGCATACCGCGGATGAAATCACCGTGCGTGACCTGGCGGCAAACCCAATCCCTGTGCTGGACGGCGAGCTGGTTGGCGCGCTGCGTCCGAGCGATGCGCCGCTTTCCCCGCGTCAGCAGGAAGCCCTGGCGCTCTCCGACGAGCTGATTGCTGAATTGCAGGCGCACGACGTTATCGTCATCAACGCCCCAATGTACAACTTCAACATTCCTACCCAGCTGAAGAACTACTTCGACCTGGTCGCCCGCGCTGGCGTGACCTTCCGTTACACCGAGAACGGCCCGGAAGGTCTGGTAAAAGGTAAACGCGCTATCGTCCTGACCAGCCGCGGCGGTATTCACAAAGATACCCCAACCGACCTGGTTGCACCGTACATGACGCTGTTCCTGGGCTTCATCGGCATTACCGACGTGAACTTCGTGTTCGCTGAAGGTATCGCTTACGGCCCGGAAGTGGCCACCAAAGCACAGACCGACGCGAAAGCCGCTATCGACAGCCTGGTCGCAGCGTAAGATTTCCCCCTCTCACCGCCCGGTGGGAGGGTTTTTCTTTTCCCCGTATTTCGTTATCATCCGCACCCCCTTTCCAGCCCGGCGGCCTGATGTCTGTCATTATCGATACGTTTATCGCTCCACCCTGTCACGACGACATTGAGATCCTCTGGCAGGACGAACATCTGCTGCTGATCAACAAACCTTCCGGTCTGCTCAGCCTGTCGGGGAAAAATCCGCAAAACCTCGATTCCGTTCACTACCGTCTGGTTCAAACCTTTCCCGGCTGCACGCTGGTGCATCGTCTTGATTTTGGCACTTCGGGTCTGATGGTCATTGCGCGTAACAAAGCGATAAACGCCGCGCTTTGCCACCAGTTCAGCCAGCGCGCCGTGAACAAGGTTTACACCGCCCTGTTGTGCGGGCATGTGGAACAGGACGAAGGGAGCGTGGATGCGCCGATTGCCAAAGATCCGGCGCTGTTTCCGCTGATGACAATCTGTGCCCATACCGGTAAACCCGCGCGTTCCCGCTATCGGGTGATGGAACGGATAGACCAGGATACGACAGGGCCGTTGACGCGGGTAGCGCTTACCCCGGAAACCGGACGCACCCACCAGCTGCGCATTCACTGCCAGCAGTTAGGCCATCCTATTCTGGGGTGCGATCTGTATGGTGGTCTGAAATGGCCGGGCGCTGAAGATACGCCCCGGCTGATGCTGCATGCCAGCGAACTGCATTTTATTCATCCGGTGAGCGGCGAGACGATGAACATCCGTCACGCCGCGCCATTCTGAGCGGGGTTTACCACATTAAATCGTCAGGGATTTTGAAATCTGCATACGGATCGTCTTCATCCTGCTCTTCCTGACTCAGCGCGCTGTTAAGCACAATGCTGTCCGCATCGCGCTGGGCAATCTTATCCGCCACCACCGCGGGGATAATTGCGTACTCGCAGTCGCCCTGGGCGTTAATCACCAGACGGGCAATTGCCAGACGACCGTTGATCAGCTGCGTCTGGGTCTGCTTATCGACCTCGATTTTTTTGATCAGGTTGCCGTCGGTAAAGTTAAAGGTGATGTTGCCTTTTGCCACGGTGATGCGGTTCATCTCAATCAGCTGCTTCACCTGCGCTTTAAACTCTTTCGCCAGTACCGCCTGCTTCTGCTGTTCGCTTAGCTGCCTGTCGCGCTCAAGCTGCGCCTTCTTGTTCTCTTCTACCGCTTCACGGGCCTCACGCGCCTGTACGCGCGATTTCTTTGCCGTGCGCTGCACCTTCGCCACTTTCTTGCTGCTGACTAAGCCCGCTTTCAGCATCTGCTCTTGTAGGGTGAGTTTTGTCATGATCGTTTTAAACCGGTTGGAAATTTCGGGGGATTATACCTGAACGGGCCGCGCATGAAGAACCCTCATGTTGCAGTGAAATTAAGTCACTTCCCCTGCGCCAGTCGCTCAGGCATAAATTATGCATTGATAACGTTCCGGCAACATGAACTTAGGATGCATAACCAAATGAGTCAGGCTTTCACATTTACCCTTAAGCGCAGTTGCTTCGATGAAAATTATAACCCGTCAGAAAATACGCGTACCACCACCAACTTCGCTAACCTGGCGCGTGGCGAGAAGCGTCAGGAGAACCTGCGCAATACGCTGGTGATGATCAACAATCGCTTCAACGCGCTGGCGAGCTGGGATAACCCAAAAGCCGACCGTTATGCCGTCGAGCTGGAGATTATTTCAGTTGATATGAATATTGGCGGCGATTTTACTTTCCCGGCCATCGAAATTCTGCAAACGACGATCGTCGATAAAAAGACCCACGAGCGCATTGAAGGCATCGTCGGGAATAACTTTTCATCGTATGTCCGTGACTATGATTTCAGCGTTCTGCTGCTGGAGCATAATAAAGATCGGCCCCGCTTCACCCTCCCCGAAAATTTTGGTGAGCTGCACGGGAATATCTTTAAAAGCTTTATTCATTCTGCGGAATATCAGGCGAACTTTAAAAAAGCGCCGGTGATCTGCCTGAGCGTCTCCAGCAAAGACACCTACCGCCGTACCGGTAATCACCACCCGGTGCTGGGCTTTGAATACCAGCCGGACGGCGAGTCGCTAACTGAACAGTACTTCGCGAAGATGGGCCTGAAAGTTCGCTACTTCATGCCGGAAAACAGCGTCGCGCCGTTTGCCTTCTTCTTCACCGGCGATTTACTGCGCGATTACACCAATCTGGAATTGATCGGCACCATCAGCACCATGGAGACGTTCCAGAAGATCTATCGCCCGGAAATTTATAATGCCAATTCCGCCGCGGGACAGTGCTATCAGCCCGACCTGAATCAGCAGGATCACTCATTAACAAAAATCGTCTATGACCGTGAAGAGCGCAGTCGGCTGGCCATTGAACAGGGTAAATATACCGAAGAGCGGTTTATCAAACCTTATAAAGCCTTTCTTGAGCAGTGGTCCCATCACTTCACGCTTTAATTTAATACGGATAAAAGGTTTCTTCTTATGAAAACATTGCTCCCGACATCGACGGCTGGCAGCCTGCCGAAACCCACCTGGCTTGCGCAGCCGGAAACGCTGTGGTCGCCGTGGAAATTACAGGACGACGAACTGCTGGCGGGAAAACAGGATGCGCTGCGTTTGTCTCTGGATGAACAGATCCGCGCCGGGATTGATATCGTCAGCGACGGGGAACAAACCCGCCAGCATTTCGTCACCACCTTTATTGAACATCTCAGCGGCGTGGATTTTGAGAACCGTCAGACGGTACGCATCCGTAACCGTTACGATGCAAGCGTACCGACGGTAGTGGACGCGGTGGCGCGTCAGAAGCCGGTGTTCGTGGACGACGCGAAATACCTGCGCCAGCTGACGGATAAGCCGATCAAGTGGGCGCTGCCTGGCCCGATGACCATGATCGATACGCTATACGATGCCCACTATAAAAGCCGTGAAAAGCTGGCCTGGGAGTTCGCAAAAATTCTCAATCAGGAAGCCCGCGAGCTGGAGGCGGCTGGCGTTGACATTATTCAGTTCGATGAACCGGCCTTTAACGTCTTTTTTGACGAGGTGAATGACTGGGGGATCGCCGCGCTGGAGCGCGCCATTGAAGGGCTGAAATGCGAAACCGCGGTACATATCTGCTACGGGTACGGTATTAAAGCCAATACGGACTGGAAAAAGACGCTCGGCTCCGAATGGCGCCAGTATGAAGAGGCGTTTCCTAAGTTGCAGACTTCAAAGATCGATATTATCTCGCTGGAGTGCCACAACTCGCGCGTGCCAATGGATCTGCTTGAGCTGATCCGCGGTAAAAAAGTGATGGTCGGCGCAATTGACGTCGCCACCCAGACCATCGAAACGCCGGAAGAGGTCGCCGATACGCTGCGCAAGGCGTTGCAGTTTGTTGATGCAGACAAGCTGTATCCGTCAACCAACTGCGGCATGGCTCCCCTCTCCCGCCAGGTTGCCAACGGTAAGCTGAAGGCGCTAAGCGCCGGGGCGGAGATTATCCGTCGCGAGCTAGCCCGCTAATCCTCAGGTTTGCCAGTACAGCGGCGTACCGAACCGCTCAATATAGTAGTCAATCACCGCCCTGACGTTCAGGGGCGGATGACGCGCGTTCGGGTAAATCGCCGCAATCGTCAATGGCTCCGTATTGATTGAACACTCCCTCTCCGGCAGCAACGCCACCAGCTCACCGCTTTTGAGCCGTTCGCTCACCATCCAGTCCGGAAAAAGGACAATGCCCATGCCGCCCAGCGCCGCAATCAGGAGTGTTTCCGCGTTATTGGAAGTCATCAGCGGTACGACCGGATAGTGAACCCAGGCCTCGCCCGGCTGTCGGATCAGCCAGCGGTTAGGCCCGGACGAGCCGCGGTAAACCAGACAGTGGTGACGGCTGAGATCGTCCGGCCCCTCGGGCGCGCCATATTTTTGCAGATAGTCCGGCGAGGCCGCCAGATGATAGAACTGCTGCCCGAACACCCGGGCGTGAAACGAGGAGTCCGTCAGCGCGCCGATGCGAAAGATAACGTCCGCCGCGTCGCGGTGCGGATCGATAAAATCGTCGGTGAGGGTCAGCTCAACAGAGAGTCGAGGATAACGCGCCAGAAGTCCGGGCAGGCCCGGCGCGATATGCCTCTGTCCAAAAAAGACCGGGCCATTGATACGCAGCGTGCCCGACGGCTCGCGGGCGCGTTCATCCAGCTCGCGTCGCGCATCCTCCAGATTCCCGGCCATCGCCCGAGCATAGCGCACAAAAAGATGCCCGCTCTCTGTAGGGATTATCGCCCGCGTGTTGCGGTAGAAAAGCTGTTGCCCGAGGGCGTCCTCAAGCTGGTGGATCACGCGGGAAACCTGCGACGCGGAGATCCCTTCCCGCCGCGCAACCATGGAGAAATTCTGCGTTTCATAAACGTCGATGAAGATCAGCAGCGCGCGAATGCTGATATGTCCGGCATCCATCATTAATGCATTTCCTGCACAGGTGTTTCCTGCATTATGGCATTTTTCTCAATGATGTTCAGACGTAATCTTCTCCGCCTGGAAAAAGGAGAGAAGCATTATGCACATCATTTTAATTTTACTGGTGATTGCCGGCGGCATGGGGCTGTCCGTGGAAGCCGGGCTGCTGGGGCCGCTGGGCGCAGAGGTGGGTGATCTGTGGGCGGCGTTCAGCATATTCAGCGTGGGGACGGGGCTGACGTTTCTGCTGATGCTGTTTTTCAGCCCGCGTAACAGCCCCTCATTTTTTGCGCAACCGTCATGGCACCTGCTGGGCGGCGTGCTCGGCCCGGTTTACGTCATCATTCTTACCATTGCCACCCCGGCGATCGGCATCGCCATGACGATGATTGGCATTCTGGCCGGCCAGGTATTTAAAAGCCTGATTATTGACCACTATGGCCTGCTCGGTACGCCGCACCGCAGGATCGATACAAAACGCATTATTGCGCTGGGATTTATCATTGCCGCGCTGATCCTCGTGGCGCAGGGGTAACGTTATGACAGTAATTATGATTATTCTGGCCGTGATTGGCGGCGCGACGCTGAGCATTCAGGCCGCCATCAACGGGCAATTAGGCGGCAACGTGGGGGTATTCAAAAGCGCATTTCTGACCTTTTCCGTCGGCGCGCTGGTGACCGCCCTGCTCATCTTCTTCTTTGAGCCGAAACAGGCGGTCAGCCTGATGGATGTGCCCAAATGGCAGCTTCTGGGCGCTCTGTGCGGCGTACCCTATATCGTGATTATGGTGCTCGCGGTGCAGCGTATCGGCACCGCCGTTGCTACGGTCGCGGTGATCCTGGGCCAGCTGGCCATGAGCATGCTGATTGATAACTTTGGCTGGCTGAATAATGAAGCCATTCCGTTTTCAATGAGCCGTCTGGGGGCCGTGGTTTGCCTGAGTATTGCTCTGTTCTTTATCTACTCCAGCAGTAAACCCCGGCCCGAAGGCGATTAACCTCCGTCTTTGCGGGTAAAGAATAGCGTCACCGTGGCGACGGTGACGCCAAATTTTTTCATTTCGGTTTTATTGAACAAATGGGTGCTGTCCTGCAAATACATCCAGTCATCAAAGTGCAGCAGCCAGGTTTTACCGTCCGCCTTCACGTTCATGCTGTAGCGCCAGTTCAGGGCGTTGCCCGCCGCCTGGCCTGTGGCGATACCCTCGATGTCCCCCGCCGTACCTTCGTAGCGATCCTGACCAACGCGGCGGATATGCCACACGCGCTGCTGCTTCTCGCCATCGTCATAAACAAAATGCTCGTTCAGCGTCAGCGTATCGCCGATAACATCCCCGGCAATCTCAACGTGAAAACGGCGGATCTGCTTACCGCTGCGATCCTGCACCATCCCCCACGCCTCGGTTTTCCCCTGGAAGTAAGTAAAAATGTCCAGCCGTGGCTGCTGCTGACGATACTCTGTCACCTCTGTGCTGCACCCGGCCACCAGCATCGTCAGGGCAAGCGCCATTAACAGGAAACGTTTCATTTTGGTCCTCCGGTTAACTGCTGACGCAGTTCAGGATATTCGGTGCGGGGATCGAGCCAGATCGCCAGAAAGCGTGAGCTAAACGCTGCCGTCTGGCGTGGCCCGAGTGGCGTAAATTTTTTCTGCGCCGCCGAGGGGCGATACCAGAACTGCCCCTGACCGTTATTAACCACAAATGCGAGCTGCGTGCCGGACGTGACGTCGGGCCAGAGCGCTTTGAGCATCCGCAGCCAGGCTTCACTCTGCGGCTCCTGCTGCAAAATGCCCTGCGCCTGCCACTGGTCGCGTGTCGCCTCAACCAGGTCGTCACCATCGATGTCGCGCGCGTAGGTGATAATCAGCGCATTATCGCGGTCTAAGCCCGTATACCGACCATCAGGCGTCAACAACTGCGAGGTATAGACGGTAAACGGTCCCCAGGTGAGTGTGGCATCGCCCACCTTGCGCCAGCTCAGCCAGTCTGCCGCCTGCGCGGAACAGGTGAAGACGGACAACGCGAGCATGAGTAACAGATTTCTCATTGTTGTCTCCCCATCAACAGGTGGAAAAAGAGCATCAGCACCAGCCAGCCGGGGAACATCCAGCTGACGACGATAAAGGTCGGCTCCAGGAACGTAATGGCTCCCAGACGCTCGCCGATCAGGTAGGCCACCGGCCCGCCAAGGGTCGCCAGCACCGTCAGCAACCAGCCTGGTAAGGTGGTCGTGCGGGTCAGTTGCGTCCAGACGGTGGCAAACATCAACCACAGCGCCACCATCCACAGCGGCATCAGCGATGCGCCCGTGAACGCAATCAGCCCCGTCAGCGCCCAGAGCGCGTCAAGCAGCGCGCCCGAGGCAGCCAGCACAAGGGCGTATACCCGGTATGCTGGCGGTAACAACAGCCAGGCCAGCACCGCCAGCGCGATCCAGATGACCAGCCCCTGCTCGCGAAACAGCACCACCAGCGTCCAGTAGAGATCAAACCCGATGGCCAGCAGAAAAACCTGCCCGTAGCGCTTCATACGCGTTCCGCAGTCAGCTGCACCACGCTGATGGTGCGGGCGTTAAACCCGGCTTCACAGTAGCCGAGGTAGTACAGCCACATCCGGCGAAAACGTTCATCGAACCCAAGCTGTTCAATCTCCTGCCAGGCGTGAACGAAGCGCTGACGCCAGTGCGCCAGCGTGCGGGCGTAGTCCGGTCCCATATCGAAGAGATTACGCACCACAAAATCGGTATGGCGGGTCATCAGTTCGTTCATGGCGGTGATGCTGGGCAAAAAGCCGCCGGGGAAGATATAGCGCTGAATAAAATCGACGCTTTTGCTGTAGTCGCGATAGCGCTGATCCTGAATGGTGATGGCCTGAATCGCCATCCGTCCGCCCGGACGCAGACGCGCCTGGCAGGTGCGGAAAAACGTTGGCAGGTAGCGTTGACCGACGGCTTCAATCATCTCGACCGACACCAGCTTGTCGTAGACTCCGGTCAGATCGCGGTAGTCGCAGAGCAGCACCTCCACGCGATCCTGCAACCCCGCCCGGGCGATCCGCGCGGTGGCCCAGTGGTACTGCTCCTGCGACAGCGTGGTGGTGGTCACCCGGCAGCCGTAATGACGGGCGGCATATTCCGCCATCGCCCCCCAGCCGGTGCCAATCTCCAGCAGATGGTCGTTTGCCGTGAGCGCCAGCTGGTCACACAGCCTTGCCATTTTTGCCTGCTGAGCCGCGGTCAGATCCTGCTCCTCCCCGCTAAACAGCGCGCTGGAGTACAACAGGTGTTCATCGAGGAAATGGGCGTAAAAGGTGTTGCCCAGATCGTAATGGGCGGCAATATTTTCCCGCGCCTGAGCGCGTGAGTTGCGCCGCATCCAGTGCCGTAGCCGCTCCACCGGTTTTCCGAGCAGGCGAAACCCTTTTTCCAGCTTGCCGAGGATCTGGCTATTGCGCGCAATCAGCTCCAGCAGCGGCGTCAGGTGGGTTGTCTCCCATTCCCCATCCATCCACGCTTCTGCCGCGGCGAGGCTGCCCCCGGTTAAAATGCGCCAGTAGACGCCCGGTGCAAGTACCTGCACCTCAGCGTGAAGCGCGGCGGAGGCGTCGCCGAAATGGAACGTCTGCGCGCCTTCACGCAGCGTCAGCGAGCCACCGCGCAGGCCATTCAGCAGGCGGAAGAGCAACCATCGCGCGACGCGGACGTTGCGCGGGATATCGGGTTCAAGCGCAAAGACGGGATCGGTCATGATCGTTCACTCCTGCTGAGGGGATGGTTATGCAGCGGCACGCGCTTCAGCCACAGCCTGAGCGCCTGCCAGTAAATGGCGAAAACGGTTTTGAGGGTCATCAACGGGATCCGTGCCAGCCGTGAACGCAGCGTTGCGCGCGTCAGCGGTTCCCGGCGCAGCGTCAGGGTGGCATCAAACACCTTCGTCTCCTGATGGTTTTCAATATGCATGCGCAGCGTGCTGTCCGGGCTGTTGAAGCGCCAGTGGTAGACCATGTCCATCGGGTTAAAAGGCGAAACGTGAAACGCTTTCGCCGTTGGCTGGGCGTTCTGGCCCGCCACCGCGTAATAATGCCGTTCATTCCACGGCGTGTTACGCACTTCGGCGAGCACCCAACGCAGGGTGCCTTCCCCGTCATAGCAGTAGTAAAAATTCACCGGATTAAAATGAAAGCCGAAATAACGCAGTTGGGTCAGAAGCATGACCCGCCCCGCCGGGCGTTCGCCGGTCAGGTTTTCCAGCCGCGTCAGTGCATTCTCCTTAAGCGGCGTGCCAAGCGGGTAGTCCGCATCATAAAATGCCGCGGGCGCAACACGGTTCCGGCGCACGCCGACGGAGGGCAGCGCGTCCAGCTCATCCAGATCGAGCCAGGCCATAAACACGCTGTAGGTAAAGTGGTGCGCTTTCGGCGCAAGCCGACGATGGCGCAATGTACCGTGGTAAAGGCAGCTGTTCATCTCAGTTGCCCTCTCCGGCCGCGATAGCATTCACCACGTCCAGCGCACTGCGCACGCCATCTTCGTGGAAGCCGTTGTACCAGTACGCGCCGCAGAACCAGCTGCGCTGGTGGCCGTTTATTTCGCCGCGCCGGGCCTGGGCATGCCAGCTTTTCGGGTTAAAAAGCGGATGCTCATAGACGAAGCGTCGCAGCACAAAGCGTTCATCCACCGGCGTTTCCGGGTTGAGGGTGACGCAAAACAGCGGGCACCCTGGCGGCAGTCCCTGCAAAATATTCATGTTGTAGGTGACGCAGGCGCTGGCCTGATCCTGCTCGCTGAGGCGATAGTTCCAGCTGGCCCACGCGCGCTCGCGCACGGGCAGCCAGCGCGGGTCGCTATGAAGCACCACCTCGTTACGCTGCCAGCCGATATCCCCCAGCACCTCGCGTTCCGCCTGCGTTGGGCTGGCGAGCATCGCCAGCGCCTGAGCGGAGTGGCAGGCGAAGATCACCTGATCAAAGGTGTCTGTTACGCCCTCACGCGCAATATCAACCCCACGATCGTGGCGAATAACCTGCTGCACCGGCGCATTGAGGTGCAGCGTCAGGCGATCGCCGAGGGTGTCCAGCATCGCGCGGATATACTCCCGTGAGCCGCCCGGCACCACGTACCACTGCGGACGATGGGTGATGTCCAGCAGACCGTGGTTTTCAAAAAAGCGTAAAAAAAGCGGCAGCGGGAAGCGTTTCATCTCCTGTAGCGAGGACGACCAGATCGCCGCCCCCATCGGCAGGATGTAGTGACGCGCAAAGAACGGCGTAAAACGATGCTGGTGCAAAAACGTTTCCAGCGTGGCGGATCCATCGACTTCGCCCTGGAGCGTCTGTTTCGCCAGCCGGTTAAAGCGCACGATCTCCTTCAGCAGCGTCCAGAAAGCCGGGTTCAGCAGATTACGACGCTGGGCGAAGAGTGACGTAAGCGTGTGACCGTTGTACTCCAGCCCGCTCTGCGGGTTGTGCACCGAAAAGCTCATCTGCGTTTTTTGCCCGCTGATGCCCAGTTCGCTGAGCAGCCCCATAAATCGCGGATAGGTGCGGTCGTTGTAGACGATAAATCCGGTGTCGATGGCAAAGGTGCCCTGCGGCGTGTCGACATCCACCGTTGCGGTATGGCCGCCCGGCGCGGCCTGCGCCTCAAACAGCGTGACCTGATGATGTCCGGCGAGACGCCAGGCACAGGTTAACCCGGCGATGCCGCTGCCGATAATTGCGATCTTCATGGTCGCACCATCCTGCGCAGGAGTGCGCGCTGGAGTACGTCGGGCAGGCCGGAAAGCAGGCGCAGCGCCAGGCTAAACCCGGCGGGAAACGCGATGTGATCCTTCCCTTTTGCCAGACCGCGACGAATGGCGTGAACGGCATGCTCTACGCTGACCCGGCCCGGCATCGGGAAATCGTTTTTGCGGGTCAGCGGCGTGTCAACGAAACCGGGTGAAACGACCGTGACGGCAATCCCTTTCGGTTTCCAGTCGAGACGCAGCGTGTCGGCAAACCAGGTTAACGCCGCTTTGGAGGCGCCATAGGCTTCGGCTCGCGGGAAGTGAAGCCAGTGCGCCATCGAACTGACCAGCACCACGCGATTGCCGGACACCAGCTGCGGCTGCAACGCCGCAAGGCAGTTTACCGGGCCGATGAAATTGGTGGTCATCACCCGCGCCACCAGCGCCGCGTCCACCGCGCCGCGATCGAGATACTCGCAGGTCCCGGCGCAGAGGATCACCGTATCGGCAGCACAGTCCGCCAGCGCCTGGCGACAGGCGTCCCTGTCTGTCATATCGAACAGGCGCACCGTGATGTGGGGGCTGTGCTGATGCAGGGCTGCAAGACGTTGCGCATCGCGCCCGCAGGCAATCACCCGGTAGCCATCGTCGGCAAAAGATTTCGCCAGCCCCGCCCCTATGCCCGAGCTTGCGCCGGTAATCAGAACCGTTTTCATGATTGCACTCTCCGCTTAACGCCGCGCACGGCCCAGCCGAGAACCGGAAGATGTTCGTAAATCATCTCTCCGGCGTCGTAGTAGTCGCGCTGGCGAACAATGCGATCGTCGCGCATGTCTACCACGGAGCAGCCCGGCAGTTGTCGCATTGCCCCCCGGGCAATACGCGGATGCGACCAGTGCATCATCCAGGTGACAACAAAGCGATCGCCCTGCTGCAACGGTGCATCAACGGTAAAGCGACAGTGCTGGACGTTAGCCAGCAGGTGGGTGAAATAGCGCTGTATCGCGAACATCCCGTTGTGTTCGCCAAAGGGATCGATAAGCGTGGCATCGGCGCGATAAATCTCCGCCAGCGCCGAGGGTGGCTGGGTATCCAGCGTGGCGTAGTAATCAACGAACCGACTGATAACGGACGGCAACGTGCTCATGGGTCACATCCTGGCTGTAAACAACGTAGCGGAATCGCATAATTTAAACTTACACAATTAACGTTATTTGTCCAAGTTTGTGCAAGGGTATTTTTTATTTCTGTTTTTATTCAACAGGTTAAAAGAGTCACTCATCGTCCCTTTTTCAGTCAAAAAGGGTTTAGCCCCCCTGTGCCGCTATTTTTTAGGGATAACCTTAAGGCAAAGGTGCCATTTATCTTCCAGACTTATCCTTTTAATTCATAAGGATGTCACGCGATGAAAAATTTACTGATGGCGCTCTTTTCCAGCCCGGAATCCTTGCTACAGGTTATGAGTCACCAGGAGATTATCGAAGCCGTAGAGGATGGCGATCGCATTATCATCGACCAGGATGGAAGTGCCTCGGTTAACTACAAAAGTAACGAGGTGCGGCGGGACTTTCTGCGCCATGTCAACGCGCTGAAGAGGGCCTGAAATGGGAACGGCAATATTCATGGTATTGATGGTCTGTGGCTACTGGTACACCAGCCGCGACCTCTCAACACGGTTCAAAATTAAGCGTTCCTTCGGCTGGGACGTCTATTTCCTTGTGGCGCTGTATGGCTGTATTTTCGTCCTTCAGGGGGTGATCGCCACGGGCCTGCTGTGGCTGCTGCTGTTCGCTCTCTCTGCCGCCGATAACACGTTCCACTTCACGTCTGCAAAATATGCCGACTGGCAAATTGATTTTATGAACTGGAGCTTTTTGGGTATTCAGGCCCCGGTGGTGGTGATGCTGGCCTTTGCGATCCTGTTTTGTCTCTACCGCTCGAACTGGGCCGGAAGCGCGCGGCTGGACGGTGAAGGCAGGAAAAAATTGTACAAGCGGCTGGCGCAATCGAGCGGTATTGAACAACTGCTCTATCAGTGCATGGAAGAAGGAGAACTGGCGCACGTCACGCTGAAATCGCGACGGATTTATATTGGCATGATCCATACCGCCACGCTGGAGTATGAAAAAACGGCCAATATCGTGCTTATTCCGATGCTGAGCGGCTACCGTGACGGGAAGAGCATGCAGCTCTGTATCGAACATAACTACAGCAAATGGTACGCCGAACATGACATCACGCTTGATTCAGAGCCTAAAAGCGCCATGGATTTTCGCAAAGTGATCATGCTGGATCAGATCGAGAGTATTTCGCTGTTCGATCCGGCAAGCGCCAGCGCGCTGGCGATGCGGGAATAAAGCGGGCACGGTGTCCCCTGAAGCAGATGCTTCAGGGGCTTACAGACAGTGAGGTTTAACGCACCAGATGCAGGAAGTGCAGATGTTTCTCGTACTGGTCCAGAATATCGTTAATTAACTGCTCCTGGTTCCAGCCCATCACATCGTAATTCTGTCCACCTTCTTTAAGATAGACTTCAGCCCGGTAGTATCTGTGCTGTTCTGCCTGGTTTTCGTCATTCTCTATGGCCGCCAGCGCAAAGGTCGGCGAGTTGTAGCCGCGCAGCCTGACTTCATAAATGAAGTTCAGCTCATTGCCTAAATCCACTTCCAGGCGGATACGATCGTCTGACGCATCACTGATATGGCTCTGGGTTCCCTGCTTGTTAAGCTCCTCCTGCACCAGCACCATCGCCTGCCGAATGACCTCATCCATAAAGCGTTTCACCAGGGACCGCTTCGGCAAATAGGCGATGTTGCGCAATCTGCGCTGCCATGGAATCGGATTACGGGCCGCCGTCGGCGCGATGTTAGCCATGCTCAG